>CAYFIR010000100.1:0-25451 GCA_964343195.1 uncultured Bacteroidia bacterium | reverse complement strand
TAACTTCTCTCAATCGACATACGGGCAAGATCATTATTTCTCGTTAGATGGACTTCATCCAAAATATTGATGCTTTTCCAATTGCCATGTCGCCTCCACGCTTCGCGGGATCAGAGATACCCCATAGCGGTAGGTGTAAAGCCACAGAGAGAAACCTCTCGATTTCAAACCCTCACAAAACTCAAACGATGAACACCCTCTACAAAACCCTGCTTCTCCTTCTGCTTTCCACTTTGGCTTACCCTACTGTCGCACAGGACTTTAGCTGGGTAGAAGGAGTTGGAGCCCAATCCATGCCGGAAGGAAAGACCGTTTATCAGGTCCAAGACTACGGAGCAAAAGCCGACGGTACGACCCTCAATACCCACTCCATTCAGCAGGCCATAGATGCCTGTGCAGCCGATGGCGGAGGAATCGTAACCTTCGCTACAGGCGAATACCTGACCGGCTCAATCTACCTCAAAGAGAACGTTCACCTGATCATTCCTGAGGGCGTTACCTTGCTGGGAAGTACCGACATGAGCCATTATCCGCTCATCGATACCCGTGTAGCAGGCATCGAAATGGAATGGCCATCAGCCCTGGTCAATGTCCTCGAGCAGGAGAATGTGATGATCAGCGGCAAGGGCAAAGTAGACGGACAGGGCAAAGTCCACTGGGATCGATACTGGTCTACGCGCCGGGACTACGAAGCACGCGGCCTTCGCTGGATCGTGGATTATGATGTGCAACGTCCGCGAACCTTGCTGGTGTCAAAATCATCCAATGTTACCATCAGGGATCTAACCTTCCAGAAGTCAGGCTTCTGGACGATCCAGTTGCTGTATTCCTCGCACTGCACCGTACAGGGCGTGATCGTCCGCAACAACATCGGCGGACATGGCCCCAGCACGGACGGAATCGACATCGACTCGTCTTCTGACATCCTGATCGAAGGCTGCGACATCGACTGTAATGACGATACCTTCTGCCTCAAGGCTGGCCGCGACGCCGATGGCCAACGGGTCAATCGTCCTACCGAGCGCATTGTCATCCGCGACTGTATCTCACGTGATGGAGCAGCGCTTTTTACCTGTGGCAGCGAAACGGCTGGCTGGATTCGCTACGTACTGGCGGAGAACCTCCAGGCCATTGGCACCTCAAACGGATTTTTGCTCAAGTCAGCCCTGGTGCGGGGAGGTGGTGCCGAGCACATCTACGTCCGCAATGTCAACATCCAGGGTGTCCGCAATGTGATCAGCGTCGGCGTTAACTGGAACCCGGCTTACAGCTATTCGAAACTCCCTGAAGAATATGAGGGCAAAGAATTACCTCCACACTGGGAAACCATCTTGCAGGAGGTCGATCCAGAGCAGGGCATTCCCCACTTTCACGACATTCACCTTTCCAACTTTACCGCCACCGACTCCGAGCGATTCATTCGGGTGGCCGGAACAGCAGAGTCCCTGATGGAGGGGTTTTCCATCAGGAACTTTGAAGTGGAAGTACAAGAAGCGGGAAGCGTTTCCCACGCGAGAAACTGGGAGATCGAACATGTCAAGGTTACCGCCACTGATGGGGGCCAGGTAGTCGTCGAGGACTCCCAGGGAGTGAGTTTTGAGGAGGAATAGGACAAAGTCGACCAGCCGCTACCAGCGACCACGGCCAGGAGGGCCACGGTGCCCTTCCATGTCAGGCCCTTCTCCCCCGCTAAACTTCCGGAACTTATAGGTGAAGTTCAGCATGAAGTAGCGTTGCAGGGCGACACTTCAGGGAGGCCAGAGCATTTGAAAATCAGTGCTATTCTGGATAAAGTCCCTAATGCCGCACCCAAATCCGCTGGCTACGCTGGCCTGCTTCCGAACTAAGATGCAGCACATACATCCCCTCGGTCAGCCCCAGGGTTGAAAGTTGAATGGCTCCAGAGGAGTGCCCCAAACTTACGGCTGATCGCACCGACTGTCCCAGCATATCCGTGAGCTCAGCCGTAAAACCCGCAGAGAAATCTGCCTCTGGGGCAATGGTAAGGCTCTGATCCGCTGGGTTGGGATAAACCGAAAGGCTGCCCCTCATTTCCTCTACGATGCGGGTGGGATTGCCTCCTCCCAGAAAGTCCTCAGGCTCCAGAGCCGCCTGCGTCACCCGCAGCGTCTTGATCTTTCCGCTGAAGTAGTTGCGCTCATCCATACGAGCTCCCAGGGAGGTCTGCCCGGTGGCAGGCAGAATCGTGGTCTGGTATCCGACATTGCCCCTCAACTCTGGAATGCCATTCATGTAGGTACGAAAAACACCGTCCTTGTAGGTTACCGCAGCATGGAGCCAGGTTTCGGTAGGATGGACAAGGAATTCGTCGATGAGGGCCAGGTTGTCACTGTCCGTGAGTAGAAAGCCATCCATGTAGCATTCGTGCTCATCGTTGAGGCGCAGTTCGATCAGCAGGCGCTTGTTATCAGGATCAATGGGGTCCTGAATATGTACAAAGCGAGGGTCAGCATTGTCAGGATAGACATCGTTTGGCCAGAATACCACCTCTACTGTGAATTCCTTGGCCTCGCCTATTGGGTTGTTTCGTACGAGCAGTTGATCCGTAACGCCGTCAAACTCCACGGCATCGCCAATATCTGTGCTCACTACTTCGGGGTCCCCCAATACGATCACCCCAAACCCACCGATGCTGTCCAGGCGACTGATGTCCCAGCTAACCGATGTGGGGTTATTTTGGGCATACTGGCAGCCCATGAACCACAGACTGGTCAGTCCAAACAAAAAAGCATATTTCGACCAGCAGGTAAAACGTTCCATGATGTTAGAGAATTGGTTAGGGTGAAAGTGAATGATTTCAACCAAATAGCTCAATTTCTCTTATTATTTCCTAGCATGGATAGGGCATTTTCACGCATTTTTTTCCTGGAGGTGATGAGCTGGACTTTATCCAAAATGGTCATGATTGATACAGGTTCTGACGTAGCACTCACACATTCAATTCTGAAGTCAGAGACTTGAAGACAACAGGTGTCGGTTCTGAGAGCCTCACCAGCTCCATCCTTTTGGATGGTTCAAAAGCTATGTACTGCTATAGCAGTACCGCTCGTGAGCCCTGTGCTGAGCTTGCCGAAGCATCTCTGAAGCGAAACGCAACGTCTGCCGATACTCGGCATGTTCCACTAGCGTCTCAGACGCCCGTTAAGGACTGCTCTGGGCTGTGAATCATTCAACATCGACCTAAAACCCCAAGGTTGATTAATTCAAAAAAGCGGCTTCAAGACCATCCGAGGTGATTTTCTTCAATTCAAAATGGATAAAGTCCAGATGAGGAGATAGTGAGATTTTGGGATATTGAGACAAGAGGCCAAGTGGTGCGAGAAGCATACTTCATACCCTCCATGCACTTCATATCCTCCATATACTCCATATCTACCCTCACCAGCGACCACGGCCCGGAGGGCCACGGCGCCCTTCCATGTCAGGACCTTCTCCTCCGCTAAACTTCCGGAACTTATAGGTGAAGTTCAGTATGAAATATCGTTGCAGGACGACGTTGCGGACGTCCTCAATATAGGTTGAAGTTACATTGCGCTGGATACTGGTGTTCTGGCCGAGGGCATCAAATACGGATAAGCTGATCTCCCCCTGCTGCTTGGCAAATAGCTTTTTCCCTACACTGCCATTCCACAGCCAAAAACTCTGGTTGAAGCCATCTGATAGACCCGAAAACATCTGGTGCGAAACCTGACTCCGAACCACAAACCCTTTTCCAACAATCAGGTTGACCCGCGCATAGGAATTCTGGCTGTAAAACTGCGAATTGAGGTCTTCACGCAGGGAGTTGAACACCTGATTGATATTGGCACGGGATGAAACCGTGAAGTCAATGTTCTCGCTGATGTTGCTGCTCAGGGTCAGTCCCAGGCCAGCATTGTAATTGCTGGAGTAATTGAGCTGGTCATTGATCAGGCTGGGAGTACGGGACCCACCAGCAGAAAACTCGGTATTGACATTCAGTTTGAGCACTTCAATCTGACGGCCATAGCTGATACTGGTAAACGCATTCATGCTTCTGTCGAGGTTGACAGGCAGCGTCAGCTGGGCACCAGGCTGCAGCGTGATGCCATTTACTATTCGGCTATCCCCTTCGGCAATGTAAATGGCATCCCCCACCATATTTTGGGTGTAAGAGCCTCTGAATATCACATACAGATTGGAGGATTTGGCCGTATTGGTCTGAGAATAGCGTAGAAAGGCAAAGTGGTCGTAGCTCTGCTGCAGATCCGGATTTCCTATTCGCAGCTGGAGCGGATTGCTGTTATTGAGCACATTTTGCAACTGCCAGATTGAAGGGGGGTCAATGTTGCTGCGGTAGAAAAATCGCAGGTTTTTCTCCTTTGAAATTTTATAGCGCATAAACGACCGCGCCACTACTCCGCCAAAACTAAACCGGGTGTTGAGTTCCTGGGGCAATACCTGATCGTTGTTCAGGTTGGCCACCTGATAGCCTACGCTCACATTTCCTACAAAGTCTCCATCAGCCAGATTAATCCGGAACCCTGTCCCCATTTCATGGCGGGCATACTGATTGGAGAATTCATTTGACAAAGCGGTGTCCAGTCGGGAGTATTGCTCAATGACGGAGTTATAGGCCAGGGTGCGGGAGGAGGCATCGCTATACCGAGGCTGGTACTCATACTCAAGTTCAAAGCGTCCCCATTCCCCTACGGGTTCATTAAATTCAATTTCCAGCCCAAAATCCCACTCATCCGAACTGCCCAGGGTGGTCTGATCCGTGGAGTCGAGGGTAACCTGCTCCGTAAAGTAATTGATGGATGAATTCAGCAAGGATTCCTCTTCATCCGTATTGTACTCGGTTTCCAGTTCTATCGAAATGGATCGCCCTTCATCGTTGAATTTGTGGCTGTAGGTTATCTGATTGGAAAAGAGGAAGAAAAGCCGGTCG
Source organism: uncultured Bacteroidia bacterium (assembly GCA_964343195.1). Taxonomy (GTDB): domain Bacteria; phylum Bacteroidota; class Bacteroidia; order J057; family J057; genus CAYVAP01. The sequence continues at coordinate 20,521 of CAYFIR010000100.1, read as the reverse complement.
TGCTGTCGCCGGTTGAGGAATTCATTCGAGATGCTGCTGCCCAATACAGTCTGCCCGGAGTCCAGTTCGGTACTTGCATTCTGCTGCAGCGAAAACCTGGGGCGTATGCGAATTTCGTTGTACTCGTTGATCTTGTACTCGATACGTCCGTTAAAGCGGTGGTTGATGTTCTGGCGACTGGACTCTCCAAATTCCTGGTAGACCTGCCCGGTGTCTCCTTCGACCAGATAGGTCCGGTTGATTTCCGACAGGGCGTCATTGTCGGAATAATTGAAAAAATAACTTCCGCTCACCTCAAAGTTTTCGCCCCACTCGTCTGAAAAGTTGAGTCCTGCGGCGTGGGTGGTGGTGATACCGTTCTGGTTGCCCACCAGGAAGTTACCTCCCCTGCCGCCCCATCGGCGTCGGCCTCCGCCACCAACTCCAATCAGGTCTTCCTGAGAGAAGTTTTGCTGATTCACATTGTTGGTCTGCCCTAGCAGGGTGACGCGGGTATCTCCGCTAAAGAGGTTGACTGACCCACCTGCCTTGTAGCGATCGTCGGGATAGCCGTAGCCCGCATATGCACGTCCAAATCGGCCTATTCTTCTCTCGGGCTTGGTGACAATGTTGATGGTTTTGGTGGTCTCCCCATCCTGAAAACCAGTGAACTGGGCCTGATCGCTTTGCTGGTCGAGAACCTGCACACTTTTCACCACTTCCGCAGGCAGGTTTTGCAGCGCAGCACCGGGATCATTCCCAAAGAAGGGCTTACCATCCACGAGTACCTGCTCTACTGCTTCTCCCTGGGCCTTCATCTGCCCATTTTCCATCACGATGCCGGGCATCTTCTGGATCAGGTCCTGGGCACTGGCATCTGGATTGGTACTGAAAGCGCTGGCGTTGTATTCTACGGTATCTCCCTTTTGCTCAGCAATGGCTTCCTGGCCTTCGATCACGACCTCTTCGGCATTGAAAACGACAACACCCAGCTTCAAATCGCCCATGTCCATGGCCTCTTCCGGCATGGTAATGGCCTGCTCAATATTTTCAAATCCGGCAAACGTGACCCTGAGGGTATAGGTGCCAGGTTGTACTTCTGAGATGCGAAACAGGCCTTTTTCATCGGTAAGGATTCCGGTTTCGCTATTCCCCTCTTCATCGACCAGCAACACCGTAGCTCCCTGCACCGGTTTGTTATCGTTTGGAAAAAGGACACGTCCGGTGAGGGGAAAGGATTGCTGGGCTGCCGCAGACAGGAAGGCTCCTGCCATCAGAATGAATATCAATAGTCGTCTCACGATTGGTAGGTGTTTGTTTTATAGGGCTGTGAATATTCAGTTAAGGTCAAAAATCCTCATTGAAAGGCGATTCAGAAAATCTTTTCTTTCAATCACCTGTTTCAACCTGTGAACGACGTGTTTGTTGGGGGATGGCAATTCTCGCTGGGAGAGACATTGGAAAAAAGCTTCCAAATACAAAGAACCCCGCAGCTTGTGGGCTACGGGGCTCGGTTTTGAATCTGTTATATGGGATGTCTTACTTATAGGCTACCCGGAGTACGGTAAACGATTTGGGGCTAACAGTCAGGGACTGATCTCTTCGCCCAAACTCAACCTCTGCTTCTTCAGGAGCTATGCGAGTTGGCTCTTCGAAGGTATTGTAGGCTTCCATTTCTGTCTCTGTCAGGATTTGCAGGGTTCCGGTTTTGGCAAGACGTGCGCCATCCACATCAAGCTGAATGGTCTGCTCGCTGTCATTCACGTTCACAACCTTGACGATCAGTTCGCTGGTTGATTCGTCTATCGCAGCAGTGGCATATAGCCCATTTTCCCCAATTACAGGTTCACCATCCTTCATAAGTGGAAGGACGTGGGTACCGCTGTTGTTGGAGTACATCTTCTGGACATAATAGTTGGCGGTGCCATAAGACTCCAGGTTGTTGAACCAGATGAGGTCAGGCGTCCACTGCCACCCTTCTGCGTGGGCAAACAGTGGCGCATAGGAAGTCAGGTGTACCAGGTCGGCATTTCGCTCCAGGCCGGTCATGAAAGCCGCTTCGGAAAGGGCACAGTTCCAGTTGTTTTTGTTGTCTGGGCTGGCGATGGCTACGCTCTGAGCGGCATATTCTCCGGCAAAGACCTTGGGGCCTTCGCGGTCATAGTCGTCGTATCGGTCGGCATTTTCCAGGAACCACTCAGGATTGCGATAGTAGTGCTCATCGACAATTTCGGTTCTCAGTTTCTTGAGTTCTTCCCAGCCATACTCAAACATTTCTCCGTCGGGGAAAGGCCCACTACCGGATACGATGATCATGTCTGGATACTGAGACTTGATCGCCTCTTCAAACACCTTGTAGCGCTCAATATATTCTGGTCCCCACTGCTCATTGCCGATACCAATGTATTTCATATTGAATGGCTCAGGGTGACCCATTTCTGCCCGAACGGCTCCCCAGTTAGAGCTCACATCGCCATTGGCAAATTCGATCAGGTCCAGCGCATCCTGCACGTATGGGTCCAGTTCTTCCATGGGCACCAGTTCACCCGTATTGAACTGGCAGGCCATGCCACAGCCCAAAATGGGCAGTGGCTCTGCTCCCAGGTCTTCTGACAGTTGGAAGTATTCAAAGAATCCCAGCCCAAAGCTCTGGTAATAGTCGGGTGTCGGGCGATGGTCGAACTCGGTATTCCAGCGGTTAACCAGCACCTCGCGGTCTTCGATTTCGCCTACGGTCTTCTTCCACTGATAGCGACGGGCCAGGGTGCGCCCCTCCACGATACAGCCACCAGGGAAACGCAGGAACCCGGGATCCAGATCGGCCAGCAATTGAACCAGGTCAGCACGCATGCCTTTAGGGCGATTCATCCAGGTATCTGATGGAAAAAGCGATACCATGTCGATGTCGGTCACTCCTTTGCCCTCAAACCAGAGGTTCAGTTGGCCTTTCATTTCGGTTCCGGTGGCGGTAATGGTAGCGGTGTACTCTTTCCAGTCGCTGCCCGATACCTCAATCTCTGTGCTGCCCAGGCTGTTACCGTCTTCGTCGGCTAGCTCTACGCGGATGGTGGAAGTTCCGGACTGCAAGCGTGCCAGCACACTGAAGTTGTACTCCAGATCTTCCTTGACGCCCATCCCCCGAAAACCGGCATTGGTCAGTCGGTAGCCGCTGCCCGATTTGTTGGTTACCTGCATGTAGTGGGCATTGGGTACGTCCTGCTGCTTTTTGATGATGGATGCAAATCCAGTTTGAGCATTCAGCGACCAGCGATCACTCTCTGGCTGGGTCCATCCGATGTCGGGTATCTCAAATTCAAAAGAGCGATTCTTCACCATCTCGGCGTAGATGCCCCCATCAGCGGCGAAGTTGATGTCTTCAAAGAAGATCCCATACATGGTAGGCTGAATTTCAGACATGGGATTGGCGACATCAATGGAGAAAACCGTTGGTTCGGTATCTCCACCAGGTGGAGTGATCTGGGTGTACCCTGAGAACAGGAGTAAGGCCAGGGCCAAAAAGGGAAAGGTTAACTTTTTAAGTGGATGATTCATATTAGGCACGTTTTGTACAAGTGTAGAATAAGTCCATTTGCCCTGACAGCCAGTTTGTCAAGTGCCCCAGGGCAATTGCCTATAATTTCAGCAGCAGACTGATTCAAGGCAAGGATAAACTTAGGCAGATGTGGTTGGCTCTTCGGTGGACGCAGACACAAGAGAGGTGGACTCTGCATGAAACACCATGTTGAGTCGGGAGAAATAGCCCGTGAACGCCTATTAACGGATAATCGTTACCGTTCCGGTGAATCCTCTCACAACCCCGTCGAGGAATCGGACCTGGGCGCGGTAGACATAAACGCCCTCTGGCGCAGGTCTGCCCCCTTGCGTTCCATCCCAACCTGCGGTTTCGTCATTGGGCATCATGCCCTCCTCAGAGAACACCAATTGTCCCCAGCGGTTGAATACCGATAAATTTTCAATCAGATCCACCTGCGGGGTCGGTCCGTATCCTCCGAAATAATCGTTTACTCCGTCGTTATTGGGCGTAAAGCCCGTCGGGAAAAAGGCAATATGCTGGCGCCCCACCAACACATAAACAGAGTCGCTGGCTTCGCAGCCCTGGTCATTGACCGCGTAGAGCTTCACATAATCCGATCCACGCAGGGTCACGACAGTAGAAAGGCATTCGGTGTCCAGGCACTCAAATATCCCTTCGGACGGTGTCCAGCTACGCTCTGCAACAGAATAGTTGCCCTGAGAATTGAGGTGTATGGTATCCCCAAGGGTAATTTCGCGGTCAGGCCCCAGTTCGATCTCAAATGGTGCCGGGGCTTCTATTAAAAGGGTCGTGTCAAAGGAGCAGCCATAGCGATCCTTAATCGACAGTTCGTACACACCTGAGTCCAAAAAGCTGTTGTAATAATCCGGTTCTCCCAGGATTCCTGTCATCTCAAATGTATAGGGGGGAGTACCGCCATCAAGATCCAGGATCTGGATCACCCCATCCTGGATGTCATGGCAGCTCATGTTTTCTGCCAGAACTTCTGCCACCGGATCTTCGCGTGGCACTACAGCCAGTTCCAGGGTTACCACACTATCACATCCGAGGGTTGAAACCAGTGTATCGACATATACACCTGGCTGAAAAATGGGAAAGGTGCCCAGCAGGTAGCTATTACCCGCACAGATGGTGTCGATGATGGTATATTCCTTTGGTACCACCTGTATGACCTTGGGTTCAGACTGTACGTGGCACTTGGGGTTATCCAGCGCATCCTGACTTCCTGCCACGAGGTAACGGTAGTAGTAGTCTCCGCTTTTGAGCGCGGTATGCTGGTAACTTGCGCCTCTGGCACCGGGAATATTTTCCCAGGTCTGTCCACTGTCCCGACTCACCTGCCACTGAAAATACGCCTGACCATAGTTGTTGCCGTCTAATTCCGCGAAGATATTCACCGACAGGGTGTCATCGCACACACGGATATTGCCGGCGGGGGCTACGGTAGCCAATGGCCCACAGGCCCTAAATGAAATATTGTCCAGGGCGAGGTCATTGCCGATCCCACCCGGAGCATTGTTTTGCAACGCCAGGGTCACAGAGGTCTGCCCCGGAGCAGTGCTAAAGGTAAACCCATAGGTATGCCACTGTTCATCCCGGTAAATATTGCCAGTCTCGAAGGTTATTGTTCCATCGATCAGGAAGGAAACATTGGGCAGGATATGGCTATTGGGGACCGAGCGACGCTCCACGTTGATGACATCAGCTGAGAACTCATAGGTGGTATTTTCACAAAGCCCTTCGATTTTTTTCTCGTAAAAAAGGCCCGGATCATAGCTGGCATTTACCACCATCATATAGCCATCGTTTGAGGGACTGTTATCTCCTATCCTGATCCAGGTATCGTAGATAAATCCCCACTGGCCCATGTTGTTGGTGATGGAATACTCTCCATCCTCAGGGGCTGGGCTGGTTTCATATCGGTAGCCGGGGGCGAGACCGGGGTTGGTTGGGAGCACGGTTTCTACTCCTTCTCCAAAGTCTCCATCCTCAAAGATATTTTCTCCCAGGCTTCCAGAGCAGCTTTGGGAATAGGCAAACTGAGAAAATCCCATTACCAGGGAACAGAAAAATAGTAGTAATCGTTTCATTGCGTTTCAGAGCTAGGATCGACCAGAACAGTTCTCTCCAGAGAAATAAACACTTTGGGTTTGGGACATCACAATACCCTTTCAAATTTAACGAAAACTAACTCCCTCAGGGGCGTAGCCTCTTCAAACAGGGGGGCAAATTTCAGCAATCCATCAATTTGACCTCTGAAAATTGCTTTTCCCCATCAAAATCAGGGTAAAAATCCCTGAGATCATTTTACTCCCAATTTCTAGTTCTCCAATATGAACCGACTACTCTGGCTGGCAAGTATTCTACCCATTTTCCTGTTTAGCCTAACGACCAGCGAAGCCTCTACCGCCCCCTTTCTGCTGGCAGACCAAACCAAAACCATCAATTGGTATGTCTCTCCAGAAGCCGATTCTCTCATCTGGTGGGCAGTAAATGACCTCGTTGATGACATCCAGTTGATGACTGGACAGCGCCCTAACATTCAAGCTGCAGAGACTATTCAAAGTAGTCCGGGTGTATACATTGGGCAGGCAAATGGCCCATTGGCACAGGCTCTAAATCCCAGTCTGGCCCAGCAATTGAAGCATGATTGGGAAGCCTTTGCCCTCTATCAGCATGACGAAAACCTGGTCGTGATGGGCAGCGACCCGCGCGGCACAGCATACGCCCTTTTCGAAATCGCCGAGCGCATCGGCATCTCCCCCTGGAAGTGGTGGGCCGATGTAAAGGTTGCTGAGCAGGAGAAAGTCTGGTTGAGTTTACCAGCAAACGGCCTGCGTCAAAGCCCCTCTGTGCAATACAGGGGCATTTTCCTTAACGATGAAGACTGGGGCTTGCAACCCTGGGCGGAGCATACCTTCGAACCGGAAGTCGGTGACATCGGTCCCAGGACCTACGAAAAGATTTTCCAGTTGCTGCTGCGCCTCAAGGCCAATACCATCTGGCCAGCCATGCATCCCAGTACCCAGGCATTTTTTCAGATACCGGGCAACTATGAGATGGCGCGGAAGTACCACATCTTCATTGGCACCTCTCATGCTGAACCCATGCTCCGCAACAATGTCGGCGAATGGGACCATGACAGCATGGGAGATTTCAATTTTTTCACCAATTCGGAGCAGGTAACCGCCTACTGGCAGGAGCGCATCGACGAAGTGGCCGAAGCCCAGTCAGACAACTACATCGCAACGCTGGGCATGCGTGGCGTCCACGATGGCCACATGGAAGGCGGCGGCAGCATCGAGGACAAGGTGGCCAAACTGGAAGAAATCATCGGCCTGCAACGCGACATGCTCGCACATACGACTGGCCGAAAGCTGACCGACATCCCGCAAGTACTGGTGCCTTACAAGGAAGTGCTGGAGCTATACAACGCCGGAATGGAAGTCCCCGACGACGTTACCCTGATGTGGACCGATGACAATTACGGCTACATCCGTCGGCTCAGCGACTCGGCAGAACAGGCTCGCAGGGGCGGTAGCGGGGTCTATTATCACCTCAGCTATTGGGGCAGGCCGCATGACTACCTTTGGCTCAGCACCACTCAGCCAGGGCTGATCTGGTTTGAGATGAAGCGGGCATACCAAAATGACGCCCGTAAAATCTGGATCGCCAATGTCGGCGACATCAAACCTGCGGAGTACAACATGGAGTTTTTCCTAGACCTTGCCTGGGACATTGACATGGTGAGGGCAGACGATATTCACCATCATTTGGAGGAATGGGCAAGTCGTGAGTTCGGGGAGAATGTGGCTGAAGCAGTCGCTGAAGTGATGTCCGAATACTATCGGCTAGCCTTCATCCGAAAGCCCGAGTTTATGGGATGGAGCCAGACCGAGCCAAATACAAAGACCCGAGCCAGTGAGTTCAACTGGATGGAAGCTCCACAACGGATCATCGCCTATTCAAAACTGGTTCATGTTACCGATAGCCTTAGCCAGTATATCCCCACAGATCGAAAGGATGCCTGGTTCCAACTGGTGGACTATCCGGTGAAAGCAGCTGAGGCCATGAATGTAAAATTCCTGCTTTATCAGATGTCGGCAATTTCTCACCCCCTCTTTCCAAACCTCGCAACAGAGTACATTCAGGAAGCTCAACAGGCTTTCTCTGATATTGACTCCCTCACCAAACACTACAATCAGGTAGTTAGCAGTGGAAAATGGAACTACATGATGTCAGCGAGTCCTCGTGGCCTGGGTGCTTACCAATTCCCCAATTACGAGCCTCAACCATATGATGCCATGACGACACTCCCACAGGAGGACGAGAATAGAGAAAAACGCATATTCATCCAGGGAAATCAGTTCACAGGAAGCTTCTCTCCGAAGGCATTTGACTGGCAACCGATCCAGGGGCTGGGCTATAGCGATGCTGCCGTTACGCTTTTTCCCCTCACCAACGCCTACTTCGGAGGGGAGCAGCCCTGGGTAGAATATTCTTTCGAAGTGCCAAAAGCCGATTCTTTCGAGCTACAGGTACGTTGTCTGCCGACACATGCCAACAATTTTGACCACGAACTCGGCATACAAATCGATGGCGGGGAAGTTCAGGCCTTCTCTCTCAATACCCAAGGCCGTAGTCGGGAGTGGAAGGAAAATGTGCTCCGCAATAGCCAGATTGTCAGGGTGAAAGGTAATTTCCATTCCCCGGGGACTCACAGTATCCGACTCTACGTCAATCAGACAGGTATCGTCATCGACCAGTTAGCGGTGGATATGTCGTTTGGGAGTCCGTTTTATATGATTCCAGGGCAGTAATTCATGCCGCAAAAAGCAAATCGAAAAAGGTCCAAAAGGAAGCATCCTGATTGCCGACACTTAATCCCCCGGAGAAATCCGCTGAAGGCTCTCATGAATCGTAAATCGCAGGATTTGCCGGGATGCCTTCTTCCCGTTTAGGTCGGTATAGAAAAAATGTACGATGTTTTCCTGGTCTCCTGGGAAGGCATCGAATAACAGCGAATTTAGGAGAGTGAAAGAAGCAGAAGGCTGCAAGCTTCCTTTCAGTTGAACCTGAATGACATTGTCATCGATCATCTTCACATCTGTAAGTCGCTGAGGAATGGCCTGTCCTGTGGCACTTTGAAGCATGAATCGATCCTGCACATAGGCCTCAATGGCCGTCAGGGCCGTTTCATCCAACTGGCCAATGTCAACTGAGTAGGTCGAGGCCATGTGAGCGTGAAAGTCGTCGAAGAAAAAATTAATAGTGGTTTGTACTTCTCCCCTTTTGGCATGGACGTCGAGTTTGGCAGTGGTCATTTTTATAGGATGAACCGCCGGTCCCAGACTCAAAAGCACAGTTATAACAGATAATAGGATGGTTTTCATAGGATTCGTTCGATGATCATCGTGATGGCAACGCCACCGCCAGCTCCACTAATGTACAGATTCCACTCACGGGGAGGAATGGACAGGATCCGATTGGCGATAAAGAGTACCAGCATATAGCACATGACGATGATGGCCTGCCCCAGTTCCACCCCTACATTGAACCCCAGCAGCGGCATGATGATGTTGCCGTCTTCAATGCCCATCATCATGGATCGAAAGAAATTGGAAAAGCCCATGCCATGGATCAGCCCGAAGCCCATGGCTGCCAGGTAGTTCAGCCCGATCATCTTTCGGTCCTGATCCTTCTGGAGCACATTGCCAATGCTTGTGATCAGGATGGTGACAGGAATCAGCACCTCGATCAGATTCTGGTTGATAGAGATGATGTCGAGTGATGACAGCGCCAGGGTGATGGAGTGACCTATGGTAAAACCAGAAATAAGTACCAGAACCTTTTTCCACTCATTCACACGGTAAATGGCACAGAGGGTAATCACAAACAGCATGTGGTCAATGCCTGTTGGGTCGGTAATGTGCTCAATCCCTTGCCCCAGGTAGAAGCTGAATTCGTTCATTTCGATTGGTTAATTCCCCAAATTTAAGGCTATTTTGTCGGAAAACGATTGCATAGCATGGGAATGAGAGCTATTGGTTGGGTGATCTTTCAGGTGGTGGCACTGCTATCTTTACAGGCCCACGTCGAACCGACCTACTACCTGCATGGCTGTATGGGTAGCTATGAGGTTGGGGTTCAAATTGACCATTTCCAGGACGCAGCCTATTTCCGGTATTTTAAGGTTGAGGATAAGGTCGACATCATCCTGAGTGGCAACATTGTCGGCAATGACTCCGCACTCTTCTTTTTTGAAAGAAAGGAAGGGGAAAGGGTTCTTGAAACGGTCAAGGTGCGCCATTTGCGCGATGAGACCTGGGAAGGAACCTGGCGGGTTGATGGCATTACCTTCACCATAACCCTGGAACCGATCGAAAAGGATTCTATTAACCATGCCTGGAATTTGGCGGCAGAATTCAAACGAATAGCTAGCCCCTACTCCTATTTTCGTACACGTGATGTGGAGTTGCAGGAGGTCATGACGACAAGTTTCGGGGCCTATCAGGTCAATTGGCTGCTGGAGCCCATATCCGAAGCCATGGGCATTCAGGTCATAGGGAGCAGCGATACCGATAGCCTCAACAGTACCCTCCTGAGTCAGTTATTCAACCACATTGACCAGTATTTCAACTGCGGGACTTATGGATATCGGGGACGCTTCATTGTAGAGGAAATGGAAGTGCTCTACTTGCAGGGGGATCTGCTCAGTTATCGATTCGTGACCAAATCTGCCTGTTACGGGCAGCAGGAAAATATCAATATCCGGTACCAAACCATGCGTGTGAGCACCGGAAAGCCTGTTCGCCTGGAAGATGTCTTTTACATAGGCGAGGGAGAAGCTCCCAAGCAGCACTCATCTGGCTGGTTTACTTACCGGAGGGGAGCTTTCAAAAATTTTGTGGTGGACAGATTGCGGGAGCTGTACCCGGCAACCTTTGAGTCAGCGACTCCTCGGCTCAACGCCTGGGAACAACCTGTCTGGTACCTTAGCGGAGACGGCGTGGCAATGGGCGCTGCTCTTCCTCCCGGTAGTAATAAAGACTGTAAGGAACCAACCTGGCTAACCATTCCCTATGAGGAGCTAGGCGACTACCTGAAGGTCGATATGACGAATTGACCTCAATCAGCGTAGCAAAAAGAGACGGCAAAGACCTGGAATGCCCTGAATAACCTGATGCATTTGCCCCACTCACTACTGACAGAGGCATATCCCATCGTTAGTCCCACTCCAGTTCCAGCACCTGCACCGTGGTGGGAGGTGACGCGGTAGTCCGTTCGCCATCCCCCTGACCCGTTACCTGATAGTATAGATGCAGCAATCCCTTTTCCTGCCATAGATAGGTGTCGTAGGAAGGCTCCCAGCGGTCCATTGATTCTTCATTGAGGCTGCGAATGTTCCATTTGTCCATGTCGCTCAAGGAGGCCGTAGCCAAACACAGGCGGTTATCATACTCCTCATCGCGGTAAATAAGGTAGGCATGATCGGTGTCCACCATCACCTGGGGACGGCTAATGGGCAGGCTTTTGGTGCCCCCTCCCCCCAGATCAAAGGCAGTTTTTCGCTTTGAAACGGTAGCTGCCCTCCACGAATTTTCCCATAGATAGACCAGCTTGAACTGGGTTACTTCGTCCGCTTCCCCCCTGAAATAAGTTGCAATAAAGGGATTTCCGGCTGCGTCGGCGGTGATAGAGGTCTGGTTGATAAGGCTGCTGTTGGGCGGAATGCGAAACACATAGGCCGGGGTCTCATCGGTCATAGGCAAAGAGCAGGGCTCCCCCTGATAGGTTACCCAGCTTTTTCCGCCATCGAAGGAACGTACGTAGCAAAGGTCGTGGTTGGAGGCCACGTCCCAGCCTTCGCGCCATACCCAGGACAGGTGGATGGTCCCCGCCTGATCGACGCACATTTGCCAGTAAGCATTCCGTTCTCCTTCCCCGTCAATGAGGTTATCATGCAGTCGGGTCCAGGTTTTATGCTCAGTCGCATAGAGGTTCAGCACCAGGTTGCCATTGCCGGACTGACCGTCGCGGTAGGCAAAAATCAGGTTGCCATCCGGCAATCGGTAGAACTCCGGGTAGGTAACCTTCCCCTCGGCACGGCCGATCATGGTGACTTCTTCCATTTTCAGGGAATGAGGGGCTACGCTACGGGCATAGTGCAGTGAATCGCCGTGGTGATCCCAGGCCATGTGCAGGTAGCCATCACCGTCGTGCAGGATGCTGATGATGTTGTGTGCGTCTGCCACGTTGCCTTCGAAGCGGGTAGTCCGGATGTCCCAGTCCTCTTCCCCCAACTCACGGTGAGCCAGTACCACCCGCCCCAGTTGGTTGTAAAAAGCAACTACCTGATGCCCGTCCTGGCTGGAAATGGAGTTTTTGCGAAAAATGGTCGCATTGACACTGGTTTGTGCATAGCCAGATGCAACTGGCACAAAAGAGGCCTGGACCGCTCCCTGCCCGTAGGCCAGAACGATCCAGTTAGTTAGCAGTATGGCTATGAAAAAACGATTCATGGGTCCGATTGATGTGGTAAAAAGTTGGAGGGTTTGGGAAATGAAGGTATGAGGTACAACTCGGTATTCCTATCCCCCCCAGGCAATCGCAACTCCAGAAATTCGGATTTATTCAACCTTTTCGACTCCTTCTGAGGTCATCTGTATCCGCTTGATGGTGCCATTTTCATTGTAGTACAGTCGATCGATGCAGACCGACCGACGGAAGCTGGCCCCGTGCGGATTGATGCCCCCGTTGTGGTACACAAAATACCAGTTCCCCTTGTACTCGATGATGGACTGATGATTGGTGTTGGAGTTACCCGCAATCTCGTTGAGGATGCCCTGGTATTCCCAGGGGCCTGTGATGCTTTTGCTCATCGCATAGGCAGTCTTTTCAGGGAACTCCGTCGCGTAGGACAGGTAAAAGTTCTCCCCGTACTTATGAATCCACGGAGCCTCCGTGAAGCGTGGCAATCCATGAACGGGCACAATGGGGCCTACGGTATCGATCATGTTTTCGGCCAGCTTGACATAATAGCACTGGGTATTGCCCCAATACAGGTAAGCCTGACCGTCGTCATCGATGTACACACTCGGGTCAATGTCTTCCCAACTGATACTGGTGTATTCGGTGGTGAGGTCATTGGTGATGATGGCGGAGCCTTTGGCGTCTTCGAAAGGCCCCCAGGGATTATCAGCCACAGCGACGCCGATGGATTTCCCGTGGATCGAATCGTGAGAAACCGTTACGTACCAATAGAATTTTCCATTTCGCTCGATGACCTGAGCCGCCCAGGCATCAGCTTTTGCCCATTCGAAGTCAGAAACCCGCAGGGGCACCGGATGCTCTACCCAGTTGACCATGTCCTCGGTTGAGAAGACCACCCACTCGTTCATCAGGTAGCGATTTTCCGGGAAGGGGCACTCATCATGGCCTGCATAGACATACAGCCTGCCGTCATGCACCAGAGCGGCCGGATCTGCGGTGTACTTATGGGTGATAATGGGATTGCCGTTAGACTGGAAAACGGTATCTACAGGATAGTCCTGGGCGAATGCCATCATCCCAGAAACGAGAAGTAACAGACCAATTATTAGTTTTTTCATAGAATTTATTGGTGTAAAATCAGGGAGTTACGACCAACTTTTGGTTGAAGATTACTCCTTCTACCTCCAGTTTGACCAGGTAAATCCCCGCCGGAAGTTCCAGGCCTGAGATACGATGACTGGGAGCAGCAAACAACTGCCGGGTATGCACGGTTTTTCCTTCCAGGTTGATGATGGTAAGCAGCCCCGTCTCCCTCAGCAAATTACCTGCATCAATGACAAAGTCCCCATTTGTAGGATTGGGCAGAACTGCAAACTGCTCCTGTTGAGATGAGCCTTGCTCGATCCCCACGGTAGTCCCTCTCATGAGCCACTGCTGAGTGGGATGCTCGTTATGGGGCCATTGCTGGGCATTGGCTCCATCCTCGGTAAAGGCATTTACAATCTCAAGGGTCTGGTAGCTGTTTCGGTTTTCAATGCGAAAATAGCCGCCGGACTGTCGTGCCAGGTACCACTCCTGGCAGGGCTCCCCTGTATAGACCCCTAATCGAGCATTGGCTCCATTGTTGGTGCCGCAGTTCGCAATTTCAAGGGCCAGCGTAGTATCTGTCGCAGGCGAAATGCGGTAATAGCCATTGGCCACACGTTTAAATGACCAGGCCTGTGGGTTGCTCCCATCTTCGGTAGACTGATATACATTTGCTCCGTCCGCTGCGATTTCTTCCTCAATTTCCAGCACTTTCTGGCTATTGCGGTTTGAGATGGTATAGATGCCATCGGGTATGTCTCCACCCGGTTCATATACCGCCACTGGCCAACCATTTTTCCAGGTCAGTCCGGCAACCCGCATTCTGGCACTGCCATTCGCATATCCATCATAGTAGTGGTAGGTCAGCAGGGTGTCATTGGGGTCTTCATACAGGCCAAAGTGCCCGGGGCCGACATAGCGTCCATCAGAATGAAGAAAGGGGGTCCCGCCTCCTGCGCTACAGGAAACACCGTTTTTATCGAGAAAAGGACCGGTAGGACTCGTGGAACGCCCCATAAAAATCTGGTAATTGCTGTTCAGGCCACTGCAGCAGCGAAAACGGTTGAACATGAGGTAGTAATACCCATCGTGTTTCGCCATATGGGCTGCTTCGGGATTTCCATTGGCGACGTAGGTGAGATTGGTCCGATCAATGGGTTTTCCGGTAAGGGTGTCGAGCTCGGTCATGACGATTCCGGACCAGTAGGAACCGTAAATCATCCATACCTTGCCATCATTATCCCGAAAAATATCCGCGTCGATGGAATTGACGTTCCAGGTGTTGTTGGAGTAGGTGACCATCCCCTGATCGGTCCAGTTGCCGCTGCCCAGCGAATCGGTGGTAGCCAGTCCAATGGTGGAATTCTGCGACCCAAAAGTCGAACAGGAGTAATACAGGTGCCACTTGCCATTCATGTGAATGATGGCCGGAGCCCAGAAGTGCCCCCCAAATCCACTCACATAATCATTGATCCATGCAGGCCAGGTACCGTTGGAAAATACGGGGTCTTCCCCCTGCCATCCACTAAAATCCGAATTGGGGGAGGACATCACCCAGATGCCTTCTCCGGTGTTAAATACCCAATAGCGCCCAGCTTCTTTTACCAGCTCGGTGGGGTCATGGGAAGGCTGCGCCAGCAAGGAGAGGGGAAAGGAGGTCAGGAGCACCAGGCTCAGGTAAAAGAGTCGCATAGTAGTTCTTAATTGGATAGTAAGTTCCGAAAGGTAAAACTAACGTCGGTGATGGATCCGATTGGTGGACGCAGTGATCCCAAAGCAGGACAGATCGATAAATAACAGGGTTAATGTATGGTTTTGTGCGAAATCCCAATGAAAATCCTCCCCCGAGCCCCTCTACTTTTACGAATTGATCCACCCTTTAAGCATCCTAATCCAACCAAAGGAAAGATAGCCGCATTAAATTGAAACCATGTCATTAAGCTATTACTGCATCCAGGACTAAAAACAAAATCATCATCGAACCAATGAAGCGATTGCTACTACCAGCTATTTTTATTCTGCAAATCCTGACCCTTTCTGCACAAAACCCCATTGTTCAACATATCTACACCGCCGACCCTGCGGCCATGGTCCATGGGGATAGCGTGTATATCTATACCGGGCATGACGAAGCCACGGCAACCGGAGGGTTTTACGTCATGAATGACTGGCATGTGTTCTCAACAGGGGACATGCAAACCTTCATAGACCACGGGGAGGTGCTGACCATCCAGACCTTTAGCTGGGCTACCAACAACGCCTGGGCCAGCCATGTCGTCGAGCGAGACGGCATGTTTTACTGGTATGTAACCGTAAGCCCCAATACGGATGGCCCATTTGCCATCGGGGTGGCGGTATCCAGCAGCCCCACCGGGCCATTCGTCGATGCAGTCGGGGCTCCCCTGATTACGGGCAGCATGACTCCCGATCTGGTAAATGACATAGACCCTGCGGTATTTATCGACGATGATGGACAAGCATATCTCTACTGGGGAAATGGCGGTGTATGCAAAGCCATCAGGCTAAAAGACAACATGATCGAGCTGGAAGGCAGCATCCTGGACATCACTCCGCCCAACTTCACCGAGGCGGCCTATATGCACAAGGTGGACAGCACCTACTACCTCACCTATGCCGCCAACTGGCCCGAATCCATTGAATATTCCACTGGCAGCAGCCCCCTGGGCCCATTTACCCATCAGGGAACACTCAACAATTACGTTAGCTCTACGACCAACCATCAGTCCATCATCGACTTCAAAGGACAATCCTACTTCATCTACCACACCGGGGATCTCCCAGGAGGGGGCGATTACCGCCGCTCGGTCTGCGTGGATTACCTGTATTACAATCCAGATGGCACCATCCGAGAGATCGTACAGACCCCTTACAGCGTGCAGCACGCCGACAGCACCGCGCTTTGCCCCCCTACCCCACTGGATTTCAGCCTAAAGGTGAATGATGGAACATCAGTAACCACCCGGCGCGAAAGCCTGATCGAGGGAGATGATGTACTCCTTTCCCCATCCACCACAGAGAACGGCACCTGGCAATGGGAAGGTCCGGATGGCCTTGCGCAGCCTGGTCAAAACCTGAACCTGACTGATATTTCTCTGGATCAGGCAGGAGCTTACTATGCCATCTTTACCAATGGATGCGGCATAGATAGCTACATGAGGTTTGACCTGGAAGTAAACAACAAGCTGCCTGACAGCATTCAGACAGGAAGGTATTATCAGATACAACCGCTAACCCGTGATGAGGTAGTTACAGTATCAGGTGGCGGTACTGGCAACGGAACCAATGTCCTTCTGGCTGAAAACCAGAGCTCTACATGGCAGGAGTTTCGCTTCACACTGGCAGAGGATGTTTTCTGGCAAATCTCCCCCCGCAACGTGCTGAGCCGTGGGCTGGACGTCAATGCCTTCTCACAGGACAATGGGGCCAATGTGCAGATCTGGGATTACTGGGGGGGAACCACACAGCAATGGCAGATCATTCAGGTAAGCGACTCTACCTACAACCTGGTGGCGCGCCACAGTGGCAAATGCATGGACTACAATTCCACTACTGGCAACATCTACCAGTGGGCCTGTAACGGAACCGGGCGACAGGAGTTCCTGATATATGACTCCTCTCAGGCTACAACGGATCTGGCGGTGATGCCAAAACAGGGAGACATCAGGGTATACCCCAATCCGACCTCGACAGGCATTCTTCATGTTGACCTGACGACCATTGTGGCCCCTCAGACAATACGGCTAATAGATATGCAGGGTAGAGATGTTCTGGAAACGTCGGAGCTACAGAAAAAAATGACGATAGAGGTGGCACGCCTCCCGGTTGGCCTTTACCTACTTGAGGTAAAGTCTGCCGAGCAGGTTTACACAACAAAAATCCAAATACAATAAGGGTAATGGGGAAGGCCGGAATTCCTGTCTTTGCCTCTGGCAAAAAAGCATACCCATACAGAGCGGAATGGTTTTCCCGACTTTAAAGGGCATTTTTAAGAATACTCATATTCTATTCCCAAACCCATAGACCTTAACATTATCTTATGGCTACAAACCTACTTCTCACACCTAGTCGAACAAGGCTATTCCTGGTCCTGTTTCTGGGAGTTTTCACCTTCCAGGGACTATTGGCTCAGATCGGGCCTCGCAACATGGAATACCTCAACCGGGGTCTGGTTGCTGTTGAGGCAACTGACTACGTTTTCCTGAGCTGGCGTACTCTCGTTACCGACTCTGTCGGGGTTGAGTTTAACCTCTACCGCGATGGCAATATGCTAAATGCCACTCCTATTACTGACGTTTCAAACTACGTCGATAGCACAGGAACTACTGAAAGCATCTACTACCTCGAAACAGTTTTAGCTGGTTCAGACACCAGCATTTCTACTCCCGTGACCGTTTGGAGAGATGGGTATCACTCCATTCCTACCCAGACTCCAGCAGGATACACCATCAGCGATGCCAGCACCGCTGACCTTGATGGTGACGGGGAACTGGAATTTGTGGTGGAAATGGTCGGCTCGTCCCGAGACAACTCTCAGTCCGGCGTTACGGACCCTGTCGAGCTGCACGCCTACCGCATGAATGGCGAGCTGCTGTGGAGCATCAACCTGGGAATCAACATCCGCGCTGGTGAGCACTATACCCAGTTAATGGTCTATGACCTCAACTCTGACGGCAAGGCCGAAGTTGCAGTAAAGACTGCACCCGGTACTACCGATGGTCTTGGCAACTTCCTTAGCAAAGGACCCGCCGCCAACGACGATGATGCTGCAGATTACCGCAATAGCGGAGGCTACATCCTCTCTGGTCCCGAGTACCTGACAGTTTTTGAAGGAACCACTGGTAAGGAAATCTCAACCGTATACTACATTCCCAGTCGACACCCTGATACTGAAAACCCAACCAGTGGACAGCTGAACTCGATTTGGGGAGATGGCTATGGCAACCGGGTAGATCGCTTCCTCGCTGCTGTCGCTTACTTTGATGAAACTCCTAGCCTGGTCATGTGCCGTGGATACTACACCCGTACAGCTCTGACAGCATATGACTTTGACGGCGATTCCCTCGTAGTTCGCTGGATGTTTGACACCTATGGCGATGCTACCCTGAACGCTTACAGAGGCCAGGGCGCGCATAGCCTTTCTGTAGGGGACGCCGACGGAGATGGAAAAGACGAAATCATGTATGGGGCCATGGCGGTGGATGACGATGGTTCACCTATGTACTCGACCTTATACAACCACGGGGATGCGACGCACTACTCTGATTTGGTGCCTAGCAACCCAGGGCTGGAGTTTTACATGCCATCCGAAACGGCAGGTTGGGTCCACGATGGCGTTACCAACCCTGCGATTCACGTACGTGCTTCAGGTACAGGTACCATCCTGTGGGAAATTCCTGGAGAAGGTGACATTGGCCGGGCCATGACTGCAGACCTTACTCCAGACTACCCTGGATATGAATTTTGGTCAGCCGGAGGTTTCGGCCCTTATAGCAGCGATGGTCAGCTAATCTCTGGACCCCGACCTTCCATGAACTTTGGTATCTGGTGGGATGGCGACCTTTCCCGCGAATTGCTCGACGATACCCATATCGACAAATGGTATGCTACAGGTACTCAAAGAATCTTTGATGCCATTGGGACCACTTCTAACAACGGCACCAAAGCAGTCCCTTCTCTTAGCGGAGATGTCCTTGGCGACTGGCGTGAAGAAGTCATCCTGCCGGCGGCCGACGAGCGGTCTCTGCGAATTTATACCACTGTCGATCCAACGGAATACGGATTCTTTACACTGCTACAAGACCCACAATACCGCCTGGCTCTGACCTGGCAGAATGTAGCATACAACCAGCCTCCACACCCAGGGTTCTTCCTGGGAAATGGCATGACAGAGCAGCCCGCTGTTGCAATGGCGTTCACTGCTCCTCAACCTTCTGTCAGCATTCAGAATCCTACTAACGGTGTAGAGCTGAACCTGGGAGAAGATCTGAACGTTACGATCCAGGCAACAGCGCTTGCTGATACCAACGAGAGCGTTATCCTGATTCTGGATGGAACTGCTATTGATACCGTAGAAGGGGCACCATACTATGCTCTGGTAACAGGCCTAACTCCTGGTCCCCATATGCTGGAGGCTTCCGCCTTTGGATCAGATGGTCAGGCCATTCAGTCTGCTCCCGTGATGTTTGACGTGGACTTTGGATTCCCCAAGATCACCCTGACTTCACCAGTTGGTGGCACCAACTTCACTGGTACCGACTTGATTCCCTATGCTGCGGATGCAAATGACTACAACGGAGAAATTGACAGCGTAATATTCTACCTCGACGACGTAGCTATCGCAACTGACACCGCAGCTCCATACGAGTTCATGCTCGACAATCCTGGATTAGGCATTTACGAAGCCAAAGCTCATGCCTACGACAACGACGGCAATGCGACCTGGTCTGACTCTGTAGAATTCAACGTAGGTATTCCTACCATCGTCCAGGAAAATGAAACTGGCTGGTGTGGCTTCATGGGCGGCAGCGGTACCATAGACAGCAACCATGCTGGCTACACTGGCAGTGGATTTGCCAATACCGAGAACGTCCTCGGATCTGGATTGGATTATGCAGTAGAAATTGCTGAGGCAGGTGAATACCTGATGGAATGGCGCTATGCTTCCACCTCAAGTCGTTCCGCTGACATCGTCATGGATGATACAGTTGTACTGGCTTCCGTTGCTTTTGAAGCGACAGGAGACTGGACAATCTGGGAGAGAGACGGTGCCGTTGTAAATCTGCCAACAGGTCTGCACAAAATCACCCTGGAATCAACCAATTCCAACGGTCTGAACAACATCGACTACATGAACATCATGTCGCTGGAAGCTGCCACTCCTGCAGCAGCCGGTGATTGTGAGAATTTGGTTAACTCCATTGGCGATGTAGAAGAAGCTCAGCCCATCATCTATCCAAACCCAACCAGCCGGACGCTTTATGTCCAGTTCCCATACACTGGTGATCCCATCGATCAGGTTGCGGTATACCAGATGAACGGACAGCTTCTGATGCTGGATAAGGATCTCGCAACCTACAATGCTCGTCTGGACCTCCCGGAACTTGCCAATGGAATCTACGTGATCCGCGTACAAAGCAATAGCCGGGTGTACACCCAGCGCTTCCAGGTAGTAACTCCATAAGGAGTTAAGTTCGGAGTTCTTCTTTTGGAGTTCGGAGTATGCAAACTCTTCTACTAAAACGCTGAATTCCAATCTGGTAGAATAAGAAATGCGGTATAAGGCGAAAAACCTTATACCGCATTTTTATTGTTTATATCACCAGGAGTCCCTTCCTAGTCATTAGTTTCGCGGTTCAAAGTTCAAGGTTGAAAGTTGCCTGGGCTACG
>CAYFIR010000099.1:0-25630 GCA_964343195.1 uncultured Bacteroidia bacterium | reverse complement strand
ACTACGAACTACGAACTACGAACTACGAACTACGAACTACGAACTACGAACTATTGACCACGTTGAGCACCGCGAAATCCCGCGAAACGGGAAACTACTAATCACGAACTACCAATTTCTCTCAATGTCAAACCACTATCGCTCGGAAGACGCTCAGCAAATACAGGCCAGACTCTATGATGAGGCTGCCAGGATTTATGAGCGGCGTACAGGAAAACGCCTAAACCGGCTGGGAGGCTTTGACCCACTGGTTTACATGATATTGGGATCAGCAGCGAGTGAGTTCGAAAAAATTTCCATAGACATTCACTCTTCCTGGGGAAGAATGCTGGAGCAATTGGCCCACCTGTTAACTCCAGAGGTACAGACCGGGCCTCAACCATCGCACGGAGTTGCCCATGCAAGGGCCCTGGATACCGAGACCTTCACATTTTGCCGAGATCAGATGATTGCTGTTGGGCATAAGGATCGGGATATTTTCCTTAGTCCCTCAGGTGAATTCAGAATTAGCCAGGGGGACGTTCGGTATTTACATCTTGGCGATAGCCTGTACGAAGTAGATGACTCCTGTTTCAAAAACCTTGTGGACAAGGTGAAGGGGAGAGGCATTTCTCCCTTTGATGCCTGGATCGGCATCTCGCTTCCAGAAGATGAAAGGCTGGAGGATCTTCACTTCTTTTGGGAATGGGAGTATTCCCGACTGGGCATAGAGCCTGCTGAATTGATGCTAACCAGTCGCTGGGAACATGATGGGAAGAGTTTAGAGATGGAACTCGGTCTGTCTCCAATCAAAAACGATGAGCGCACGACCTATTCTATTGCGGATGAATTCCTGGCGGCTCGAAAAGTAGAAGAGGAAGTTAATCGGTTTTACAACGATCGCTTTGTTCGGTTAACGCTCCCTCAAGGGGGCACCCTCAAACGCGAGGCGTTTCCTGATGAGTTGCGGAGTCTGTATGATCCAGGAACCTCGGATAATATGCCATCCAACCTGGTTTGGGTAAAGGTTCAGTTTTCTGAATCCTGCTTTTCGGCATCTCATTCTGGGCAATCTTCCATTAGCCTCGCCAGGGAGTTGGCTGGACAGGCAAGCTGCCTGATTAACTGCTTTCCGGTCATCAACCGCAAAGTCCTCGATAGGACCTATAGCCTCAACCCTTCTGTAAACCTCTTTGAACTGGAATGCTCAGGTTTTTTTCATGGGATTGAATCAGTTGTCAGCTCCCGACTTAGAAAAGAGTATGTGCAGCTTCCATTCATGAAGATACTGGATGACGATGTCGTGGAAAACCGCAGTTATGCGATCAGAAAGGCCGGAGTAAATCGATTTGATGAACGAAATGGGACTGACCTGCTGAGGCTGTTTATCCGCTTCATGCGAGAAGAAAGCTATGTTTTTTCAGCTATGGGGCAGGGCGTGGTGTCTAACAATATCAGGGCTATTCAGAAAGCCCTGAATGACCTGGAAGGCAAGTTAAACCGAAACCAGGGATTGGATAAGGATGGCAAGCCGACTGGTCAGCCCCCGGTATTTATTGCTTTTCCGCCCGGAGAATCAGAAAGTGTCATTGTCACCTACTGGGAATCCGAGGGCTTCCGGGGAAATTTTATCCCTTCCCGAACTCCATTGTCTCTTTACTCGGATAGCGCCTGGGACGAGAAGTCCATCTGCCTGATTTCGGAAACCCTGGGAGGACATGATCCACATACCGAAATGGCAAGGTTGCATGAGTTCAAGTCGGCCCTGATTACTCGAAACAGGGTGGTTACAAAAGCCGACATCAAAGCTTTGTGCCTTAGCGAACTGAATGAAGAGCTGGCATCGGTAGAGGTACTTCCGGGAATAGAAGTCGGTTCCGGGCCAAAGGCGGGCTTGATTCGGGTATTGGAAGTCCAGTTAAACCCGGTAGGAAATGTGGAGGCTGCACATTGGCAGTATCTCCGCCAGAAACTTGAAAAACAGCTCAACGATCAGGCCGCAACGCTGGTGCCAATCCGGGTGAAAGTATCAGGCGTTGAGGTATAAAAATAACCATACTCCTAGACAAAAACGAAACCAACGGTTTCCTTCCGATGAAGCGGAATCCAGGATTTGTGTTCTTGACCTTATTCTTAGCTGACTTTGCGATCTCCTTTGCGTTCTTTGCGGCTAAAATAGGTGGTTCGTAAATGAAAATGTCCAGTAGCGTGAAAAATAACCCAAAACAGGATCAAGGTGAATTTTGATGAACTAAAGCACTCTCTCGATACCCTGGCTTTTGATCATAGGCTGGAGGTAATTCTGGCGGAGCTGGTGGAAAATCAGCAGCTTGAACAGGAGAGAATGGAGGTCCGACCTGTTGGAATTTTTCATCGCGGAAGCAGCCGTGACATGGTCCACGTCGAGGCTTACCGGGATAAACTGGAACGTATCGAACGCATTATTTTCCAAACTTCCCGTGAAGGAATCTATGATGGCTTGCCAAGTGGAGTTTTTCATGCCCCCCGTACTCGAAAGTTTCAGAAGTCTGCCGATGAAATTGCAAAAGAAGTGCAACTCCAGCAGGAAGAAGAGGCTGCTGCGCGTGACTTTTTCCAGCCCTTGGAGCAGGAGTTCTTCCGCTTTCGCCTAAAAATGGAACAACAGGAACGTCAAGTATTTTCTGGGTTTAGTAGGAAAGAGGGGCAGGAGGTGTTTTTACGGGACTTTTGGGGGATTGACGTTCCTGATTTAGGCTCAGATCAGATTACAGCTTTACTGTATGTATTGCCACTGAGCTATACCTATAAAGGCGATCTGGAGAAGGTGGCGATGATCATGAGCGCCGTCCTGAGAACCCCGGTCCAACTGACTCCTTTCTGGGGGCACGAAGAGCGAATGGAAGACAGTATGTTACCAGCGCTGGGAGACAACTACCTGGGAGTGGACCTGATTATAGGTGGGCAGGTTGCATTTGGCCTTCCAGGGTTGAAAATGGCCATAGGACCGATAGCCGGGTCACAACTGATTGATTATCTAGAAGGGGGAAGGCATGTTAGGCTAATTGAATTACTTTCCGAATTCTTTCTGCCAGTAGAGGTGCCAGTACAGACAGAGGTGAAAGTAAGGGAAGAAGACAGTATCTTGCATTTAGGGGGGGAGCCTCACCATGCCCGGCTGGGCTTCACCACTCAATTAGCAAAATAACTCTGGCGGTTTACCTTGTTGACATTGTTGAAAATAGCTCCATAGCTTCATGAGACATAAGGCCCCCATCATCATCCTACTGGTCGTTCTGTTTATCCTGATTACGATTTTGACCACCTGGCTCAACAAGAGTCAGAAGAAAAATCGGCATTATGATCGCAAAGGGGTATTGCTTTACCTCCTGATCGGACTGCTGGTTTCAGCTTTGTTAGGCCTTCTGGGGCTAGGTGATCTAAGCCAGATTCAGGATCTATTTCTGATATTCCAGGGACTGCTTATTAGCATGGGGATCGCCCATGTACTGCTGATATTCAACTTGTTTGACTGGACTGATCGGAGTTCTTTCCTGGGGGAAACCCTGCTGACCGTATTGATGGGATGTGTAGTCACGCTTGCCGGATTAGGGTGTTTTTGGCTAGTTGATGCAAAGCTAAATCCTGACTCTGAGGGAGATGTCATGGCCCTGGCACAGGCCTTCATGTGGTTTCCAATCCCCTATCTGGTAGCCAGAACCTATGACTGGATCATGCAGATTCCTCCTAAAATATTTCGGGCGTGGCGCTACCCATCCTATGCAACTCCAGAATTCCCGGTGGATCCATTTCAGTGGGTGACAGTTAATCTCCGGAGGAAGGGTACTGGAAGATCTGAATCTGATATCAGTGTCCGCTCAAGATTACCACAGCACGTCCGGATTGGAGATTTTTTCCATCGGTTTGTCTCCAAGTATAATTCAGAAAACCCTCAGGCGCCCATCGAGCACCTTGATAAGGACGAAAAGGGAAATCCCATCGGCTGGGTGTTTGCCTCCCGTGCATCCAGTCGCGGCGCCTCGAGAGAACTGGACCCCGAACAAATGGCCGTCAACCAGGAAATACAGGAAGGGGACCTCATATTTGCACAAAGGGTGTTGCTTGATCCCGAAACAGCCGAGCCCTCTCCACAAAATTACGAACAGAGAAAAGACGATGTCATTGTGATTGATGGTGAAGGCTGGAACGCGCAGGAAAAGGGTAGAGGAGAGGATGATTCTGAAATATCATTTACTGAAAAATAGGAATATAATCCAGGGCCTGATACCCAAAACCCTCACAACAATTAACAAAATAGCCAAATGAAATACCTTCCCATAAACTGGCAGGATGGAATGAAGATCAGGAAGGAGCATTTTCTGGGACAGGAATTTGCTGCACGCGGGGAGACGTTCGACCTGGCACAGGCTGGCCTGACTCCTTTCTCCTATGGCCTGCTTCCGCCAAGATTGGGCGTTCCAGGAAAGGCTTTTGACCTTTGGTTCAAACTGGACCAATCCGGACAAATGCTGATCACCCTGACAGCCTGTAGGGTGATTGCCCCTAATGGAGCCCTGTTTGAATTGGATGATACCGATCCATCTCCTACGCTGGAGGCTACTGCCCAGCAGGTCCTGGAGCGATTCCCTCAGGCGACTCAGTGTTTTGTGGTGCTGGAAGTCAACCCCTTTGAGCGTGTACCGACAGGGCAGGCTGACCCCGAGGAACATCCGCCCAGACTTCCAGGTACCCATCCCCACTTTCGGCTAAAGCTTTCCAATATAGTTCAGGGGGCTGCCTCTTCACAGGGGGCATTTGATATCACCTTGGGCAGAATTGATTTGAGTGATGCTGAGCCTCAACTGGATCCGCTATTTATTCCCCCGAGTGCAGCTATGGTTGCCTGCCCCCAATTGAATGAGCAGTATGACCGCTGGTTCAGGATTCTGGAAGAGGTGGAAGGCCAATGCAGCCAAACTCTAAATCGAATACGAAAACTGGAAGAAGGTAGTGGGGAAGATCTCTTTAGCAACAGTCTTGCTGTCGGTCCTATCGCACAGCGTCTGACTCTGAGAATTCTTTATTTAACGAGTGACCTGCTGGTGGAGCGTGAAGTTCTAAGGTATCAACCACCAATGTATTTTATGACTGCAGTACAGCGTCATGCCCGTTCCTTGTTGAATTTGTTTGCCGAGCTGGGAGAAAAATCCTCCCAGGAATGGGTCAACTTTCTTAGTCAGTCCATCAAGCTGACTGATTATCATGAATCGATTGAGAGCCTGGTAAAGGCGAGCTACAACCATCTAGACCTGAAGGAAATGATGGCAATAGTGGATCAATATGTGCAAATGCTGGGGCGCATGTACCATGCACAACGGGGACTGCCGACTTCCAACTTTGACTGGAAGCGCATGGTAGACATTGGGATTTCATTTGAGGACAAAAAAAGCGACCCCGACGATATTTTCTAGCAACATCCGATAACCCCTAACACTCATGGCTACGGCACAGGTAAGCAATCGTAATCAGCGCACAATGGCAATGCTCAAAGTGGCAGGCCTTTATCTTGTTACAGTAATTATTCTGGCCCTTTTGTTCTGGCGAAATGCTGGGGTTGGAAGTGAGGAATCCGAAAAGCTGACAGAAGAAAACCAGCAACTCAAATCTGAACTAGCGCAACTGCGGCAGATGATAAGTATACAGGATTCACTACGAGATAAGACCAATTTGCTGATCGACCTAACCATCGAAAATCCTGGTCGATCTACAGCTCAGATTCAGGATTTGCGTGTCGCAATTTCTGACTTCTCCCGTGAACTGTCACGGCTTATGCGAGAAGCCCCGGCTGAGCTGGATGCAGAAATAAGGGCTATTTCTGAGACTCGAAATGTAATGGACCATGCATTGGCGGAGATTAGCAAACTGCTCGAATCGCAGGACGAAGTGTCTGATAATCAGGAAGACGAGGTGGATGAGCTAGACAGCCAGATTAAGGACCTGGAAAGCCAGCTACGCATTGAGCAGGAAAAGGTCGCGATGAGGGACGAAAGAATCGCTGTTCTTAAGGGTGGCGGACAGGGTGGTGGAGATGACCTGATCCAGTTGCAGGATAAAATGACTACCCTCAAGGTAGAACTGGCGGCAGTGCAAGGTGATCTTGATGGCCTTACGCAGGACATAAGAGCCCGTTTTGAAGAATCCCGTCTACCTGGCCAAAAAAAGGACCTGACCCTTTGGATTACTGACCTGACGGCCATTCTTTCCAAACTTGATCAGCTTTCCAGATAAACAGAAACGGCACCTGTGGATATCAGGTGCCGTTAAGTATGTTGAATGAGAAAAATCTCTTATTCTTCGTTAGCGGGCTTTTCCTCTCCTTCTGCCGTAGGCTCAGGCTGAGGCTCAGGCTCAGGCCCAGGATCTGCTGATCCGGCTGGCAGTACGTCCACAGCGTTGATCCCTTTTGGAGTCATGGCTGTATCAAATTCTACTTCATCTCCTTCCTGAATATCAGGATAGGCATTGGTAATGTGTACAAAATACTTTTCACCCTGACGATCCTTGATAAACCCGAACCCCTTTTCGTGGTTGAAAAAGTCCACAAACCCTATCAGGAGAGCAGGTGCTTCTATATCTTCCTTGGTAGGAACGCTGATCTGGATATCCTCTAGCTTGACTTTTTTACGTTTGGTGGGATCGGGGGGAGTGTCAACGATGTTACCAAATTCGTCAACGTATGCGATCATGTCATCCAAAGAAGCACCTTTGTTGTTGTTCTCCTTACGTGCTTCCTTCCGATTCTGCTTGTCCTGTCTTTTCTTAAGACGCTTCTTCTCTTTTTCTTTTTTACTGAAAGTTTCTTGTGACTTACCCATTAAGTGTGGTTGAATTTAAATTAATGACTCTGGCCTACGATGAGAATAGACCATACGTTACCAGATTCTCTTAAATATACGGTGTTTTTGGGAAAGAATTGTGAAAAAAACTGATTTGCTCCATTAATCAATGATAGTTCATCGCCTGGAGAGGCATTTATTCCTCCGATTCTCTTCTGCTCTCTTTGTCTTTTTTCTGTCGCCTGAGCAGTTCCTGTAATCTGTCGAAGTCTTTTTTGAAGAAAATTCCCAGGCCAGTCTGGACAGAGGTGTTATTGCCGCCAAAAGTAGACTCGGTGAGGGAGTTTCGGTTAAAGACTTCAAGAACGAGTTCGCTGGGGCGGGTCTGATTGTTGCTGCTTTCTTCGTTGGGCAATAGCCGAATCAGGATGCTGATATCCCCGATAAGGCTGGAAAGCTGGTCCTGATTATTGGTAGAACTTGTGCCCGGGATTCCGCCATCGCGTTCTATGGTGACGCGGTCGTTGAAGAGTTTGGCGGAAATCAGCAGGTTGATGTCCTGGAAGTTGGAAGCGTTGACGTTTACATTGACCTTGTCATTGGTAACCTGTGAGAACCAGTAGTTGAACTGGTTGCTAAGGAGCTCTGAAATACTGGAGGTGACCCCGGTCCCCGCCAGTTGGCTGGTGAGGCCCGCCGGAGCAAACCGATTGAAAGCCATCAGACTGAATACCTGCTTGTTCAGCTCCTGTTCATCGTTCTGGATCGCCCGGATGTAGGATATCACATCGCTGGCGCTGGATTCACTCAGGTTGTTGATTTCAATTGACAGGCTGATCTCTGGTTGTTCCAGAGATCCTTCCATGTGCATGAGTACATTGGTCGGAACCCGCACGGCCTGATCTGACCCAATGATGTCCCGAATATCCGCCATAACAGGATATCGCGCTTCAATATCGATTTGGGCATCATATGGGTCTCCTGTCCAGATGATGCTGCCACCTGGGACTACTTCAAATTTCTTGTTGATTACATTTTGGGAGGTGAACAGGTAGTCTCCCTGGGTAACTTCAAAGCGGCCAAACATGGAGAATGACCCCGATTCATCTACGAGCATATTGAGATTGCCTTCGCCTCTGCCTCGGATGATATCCCCAACACGCTCGTCAAAAATCAGCTCTACCTCCAGGTTTTCGGTTAGGAGAGCCGTCAGGCTGATCTCATATCCCAACAGGCCGGTGTTGGTGCGATCCGCAGTTGTGTCCCGGTCGCTTTGGAAAATGATGTAGTCAGGGCGGCCATAGGTGCTGTTATTGGTAAGGGGAAGCCTGAGAACGCTTCCTCGTCCAAAGGAGGCAATGGCATTCATGGAGAGATTTTCCAGGTCTCCAGTAATATCCGCCAATGCGTTTTTCAGGTAAAGGGTTCCGTAAAACAGGTCGTTGTCAGCCTTCTTGGTATCCATGAACAGAAAGTTCTGAACGGAGTCCACCTGCAGGTCAAATCTGAATTCGCGGAGGTTGTTGTGCAAAATATCGCCGTGCAGATAGGCGCGCCTCGCCAGGCTGTTAAATCGATCAAGCAGTCGCAGATCCTCCAGTGTTATCCGGTCATTGTCAAACAGAATACGACCCCGAAGCGAATACTGGGTTTTGAAATATGACACCCCGAAGCCTGCCTCTTCGAAGAACCCGACCCCATTTACTACTGGATTGGAGGGGGTACCCCGGATGGTAAACTCCTGCAGGCCTACTCTTCCCTCGATGCCATACAGCTCCCCATCCACAAAGGGGGTAATATACCCAAGAGGAAACCCTTTTTGGGTGGATAGACTAAAGGCGAGTGGGCTTGTCTCATTGTCCAGCAGGTACTGCCCTTTGATCAGCAGGGTTGTGTCATTTACATCAAACAGTTTGGCTTCGATGTCCAGTGCTTCATTCCCTGGGATATAAACACTGCTGATGTCAAAATTCCCGTAGTGGTATCCGTCCAGAGAGAAGTCTGCCAGATCGCTCCTCAGGTTGACCTTGGTTTCTCCCAGCACTCCCCGAATGTCAGCGTTGACGTCAACGGTTCCATCAACATCATACCCAATATCCACCAGCTCATTCAGGGTGCTGAGCTCCAGGTTTTCGAGGCCAACATGAAGAATGTCCTCTTCCCTTGGAGAGACCACTCCATAGGTTTCAAATGAGCGGGTGCGGTTGGAATTCACCATCCTGATCCCCTCGAGCCAGATAGAATCCCCCTTGATCCCGATGGTATCGGCCTGAGTGAAAAGGATGGAATCCTGCTGAATGATCAGGTAGGAAACCTCAGGTTTTAGCTGGTTGATGATGCTGCCATCTGAACGGAAAAAGGTTTGCATGTTGACACCTACCTGAAGTTGGGAGTCAGCCTCCACAAAACTCAGGTCACTGGTAAAGTCACGACTATCTCCCTGGACGTTCAGGCTGATTTGGGAAAGATGAACCCTTGGGTCAGGATAGAGCTCATTGCAGTACATCCCGCCACTTAGCAGGAGGACATTCTCCAGTGGGTCTTTGACAAGGTTGATGTCGCAGGTAGGAACCCGAGTGGCAATGCCTTCTACATAAAGCGTGTCCAGGTTATCCACCTGCAGATAGGCTTCTTCCAACGCGATCCCGGGGCCACTGTAAATGTAGCTCATGGACGCCGTAACAGCCGGGCGATTTTCCTGGATCTCCAAATACGCGGGGATTTCAAAAAAGGAGAAAAACCGGTTGATGGAGTCCTGGGGCTGGAGAAATATCTCGATGTCAAAATCTGTACTGTCAACAATTTTGTTGTCATAGTACGCCGTGATGAGGCTGTCATCATTGGCAAGGAAAAGGTCGGCTTCTGTCTGTAGTTCTCTCAGGAATCGCCCCGCGCGGTCAAATGTGAAGTTTCCTGTAATGTCGGCGTTCAGAAGGGAACTGGCCAGCCCCAGGTGCTTGATGGAGTCTCGTGAGACTCGCCCAAACTGATAGTCAGACTGCAGTTCAAACTGGGGAATAACCAGTTCAGCCCCTCCATTGTATTTTCTGAAACGGGTATCCAACAGTTTGGCCGTTCCTACCAGCCCTTCAATTGAATCTCCTTCAAGGTTGATATCAAAGGAGGTATTCAGGAATTGGGTGTCAGCAATTACCTCATAGCGATTGAGGTCGATTTCCGTGGCAGATCCCTTGGCTATGAAAACATTGGGGCTCTTACTAAGATCCAGGTCGGTTTCCAGGTCTACGCGGCCCGTTCCGTCGAAGGCATAGATGTGTCCTTCAAGTTGCTGGCTGGCAAGCCTGACATTCGCCTGGATGGTGTCCACGGCATAGCCCATCACATCTGACTGGTACACCAGGCCATCCAGTTTCAGTTTTCCCTGCTCCAGTGAAAAACCGGCCCCTTCGATCAGGGTGTTCAGGTTGAGGGAGGTGGAAACGGGGTCAGCAGTTACGCCAAGTGCATCAACGTTAAATCCTTTAGCGATCAGCCTGCCTTTGTATTGGCTACTGGGAACCAAAGGAGGCATGGTCATGTGGACGTCTCCCGCTAGTTGCCCAAACTGCGTTTGCGAATTAAATCTGGCATCGAAGTCATAATATCCGCCGATGAATCTCCCGGTCATCCCCAGCGTGCGCAGGTTATCGACCTGCTGTGGGAAATCAATCCCCATGAGCATTCGCTCAAGATCCAGAGGAAGCACTTTTCCCTCCACAAGCGAAACATCCATGCGGGTCCTGGCAGACTCGAGAATTTCTGTCATGGCGAGATTGGCTACAAATCGGGTACTGTCTCCGATCCCTAGGTTAATCGACTGGCCTATGACAGACTTTAAGCTTCCGCTGAATTCTCCATCGACCTTTGCTGTCCCGTACAGGGGGAGGTTCTGAGCCGCCAGAATATTTACGGTATGAAAATCTACCTGATTGCCAGGTTTTAAGACCACCTCATACCGGACACTTTCGTCAAAGCGCGTCCATTCCTCGATCCCCTGGTCAGGCAGGTGGACCCATGCCAGGATATGGGTGTCATCGGCGTCGAGTTCGAGGTCGCGGACATAGGTAGTTCTGAGTCCGTTTCGTTGGAGAGAGTCAGCTGTGAGGTGAAACGATAGGTGGTCCAGCGTCCAGTTGGTAAACTGTTCCGTGAGAGAAAGGTATTCCAGGTGGACTTTGGCCCGAAGACTGGTATCAAGATTGGCCGATAGGTTCAGGTTCAAATCCCGGACCTGCATCTGGTTGGGGTTTAGTTTTCCCTCGTATTTGACTAACCTGGAAGAATCCAACCGAGTGGAATCGCAATAGAAGAAGCTACCGTTTGCGATTCTAAGGTCTTCCAGCGAAATATTGAAGGGGAGGGAACCGCCACTTTTTTTCTCTTCCTTTTCTTCACCAGCAAACGCATCCAGCAGGAACTGAAGGTTGAGCTTTCCGTCAGGGCTGCGGTAAATATTGGCCTCAGGCTGAATGACCGAGACCCCTGAAACGCTTAAGGTCTGTAAGGTATTGGGCTCCAGAATGTAGCGCCAGAGCGAGAAGGACAGCAGGTTCACGCGAACCTCCTGTGTGCCTAACATGGTGCCCCCTTTTTGATCGCAGATAGCTACGCCCCCTAAAACGACCCTGGCAGGAAGGGCTACGTCCACCTCGGCAATTTCTACCGGGACACCCAGCATCTTTTCCAGGCGGCCCCGTGTTTGCTGCACCAGCCAGTTCTGAACCGGGCTGAGAGAAACCAAAAAAACAATCAAAAGCCCAAGCCAGATCAGAATGGCACTTGTCCATCCCAACCATTTAAAGGTACGTTTGATCCAGGGTTTTCTCATTCAGCTCAAAATTATCGGTTGGATGCCAGTGCTACAACATTCCTTTGAGTTATGTATGTTATTTTTGTGGATTATAGAAAATAATGGTGGCCACTCACTGATCAACTAGATGTGTAGGAGGATGGTTGCACATCAGAAGTGAAAAGCTCGGATTGATAACGAGAAGTTATGACAAGAATTTTGGCGATAGAGTCTTCCTGCGATGAAACCTCGGCGGCAGTCCTCTATGATACCGAGGTCAGGAGCAATGTGATCAGTTCTCAACTGGATCACAGCGAATACGGAGGCGTCATTCCCGAGTTAGCCTCTAGACTTCATCAGCAGCAGATCGTGCGGGTGGTGGACAAAGCCCTGCGTGAAGCCGATACGGATCGTAGCCAATTGGATGCCATTGCCTTTACCCAGGGACCCGGACTGATGGGAGCCTTGCTGGTAGGTACCTGCTTCGCCAAATCGCTGGCCTATGGCCTGGGGGTACCCCTCATTTCGGTTAACCACATGCGTGCCCATGTCCTCGCAAATTTCCTCCTGCCAGCACCTCCCGAATTCCCCTTTATCTGCCTCACCGTATCGGGCGGGCATACCCAACTGATCCTGGTGCGTGGCTCACTTGACATGGTGCTGTTAGGTGAAACAATAGACGACGCTGCGGGTGAAGCCTTTGACAAGGCCGCCAAACTCATGGGGCTTCCCTATCCCGGTGGTCCACACATCGACCGCCTGGCGGCGGAGGGAAATCGCGATGCGTTTTCGTTTCCCTCCCCTTCGGTGGGCCCGCTTGAATTCAGTTATAGCGGACTGAAAACCTCGCTTTTGTACCTCCTCCAGGATGGCCTGAAGGAAAATCCGGATTTCATCGAACAAAACCGCGAGGACCTGGCGGCTTCCTATCAGGGAAAAATCGTTGACATCCTGCTGGGCAAACTGGCCGTAGCCATTGAGCAGCATCCCGTAAAACACCTCGCAATCGCTGGTGGCGTTTCCGCCAATCGGGAGCTAAGAAGTCGGTTCGAGGATTTTTGCCAAAAACGTGGGATTAAGTCCCACATTCCGCCATTGGCCTACACAACCGATAATGCAGCCATGATCGGGATCGCTGGATATTTTCAGTACCAGGAACAGGATTTTGTGGATTCAAAAGTGGCTCCCTACACACGGGGAGGGATCGCCGGGGTCTAAACAATTTGGCTCCTATGAGGTTATGGTAATGTACAAAGTTCGCATTTCGGACAAGTAACCAATCTGATTTGTTACGAATTTCGAATAGCGAATTTGGAAGCTTTTTTAGATACATTATCACAAACCCAGAATACTTTGAATACTACAGTAAAAACACCCGAAAACAGTACGCTGAATCGCATTGGACTTGAAAAGACAAGCATTGAGCAGGCTGTCAGGGAAGTAAATTTCCTCTTGTCAGAATATCAGGTTTACTATCAGAATCTTCGTGGATTGCACTGGAACATCCAGGGCGAAAACTTCTTCACCCTCCATGCAAAATTCGAAGAGCTATACACTGCCGCTGCTGATAATATCGATATGATTGCTGAGCGTGTACTCATCCTGGGCGGAACACCCCTGCACAGCTATCAGGCCTATTTGGACCACAGTGACATAGATGCTGCAGAAAACGTAGGGGATGCCCGGGAAGCTGTCAGCGTGGTGCTGCATAATATCCAGCAACTCATCAGTCGCCTGCGCAAGGTCGTTGAGACTGCCTCCCAGGCCGATGATGAAGGAACTGCTGACATGGCTACAGAGTTGATCCGTGGCCTGGAGAAAAACAGCTGGATGATGGGAGCCTTCCTGAAGTAGGAGTAAGTAGAATAGTTCATAGCGGGGCTGCGTGGATTTTCCATGCAGCCTTTTTGCTTGTTAGGGGTTGGTTCAATGCTTGCCGGATAGGGACAACTTCGTACCTTTAAGCCATGCAAATTCTGCTCATACC
Source organism: uncultured Bacteroidia bacterium (assembly GCA_964343195.1). Lineage (GTDB taxonomy): Bacteria > Bacteroidota > Bacteroidia > J057 > J057 > CAYVAP01. Next base: position 12,060 of record CAYFIR010000099.1, on the reverse strand, counting down.
TGCTTCTACTCTTCTGTACGTTGGCCTGACGCTGGTCTTCGTAGCAGTGTTTGCCCTGGCGGCGGTGTACGCAGAACGAAAGATATCGGCTTTCATACAGGACCGGTTGGGGCCAATGGAAACCGGACCTTTCGGGCTGTTTCAGACCCTGGCTGATGTGTTGAAACTGGTGTTGAAGGAACAGATTACCCCTCTTTCCGCCGATAGGTGGCTGTTTGTATTAGCTCCGGGGATTATTTTTGTGGCGATTTTTGCGGCTTATGCGGCATTGCCACTTGCTCCTGGCCTTGTCGGCAGCGAGACCAGTGTTGGGCTGCTCTACATCATGGGCATCATGGCCGTGGACGTAATAGGGCTCCTGATGGCTGGTTGGGGAGCCAATAACAAATACGCTCTCCTGGGGGCTGGCCGTTCCGTAGCTCAGATTGTTTCGTATGAGATTCCGGCGGCGATCACCCTGTTGAGTGCCGTCATGATGTTTGGCTCGCTAAGCCTGCAGGACATCACGATGCAGCAGGGGATTTACAGCGAAGAACCCATTTACCTGTTTGGAGCATGGGATGTGACAGCCGTTGGAGGCTTCCTGGGTTGGTCTGTGGTCCGTTATCCCCACCTGCTCATTGGATTGCTGGTGTATTTTATCGCGGGGCTGGCTGAGTCCAATCGGGCTCCATTTGACATCCCGGAAGCAGAATCCGAGCTGGTGTCTGGCTACCACGTAGAATACAGTGGATTCAGATTCGCCCTGGTGATGCTGTCAGAGTACGGGAAAATGATGGTCGTGAGTGTACTGGCTGCCGTAATCTTCCTGGGAGGGTGGAATACCATTTTGCCCAACATTCAGATTGGGGAAGCCGTTTCCATTCCACTGGCCCAGTGGACCTCAGGACCAGCCGGTTCTATCGCTGGGGCACTGTGGGGAAGCTTCTGGTTGTTGAGTAAAGCTCTGCTGGGAGTAGCTGTCATGATGTGGATTCGCTGGACCTATCCCCGTGTACGAGTGGACCAACTGATGTTTGTGGGCTGGAAAGTGCTGACCCCCACCGCATTTGTCCTGTTTCTGATTAGCGGAGTCTGGAAATTGTGGGAGGTGTATGGGACTTTGTGAGACCGCTGTGGGAGAAGAGACCGTTTCACTGCGAGAAGTCAGAAGCGAGATAAGAAGCAAAGATTCTGACTTCTTGCCTTTTACCAACTGCTCTCGCTCCCAATTTTTTATTGATCAATGAGCCTTGATTACTGAACAATGACTAAATGGCATACTTCGAAGACATAGAGCAATCCTTCAAAACCCTGAAAACCGGGTTGCAGGAGAGCTTTCGGCACCTGAAAAAGGGGCACAAAAGCCGTGGAGCATTAGGGATCGAGTCGGATGAATATTTTGCACGGGCCGATGATGCGGTAACCATTCAGTATCCCATGGAGCAGATTCCGGTGCCGGATGTGGGCCGATATCGGCTTTTTATGGAATCGGAGGATTGCATCGTATGCGACAAATGTGCCCGTATCTGTCCGGTGGACTGCATCGACATCAAGGGAATCAAGGCCACCGAAGACCTGGGGCATACTTCTGATGGTTCGAAGAAGAGGCTACACTTGGCCAGGTTTGATATCGACATGGCCAAGTGCTGCTACTGCGGCCTCTGCACCACGGTCTGTCCCACCGAGTGCCTGACCATGACCAAGGTGTACGACTACAGCGAATTTGACCGGGACAATTTCATCTACCACTTTGGGATGCTGAGCCCGGAGGAAGCTGCGGAAAAAGAAAAGGAGCTGGACCTCATCAAGATCGCGAAAGCAAAGGCAGCAGAAGAGAAAAAAGCAGAGGAAAAAGCAACCCCTGCCAAACCTGGCCTTAAAACCAAACCAGGCCTTTCGCTCAAGACAAAAGGAGATTCAGCTGCGACGAAGAAACCCGCTCTAAAAACAAAGAAGGGGGTGAGCCTGAAAACCAAATCTGCTGAAAATGAAGGGGAGGAAGCTTCCAGGCCACCTATCAAAAAGAAACCGGGTCTCAAGCTCAAAACAAAAACGGATTCGGAATCAGGCGGTTCATCCGAACCTTCCCCCAAGCCTCCCATCAAAAGGAAGCCGGGTCTCAAGCTCAAAACAAAAACGGATTCGGAACCAGACGGTTCACCCGAACCTTCCCCCAAGCCACCCATCAAAAAGAAGCCAGGACTCAAGCTCAGGACCAAAGGAGAAAATCCGGCGGATAAAACGGTAGAGGAGAAGGAAAATGGAGATGGTCCCAAGGAATAACATCAGGGCGACGGACTCGCTCTCCCATACGGAATGGCTTTTTCCCGACTGCTGGAAATATTAATTTCCCATTCTACTACCAGATTTTGCACAAAAACTACTACTTCCTACTCCTTTTCCTGGTATTCTCCCTGACGGGATGGGCCCAGGTTACCCCTCGTAATACGGTTCACTCGATAGGGGAGGCCGGGGACGACTCTCTGGCCCAGGTTATCCTATCCGGACGGGTCACGGCTGTGACAACGGGTGATCCTCTTTCTGGTGCCGCCATCAGGCCTTCTGGCTTTGGAGCAGCCATGAAAACCAATGATGTCGGGCAATATCAACTCTTGCTCTTTCCCGGTACCTACCAGATGGAAGTGGAGCACCCCGATATGGCGCCGCTGACATTTGAGTTAAGCATTTTTCGCTCTGGCAACCTCAACATCCGCATGGATTATCCCTCCAAAGAACTGGAGGAAGTAGTCCTGGAGGCATATGCCCGCGAGGAGAAGGTTAACGAGGTAACCTCCGGGGTCGAGCGACTCAGCATCGAAGACATCAGGTTGCAGCCTGCATTGATGGGGGAAGTTGATGTGGTGAACAGCCTTCAGTGGCTGCCAGGTGTCAGCCAGGTAGGGGAAGGTTCGGCGGGATTCAATGTGCGTGGCGGAAACATTGATCAGAATCTGGTGCTGCTTGATGGGGCCCCCCTGTACAACCCCACACATTTACTGGGATTTATTTCTGCATTTCATCCTGATCTGGTTCAGGGCTACAGCCTGTTCAAGGGCCATGTGCCGGCCCGACATGGGGGAAGACTAGCCTCGGTGCTGGAGGTGGAAAGTGGGCCTCTGCCGCTCGATACCTTTCAGGTGAAGGTCGGGTTGGGGCCTATATCCGGAAGGGCCGCCGTTCAGGGACCGATTGGGGACCAGACTCATGTAATGCTCGGCCTTCGAGGTGGATACCTGGATTGGCTGCTGAGCTTCTTTGACGATATTCCTACGGTTAACAACAGCGCTGCCAACTTTCAGGAGGGGCATTTTCGCGTAAATCACAACCTTTCGGATAACCATCGACTGGGGGCTGCGGTTTATGCCACACGGGACTTCATCCAGATAGGCAACCGCTTCAACTACCAGTACCAGACCCGTGTGGCCAGCCTGGATTACAATGGCATCCTGTCAGAGAATCTGCTTATTCAGGTCAGCCAGCACATAGGTCAGTATACCAAGTCCTTCGAAGAGTTGCGGGCTACTCCTCCTCAGTCGATCAACAATGGGCTGACTTACCTTCCTGGCAGAGCCCAGCTTTTCTGGTTTTCTGAAAAGCATCAGGTTCGAACCGGTTTTAACTGGCAATACACCCGTGGTCTGACCGAGGAGTTGCGTGTGGAAAATGATACGCTGGACATACCCCCGACGCTGGTAGATCGTCCACAGGGGCTGGAAGTAGCGTTCTTCGTCGAGGATGAATGGAGCCTCACAGACAAATGGGCAGTCTCCCTTGGCCTGCGATATGTCCGCTACGGGCAATTAGGGCCTGAAAAAGGCTTCACCTATGCGACTGGCTTCGCTCCGTCACCCCTTACCCGGTTGGACAGCATAACAGAAGCCGCTGGAAGTATCGTGAGCCAGTATGGGGGATTTGAACCCCGGATCTCTGTTCGCTACAAACCCTTTGAGACCACTGCCCTGCGAGCTTCATATCACCGGATGCGCCAGTTTGCCCATTTGATATCCAACACCGCCGCCCCAACACCGATAGACCTTTGGTTGGTAGCGACAGATTATGCTCCTCCACAGGTAGCGGACCAGTATACCCTGGGGTGGCTGCAGCAATGGGGAGGATATCGTTGGGAGCTTTCCATAGAAGGCTTTTACAAGCAGATCGCAGGGATACTCGAGTATCGGGACTTTGCCGAATTGCTGGGGGCACAGTACCTGGCAGAACAGACCGTCCCGGCAAGAGGTCAGGCCTATGGCGGGGAGTTTTCCCTGCAACGGGTTCGGGGACGCCTGACCGGGCGGGTGAGCTATGCCTACGTGAGGGCACTGAACCAGAGTGTTTCGCCCTATCCGGAGGTGCAAATCAATGGGGGAGCCTGGTTCCCTGCCAACTATGACCAGCCCCATCAGGTGGACATTCTGCTCCGGTATCGTTCCGGGCCAAAAGCATTTTTCGCAATCAATGGGGTTTACCGCAGCGGACGTCCCTATACGCCACTTGTCGGCAGCTACTACCTGGGTCCGAATGCCGTTGGAGATTTCGGCCCCAGAAACTCTGACCGCATCACACCCTACCTGAGGCTGGATGCCTCCCTGACCATCACTCAATTGGCGAAACGCTATGACGATGAATTGGTCATCTCGGTCTACAATGTCCTGGGACGCGAAAATGCCTATTCTTTCTTTTTCCAACGGCCTTCCAGCTCTGTGATCCCGCGCCCATTTAAGCTATCGGTCCTGGGAGTGGCCTTTCCAGCTATTGTTTATAATGTAACCTTCTGAGCACCATGAAAAAAGGTCTGTCCATACTGCTGATGTTTATAAGCGGCCTGTGGCTCTCAGGGTGTATTGAGGAGTTCCGACTGCCCACAGAAGCCATCGATCCCATTGTCGTGATCGAAGGAATGATTACAGATGGAGTAGTGTACATCGAGGTATCGCAAACTTCCAATTCCAACCTGATTTCCCAACCTGTAACTGGAGCCACCATCCGGATTTACAACCAGGAGGGGGAGTTTTTCTTTTTAGGCGAATCAGAAGAAGGGCATTATGAATTGGAGCCGGATGCCCTTGACGTATCGCCTGGAAAAGCATTTTACATGGAGGCCATCCTGCCCGATGGAACGATTTACCGTTCCCGACCAGATACGGTCCCCACTGCGACAGCTGCTGATGAACTGAGCTGGACAAAAGGAAAGGACCGGGGCCGCAATGTGATCCAGGTTTGGACCAATCCGGCAATTCCCGAAGTAGTGGGGGGGACCCGAAGTATGTGGCGCATCACCGACTCTTACGTACAGACCCCCACCAATTTTCCGGACCCCTTCAACGCCCTTCCTCCCAATTGCTATGTTGAGTATCAGCCTGATTTACAGCGAATTGCCTTGCTGGATGGAGGGAAATTAGCCGGAAAAACTGCTGGCCGATTATTGCTAGGCTCCGTATTCATCGATGCCAGTTTCGACGAAAAGCATGTGATCAGTGCTGAACAGTATAGCCTCAGCCCACAGGCTTATGGCTACTGGGAGCGGGCAGCCAGGCTGCTGGCCCAAAATGGTTCCCTGTTTGACCCTCCGCCAGCTATCCTGCCAGGAAATATCTACAGGGTGGCTGGCGAGGAAGAACCCACCCGGGGCTTTGTAGCAGTCGGCCTGTATCAGGTAGGTCGATTTGCCATTTACCCCTCTGATCTGCCTACCCTGACTTTCCTCGACCCCTGCGAATACAAACCTGATGTACTATTTTATCCCAGTGGCTGTACCCGATGCCTGGACCTGCCCAATAGCAGTTATCAGATCCCCGAATATTTTGACAGTATTCGATAGCGGCGGTGTGTTTTTTCCAAAATAATGAGGAGGAAAATTGGGCCGAGGAATGGCATTCTGATAATTTTTTCAACCCTGTATACCCCAAAACTCCACAATTCATCCCACATGCGTTTTTTGCTGACAATATGTACGCTGGTATGGGGGCTGCTAGCCAATAGCCTGCTGGCCCAACCACAGCCTGAAGATGTCTGGATAGCGAGAGACAGCTTCGGTGTGCCACACATCTACGCCCCTACTGACGCAGGGGCTGCTTATGGCCTGGCCTGGGCACATGCAGAGGACGATTTTACCACCATCCAGGATCAGCTCCTGATTGTGAGAAGTCGCTCAGCTGAGGTGGCCGGCAAGGATGCCGCACCAGCAGATCTGGTCGTGAAGATGTTGGGCCTGAACGAACTGGTTACGCCGGAGGCATACGAAACAGAGTTGTCACCGGAGTTTCGGGCGGTCCTGGAGGGCTACACTGCAGGTTTGAATGCCTACGCGAGTAGCCATGAGGCTGAAGTGAAGGTCAAGGGACTTTTTCCTGTAGAAGGTCGAGACATTGTTGTCGGGTATCTGCTCGGGCTAGGGCTTCTTACCAATACCGCCAATGTAGTCGGCGACCTGCTGGATGGGGACATTGTTCGCGAACGGTTGCCACAGTCAGCAGGCTCCAATGGATTTGCCGTAAACGCCAGCAAAACGGGTGGCGAGGGTACCTTTCTAGCGGTAAACTCTCATCAACCGCTGGAAGGACTGTACTCCTGGTACGAGGCGCATCTTGTGAGTGAAGAGGGGACCAATGTCCTCGGAGCGACCTTCCCCGGAGGAATGAGCATTTTCCTGGGGACCAATGAACACCTTGGCTGGACCCACACTGTCAACCATGCTGACTTCAACGATGTGTATGAGCTGGTGGTGAATGAAGACGAATCTGCCTATAGGCTCGATGGCGAGTGGAAGCCGCTGGAAGAACGAAAAGCCCGAATAAAGGTGAAAATCGGGCCGATCAGGATACCGGTTTCGCGCAGCTATTTCCCGACAGTTTTTGGGCCAGCTTTTCAAAATGACTCGGGGTATTTTGCTCTGAGCTTTGCTGCCCGGAATGCGATCAAGGCTCCCGAGCAGTGGTGGCGCATGAACAAGGCCCGGAATCTGGAGGAATTTCGGGCAGCACTGGACATGCAGGGCATCACCGGAACCAACATCATCTACGCCGATGAGAAAGATAACATTCTGTACCTGGGCAACGCATCCGTGCCGAGGCGGGAAAAAGACGTCGCCTGGGAGTATATCCTGCCGGGAGATGATTCGGAGTTGGTCTGGGGGGGGGAGTTGGTACCAGTCGAGGAGCAGGCACTCTACCTGAATCCCGAAAGTGGTTACCTGTTTAACACCAACAACACCCCCTTTCATGCGACTGCACCTGGCTATAACCTTAGTTTAGACGACGTTGCGGTCGGAATTGGGTATCTGCAAGAAGACAACAACCGCAGCATACGGGCGGCGGAACTACTCGCTGCTGAGGAGGTCATCAGTTGGCAGGATTTTCTACGAATCAAATATGACCGATGCTATCCCGAGCCGCTGTATGCATTGGAAATCCAAAACCTGGAGGCCATGCTCAACCTGGAGCCGATGGCATACCCCGAACTGGCCCAGGCCATAGAATTGCTACATAGATGGGATCGATGCACCCAGCCCCAAAGCGGCGGTGCAGCACTCTTCATGCTGTCCCTACGGCGACTGTATAGTCAGCTAAGAGCAGACAAACGAATCCCGGACCGTCAGCGGATTGTCGTGACCGAAGGGGAAATGATCGACGCAATATCCTGGGCGCAAGCGTATTTGTTGGAACATTTCGGGCAAATTGACATTCCCCTGGGCGCCATACAGCGGCACCGACGGGGGGAAGTGGACCTGCCACTTGGAGGAGGCCCCGATATCCTGGCGGCAGCATATGGATCACCTGAAGAGGATGGCCGTTTTCGGGTTACGCACGGGGAAACCTACATACAACTTGTCAGGTGGAGCGAAGAGGGACGTCAGTTTGTGTACAGCATCAGTCCATATGGCGCCTCTAATCGACCAGATAGCCCACATCATACCGATCAGATGCAGCGCTACGCCAGCCAGCAAACCAAAGAAATGTCGCTCGACTGGGAGCAGGTCAAATCGCAGGCTCTCAGGCTGTATCACCCCGTTCCCTAGTCATTAGTTTCGCGGTTCAAAGTTCCAATGTTATTGACCATGCCGTTTTCAATTAACCCTGGCGTCAGAGACGCTTTGACTTGACGTTTCGCTTCGGAGAAGCTCACGAGCGGCACTGCTGAAGCAGTGCTCAAGATCATGGCCATCCCCAGGATGGCGCTGGTGAGGCTCTCCGAGCCGACACCCGATGTCTTCTTGTCTCTGACTTTAGAATTTTGAGCGTCGTTGGAGATGGCTTACCGGAGCTCGATTCCGAAATAGAAAAGTTGTCCTTGCTGCGCAGAGCCAATTAACGGCTATTGGCCTTGAATTATACTAAAGGAACTATGGATTGAGAGCGTCCTTGTATCGCCGCGATCAATATGAGTGAGTTGACTGCGTTTTTTCTCGCAACGAAGTGGCTTCGCCTCCTGAAAGTCACGTTCTCGGGGTCGCTTCTAAATTCTCTGAATATAAGCGCACACCTTGGTTAGAGTAAAGTAGGCTTAACATTCAAATAGGCAAAATGAGACTCTCTCAAGCCCTTTTCATGGGGCGAAACTGATGCCTAGTGCCTTCGGAATTAAGTAATTACTCATTCGTAATTCGTATAAAATGCTGACTACTAACACTTTCAATTAAGAATTGCTGATTAGATGCTTCGATTTTCACTCCCCGGTTCACGGAATCTTCGATAGGTCCAGGATTTCGAATGCGAAGCACAAAACGCCCGTAAACAAAACATCCGCTACCCAGAGGCAACGGATGTTTGTTTCGAAGAATCTCAGCCCATCTAGTGCTTTCGGAATGAAACAATAACTCAATTGAAAATGAAGCTATTAGCTGAGCAGTAGCACTTTCAATTACGAATTACGAATTACGAATTACGAATTCCGAATTCCGAAAGCGAACCACTAGGCTACCGCTTCTTTCATGTAGGCACTAAATAACTGCTTGAACTGGTCAACCAGGTCAAGGCGCTCCCAACCAAAGAAGGTAACCGGAGTCATCACGGTTTTGGTCGTGCGGACTTCTTCATTGCCATTTACCTCGATGGTCACCTGCTTGATGGGCACCTCGCGTTCAAAGCTGGCGCGGCCCATGTGGCCATAAGCTGCGGTTTCCGCGAAGATGGGATTGCGAAGCCCCAGACGCTTTTCAATGGCGCGTGGCGTGCAGGAAATGTTGTCCTTGATGGTCTGGGCGATCTCTGCATCAGAGATGCTCACGTTGGCCTTGCCATAGGTGTGAACGAAGATGGAAACAGGCTCAGCTACCCCAATGGCGTATGCCAACTGGACGAGAGCTTCATCTGCAACACCAGCTGCAACCAGATTCTTGGCGAGGTGACGGGCTGCATAGGCAGCAGAACGGTCAACCTTAGAAGGATCTTTTCCGGAGAAAGCACCACCACCGTGAGCTCCTTTGCCACCGTAGGTATCGACGATGATTTTGCGACCAGTAAGACCCGCATCACCATGAGGACCACCAATCACGAACTTGCCAGTTGGGTTGATGTGGTAAATGGTGTCTTTCAGCAGGTTTTCAGGGATCACACGAGGAATGAGGTGCTGCACGATGTCATCATGGATACGCTGAAGCATCTCGGTATCAGCTTTTTCTCTTGCCTCGGGGCTGTTATCTGCTGGTGTGACGAAGTCATCATGCTGAGTTGACACAACAATGGTGTGTACCCTCAGCGGAGTATCGTCATCAGCATATTCGATGGTTACCTGGGCCTTGGAATCAGGACGCAGGTACGGCATGATATCAGATTCGCTTTTGCGAATTTGGGCTAGTTCTCTTACCAGACCGTGAGAGAAGGCAAGTGCGAGTGGCATATACTGATTTTCAGCAGGATCATCGCCTTCTGCTACAGCATAGCCAAACATCATTCCCTGGTCACCAGCTCCCTGCTCCTCTTCGGTATCCCGGTCAACCCCACGAGCGATGTCAGGAGACTGCTCATGCAGGGCCGAGAGAATGGAACAGGATTCTGCACTAAACTGATATTCATCCGAGTTGTAACCGATTTTTTTGATGGTGGCGCGCACCACCTCCTGAAGGTCAACATAGGCCTCCGTTGTAACCTCCCCGGCGAGGACAACCTGACCGGTAGTTACCAGGGTTTCGCAAGCCACACGGGAGTTGGGATCCTGGGCGAGCATGGCGTCAAGAACGGCGTCAGAGATCTGATCAGATATTTTGTCGGGGTGTCCCTCAGAAACAGACTCAGAAGTGAATAAATATGGCATAAATCAAAATGATTGTTTGGCGGAATGAATTGGTTCCGACGAATTATTCAGTTGATCAAATTTCCTATTTGGACTTACAAAAAACAAGTAGAGCCGAGGCATTCACCTGATCCTCCTTGTTTTGATCCAACTAAAATGGGCGTATTTTTGTGGCCATTTCCGCGGATATGGCTAATTAAAAGGCCTTTTTTCGACTAGGTAACGGGGTATGGCACGCAAGAAAGAATTGAAAAAAGCTGAGTTCAGAGAGTTTGAAAACTGTTTTCATCGCGATCAGGCCCAGCCTGGGCGGTGGTCAGAGGTGTTTGGCAATGATCATCCCATCACTTTTGAGCTTGGCTGCGGAAAAGCCGCCTTCAGCTATGGGATGGCTGAGCGACATCCCGAGCGCAATTTCATCGGCGTAGACCTGAAAATGGACCGCATGTGGTATGCCGCCAGGGACGCTCAGGGCGATAACCGAAGCAATGTGGCATTTCTTTTTACCCATTTGCTACAGATTGATGAATGCGTAGCCCCCAATGAAGCAGATGAGTTGTGGATTACCTTTCCCGATCCCTATCCCAAAAACCGACAGGCCAAACACCGGATGATCAACCCGGACTTTTTGGCCAAATACAGGACCATCCTCAAGCCGGGGGGCAAAGTCCACTACAAAACCGACAACCGCGAGCTTTTTCACTACAGCCTGGAGGTGTTTGTCCGGCAGCCCGACGTCAAACTAGAGGAGCTTAGCTTCAATCTCCACGAGGACGATCGCATCCACCCTGATGCCAAGATCAAGACCCACTACGAGCGGCAGTTCATGGAAATGGGCGAGCAGATCAATTATGTCTGTTTCACGTTTTTGGACTGATTGACAGGCTGGTAAGAACCGCACCCTGATTGAGCCGGGAAAGCGAGGGGCAAAATACCGCGCTGGACTACCCACAAGCCAACCCCCAGTCCAGAAGTCCAGCGCAGCATTTTGGGGGACACACTTTTGTAACCACTACCCGTTTTGCTCAGTAAAAGTATCACTGAAAAAGCGCACGCACAGTTTTGCAGTCTTTTGGATTTTCTGGATATTTAGCGAGCAACCTACCAACCAAATGTCTTCCCTTTTTTCCATGCAGGCTTCCCACTACCTATCGCTTCTCGGTAGCGGGTTACCTGTTAAAATGTGCCCTGGAAGCAAGTGAGGGTGGGACAATAGGGAATACTCGCAATATGTGGGGTTAGCAAGATGTTGTGCTTCATGCAGGGAGCGATAGCGACACGATTTGACGTACTGAAACTGTAGATTTGTAAAAGAATAAAAATACTATGGAAAAGAAAACCCTTTCAAATCTGTTAGAAGGAAAAATATTCCAAATTCCCGACTACCAGCGTGGATATGCTTGGGAAGACAAACAATGGAAAGATTTTGTTCAAGATATTGACGCTTTAATTGACGACAAGATAATAAGCCATTATACAGGAACGATTGTAATTTATCAGCCAACAGATAAACCAACAGAAAACTATGGAACAAAGAAGTTAGAAGTTGTTGATATTGTTGATGGACAGCAAAGGTTAACGACTTGTAGTTTGTACTTAGCAATAATTCTTAATGAGCTGATAAATAATGGCGAAGAAGACTTTAATGCTGAAATACCGATTTATCTTTTTTCAGGTGCAAAGAGTAAATTAAGATTAAATAATGATACGGCAGATTTCTTTTTCGACCTTATTTCAAAAGGTAGTACAAATGTGAATGCTTCTACTGTTCATCAAAAAAGGCTTTTGAAAGGTTATAACCCACTTTCCCAGTCAAGAAAGTGAGAAGTTGTATTTTCGAGGTCAAAGAAC
>CAYFIR010000098.1:0-25649 GCA_964343195.1 uncultured Bacteroidia bacterium | reverse complement strand
TTCTTTTTTACATAAACCTTTGATAAACAGTCGGTAATACCCGAAACTCACGTTAGCTAAGACTTCTCACTAGGCTGGATAGGCTAAAGCCTGTCAGCATTACTGGACAAAACGTTCTGATATTTCATTCCTGAACTCGTCTGTTTCCTGAAAGAAACAGGCGAGTTTTCCGTTTTTGGGGTTCTCCCACCAGCGCCAATACCTGCACTTTTCGTCCCCATTTTCTCGCCTTTTCGACCACTTTCTCCCCCCATCTCCCACTTCTTCCCCCACAAACCCCCAAAATTTCCCCTTTTCTCCCACCTTGATATGCTAACTATTTCTGTGTAAATGCTGACAATATGTGCAAGATGGCTCATTTGGTTGGATTTATTGGATGATATTTTTAGAATTGCTAATTATTTGTAACTCAGACTTGACTTTCTTAGTAGACTACATTAAAATGTGGATAAATAGTGGGAGGAAGTGGGAATATGTGGGAGCTTTTCCCGTATATTTACACAATGGAAGGTAATTGAGATGGAATGATTTCACTGATCGGAGAATATGACTGTAAACTGGATGCTAAAGGGCGCTTCTTGATGCCTGCTGGCCTCCGTAAGCAGTTGCCCGAGGATCAGCAGAATGAATTCGTCATCAACCGGGGACTGGATCAGTGTCTGACCCTGTACCCCATTCCGGTTTGGGAGGAGGAGCTGAAGCGGTTGCAATCGCGCAATCAGTACGTGAAGAAGAATCGGGCCTTTCTGCGCATGTTTCTCAACGGTGCGACTCGGGTAACCCTCGACGGCAATGGCCGTGTGCTGGTGCCCAAGCGCCTGATGGAGCACGCTAAGCTGGAAAAAGACCTTATCCTGGTGGCGCAAATCGATAAGGTGGAGATGTGGGATAAGGAAGCCTATGAGAAGTGGATGGAGGAGCCAGAATTTGATTTTGAGGAGCTGGCTGAAGAGGTAATGAGTGGGGAAAATGAACAGTGAACAGCGTTCATTGAACATTGATCAGTAGGAAGGCAGATCAGTGATTATCATTCTTTTTGTACTGATCAATGAATCAAGATTAATGAACAATGAATACCATATCCCAGTCCTGCTAAACGAATCAGTCGATGGGCTGGATCTGAAGAAGGGGGGGCGGTATGTGGATGTAACTTTTGGAGGGGGAGGGCATAGTCGGGAAATCCTGAGGAGATTGGAAGGTGGAAGTCTGGTGGCATTTGATCGAGATCCGGATGCCAAGGCAAATCTCATCGAAGATGATCGGCTGGTGTTTGTGGCGGAGGATTTTAAGTTCCTTGAAACGGCTTTGCAGGAGCGGAGCCTGGTTCCCGTAAGCGGGATTTTGGCTGATCTGGGAATCAGCTCTCATCAGATTGACACCCCTGATCGGGGGTTTAGTTTTCGGTTTGATGCACCGCTGGATATGCGGATGAATCCCAATCAGGAATTCAGTGCCCAGGTGCTGCTCAATGAATATGAGGAGGAAGAAATCGCCCAGGTTTTGCATCGTTTCGGTGAAGTGCCCGCTGCACGGAAAGCGGCCAGGGTAATCGTCGAGTACCGCAACCGTCGGCCTTTGCAGACGACCAACGACCTGAAGCAAGCGCTGGAGCGAGCTATTCCCCCCAAGCGTCAGGCCAAGTACCTGGCTCAGGTCTATCAGGGATTGCGCATCGCAGTGAATGGGGAACTGGAGTCGCTGGCCAAACTGCTAAATGGTGCATTGCAAGTACTGGCACCGGGAGGACGGTTGGCGGTCATCAGCTATCATTCGCTGGAAGACCGTATGGTGAAGCGCTTTCTCCGCAGTGGGAATTTTGATGGGAAAGAGGAGAAAGACTTTTACGGCAATTCCCTGAGCCCCTGGAAACTCATCACCCGCAAAGCCATTATGCCCTCCGAGGCAGAAATCGCACAAAATCCCCGAGCGCGCAGCGCCCGGCTAAGAATAGCAGAGAAGAAACTCATTGAACAGTGATCATTGAACAATGGTCAGCAAAACGTAACTGAACCATGATCAATGACCAATGAAAAGAGATTAGATGAAGATTATCACCAATCCAAGAACCAACCCTACACGGCGTCAGTCCGCTACCGGCACGGTAGCACTGCCCAAAGGGGGAGGTTTGTCGGCCCGTAAGGTAAATGACTACCTGCGGTTTTCGGCATTTTTGGTGCTGATCGGAATGGCCTATATCTGGAACTCCTATCAGGCTGAAGTATTGATCAAGGAGCGCGAGGAACTGAGGGCTGAAGTGAAAAGTCTGAAGTCAAGATACCTGCTGCGTCAGGCCAATCTGGATGCTGCTACTCGGCTGGCCATCATTCAGGACGAACTGGATAGCATCGGGCTGCGGCCTTTGAATGGGCCTGCCTATCGGCTGGTGCATGAGCAAGTGGTTCCTGTCAGTCGGCTGGAGACGCCGAAACGAGATCTGGATGCCCGGCGGCTGGCCCTTCAACGCGAACAGGACAGCCTTAAAGCTGTCCTTGACAGTATCGCCGCCGCTGACTCCTGCATAGAAGAGACATTGCCAGATATTCAAAATGAATAATCCCGATCCGCTCAAATCAATTACGAATCCCGAATAACAAATTCTGAATTCTCCTTTCCCAAACCCCATGAGCAAGGTTTCAAATCACATACTGCGTCGCGTTTACGTGCTATTTGGCCTCTTCGGGCTATTTGGCCTGCTGATCGTACTGCGTATCATGACCCTGCAGCTCAATCAGGCTAACTGGGTTCAGAAAGGCGTCGAAGAGCAGGTATTCTTCCAGAAGGTAATGGCTGACCGGGGCAATATCCTGGCCGAGAACGGCACCATTCTCGCGACAAGCCTTCCCTTTTATCGACTCGCCATGGATCCCACGGTGATCGATACCACACTTTTTGAGAGTTTCTCAGACTCTCTGCGTCAGCTTTCCATGCTGATCGCGACCCATGTAGAGGCGGAAAGTCCTCAGGATACCACCATCGACAGTCTGAAAGTTTACCGGGAAATACGTGAAGCCATTGCCACAGGCGACCGACATCTGTATCTCAGTCGCAAAAAATTGAACTTTCGCGAACTTGAAATCGCGCAGACCTGGCCTATCCTGAACCAGGGGCGCTTTGGTGGTGGACTGGTAGTGGAGAAATTCAACAACGAACGCTTTTATCCCATGGAAGACCTGGCTCGCATTACGTTGGGTCGACTGGTAGATGATACCGTTGCCATTCGTGGGATCGAGTACTCCTTCAATCATGAGCTTCGCGGACGGGACGGCTACATGCTGGCCCAGAAGGTCGTAGGTGGTTCCTATGTGCCCCTGCAAAACTTCGGCGATGACGGTGCCTCCGATGGGTATGACGTCATTACCACCCTGGATGTGGACATGCAACACGTGGTAGAACGTGCGCTGGAGCGGGGAGTGGAGCGGCACTATGCCAAATATGGCGTTGCCATTTTGATGGAAGTAGAGACGGGTAAGATTCGGGCCATTGCCAACTACCCCGAAACCTACAACCACGCCATCGCGACGAGCATCGAGCCGGGTTCGACCTTCAAAACAGCGTCAGCAGTAGCCTTGCTCGAAGATACCCTGGTTTCTCCCGACGATATCATCGACACGGGAGAAGGCAAGATCATGTTTGACGACAAGGAAATCACCGATAATGGCCACGTTTGGGGCAAAATTACCTTCGAAGAAGTATTTGCTCACTCATCCAACGTGGGGGTGTCCAAGACTGTGTTTGAGCATTACTACGAAAAGCCCGAGCGCTACATGGCACACCTGAGGAACTTTGGCTTCTTCGATGTCGCCAATCTGCAGATTGAAGGGGAGCCCCGTCCCAATATTATAAAGCCAGATGATCCTGAATGGACCATCGCAACGTTGCCCTCTCTTTCCTATGGATACTCGCTGGAGGTAACGCCCATTCAGATGGCCACCTTCTACAATGGAATTGCCAACAATGGCCGCCTGATGCGCCCCTGGCTGGTAAAAGAAATTCGGGACGATGCCCAGATTCTGCAACAATACGGTCCTGAGGCAATCAACGAGCAAATGTGTAGTCCTGCGACTGCGGCTACGATGCATGAGTTGATGCAGTCCGTGGTGAATTACGGCACCGCACGCAGCGCATTCCGCAATATGCCCTTTCAGGTGGCAGGCAAGACCGGAACGGCTCGTAAGACCCAGGCTGGTGTCGGCTACGTGCGAGAATATCGCGCCAGCTTTGGGGGATTTTTCCCTGCGGATAATCCCCGATTCACCCTGTTTGTCCTGGTGGACGAGCCGGATGGTGGATATTCTTCTGGTGGTTCTGTTGCAGCACCGATCTTTCGGGACATTGCGGAGGAAATATATCGCATGGACCAGCGAATCGCTCAGGCTCCGGAAGGCCTGGAAGGACGTCCCAGCGACAAGCCTGCGCCTTCAGTGGTATATGCTGAGGGGGCCAGGGTAATCTATGACCAATTAGGAATTAGCACCAGTGGGGCACCCGAAGGAGAATGGTATGCAACTGAGTCCAACGGACATGAAGTGCGCTTCGCGGCACCTGATGCTGAATCTGACCGCATCCCGGATATGCGTGGCATGACCGGACGAGATGCGCTGATATTACTGGAAAGGCTGGGATTGGAGGTTTCAATCAAAGGAACGGGCCGTGTGAGACGACAGTCTCTTTTGCCAGGATATAGATTCAGCTCCGACTCAAAAATCACCCTGTTCCTTGGCTGACGATTCCCCAGACATTCAAAAGCTTAACAACTCTCTACTCTAAAACTCTCTAGGCTCTATCAAATCCCTGCAGGACATATTAACCCATATTTCAGTGTTGGAACAGCATGGTCAACTGGATCGTGAAATCAGCTCCGTCGAGTTTGATTCTCGTGCAGTGCAGGCCGATAGCCTGTTTGTGGCCGTAGGAGGAACACGGGTGGATGGGCATGACTATTTGCCTGCAGCCGAGGAAAGGGGAGCCTCTGCATTATTGGTGGAGAGAATGCCTGCCGAGCGAAAAGATGGTCTTACCTATCTGAGGGTCGAAAATTCCCAGGCAGTACTAGGAAGAGTCATCGCCAATTTCTACGACAATCCCGCAGAGGAACTGGTAGTGGTCGGAGTAACCGGCACCAATGGAAAAACTACTGTGGCGACCTTATTGCACCAGCTTTTTACCCAAATGGGGGTGAAAGCCGGGCTGGTTTCCACCATCCGATATCAAATTGGGGAAGAGGAATTGCTTTCGACCCATACGACACCCGATCCAAAGCAGTTGCATCAGCTTTTTCGACAAATGGTTGAGGCTGGATGTGAAGTATGCTTCATGGAAGTGAGTAGCCATGCCCTGACCCAGCACCGTACTGCGGGCATTCCGTTTAAGGCTGGCTTGTTCACCAACCTGACCCATGATCACCTTGACTACCACGGCACCTTCAAGGCCTATTTACAGGCCAAAAAGCTCTTGTTCGATGGTCTGGGGAAAAGGTCTGTTGCCATTGTAAACATCGACGACCGCAATGGCAAGGTCATGGTCCAGAATACACAGGCAAAGGTGGCAACATACAGCCTGCGCAGCATGGCCGATTATCGGGCCAGAATACTGGAAAATACATTTGATGGTCTGCTGCTGGAAATCGATGGTGAGCAGGTATGGTTCCGGTTGAGGGGAAGCTTCAACGCCTCTAACCTGCTGGTGGCCTATGCCACTGCAGTGGAGTTGGGGTATGAGGACAAAGAGGTATTGCAGGCCCTGAGTACCGTTTCCGGAGCGGAAGGTCGCTTCCAGATTGTAGGCAGTCCTGGTGAGCAAAAGACCGGGATTGTGGACTATGCACACACTCCGGATGCCTTGAAAAATGTGTTGCAGACTGTCAGGGATGTGAGTCAGGGACAGAACCGTGTCATCACGGTAGTCGGCTGCGGTGGTAACCGCGACCGCGCCAAGCGTCCAGAGATGGCCCGAATTGCCACCGAACTATCAGAGAAAGTCATTTTGACTAGCGATAACCCTCGTGATGAAGATCCGGAAGCAATTCTGGATGAGATGATGACCGGCGTGACTCCCGAGAGTCAGGCCAGGGTCTTGCGCATTACCGCTCGGCGGGAAGCGATACGTACGGCTGTAGCTCTTTCCCAGCCAGGAGATGTAATCCTGGTCGCTGGAAAGGGGCATGAGACGTACCAGGAGATCAAAGGGACTCGACATCCCTTCGATGATAGAGAAATTTTGAGAGAAGCAATGAACACTTAATCAGGGAACGCAGACGTTTAGGCAACGTGGGGTAGTTTTTACCAGATAATTTGGCACCTTTACCCCGTCAAATTCTACGCTTTAACGCCTAAAAAACAATGCTGTATTTCCTGTTGGACTGGCTGAATCAGCAGTACGATATTCCCGGTTTTGGGGTATTCCAGTACATCACATTCAGAGCCATCCTTTCGATCATTTTCTCCCTGATTATTTCTCTGCTCATCGGGAAAAAGATCATTGACATACTGCGCAAAAACCTAATTGGAGAGGTCGTTCGCAAGAATGATGTGGGTCCTGACCACGCCTCCAAAGCGGGCACTCCTACCATGGGAGGCATTATCATCATATTGGCCATTCTGGTACCGACCCTGCTATGGGGCGACCTGAAAAACGGCTATGTATGGTTGGTGTCGCTTGGAACCGCCTGGATGGGCCTCATCGGATTTGTGGATGACTACATCAAAGTTTTCAAGAAGGATAAAGCGGGTCTGAAAGGAAAATTCAAGCTGATCGGACAGGTAGGCCTGGGCTTGATCGTAGGATTGACCATGCTGTTTCACCCTGACTTTATGGGGAGCCGGGCCAATCTAACCCAACTCAACAAGGTCAAGGTCAACCGCATCCTGGGACAGGTTGGATTTCAGAACGGAGATGAACTGATCGCTGTAAATGGGGAAGACTTCGAAGAGTTTCCTGTGGGCGAAACCTATGGGGATATTAGCCAATACGTGGTTAAGAGAACCCATGGGAGTGAAGTGGAAGAGGTGGAAATTGGAGTTCCCGAATCTCAACGAAACCTCATCGCGAGTCAGCTTTTTGGACCACGTGATGCCAGTTTTATCTATATCACCGATTTCCCTTTTTTCAAGAGTTACGTTTTTGACTACTCTCATGTAATCGGCCTTGGCTCCATAATCAACAAAGACCTTTTAGGCCGGCTCATTTACCTTTTGGTGGTTATTTTCATCGTGACCGCCGTCTCAAATGGGGTGAACCTCACAGACGGAATCGATGGCCTGGCCGCTGGAACAACTGCCATTGTGGGAGCAGGACTGGGTGTATTCGCATACGTGGGCGGTAACTTCGTCTTCTCCGAATACCTAAATATTACCTACATTCCCCTATCAGCGGAGCTGCTGATCTTCTGTGCCGCTTTGGTCGGAGGATGTCTGGGCTTCCTGTGGTACAACTCATTCCCAGCACAGGTATTCATGGGCGATACCGGCAGTCTGGCGCTGGGCGGTGCAATCGGAATACTTTCCCTGATGGTGAAGAAGGAGCTGTTGTTGCCCATCTTCTGCGGCATCTTCTTCGCAGAAACCCTGTCTGTGATGCTTCAGGTATCCTACTTCAAGTACACCAAGAAAAAATATGGAGAAGGTCGCCGCATTTTCAAAATGGCTCCCCTTCACCACCACTACGAGAAGGGCGGAATGCATGAATCCAAAATTACCGTTCGCTTTTTCATCGTGGGAATCCTGCTGATGGCGGTAGCCTTCGCTACCCTGAAGCTTCGATAAAGTAATCACTGACCATGGTTCCCTGGTCAGAAAAATGAGGAGATGGTGATCCCGGTGATCACAAAGACCTGACCATTATCTTTCTTCGCTGTCCAATGTTCCATGAACATTGAAGCAGTTTTTGCGCAGATGTCGCCTTCCGAAAGGAGCGGTTTCTGCGCTTTTCTTTTGGATTTGAAAGAGTACAAAGCCACTGAAAATAAATCAAAATGGCTAGAGTAATCATTTTGGGAGCTGGTGAGAGTGGCATTGGAGCCGCGCTGCTGGCTAAGAAAACCGGAGACAATGTGTTGGTCTCCGACGCAGGACAGGTTGCTGCGCAGTATCGTGAAGAGTTGACTGCTAACGGCATTGCCTTCGAAGAAGGTGGCCATAGTATAGATTCGTTCTTTGAAGCTGATTTGATTGTCAAAAGCCCGGGAATTCCGGAGCACGCACCCCCTGTGAAGCAACTGAGGGCAAGGGGAATACCTATTGTCTCAGAGGTGGAATACGCCTTTCGTCATACCCAAAGCCGCATTCTGGCGATTACGGGTAGCAACGGAAAGACCACCACTGCTTCCCTCGTGTATCATCTCATGATGATGTGTAGCGTGAAGGTCAAACTGGGCGGCAATATTGGAAAAAGCTTTGCCCGATTGGTTGCAGAGGAAGATCAACCCGACTGGTACGTGCTGGAGATCAGCAGCTTTCAGCTGGATGATATTCAGCAGTTTCGGCCTGATATCGCATTGCTCCTGAACATCACTCCTGATCATCTGGATCGCTATGGAAACGATTTTGACCGTTATGCAGCGGCCAAGTTCAAACTCGGACAGAACCAGGGACCGAAAGATGTCTTCATCTACAACCGGGAAGATCCTGAGACGGTGAAGCGACTTCACTGGATTGAAGGACGGCCTGAGTTGAGGTCTTTCGGGCTGATCGGAACCCCCGCAGGAGATGCCTGGATAAACCAGGGCCTGCTCACCATTCGGGAGAATCGTGATCAGATTGGGTTTCTCGCAGAGGAAATGAAGCTCCTGGGGCCTCACAACCACCTGAACGCCCTGGCGGCGATACTGGCGGTTCGGGCAGTGAACAAGTGCGAAACGGGCATCAGAAGAGGACTAGCGTCGTTTGAACCCATCTCGCACCGTTTGGAGCCCATTGCGACCATTGACGGGGTGACCTGGATCAACGACAGCAAAGCGACCAATGTGGATGCCACCCGATACGCGATAGAAGCCATGGACAAACCTGTGGTCTGGCTTGCAGGAGGCATCGACAAAGGCAATGACTACGGCCCTTTGATGCGACTGGTTGAGGAGAAGGTAAAAGCCGTGGTGTTCCTGGGAGAATATGAGCTGGAGAAATTCAAAAATGAATTTCCCCAAAAGCCCATCCACCCGGTAGCAGACATGAAATCAGCAGTTGACACCGCATCACAACTCGCAGAAATGGGAGATGTGGTATTGCTTTCTCCGGCCTGTGCAAGCTTCGACCTATTTAAAAACTATGAAGATCGAGGCGAGCAGTTCAGAAAAGCAGTTGAAAAGATAGAAGAATAGAAGTCAGATGTCAGATCGACTTTACCTGTCAGAGCTCGGGCTTCTGGTCTCGCTTCTGACAGCAGAGCGATCTGACAGTACAAAACGGTCTGGCTTCTGGAAATAAATCACGAATTAATACTTCCACCGTGTTTCAGTGGCTATTACATAAACTCAAAGGCGACAAAATCATCTGGATCATCGCCATCCTGATCAGCCTGATCGGGCTATTGGCCGTTTATAGCGCCAGTAGCGCACAGGCCTTCCGTCTGATGGGCGGTGACCGGGAGTATTATCTGCTCAAGCACGCGATGCACCTCGGGCTTGGACTGGTGATCATGTACCTGATCCACCTGGTGAACTACCGAATGTTTGCTCGGCTGTCCAATGGCCTCCTTTTGCTGACCATTCCTTTGCTGCTCTACACGGTCGTCAGCGGCAGCGAATTGAACGAAGCCGCACGCTGGATTTCGGTATTTGGAACTTCCTTCCAGCCCTCTGACCTGGCGAAGCTCACCCTGATTGTATATCTGGCCAAGCTGTTGACGCAGCGTCAGGATGTGATCAAGGACTTCACTGAAGGCTTCCTGCCTGCGCTGTTTTGGGTAACCATCATCTGCGGACTGATCGCACCGAGCGACCTGAGTACCGCCTCGCTGATGTTCATTTCCAGTCTCATGGTCATGATCATCGCTGGGGTAGACATGAAATACATAGGCGTTCTGGTCATGGTAGCCATTCTCGGATTGGGAGTACTGTCGACTACCGCCAAGCGTGCCGAGACCTGGAAGTCTCGCTGGAATGACTACGTAGAGCGTCTGACCAACAGCGACTACGACGGGAAATTTGAAACCGTGCAGACTCACATCGCCATTGCATCCAGTGGTTTGGTGGGCAAAGGAGTAGGCAAGAGTACACAGCGGAACTTCCTCCCTCACGCCAATACTGACTTCGTCTTTGCCATCATCGTCGAAGAGTATGGTCTGATTGGAGCTACCGCGGTGATTCTACTGTATTTAATGCTGCTATTCCGGGCGGTGAGTATTGCCACAGTGAGTAAAACATTTGGGGCGTTGATGGCGGGAGGCCTGAGCTTCCTGCTCGTCATGCAGGCTCTGATACATATGGGGGTAACGGTAGGACTACTGCCCCTGACCGGATTGACCCTGCCCATGGTGAGCATGGGAGGTACGTCTATCCTGATGACTTGTGTATCTCTGGGGATTATCCTGAGCGTGAGCCGGGATGCGATTGAGAAAAAGAAGGAAACGAAAGGAAAACAGGGGCGATTCAAATTCAAAACTGCATTTGGGCTGTAGCCTGCACTTTATGAGCAAACGAATCATCATATCTGGTGGTGGTACTGGAGGCCACATATTCCCCGCGGTGAGCATCGCTGGGGAAATTCAGCGTCGGGAACCCGATGCCGATATCCTCTTTGTCGGTGCCAAAGGCGGCATGGAGGAGACTGTCGTGCCCAAGTATGGTTACACCATTGAGTCCGTGCCCATTAGCGGTATTCAACGTCAGCTCAACCTGCGC
Source organism: uncultured Bacteroidia bacterium (assembly GCA_964343195.1). Lineage (GTDB taxonomy): Bacteria > Bacteroidota > Bacteroidia > J057 > J057 > CAYVAP01. Next base: position 14,818 of record CAYFIR010000098.1, on the reverse strand, counting down.
AACATCTGGCGCAACCTGCAATTCCCATTCAAGCTGATGGTGAGCCTGATGCAGTCCCGAAGCATCGTCAAGCGCTTTCAGCCTGAGGCAGTTGTAGGAGTGGGAGGCTTCGCCAGCGGCCCCCTGGGACGCGCTGCGGCTGGCAATGGGGTTCCCCTTTTCCTCTGTGAACAAAACGCCTATCCCGGACTGGTCAATCGCTGGCTGGCGGGTAAGGCAAAGAAAATATTGCTCGGCAACGCAGACGCCGAGAAGTACTTTGATTCGAGCAAAACCGTGGTAACCGGCAATCCCATTCGGAGTTTTTCGCTCATAGACCGAGACGAAGCTGTGAGGAAGCTGGGACTGGATCCGACAAAGCCAGTGCTGCTCAGCCTGGGCGGAAGCCTGGGAGCATTGCGCATCAATCAGGCGCTACTGGGACAATTGGACCTCATCACTAACAGTGAGGTACAACTGGTCTGGCAATGTGGCAAGCGCTATTACGAGCGGCTAAAAGCCCAGGTTCCAGAGCATCCGCAGGTGAAGCTGAGTGCATTTATTGATGACATGGCCGTGGCCTATTCTGCGGCAGATCTGATCATCAGCCGTGCCGGGGGCAGTACCATTTCGGAACTGATTGCCCTGAACAAGCCCTCAATTCTGGTGCCTTCTCCCAATGTTGCCGAAGACCATCAGACCAAAAACGCCCTTTCGCTTAGCGAAAAAGGCGCAGCGGAACTGATCAAGGATGTCGAAGCCACCGAAAAGCTCCTCCCAACCGCCCTGGAGATTCTTCAGGATCCCCAGCGATTGGGCCAATTGACCGATCAGATCACCGCCTTCGAAAAACACGATGCCGCGAAGGAAATCGTGGATGAAATATTTGCCCAACTAAAAAGCTAAGTTCTCAATTACGAATCACGAATTACAAATCACGAATTAACCCCCCTTGAACCTCCAACTAAACCATACCATCTACTTCCTTGGCATCGGCGGCATCGGCATGAGCGCCCTGGCCCGCTATTTCGATGGCGAAGGCTACGAGGTATCCGGCTATGACCGGAGCGAGTCGGTGGTAACCCGTCAACTAGCGGAGTTGGGGATTGAGGTGTATTACGATATGGACCCCGGACGTATCGAGGCGGCGGATCTGGTGATTTACACCCCGGCCATTCCCAAGAGCAATCCCGAGTGGATCAAGGCCCAGGAACTGGGCAAGACCTGCCTCAAGCGCGCCGAGGTGCTCGGCTTTATCAGCCAAAGCTACCGCTGTATCGCAGTGGCTGGCACTCATGGTAAGACCACGACGTCCACCATGCTGGCGCATATCCTGCGCAGTGCGGGAATGGACATCACCGCTTTCCTGGGTGGCCTTTCGGCCAACCTGGGTGGGAACTTTGTCCATGGCGACGACGAGTGGCTGGTGGTAGAAGCCGACGAATACGACCGTTCTTTCCTGCATTTGCACCCCGAGTGGGCCATCATCAACTCCCTGGACCCAGATCATCTGGACATCTATGGCGACGAAGATGCCATGCGGGAGACCTACCGGAAATTTGCCCATCAGGCGCAGGAACTACTGGTGCATGAGTCTGCCGCGATGGATTGGGGCCGTTCCTATCAGACTTTCGGGGCCAATGGGGACTCAAAAGTTGCCGACGTCCGCTATGAAGGAGTGAAGACCTTCTTCAATCTAGAGGTAGATGGCAACAAATTCCGCGAGTTGACCATGACCTTTCCCGGTCGCCACAATGTGATGAACATGGCCGCAGCCGCTACGGTGGCCTTGCAAATCGGAGTGGGGGAGAAGGAATTGCGCAAAGCGGTGGCCGACTTTCGGGGCATTTACCGGCGTTTTGAAGTGCAAATCGACACAGCAGAGTTGACCTTCATTGACGACTATGCCCACCATCCGGGAGAACTGGAAGTGGTGATCGATACGGCTCGGGAGATTTTCCCCGATCGGCAACTGCTGGTGGTGTTTCAACCCCATCTGTTTACACGGACGAGGGATTTTATGGAGGGCTTTGCAGAGCAATTGGATCGAGTGGATGTAGCGATGCTGATGGAAATTTATCCTGCGCGGGAAGAGCCAATTGAAGGGGTAACCAGTGAGGCGATTTTGGATCTGATGAAGAATGGGCAGAAATCTTTGGTGCGGCGTGAAAGGCTGGGGGAGGAAATCTCCTCAAAACTCAATCAGCCAACCGTTTTGCTGACCCTCGGCGCTGGCGACATCGACCGGGAGGTTCCCAAACTGAAAAGCCTGCTGGCCCCAAAATATGTAAACCTCTAACTCAGAACTTTCAACCATCAACAGAATAATGTCTCTACAAATACCTACCCCACCACCTACACGTCGCAGGACTCCGGCTGGTCGCAACCGACCCCTGGAAGAGGCGAATAATGAGGTGAAGTCCGGGCGACGTAAAGGCGGAAAGCAGGGCAAGTTTAGCCTGCCCATTCCTGCCGGGTTGAAGAAGTGGATGTTGTATCCCGCTATCATCCTCGTAGTAGGGGCGTTGATGGTCAGTGCCAATGAGTACCTGGATCGCATGCCGCTGAAGGAAATTCGGGTGAACCTGCTGCCGGGAACCGACAATGCTTTCATGTCGGAGGGAGATGTGATTGAGGCAATGGGAGGCGAAAATCAGGTGGATTACCTGGGTACCCCCATGGGAGAACTGAATCTGGAAGGACTTGAAAATACCCTCTTAAGCAATCCAGCAGTTGCCCATGTCGAGGTACACAAGAGCATGATGGGAGTGCTGCACATTGAGATTGCCTTGCGCGAGGCCGTAGGACGTGTGATCAACAACAGTGGACTCCATTTATACGTGGATGCCGACGGCAACAAGTTTCCCACCAGCCCAAGACATTCGGCTTATGTGCCATTGGTCAGAGGTGATTTTGAAGAAGGCGTAGTAGACACCTTTTCCTGCTCATCGGTACAGGAAACCCTGCCACTGCTGGATTTTATCCGCAACGATGACTTCTGGCGTGCGCAGATCGCCGAGGTGGTGATTTTTCAGGATGGACAGATCGAGTTGCTCCCTACCGTGAGCGACCTGGAAATAGAATTTGGTTACCCGGTCCGAATCGAGGAGAAGTTCCGCAATCTGATGGACTTCTACCGACAGGTTCCCTCCGAAACGGGCTGGCGCAAGTATCGATCCCTAAGTGTTAAATACCGGGGGCAGGTAGTTGCAAAGAAAAGATGAGAATGATAAAGGGTGATCTCGGTGGTCAAAGTGATCACTGTTCATCTTGATCACCTTTTCCGATCACTGAAAGAATATCCGAAGTATTAACTCCAAGAACGCTAAAGTTATGGCACATGAACAAACCCCCGCTACCGAGCAAATTGTGGTAGGACTCGACATTGGCACTACAAAGATCTGCGCCATCGTCGGGAAGCGTAACGAGTATGGCAAAGTGAACATCCTGGGAGTCGGCAAAGCTGATTCTGATGGGGTGAACCGTGGCGTAGTAGTCAACATCGAGAAGACGGTTCAGGCCATTCGTGAAGCTGTCAGCGAAGCTGAAAAACATTCAGGAATCAAGATCGAGGTTGTCCACGTCGGCATCGCCGGCGAGCACGTGCGCAGCATGCAGCACAAGGGCATCATCACCCTCAACAATCCTGATTTTGAGATCACGGCAGACGATGTGAATCGACTGCATGAAGACATGTTCAAAATTGCTACTCAGCCCGGTACGGAAATCATTCACGTACTACCCCAGGAATATACCGTCGATTCACAGGCGGGCATCCTGGATCCAATTGGTATGTCCGGGGTACGGCTTGAGGGCAACTTTCATATCGTAACGGGTCAGACTACCGCTGCGAACAACATCTACAAGTGTGTCGTTCGGGCTGGCCTGGAGGTCGATGAACTGATCCTGGAGCCTCTGGCATCCAGTGCAGCCGTCCTGACCCAGGAAGAAAAAGAAGCAGGTGTTTGCCTGATTGACATCGGTGGCGGTACCACCGACATAGCGGTGTTTGAAAACAACATCATCCGCCACACGGCGGTGATACCCTTCGGAGGCAACATCGTTACCGATGACATCAAGCACGGATGCAAGGTGATGAAGAAGCACGCCGAATTGCTGAAGTTGCAGTATGGCAGTGCCCTTGCCGATGCGGTGAAGGAAGATGTAATCATCAGCATTCCCGGCCCACGTGATCGTCCCGCCAAGGAGATCCACAAGTCCATGCTGGCCCAGGTGATACAGTCTCGTATGGAAGAGATCATGGAATTTGTCCTGGCAGAAATCAAGCACTCCGGCTACGAAGACAAGCTGGTCGCAGGACTCGTGGTAACTGGAGGAGGTGCTCAACTCCAGCATATGAAGGAGTGTGCTGAGTATGTCACCGGCATCGACGCCCGAGTGGGGCTACCTGAAGAGCACCTGGCCAGCGGTCTGGTGGAAGAAGTCAATCAACCCATGTTTGCCACCGGAACCGGTCTGGTCATTATGGGACTGGAAGCCTCCGAGTACGTGCAGCACCTGCGCCCCAGCGAAAGTCGTGGAGCCAAGGAACCTGTTTCCCAGGGCTACGGACGAGGTGGTCGCACGATGCCCCGCATCAGCTTTATCGACAAGGTCAAAACCTGGTTTGAAAGTACACTGACAAACACGGGAGATTTTATAGAGTGATAATTCAAAATTCGTGATTTGTCATTCGTAATTGCCCAGGCAGCGCTCCTGCTTTAGGAATTATGAATGGCAAAGTTCAAAAAGAAGAATGCTGGATGGCTACCATCATCAAATTTGAGGAACTGCCTCTTTGGCAAAAGGCCCGGCTCCTGAATCAGAAGCTACGGCCCTTTAGCCTGTTGATGAAAGAAAGCCATGATTGGGGATTAAACAATCAGGTTACCCGATCCGCAGGGTCTGTAATGGATAACATCGCTGAAGGTTTTGAGCGAGGTGGGAACCGGGAATTCATCACTTTTCTCGGTTATGCGAAGGGATCAAATGGGGAAGTCCGCTCTCAGCTTTACCGAATGAAGGATAGTGGGTGCCTGAACGAAGATCAGTTTCGCGAGCTATATGATCTGTCTGAGGAAATTACCCGAATGCTAATTGGATTTATCCGCTACCTCAAGCAGTCAGAGCTAAAGGGATATCGACTATCTGAGCCAGGCGCTAATTATGAATTAAATGGAGAGATTCCAGACGAGGTATTATTTGGGAAGCAGCATTCTCCATAGGAAGCCTCATTAGTGCCATTCCTAATCACGAATTATCAGGAGCACAACCAATTACCAATAACGAATTCCGAATCACGAATTTATAAGAATCCAGAGCCATGCAATTTGAATTTCCGAAAAATGATCAGTCCATCATCAAGGTGATTGGTGTGGGCGGCGGCGGCGGAAACGCCGTAAACAACATGTTTGAAAAAGGCATCGACGGTGTCGAGTTCATTGTCTGCAACACCGACATGCAGGCGTTGAACAAGTCCGATGTGCCAACCAAGATTCGCCTGGGCGCTAATCAGACCTCTGGTCTGGGAGCCGGGGCTAATCCTGACGTAGGTAAGAAAGCCGCGATCGAAACCCTCGAAGAAGTCCGCGAAATCCTGTCCGAGAATACCAAAATGGTATTCGTAACAGCAGGTATGGGCGGTGGTACCGGTACCGGGGCAGCCCCTGTGTTGGCCTCTATGGCCAAGGAAATGGACATCCTCACCGTAGGCATCGTGACGACCCCCTTCAAGTTTGAAGGGCCGCGCCGCTCGCAGCAGGCCCTCGAAGGGGTTGAGGAGTTGCAGAAAGCTGTCGATACCATGATCGTGATCGACAACAACAACCTGCAAAAGACCATGGGCAGCTCAGTGTCCATGAAAAAGGCGTTTGAAGCGGCCGATCAGGTGCTCTGTGACGCTGCCAAAGGGATCGCCGAAATCATCACATCAGAAGGCTACATCAACGTGGACTTTGCTGACGTATGTACCATCATGCGCGACGGAGGGAAGGCCCTGATGGGGACAGCCGATGCAGATGGAGATGAGCGCGCCATTACAGCCGTTGAAGCAGCCATCAATTCTCCATTGCTCGACAACATCGACATCAAGGGAGCTCGTGGCATTGTGGTGAACATCACAGCCAGCGAAGATACCCTCGGAATGGATGAAACAACCGAGATCGTGGAGTACGTTCAGGAAGCGGCAGGACACGAAGCAAACATCATCTATGGTATCGTCTATGACGAGGACATGGGGGACAAGATTCGTGTGACCGTGATCGCTACCCGCTTTGCAGAGCAGGCAGATGCGCCGGTAGCATTGGAGGAAGTCGAGACCCGTCAGGCTCAGCCTGAAGAAGCTCCCCGTGAGCCTCGTCGTGCCACTCTGCGTCGACTCGACACCCATGAGCGAGAAGAGCGGATCAAGAAGCTGAACTCCAAGGTTTATGACATCCACGATCCTGAAAGCCTTTCAGGACTGGAGGCACAGCCCGCGTACCTGCGGAAACGCCGTCAGGTGGATTCTGATGACCCTCAGAACCGCTATCCTAATTACTCTCGCCTGAGCGTCGATGAGGATAATGGTACTGATTACCAGTTGCGTGAAGGAAATGGTTTCCTGCACGACAACGTAGATTGAAGGTAGCACTTTACCTGGCTGGATAGGTTCCAGCCCCTGTTTCAGGATCTTGACAGATGCCTGCCGGGCAAGGTGTGTCTTTTTATAGACGTTGGGATATTGAGAAGTGTGATCATGAGATAAGGATTGGAGAGCGAATCGTTTTCTTTTGTAAGCCTGAGGAATTCCCCAAATCCTGTCTTGCCTCTGGCTTCTTACATCCCACCAAAAAGTTTCGACTATTCAATAGGTCTCATCCTGGTATTCTGGCTCTGGTAGAGACCCGGTCGAAGTACGTTCTTCGTTCAAATACTTTCGGAGCCTCCTGTACGGAACCTCAATGAGGAAATCGGCAGGGGGTTTTTGTGTTGCATGAGGTAGCCTTCTTCTCAGAATCTTGGAGAGAATTGGACATAGAATGGACAGGAGGTCAGTTTTTGCTTTGGTCCTAAAAAATGAGGCCCTTTTCTCCAAGAGCCTCATTCCATATCAGTAGGTGCTTACCAGGCTACTCAACCCTTTTCAGGTTGAGGGTTGTCTCTGTTTTGAACACTACTCCGAAGAAATCAAAATCGAAGGTGTAAAACAGGGTCATGGTGTCACGGGTGTAGGACAGCACATCTAGCACAATAGCCAGGCCGTCTTCAGTAATCGTGAGCTGTTCTGCCTCCTCATTGTGGCTCCAGGTGAAGTTAGTGGTTTGACCATCCTCCGTAAAGACGCCACTCCCATCCTCATTGAACTGATAGGTAACCTCCCCTGAATAGGTCGTGGTGGAGTCTGATACAAGCGTTTCATCCTCATATGTGGCGGTCCTGTCGGTGACAACTTCCCATGTTCCAGTATTTTTTGGAAGGATTTTTTCCAGGTTCATACAGGAACTAAGGGCAGCTATTGCCAGCAGTGCTACGAAGAATACGTTGAGATTGAGTTTTTTCATTAAAGCTTTCTCTTGATGTGTGAATACAGCCCTCAAGATAGCACTCTTTCCCTAACGTAGCTGAGCTATATTGTCCTGGTACAGGCACAGTTGAAATAGCGGAGAGTCCTGGGCAGCTTAAATACCCTATGAATCCTCTTCTTGAAGCGAGGATGACATTTGGCAAGCAGTTGGTACAGTCTTGCTTTCGGAGTCTTTCTGTTTCCGTACTTCCTGTTTTTAAGGATCACCGGAAAGGTGGGTAATGCCAGTTAGCCACATGCATCTCCAGATTTTTTGCAGAATTTTATATTTTGTAACGAAGGATCAGGTTGGCCCGGTTTAGAGTGTAGCTGAAGGAGGGGGCTAACTGAAATTTTTTGCCCTATGACCCAAACCCAGGCCCAAACCATCATAAATGCCCTACAGGCAGGCAAACAATACTTCCGTAACCTCGACCCTTCGCGGGAAGGGGTCTCCTTCCAGCATTACAGTGCTGAAGATGGTCGGTTTGTCATCCGAAAGGGATTTTACCATTTTGATTACGAGGAAGAGCAGTTCCTGGCTTCCCACAGCATTTCTGAAGAGGCGCTTCTCGAAGAATTGATAGAGCAGGAGGCTTATGTCGTTAGGGACTGGGAGACCCGAAAAGCTTAGTTAATTCTTTTACCCCTGAAATCATGGACAAAGCCGCCCAAACGATGATCGACAACCTGTATAAGAATACACAGGTAAAACCCTGGAAGAATGGATCGCAATCGTCCAGAAAGAGAATTTGGCCAGGCACGGGGAGATGCTCAAGTTTCTGAAAGGGGAGCATGGTCTAACCCATGGCTTTGCCAATCTGGTGGCCCACAAAGCCAAGGCTTCAGATGCCGGTTCGGTTGAGAACAAAGACGACCTGATCGTCAGCCAGTATAAGGGTAAAGAGCAATTTACCCCGATTTATGAGCATCTCATGGCGGAGATCAAGGCCCTGGGCGATGATGTAGAAGTCGCACCCAAAAAGGCCTATGTCAGCCTGCGAAGAAAGAAGCAGTTTGCCACCCTAAAGCCCGCTACCAAGACCCGATTCGAAGTAGGCATCAACCTCAAAGGGCAGGAACCTGAAGGAAAACTGATCGCCGAAAAGCCCAATTCCATGTGCTCTCACCGGATCAACCTCACCAGCCTGGACGATGTCGATGAGGAAGTACTCAACTGGATCAAGGCGGCTTATGAGCATGCTGGCTGATCATTTTGTCACCTCAAACCCCACTCACCCCATGACCCTACAGGAAACCCTCGATCAACTCGCCGCCCTCGGCAACGAAAAGACCAAAGCCCAGAACGCCCGACAAGGCGTCGGAGATAATCAGTATGGCGCCAAACTGGGCGATATTCGTAAGGTCGCCAAAAAGATCAAAACCAATCAGCAACTGGCACTGGAACTCTGGGACACCGGAAACTTCGACGCCCAGATGTTGGCCATGCTGATTATCAAGCCTGAGGAACTCAGCAACGAGGAACTCGACGCTTTGGTGCAATCTGTGCAGTATTCCCGTGTCGCCGATTGGCTCAACAGCTACGTGGTCAAGGTTCATCCCGGCAACGAGGAACTGCGTCAGCAATGGATGACCAGTTCCAATCCCATGGCCGCCCGTTCCGGCTGGGACCTTACCTCACAGCGGGTTTCCAAGCAACCTGAACTGGTGGACATCCCTGCCCTCCTGGACCGCATCGAAAACCAACTGGCTACCGCAGACCCCGCAGAGCAGTGGACCATGAACATAACCCTGGCCAACATCGGCATTTATCACCCCGAGCACCGCGAGCGCGCCCTTGAGATCGGCGAAAGGCTCGGCGTGTACCGCGACTATCCCGTTTCCAAAGGCTGCACCTCGCCTTTTGCCCCAGCCTGGATCAATGAGATGGTGAGTCGGCAGGGGTAAGGGGGTAGCACGAAATCAGAGCCATCCCAAAGGATGGCGCTCGCGAGCCTTTGTAAGGCGATGCGTCGGGTTCTAAAGTCTCCGACTTTGGATAAGTGAATTATGGGTTAAGTCCCTGTTCTCAATACCTCGCCTTCCTGAATTGAACAAAGTCCCGAGCATCTGGATGAATATCTCAGACTCTCATAAGCAAAAACCCCGGCCTACGCCGGGGTTGCTTGGGTAATAAATTAACATACGCCTATGCACATCACCCACTGGAAAAGAACGGTTATTCAGTAAAGACACAAGGCTAAGCTTTGAAGGCCATGGGCCAACTTTCAACCTTGAACATTCAACTTTTAACTATTTTTCTTCACCCAAAAAACTGCTGGGTCTCAGTCGAGTCCTTCATCGCTGTAGTCGATGATCGGCCTGCTGTGATGGTATTTTGGACAGCGTCGAAGTAGCCGGTGCCTACGAAAGACTGGTGCCGCACAGCGCGATAGCCTTCCTTTTCGTTGGCAAATTCCCGCTCCTGAAGCTGGCTGTAAGCAAACATGCCATCCTGCGCATAAGCCGAGGCCAGCTCAAACATGCTGTTGTTGAGCGCGTGCCAGCCTGCCAGCGTGATGAACTGGAACTTGTAGCCCATCGCGTTGAGCTCTTCCCGGAACTTTTTCATGGTGCTGTCGTCCAGGTTGGCCGCCCAGTTGAAGGAAGGAGAGCAGTTATACGCCAGCTTCAGGTCGGGATTATCTTTTAACAATGCCTCCGCAAATTGCCTGGCATCGTCCAGGTTAGGTTTGGAGGTTTCCATCCAGACCATATCGGCATAGGGGGCATAGCTCAGGCCCCGGGCGATGCCTGCCTCGATGCCATTGCGCACGTGGTAGAAGCCCTCAGATGAGCGTTCTCCTGTGCAGAATGGCTTGTCGCAATCGTCGATGTCGCTGGTCAGCAGGGTGGCTGCCTCTGCGTCGGTACGGGCGATCAATACGGTCGGGACACCCATGACATCCGCTGCCAGACGAGCGGCTACCAGTTTATTGACTGCCTCCGAGGTAGGAACCAGGACTTTGCCACCCAGGTGGCCGCATTTCTTCGCAGACGAAAGTTGATCCTCAAAGTGTACCCCGGCAGCTCCCGCCTGGATCATGTGTTTCATCAGCTCAAAGGCATTCAGGTTGCCGCCAAAACCGGCCTCTGCATCTGCTACGATGGGCACCATCCAGTCGATGTCGGTTTGTCCCTGCATCCAGTGGATCTGATCAGTGCGCATCAGCGCATTATTGAGGCGGCGGACCAGCGAAGGGACAGCATCCACGGGATACAGCGACTGGTCAGGATACATGGTCTCAGCGGTATTGGCGTCGCCTGCGACCTGCCATCCAGAGCAGTAGATGGCGTTGAGTCCGGCCTGCACTTCCTGAATGGCCTGGTTGCCCGTCAGGGCGCCAAGCCCACAGACCGGGTCGGCCTGGTTGATGCCTTCCCAGAGCTTTTCAGCGCCAAGCTTGGCCAGGGTGTGTTCGATTTGGATGGAACCACGAAGGTTTACTACCTCTTCTGCGGTATAGGGACGCTTTTTCCCCTTCCAGCGAGGATTGGAGATCCAGTCTGAAACCAGTTCGTCGATTTGTTGAGCGCGGTTTTTCATCACGTGGTAGTTGTTAGTACTATAGAAAGCGAGAAAAGTGGAGGAAATTGAAAATGTGTGTGTGAGTCATAGAGGGGCCAGGCGGTGCCAGGCCATTTGCCTGACGACCACTCAGTTCCCGGTAGTTAGTATCTGTTTGGACAGTGGGAGGGTTAGGGTGAATAGGGTGAATAGAGGAAATATTGGCTCATGCCCTGCCCATATAGACCTTATAAACCATATACACCTTCTTCCTGCCTCACCTATTCAATATGCCGATAAGCCTTCAGCGTCAGGAATTCTTCGAATTCATCCTGGGTGACCAGTTCTTCGAATAGCTGGGCGGCTTCGTCAAATTTGCCTGCCTGATAGCGTTCCTGCCCGATGGTCGACTTGATCTGTGCAAGCACTGCTGGCGTCAAAGACTTGAGCAGCTCGAGGTTGATGGCCCGGCCATCTTCCAGTCGGGCACCGTCGTGGTGCAGCCATTGCCAGACCTGGGTGCGACATATTTCAGCGGTTGCGGCATCTTCCATCAGGTGGTAAATGGGCACGCAGCCGTTGCCATTGAGCCAGGACTCGATGTACTGGATGCCAACGTCGATGTTGATTATTAGCCCTTCCTCAGTGATGTTGCCGGTAGGAACTTCGATCAGATCCTGAGCCGTTACCCGAACATCTTCCCGCTTTTTATCAACCTGGTTTGCGTTGGGCATGTAGCGGTCAAACTGTTCCATGGCCACTTTTACGAGACCGGGGTGGGCTACCCAGGTGCCATCGTGGCCAGCTTTGGCTTCACGTTCCTTGTCGGCAGAAACCTTGGCCAGGGCCTGAGCATTGGCTTCCTCATCACCTTTGATGGGAATCTGAGCGGCCATGCCCCCCATGGCATGTGCGCCACGTTTATGGCAGGTCTTGATCACCAGCTCGGTATAGGCCTTCATAAAAGGCACCGTCATACCTACCTCGGCCCGATTGGGAACGAGGAAGCTCGGGTGATTTCTGAATCTCTTGATGTAGGAAAAAATATAATCCCAGCGGCCACAGTTCAGTCCGGCGGAGTGGTCGCGCAGTTCGTAGAGGATTTCGTCCAGCTCAAAAGACGCCAGGATGGTCTCGACCAGTACGGTCGCCTTGATGGTGCCGAGCGGCAGGCCCAGTTCGCTTTGGGCGAAGACAAACACATCGTTCCATAGACGAGCCTCCAGGTGGCTTTCCAGCTTGGGGAGGTAGAAGTATGGTCCCGTGCCGCGAACCTTAAGGTTCATGGCGTTGTGGAAGAAGTATAAGCCAAAGTCCAGCAGAGAGCCGCTGATGGGCTGTCCATCCACCAGGATGTTCTTCTCTTCCAGGTGCCATCCACGTGGACGGACCATCAGGACGGCGGTTTGTGGATTGAGCTTGTAGCACTTGTCCTTCTTTTCGTCGTGAAAGGAAATGCTGCGATTGACGGCATCCCGCAGGTTGATCTGTCCCTGTATGCAGTTGTGCCAGGTCGGAGAGTTGGAGTCTTCCAGGTCCGCCATGAAGACTTTGGCACCCGAATTCAGGGCGTTGATGATCATCTTTCTGTCAACAGGTCCAGTAATCTCGACCCGACGATCCAGTAGGTCTTTCGGAACCGGAGCTACCTGCCAGTTACCAAGGCGGATAGAGTTGGTTTGGGGAAGAAAATCGGGCATTTCTCCCGCATCAATCGCAGCCTGTCTGTCCTCACGGTGGGCCAGAAGCTCGATCCGGCGTCGATTAAACTTTCGCTGTAGCTGAACCACAAATGCCAGGGCTTCCGGGGTGAGTATTTCGGCGAAACCAGCGGAGTACGCTCCCCTGATTTCCAGGCCTTCCATAACGGGGTAGGCCTGCAGGATAGTAGGTGTCATAATTAGAGCGGTCTTATTCGAGGATATATGCAAATGTATAATTAGCGAATTTAAAAAACAAGCGAAAATTCGCTAAAAATGATTTTTCACAAAAAATACTCCTTTCGCAAAAGGCGATACATTATTGATTTCCCCCAAATAGCTGCAAGACTTTTTGTAGCTTTGGTAGAAAGAAAGCCGCTGCTACACCCGATTTGGCTACATAGTATAGATGAATGGTCGTAAACAAACAGAATATTCGGTTGATCTTTGGCCTTAAGCTAAAGCAGCTCCGATTACAAAAAGGACTTTCCTTCGCTCAATTATCCAAGGCTGCCGGTGTCTCGGTGTCCTATCTCAATGAAATTGAAAAAGGGAAGAAGTACCCCAAGACGGAGAAGATCATCGCCCTGGCCCAGGCGTTGGGCGTCTCTTACGACCAGTTGGTTTCTCTGAAACTCAATAAAAAGCTGACTCCCATAGCTGACCTGCTCAATTCAGGCATCCTGGAAAGCCTTCCTTTGGAGATTTTTGGACTGGACCCCAGTACCTTGCTGGAACTGATTTCGACTGCTCCGACCAAGATCAATGCATTCATCAGTACCATCATCAAGATTGCCCGGAACTATGAGATGTCGCAGGAGAATTTTTACTTCGCGGCTCTGAGGTCCTATCAGGAGATGCACGACAACTATTTTGAAGAGCTCGAGAACTCCATTGATGCCTTCATTGCCAGTGAACTGCCAGCCCTTACCCTGCCAGTCCAGCCGGAGGTGTTGGAAGACATTTTGATCTCAAAATACGGCTACACCATTGACAAGGACACCCTGGATAAGGATGAGGACCTGAAGCAGTTTCGATCTGTATACGTACCAGATGCCCGAAAGCTTTACATCAACTGCAACCTGAACAGGACCCAGCAGGCTTTTGTCCTGGGCAAAGAATTAGGGTTTACCCACCTGGGGCTGGAAGACCGGCCCACGACCTCAACGGTTTTTGAGGTACATTCTTTCGAAGAAGTGCTCAACAATTTCAAGGCCTCTTACTTTGCTGTAGCGCTGCTGATCAATCGGGACGCATTGATTGGCGACCTGAATGAACTCTTTGCGTCGGAGGTCTGGAAACCAAAGGCATTTCTCAAAATCATGGAGAAGTATCAGGCCTCGCCGGAGATGTTCCTGCATCGAATGAGCAATGTCCTGCCAAGGTACTATGGCATAGACAATTTCTTTTTTCTGCGGTTTCACGACTTCCTGGACATGCCCCAGGACAATTACCACATTACCAAGGAACTGCACCTCTCTCAACAGCACAATCCCCATCGCAATGACCTCAATGAGCATTATTGTCGTCGTTGGGTGGCCATTCGGACGTTAGAGGACCTGAAAGCAGAAGGAGCTCCCATGTCTGAGCCTCATTTGATCGACACGCAGCGCTCATGCTACATAAGCAATCGAAAGGAGTATTTCTGTATTTCGTTAGCCAAGTCCAATACCCCCTCTGCCAGTACCAACGTAAGCGTGACCCTCGGGATCTTCATTGATTCAGGCTCCCGGAAGAGGATAAAGTTCCTCGATAGTGAATCGATTCCCCGCAAGGAGGTCAACGAAACCTGTGAGCGTTGCCCTTTGGTAGAATGTGAGGAGCGGGAGGTGCCGCCGACTGTGGTGGCCCGGAAAAACCAGCAACTCAACATTCGTCGTAAACTTGCTGACCTTCAGGATCAGGCCTAGGGCCTATGGAATTAAGTGATTTTTCATTCGTAATTCGTATAAAGTGCTCGCCAGCAATGCTTTCAATTACGTTGAGCGCAGCGAAATCCCGCAGAGCGGGAAATTACTGATTTTGTGAATCAGGGGGTATGATCATGGTCCTGTAGAGGCGACCCGCAGGTTCGCCTGATACGCTAGG
>CAYFIR010000097.1:0-25871 GCA_964343195.1 uncultured Bacteroidia bacterium | reverse complement strand
AACTACGAACTACGAACTACGAACTACGAACTACGAACTACGAACTACGAACTCCTCCCCATTCGTCCCATGTTAAGATCCTGCCCATATTGGAGAATGGCAGACTATTTCCTGTGAGATGATTCACCTACCTTTGCATCGAAATTGCACTTTTCATGTGGAAGAATCTAAAGCAGATATTCCGGCATCCTCAATACCGGGTGATAGCCACATTATTTGCGATTAACAGCTTGCTTTTCACATTCTGGCTCACGCGAATTCCTCTTATCAAGTCCCAACTAGGGCTATCAGAAGGGGAACTCGGGCTGATACTTTTCTTCGGACCAGTAGGCAGCCTGACCGCCATGTTTGTGTCGAACTGGCTGAATAGTCGGCTGGGAGAGGGACGTATGTCCATCTATACCATGCTGCTGGCGTTGCTGGCATGTGTCGGGCCAGTATATGCTCCTAGCAAATTCTGGCTGGGAACATCTTTGGTGATCATGGGCTTTGCTGGGGCAGCGATGAATGTCGCCATCAATGCCGTGGTTACAATTCTGGAAAGACGTGATCGGGTACGCATCATGATTACCTGCCACGGAGGATGGAGCCTGGGCGGACTAATTGGTTCCTTTGTGACCAGTCTGTTGGTTGGGGCAGGAGTCATCCCATGGATACACTGGCTGGTTATCGTGGCTATCCTGATTTCCTGGACTGTGTGGAGAGCCTGGCCGCACATTGCTGAAATCAGATTGGAAGGGGAGCGAGGCCCTGCCCTGGTGATGCCAACGCGACCCGTGGTCGGGCTGGCTTTGATCGGATTGTGTATCATGATTGGTGAAGGAGCCGCAGCCGACTGGAGTGGCGTCTATCTGGCCGAAGTGATCAAAACAAGTGACTATTTCGTCGGGATGGGGTACGCCAGCTTTACCTTTTTCATGACCCTGGGACGCTTTTATGGCGACACGCTGACCGCTAGATTTGGAGCGCTCAAGGTGATCCGTGGCGGAACGGCTATTGCCGCCATTGGGCTACTCCTCGTCCTGCTGCCCACTCTGTTTACCGCTTTGCTGGGTTTCGGACTGATGGGGCTGGGGCTATCCTGCGTTGTGCCTGTGCTTTTTAGTGAATCAGGGCAAGTCCCCGACCTCAATCCTTCCATGGGAATTGCCTCAGTAGCCTCAGCGGGATATATCGGCTTTTTGGGTGGCCCGGTCCTGATCGGATTGTTGGCAGAAAAGTTTAGCCTGAGCCTGGGCTTTGGCTTTATCCTGGTGCTGATTTCACTGGCATTTCTGTTTTCTCCCAGAGCGCTGGTAGGGACAGCTAGAGGATAGGGGGGCGGGCAAAAAATAACGGACAACCCGAAAAGGCTGCCCGTCAGTTACATATTCTTACCGTTGATCAGGAACCCGCTTTCAGCTCGATTTTCATACCGACCTCATCGTGGATGAGCTTTTCTGCCAGGGTACCCACAGCAGAGGAGCGGTGAACGACCCCCCACTGGGTGCGGTCGATGGTGAAAGGTGGGGTCATCGCGCTGATGGTCCCGGTACCCATCTCAATTGTAGCAGGAATCTGGATGCTTTTCACACTATCTTTCATGGTCAGATTTCCCGTGATCATGTGTGTAGCTATGGTGTCGTCCACTGCTGGCTCAACTCCTGTGATGGTAAAAGTGGCGGTAGGATAGGTGCCAACCTGGAAGAAATCTTCATTCTTCAGGTGTCCTTCCAGACGTCCTTTTCTGTCGCCCTGAAGATCCTGCACGTCAATGCTATTCATGTCGATGACAAAAGATCCGCCTTTCAGGTCTCCGTCTGCTACCAGGAGATGGCCGGATTCCAGGTAGATAAATCCATTGTGGCCTCCGCCACCTGGTTCGGTCGCAACCCAGCCAATTTTTGAACTGGCCAAATCGACCATCAGGGTATCTGCGCCTGCTACGTCGGTATTAACAGCCTGGGCTTCTCCGGCTTCGACCTGATCTCCTTCCGGGGCCTTTGGGGAACAGGCATATGCGAGAAGAAGTACCCCAAAAAGCAGCGGTGATAATTTTTTCATCGATAGTAATTGTTGGAAATTGCTTATAGAATTCAAAAGACTCCCCCTATGGAGTTGAGTCTGGATCATATTTTACCTTAACCCAATTGAGGCTCCGAAGGTTTGCCAATCAAGGGGTCAAAAATCAAACTGGAAAGCCAATACAGGAATGAATCCGCTTGGGTGGCGGGTAAAGTACAGTTCATTCAGCTCGCTGTTCCAGCCCACACTGCGGGTGTTGCGGCGGTCGGTCAGGTTCTGGATGTCGAGGCTAATGGAACCGGAACTGCGTTTGGCATTCCAGAACCAGGCCAGTCGGGCGTCGATGCGAAAGTAGGGATTGACCTGCGCTTCATAAAACTGGGTTTCATCGGCCACGTACTGTTCCTCCTCAGTGGAAGCCTCGTAATCAGGCGGCGTGTAGCGAAATCCCCCGTTGTATAGCACCCTTGCCCCGATCTGTAGCGTGCTCTTTTTTAGGTAAAATTCTTTCCCCAACGTGTAGCTCGATACCCATCTGCTGGCGAAGCGGGTGTTGAAGCGCTGGCCATTTGGTAACTCAAACAGGGATTCGTACCAGGAGCCGGTAAGCAGGAAGTACAGGCCATTGGTGAAGGTTTTTTCCACCGCGAGATCCACGCCGTAGTTGAGGCCTTTGCCTTCGCTGACAAATGGATCAAAGGCAGACTCCCGTCGGTTGAGCAGCCAGAAGTTCGTCGTGTCATTCCAGTTGCCAGCATCGTCCCGCAAAACCGGAATCTGGAACAGGCGCTGAGCGTAGACCTCGGCGGAAACCTTGAGGCTCTGGCCGATAATCTGCTGAAAGGACAGCACCCCATGATGAGAACGCATCATGGGCAGGTCAAGATTAGGCTGGGATCCGGTCGCTTCGTCGTAGTAAAAGTACAGCATCAGTGGCAGCGTCTGGCTGTGCAGGCCATAGGCGAGGCTCAGGCTGGTCTTCGGGGTAAAGTCGTACTTGAGGGCCAGCCTTGGGTCCAGGGTCATCCTGCGGTTGAGCCCCATCAGGTAAAAGTGGGTGCCAGCATGCAGAGTCGCTTTTTCGGTGAGGTTGTGGCTGACCTGGGCAAAGTACTGGAAGGTCTGCGCCTGTCCTTCACCCTGAGCCGATAGGTCCCGGTTGTTTTCGTCGATGTCGAACAGATTGGTACGGGCGACGCTTTCCCGATAAAAGCTGTAGAAAATCTGGTGGAAAAATACCCCCGTCTTGAGCCGGGTGCGACTGCTGAGACGACGGTGATACATCAGAGACACGATGCCCCGGTTATCGCGGTGCTCCTCATCGCGGTAGCGACTGGGTTGGTTGAGCGTATCGAGCACGTCAAAAATGCGGAAAATGTAGCTGCCTGTCAGGGCCATGGACAGTTTGAGGTATGACTGATCGTCGAGGTTGCGCTTGTGGGTCATGCCCAGGGCCATCATGTTGCTGCCCTGTCGCCGATCTTCCCATTGATCCGAACGAAAATCATCCCCAACGCCGCGGTCAGCTACTTCTGGTACTGGGCGGTAGTTCTCCAGGCTGAGGCCTCCCATCCCAAATACTGTGGTGAAGCTTTTGCCGTCTTTGCCATCAAAGGCCAGGTTGAAGCTCAGGTCGGTAAAGTCATTGTCCACCCTTTCTCCGACCAGATGAAAGCCAGCCCGATTCAGGATGCTCAGCGTCGAATAGCGATAGTTGGCCAGGTAAGAGGACCTCCCGCGCTGTATGGGCCCTTCAGTAGAAAAATCCAGTCCCAGCACCCCTACTTTTACCCGATGCTCCCGGTCGTTCATGTTGCCTTTTCGGAAGTGGACATCCATTACCCCGGAGAGGGCATTTCCGTATTCGGCGGCAAATGCTCCGGTGGTGAAGTCCGAACGATCGATCAGTTGCGCACTAAAAACCGTCAGCCCACCCCCGGAAGTACCGGGACGTGAAAAATGGTTGGGAGTGGGGATGTCAAGTCCTTCGAGTCGCCAAAGCATGCCCATGGAGGAGTTGCCTCGAATGATGATGTCGTTTTCTGAGTCGTCCTCGCCCTGCTGTACACCGGGAAAAGCCAGCGCCATGCGACTGGGATCATTGACCGCAGCGGGGATACGGCCTGTTATTTCTGCGTTGAAGGAACGGGCACTCACCACGGAAAAATCGTTGGCGGCCTGGGTGGGGAAATTACCTGCTGTTATGACGACTTCGTCGGAAGTAGTTTCGTCGATTCCGGCTTTAAGTTGAATGTCCAGTGTCACGGTGCGGCCAGAAGAGACAATAAGGGGCTCGGACTGAAAACTCTGAAATCCTGGGTAGCGACAGCGCACGGCATGTCGGCCCACCGGAACCTCGGTCAGTTCAAAGCGACCTTCTCCATCCGTAACATCTCCGATTTTTCGGCCATTCACTTCCACAAAAACCGTAGCTCCCGAAATGCCGGTTTGGGCATCCTGGTCGAAGACTTTTCCGGATATTATTTGAGACTGTTGGGCAAATGTTGCCAGGGTGCTGAGCCAAAGGAGCCCGCCCAACAAAGAGATTCGTAGCAGCATGGGAGTTGATTATAGGGTGGTTATGAAAATCGAAGCAACTCAGTATTATCGAATTGGGCACAAAGCCGAACGTTTGCAATTTGCAAACAGCGAATATGGTGGTGCTACTTTGTTTCCATTTCCTTGATCCATTTTCTAATCAGTTCCAGGCTTTCTTCGTGGACAAGGGTGCGCCCCAACTCTGGCATCATGACGCCAGGATCAGTAGAGGCTATCCGGTACACCAATATCGACGCATCGGGTTGGCCAGGATAAATATCGTAGTCGTGGTCTCCGGCCCCTCGTCCTGCTGCGACAGGAGTTTTGAACACCCCATATACTGCCGGATCGTCCTGATTTATGTCGAGGAAAAATCCGGAGGTCGAAGCTGGTCCATGAGGATTGTGGCAGTGGGCACAGTTGATGTCCAGCCAGGCACGGGCCCGTTCATTTAGTGTTCCGCTATCTGGATCATCCCAATCTGGTACGGTGGGGATGGCAGCGTGGTCCTCGGGGAGAGCCTGTAGCCAACCCAGAGAAGCCATGCGCTCCAGTTGATTTTGTGCCCCGTCGAAATAAGCAAAAGCATGGTTTAGCTGGCGTACCGAAGGACCAATCGGTGTCATTTCTCCGTCCCAGCTATGGCAGCTTTTGCACTGGTTCATGTTGGGCATGAGGTAGTTTACCCGACGCTTTTTGCCGGATTCATCCCGCCAGACTATTTCCTTGCTGTCACCTGCTACTTCCAGATATGCCTCGGTTTGCTCCTCGTTCCAGTGGTAGGGGAGTGCCTTCCAGCCTGCTTGTTCATGAATCAACAAACGGGTCTCGACGAGTTGACGTCCTTTTTCGGGACGGCGCTCATCATGTGGATAGTAGAAGGTCTTGACGATGATGGTGCCGACCGGAAATTGCAAAACGCGATCAGTCTGATAGGACACTTCAGCTCCTTCCGGAAGCTTTACAAATCGAAGTTTGGAAGCATAGTCGGTAAACAGCGGGGTATTGAGATCATAGGGCATTACCCCTTCCGTCGGAACCTGATCTGCCAGGTTGCCTGCGAATAGCTCATACTCGCTCAGTTGCATGGGATAGCCCTGAATATCAGTTCGTTCTTGATTTGCGAATCCAAGGAAGAGCAGCGCCAGAGCCAGGGTTCCGATGAACTTTACCATGGTCAGTAAGTTGCCTTGCATGATGAGTATGCTTTTGCTTATCGGTTATTCTCCTTCTGCGATGGTAGGAGCGGCCAGAGAGGGAAGGCTACAGTCAAACTGGCTGATAGCGGTATCCACATTTTCAAAGTCATTCTCGGCATCGAGGTTGACGACCGTTCCGTTGACATTGTTCTGAATGCAGATTCGGTCAGCAGGAGCATACTGCCCATCGGCCTCTACCCTCTCGGGGTCCAGGATGCCATCATACCAGATGTGGGGCTGATCCCGCCTGAACAGCTTGTAGGCAAGCAGGCCGAGTTTGTGTTTGAACGTAGGGCGGGTTCGCTCACGTCTGAACTGGTTGTCGTGGACAGAAATCCCTGTCGGGTATGGATAATAGCCTTCGTCATTGATGGGGCGCTCGGTCATGTAGTAGCTTACAATGGCCATGCTGAAAGACTGGTTGTTTTCAACCTGATTTTCGTATACCTCAACGTCACTGGTGGCCAGGATGATGATGCCCGTTCCGGGAGGGACAAATGCCACAGAGTTGCCTTCCGGTGCAAAGTTTTTGTAGTTGTTGTCGTGTACATGGTTGTCAAACACCCTGACATTTCCGCCAGCCTTTTTTGGCAGGTCGGGCAGGTCAAAAACCAGAATCCCTCCGGTGTTCCCGTAAGCTTCGCAGTCATGGACATCGGCCATGGTGGAGTTTTCGATCTCGATTCCCGCTACATTGTGGTAGGCCACTGAATTGCGAACCACGATGTTGTGGCTTTGGCCTACGTAGATGCCCGCGTCCGAAGCCCCGATGGCGATGCACCCGTCGATCAGCACGTCGGTACAGGAAACCGGATACAGGCCATAAGCGCCATTAGTCGCCTTGGGACGGCCTGTCCACTCCACTTTTACCTCAACCATGCGAATGTTTTGGGTATTCATCACCTTGACAAGGTCGCCTTTGGCATCCTGCAGGGTCATGCCCATCAGGGTGATGTTCCGGCTGTTATCGATGCGGATTCCTTCAGCCCCGTCTACTTGTCCTGCAAAAGAAATCGTAGTGGCGTCAATTCCTGCTCCCCGAATAACGATGTCTTCCTTTTCGTCCATGGAAATAGAGCCAGAGGAGATGAAGCTACCGGCTGGGATGTCAATGGTATCTCCCGGCTCCGCCATGATGAACTCGGTCTGTAGCCGTTTGCGGATGTCTTCCTGGGCAAAAGTGAGGGTAAAGCCCATTAGGGCCAGCGAGAGGAGCAGCAGTCGTCTCATTAGGTTAAGAATTAGAGGGTAACTTGGTTCGTAGGAGAAATATAAGGAAAAGTTGAAAGGGGAGGGGCGAAAGCCCACGAGTGTAGGTCAATTTTCCTCGAAGACAGATTTATTGTCGAGTGAAAGCTTGGTTAGGCACGCGGATGGCACATGCCGCGCAGCGGTAGGAACGGAGACGCGGAGTATTGTTAGACTTCCTTTTTCCTCACGCCGAGGCGCGGGGCACGCAGAGTTAAAAAGGATATATCTTCTTCCGAAAATCGGAATGTTCCATCTGCGCCTCTGACCCTACCGCTATGCGGCATCTTCGATCTGCGTGAGATTTCTTCTTCTCCGCTTCTCCGTATCTACCGATTTTACCGCTTTGCGGTACCCATGATCGGCATCTTCGATCCGCGTGAAATTTAGCCCACACGCTCTTCAAGGAATTCTGTCCTGAACCCAAGCCCCCACCAATTACGAATCACAAATCACAAATCTCTCAAATAAGTAGAAGACCAAAAATAACTATCAGGTATGGAGGAAATGAAGGGTCGAAGCAGCGATTTGCCTCCATATCCCCATACACTCCATACCTGGATAACTCTGTCCAACTACTTAAGCAGGTGGACAGATGTAAACCAGTAAAAGGTATAAAGGAAATGGAGGTATAAAGGAATGTAGGACCTGTTTCCCTTCATTTCCCCATACCCTTCATACCTTAGTTCTATTGTCCAACTACTGATCTCTTCTCAAACCATGCTGTTCACCTTCCGGATGATCCACTCCACCGAAAGCAGGGTCAACAGCAGCACCATGATCCACCAGTATTCGTGGAAGGACTTGCGATTTTGCTTGAACTCGCTGGTGGGCTTCAGGCCGGGCAGGTCTTTTAGCTGTTGAGCGAGTGCTGGCAGGGCTTCGGCGTAGAGGGCTTCCCCCCCACTACGCAGGGCGATTTGCTCCATCAGGTTGCGGTCGGCCTGTAACTGGAAGTGCTCAATGTTTGATCGACCAATGGAAAATTCGCCCCGATCCCGTCCGATGAGACGGTCATTTTTGCGGCCCTCGGCTGTATAGGAGTAAGATCCCTCGGCGAGGTTGTACAACTCCAGGAAGTACTGGGCGGAGCGGGTTTCGTTGAGGTAGTAGTCTTCCTGCCGTCCGTCGGGGTCAGTCAGGGTGAGTTTGATATCGACCTCCGCAATGGGATTGTAACTGTCGTCATACGCTTGCCCCCGGAACACGACCGGAACATCTCCGGTAAAGAATCGCTCTGTCGGCTCTACGATGAATTTGCGGTTGTCGTCATTGGTGCGCAGCCACTTGATCAGGTTGAACAGCCATTCGTCAAACAACTCGAAGTCGTCGCTCTCCAGGTAGCTATGGGCACGCCAGCGCCAGAAGTTTTCTCCAAGCAGCACCATATTTTTGCGGCCCAGCTGATTTTGCAGGGCAAATACCGGATAATCCAGCCGCACATTTTTGATGCGCGCAGTTGCATAGACGTCCGCGGTGGCCTTGGCCTGCCAGTCGGACTGATTGCGATATAATGGTGGGGCATTATTGGCCCAGTTGATCCACTGATCCCCAAAGGTATAGGTCGAGTGATCCCGGTAGTCAGGTTTGAAGTCTGCAATGACCTCTTCTGACTTGGGGGAAAACCCTTTGGGCGTGATGGCCATGTAATCAAATAGAGGACTCAGCGTCGGCAGGTCGGTGGAAATTCCAGTCAAATACATAACCGGTTTTCTCTCCTCTTTAATCAGTTGGCTGATACGGCCTACCATGTCTTCATCGCGCTGACTTTGGGGGTAGTTATGGAGGATGAAGAGGTCAAAATCTTCGAGGTTATAGTTAGACGGAGCGTCATAGAATACGCCAGGACTTCGAAGCACAAATTCGGTGACTTCATAGCTGTCTTCTCGTTCGAAGGCCTGACTCAATGCGCCCAGGTCCGGATGTGGTCCACCTGCAAACAGCGCAATGCGAACCCGGGTCTCCAGCACGTTGATATAAATCGTCTGGTAGTTATTTCGGTAGGTAATTTCGCCATCCAGTCGGCTGACGATTACCTGATAGGCCTGTAGTCCGACTTCTTTGGGCTGAAGGTAGAAGTCTACCGTGCCCTCGGTCTGATTGGCGGAAAGGGTGAGCGATTCTGTAGCAAATACCTTGTCCTTGTTTCGCAGGGTGACCCTGAGTGGGGCCTGTCCATAGCCAATGTTGCGGACTTTGACCCGGATGGGCATTTCGCTGTTGAGGTAGGCGATCTCGTTGTACAGCACCTCCTGAATGCGGATGTCCCGTTGGCGGGTGGTATCGCCCAGTAGCACGGTGTAGATCGGCTGTTGAATACCTTCTACTTTGTATAGCGGATTAACCCCAACCGTAGGGATACCGTCGCTGATGAGCACGATGGCCCCAAGGTTCTGGTTTTGGTAGAGGTCTTCGACGTAGGAAAGCCCTTCAGAAATATTGGTTCCCGTTTGGTCAAACGACAGCGAATCAGGGTTTAGCTCAGGAGTTACGTCATCGGCAAAACTGTAGCCATCGACCTGGTAGTTTTCTCCTTCAAATTCATCCAGAAAGGATTGGAGCAGTTGTGGATATTCTTCCCGTACAAAAGACGAATCCGGCTGTATCACCAAACTCTCCGAATCATCCTGCAATACAGCAATGATAGGCGGAAAAGTCAGTTTGGTCAAAGTCGTCAACAGGGGCTCGAGCAACAGCAGGCCCAAAATGGTCAGCACCAGAAACCGAAAAGCACTTAGCAGTATCTGAGTGCCCCGCCCCAACATGTCCCGCGTCCCCAGATACATCCACCATGTGGCTGCCAGCGCAATGGGTACAATCAACAGCAGCCACCACAGGGAATAAGAGAAGGTTAAGTTCATAGTGTTTCTTGATCCAGCAAAAGTTACAACCTTACCCGACAAGGCCCAAATTCAGACCCTATCGCAGCAAGTTTAGACTGCCGTTGATGACTTCATCTCCGATGCGTACTACAAAGAAATACACCCCTTCCGGTACGGACTTCCCATTAGGGCTACGTCCATCCCATCCCTGATAGTCGACCGTATTTGCCTCATAGAGGCCTCGGCCATAGCGATCGACGATGAGCAGAGAGAAGGCTTCGCTGCCGTTGTACACTACCTTGAAGTGGTCGTTGTGTCCATCGTTGTTGGGGGTAAATACATTGGGCAAATACACCTGGGTCTGCCCCAACTCGATGTCAACGGTAGCCGTGTCAGTACAGCCAGCTTCATCAGTAGCCATAAGCGAAATGGTATAGGTACCTGGAGCGTCGTAGGTATGAGACAGATTGGCAAATACCGAACTGGTGCCATCGCCAAAATCCCAGAAATATTCGATGGCATTTTGGGACTGATTGCTAACGCTGACTTCGCCTGGTTCTTGCGGGATAATGCCCGATGGATCAGGCGAAACGGTAAAGTCCGCCTTTGCCCGTGGTACTACCCGGAAACTGGGCCCCGAGACTAGGTTGTCACAGCCATCTGCGCTGCTGAGTTGAAGCTCGGTGTCAAAAACACCCGGGGAAGAGAAGGAAAGGGTTGTGGTTTCTCCGCTTTCGGTGTCTACTCCGTCCACTAGCCAGGTGATGTCGCTGGCACCTATGGCATTGGCCACCAGGGAGATGTCCTGGTCGGTACAGACCAGGGTAGCATCAGCACTGGGCGAGGCCGAAGGATAGGTGCCCACCGCGACCGTCAGGGTGTCATTGGCGGTACAGCCCCCCTGCTCTCCGATGAGCAGATAGGTCGTCGTGAACTGGGGAAAGGCCTGGGTTTCTGCACCGGTGGACTGGGTGAGGCTGACCCTCGGCAACCAGCGGAATGAGGTACTGTCTCCCGTGCTGCTCGCACTCAGGGTGACAGTGTCGCCCAGACAAATCTGGTTATCAGAAGCTGAAATATTCACTGCTATCTGGTCAACCTCCAGACAGGTATCTACGGGGTTGACGACCTGGGTGGTGTCGATGACAAGCGAATTGATGAGCAGCAATCCACCCCGCTGATTTCCCACCACATAGGTCGGCTCCCCGGTGGAGTCGATCACCGCTGCATCGACGGCTACCCGTCGGCTGAAGTTCCGCCCGAGCAGTTCGCCGGTTTTGAGCAGCGAGTCGGTGAGGCCGGATTGTGGATTGTCATAGATTTCGACCCGTCCGCTGATCTCTCCGACCAGGAGCTCTACATTTCCGTCTCCGTCGGTGTCCACAAAGCGTGGTTTGCTGTAGTTTTCGTTTCGGTAAACCGGGTCCAGTTTGGGCTTGACTTTGCCAAAGTAATCGCTGCGGAAGGTGAAAATGGCTGGCCCTGCGGTAGAGGTATTTTCGTAGTAATGGAGCTCCCCTCTTCGGCTTCCCACCAGGAGGTCCTGGTCGCCATCACCGTCGAGGTCATACAGCGCTGGGGCGCTGCTGCTGATCGGGTCGATGGGCTGACCGCTCTGGTCCACTACTTCGAATGGGTTGGCCGGTACAAACTGTGCCACATTTCCGGGGCCAGCGGTATTTTCAAAGTGATAGATCCGACCAGAGTTGGTGCCAAACAGGAGGTCTTCATCTCCGTCGCCGTCCAGGTCTCCTACCGCAGGCACTGCCCGGGAAAGTGGCGCATTGTTATAGGTCAGGTCCCGGAAGTTCAGGTAGTTGCTGTCCACGAGTTGGTAGATGGCTCGGTTGCTGTCCCCAACGTTTTGGAACAGGTGTAGCTGATAGGCTGCTTCCGTGGTGGTGTCACTGGCCAGCCAGTACTTGAAGTCTGACCCTACGAGCAGATCCTGCAGCCCATCTGCGTTGTAGTCCCAAAACAGGGGCACAGACTCGCTGCCGACATCTATCTGGTGGGCAGGCAAAAAGTCTCGTCCCTCCAGTCTGAAATCCACATCTTCATCCTGCCCATAGTTCAAATAAGCGACGGTGTTAAACACATTTTCGGTCCCGGATGAAGCATTGGGGGCGATCAACAGGTCCCGGATGTTGTCGTTGTTGATGTCGAGGTGGAAGGCAGCGGGAAAGGTCACGGCGTAGATGGAGGAATCGAGCTGGGGGTAATAGTTTTCTTCTGCCACCATCAGCGCATCCTGTACAGTTCCCTGATTGATGGCCAGGATGGCAGTACGGTAAGATACATCTGTAATTAGGGCCTCCATCAAAGAGTCTCCATTGGTATCCAGCACCAGGATGGTGCCTCCCTCGTGCCGGGTGACACTGCCGCCAGGGTTGGGGTCTCGGTCACCACGAGGGCAAACAAAAGTATCCGCAAGAATGAGCTCATTGGTCAGTAGACTCTCCCCAAAATGCCCCCAGCAAAAGGTTTCATAATCCATCACCAGGGTATCGCAGCGGCCATAGTCCTCGACGGCGCGGTTGCGGTACAGGGCCCAGCGGTTGCTGCTTGGCTGAGTGGAGATCACATCGATGTCGCCATCGTAGTCCACATCGACAATCGCCGGGATGTCGGTACGGGTGACATATAGCTCCAGGTATGATTGCCCAAAAGGGTGAGTCAGGGGGCGGTGCCGCTCGACAAACTCCAACGAATCGTCTCCGATTGGTACATTTTCATAAACGGTGAACTGCTGGCCCGCGGCATTTCCACAGAATATATCTTCCCGACCATCGCAATTGTAATCCACCATGAGCGCCCACTCCCGACAGTCACAGTCGGCAAAGGTGGCCATGTACTCGGGGGCGTAGGTATAGCCGATCTGCCCGGGATTCCCATCGTTGAGGTAGGTGGTAAAGAAATACCCGATCCGGTCAAAAACCACCAGGTCTTTGAACCCATCGCCATTCAGATCGACGTCAGAATATTGGGGTAGGCTGTTGCCGCCAGCCCAGGCTTGAGGGAGGGGATTTCCGTAAAAATCAAGGACGCTTACATTGCTCGCGAGGCGAGGGGTCTGGGCAGAAGCCATCAAAAAAAGACCCAGACCGAGCAAGGTTGCTGCCAGTCGCTGCATGAGATTTTGGTTGAAATAGATTGTTTTGGATGCAAATGTGATCCGTCTGCTAAAATTAACGAAAAATCCCTGCCTAGGGATGAGCAAAGGCAGGGATCAAGTTGAGATTTCAGTGGAGCATACCATTAGAATTGCCTGATGGGCCTCCTGTTTTCGTTCGGACTAGTCTTCATCTTCTTCATCCTCCCAGACGACCTCCTCGTCTTCATCGTCCTCATAATCAAAGTCGGACTCATAGTCTTCGTCTTCGTCTTCCTCGTCAAACCAGTCAAGTTCGAGAGAGCGACGGTTCAGGCGATAGCCATCCAGTGTCTCCATGGCCTCAGCAGCTTCCTGTTCATTTGCCATTTCAACCAAAGCGTTGAGGGTTTTGGTATCCTCTTCGGTTTCGCGGTCAATGATAACTTCTACGACCCGGCCATACTCGGAAAAGAGAGCCTCCAGCTCCTCTTCGGTAGTGGATCGATCAACATTGGAAATCCAGATTTTTGCTTCCATATGGGTAAAAAGCAGAATTAATAGCCCTTGGACGTTTAGGGCATAATAAAGTTACTACCTAACCCCAAATATTTATCGCTTTAAAGGTCTGTAGGAAACATTTGTCCTCAGGCCCAGCATCAGACTGGCCGATTGCAGGTCCTGAGTCCTGCGGTAGCGCCCCTCCATTTCCACGTACATGTCGGAATCCCAGAGCTGGTAGCTGAGCCGTCCGTGCAGTTGTTGAAGGCGATAGGGCTCCCCTTCTCCAATGGCAATGCCGAAATCCCGGTCGGGAGGACGGTTGCCGGTTACTACTTCAGGATCACCCCCATAGTTGAATCCATCCTGATCCAGTCCCTGGCGCAGGTCAGAATAGGTAAGCTGAAGATTTAGTCGGGGAAAAGGATGATAACGCAACACAAAGACCATTTCGCTGAGATTGGCCCCGGCGGGATGGCCGAGAGGCTGCGCGTAGTGCAGATAAGCCGACGATAGGTTGAAGTGCTGATAGGTATAGGGACGAATCTGGTTGACCTCAGCCTGCAAGTCCAGGGTCTTCAGGCCAAAGGCATCGAGATACTTCGCCCCCGCCTGATAGCCGACCTTGTTGCCCCAGTAGCGCAGATCGCCACCGGGTTGGTTACGGGCACCAAAGTTGAAGTCATCGAGCACCAGCTGCCCATAGAGCTGCACCCGCTGGAATAGATTGGCTTTAAACTGGGCTCCCAGCAGCGCATTGTCAGGGCTGCCAAAGTACTGCTCAATGGCCCGATAGAAGATGACGGGATTGAGGTACTGGAACTCAAATCCCCGGAAGCGGTTGGGTAGGTAGCTGCCATAGACGATCGACTCAAAGACGCCGATGGAAAAATTGCGGGTTGGCTTGAAGTTCAGCAGGTGAAAGGCTCCATACTTGCGCGGGAAGTCTCCCTCATTGTCGTTGTGCAGGGGAATGAAATCCACGAACTGGGTAAAGTGGTTGATATACTCAAACTTCCAGATTCGGGTGGTGACATTGAGTAGGAGATAGTCAGTCGCCTCATCGCTGAGCAGCAGACTCTGGTAGCCATTGCCCCAGAAATTGCGGTCCTTACCGAACTTGATCCGCATCCCGGAGAAAGGGCTGTAGGTCAGGTACCCTCGTGTCGAAAAGTAGTCGAGGCCATTTTGCCCCCCAAACCGAGGGGTGTATCGCTTGACGAATGCTTCACCATGAATCAACTCCGTTGCCAGCCACTCCTGATAAATGTGGTAGGGCACACGGTTGTAGTTGTCGGCTACCTCAGTGTGAAAACCAACTTTATTGAACAGCGTACCCCGGATGACGCCACCACGGGCATTGTGGATCAGTGGCAGCCAGGGATCGCTGATGCTGGGCGCACTGAGCCGCTCCATCCCGGCAGAGGTGTGCAGGATCGGATTGACGAATAGCCGCAGGTTGTCGGTCGAGACGGCGTAGAAATCACGCTTATTTCCATAAATGAAGGGAAGCAGCCCCTCTCTTTGCTGCTCCAGGGCATAGCCGTCGTCCACCTGCATCCGCATCAGGTGAAACCATTTTTGCTGGGCCAGCGGCAGCGAGTCCTCATCTACCTGGGCAAAAACCGCCTCCAGTTGTTCCCGCCCGTAGGGTTTCTGATCGGTGTGAACGGTCGTGTCGGTCAGTCCCAGGATATCCAGTCGATCCACAAAGTGGTAAAGGTCATGGTTGAGGGGAATGTCGGTGTTTTGGGCGGTGGCGGTACTGAGCAGCCCCAGGAGGAGAAAAGCGATTTGAAAGCGCATGAGCAGTGATTTGGGTGAAAAGCTCGGAAAAATTGGGGAGAATCGGTGGAGGAGCTGAATTTTTCACGCGGAGGGTAGAAGGCGCGGAGAAGAAAGAGGGTATTAGCTTCTTCCCTCCGCGCCTCCATAACTCCGCGTGAAAATCTTGTTGATGGGAAAATGATGTTTTCCTATGCGCCGCGTGAGGCTTTTTCCCGCTACCACAGCCACACGCCGATGATGATCAGCACCCCGATCAGCGCAAAGGCCAGGTATTGTTGAAGCTTTCCACTCTGCACCTTGCGCAGCACTTTTCCTCCCGCCGCGACAACCGCCACGATGCCATTGACAGCTCCGTCGATGACCTTGAGGTCAAAGCCCGCAGAGATATCCGACAAACTGGGAATCGGGATGTTGCGGTTTTTGTGGACGACGATGCCGCCGATCAGGTTCACCAGCCCATCGACCACCTTGCGGTCCCACCACGCCAGTGCGCGGCTGAACCATAGCCCGGCACGCACGAAAGTCGCCTGATAGATTCGGTCAAGGAAAAAGTGCTCGCTCAGCAGCGCTGGCATCAGTTCCTCCCGACTGCGACGGTAGCGCAGGGTGCCCAATGCCAATCCCGCCAGGCCCAGTAAGATGGATAGGATCGGCACCCAGATGTGGGCTTCGTGGCTTTCCAGGCCAGGAAAAGACCCTGTTTTCTCCACCAGCCAGGTATGGGTCGCTTCCAGCGGATGTATCCCAAAGACGATCCACAAACTCCCTATCGCCAGCACCAACAGTGGAACCAACATGAAGCGGTCGCTTTCGTGGGGTGCCTGCTCAAATTCTTTCCGGCTGCTTCCCCCCCAGATCAACCAGGCGTGGCGCGCCATGTAGAAGGCCGTCAGCCCCGCTGTCAGCAGCCCACTGATGGGAATCAACCAGGCCATTCCACCCTGAACTTCTGCCCAGGCCCAGGCCGCGACCAGGATACCGTCCTTGGACAAAAAGCCCGAGGTCAGCGGCAGCCCCGCCAGCGCCAGCATGGGCGGCAGGTACAGCCAGAAGGTTCGGGGTAGGTGTTTTCGGAGGCCTCCCATGTGGCGGAGGTCTTGAGGGTCAGTGTCTTCGGGCAGGGCGTGGTGCAGCTGATGGATCACCGCTCCGGCACTCAGGAAGAGCGCACACTTGAAGAAAGCGTGGGTGAAGAGGTGCAGCAGCGCCATGTCCCTTGCGCCGACGCCCAGCGCCATGACCATGTATCCCAGTTGGGAAATGGTCGAGTAGGCCAGCACCCGCTTGATGTCCCATTGCGCTAGGGCAGCCAAAGCGGCCATCAGGGCGGTCAGCGTTCCGGTGATGGCGATGTAGGTCAGGGCGGTGTCATCGAGCAGGAA
Source organism: uncultured Bacteroidia bacterium (assembly GCA_964343195.1). Taxonomy (GTDB): domain Bacteria; phylum Bacteroidota; class Bacteroidia; order J057; family J057; genus CAYVAP01. Next base: position 9,298 of record CAYFIR010000097.1, on the reverse strand, counting down.
GAAAACCCGGGCCATCAGATAAACCCCAGCCGCGACCATAGTCGCCGCGTGAATGAGCGAGGACACTGGAGTAGGGCCTTCCATGGCATCCGGCAGCCAGACCTGCAGCGGAAACTGCGCCGATTTGCCGATTGCTCCGCCAAACAGCAGGATGCCCGTAGCCGTGAGCCACCCGGCGCTGAGTTCGCGGGTGAGCAGGCCGCCATTGGCGAGGGGTAGTTCTGCGGTCCAGGTGCCGCTGCTCGTGGACCAGCTTTGGGCGAGGGACTCCAATGCCAGGAGATCCAACGTCCCCGCCTGCGACAGCAGCAACATCATCCCGATCAGAAAGCCCAGGTCGCCGATGCGGTTGACGATGAATGCCTTTTGGCTGGCGCGGGCTGGGTCGGGTCGCTGAAACCAGAAGCCGATCAGCAGGTAGGAGCTAAAGCCTACCAGTTCCCAGCCGACGTAGATCAACAGCAGGTTGTCGGCCAGCACGATGAGCAGCATGGCCAGGGTAAACAGTGCGAGATAGCCCCAATAGCGGTTCAGGTGCTCCTCCCCTTTCATGTAGCTGAGGGAGAATATGTGTACCAAAGTGCCGATCCCGGTAACCAAAGCTGCCATCAGGGCCGCTAATGGATCGGCTCGCAGGCCCATGGTCAAGCTCAGTGGGATTCGTTCAAACCAGGTGCTGTCCAGGGTGATCCAGTTGGTACGCAGGTGGAGCATCGTGCTGTCCCAGACCTGTACGACCAGCCAGAGCGAAGTCAAAAAAGCTGCGCTCATGCCTGCGATGGCTACCCAACCGCCCTGGTGAGGAAGCTTCTTTCCTCCCAAAAGCAGCAAAATGGCCATTCCGACAGGTAGCCCCACCAGCAGCAATAGCGGCAGGTGGGCCATGTCAAACGGAATGGGGGCAGTGAGTTCTTGCCAGGTTGGGAGCATTTACCGCGAAATTAGACCGGAAACTAGGAAAGCACCCGTTATCCTGCAAGTGTTGCTCCTTATTATCAGGTGCGTTCCAACTCGAACCACAAAGGTCTTGGGGAACTAATTTTGCAGTATGAGATATAGACAGTAACATTTCAGGTCATCCTGTAGGAGGGCGAATTTAAGATTAATATCCCCTTACACTTACTGTTCCCGGGAGAACCATTTTTTCTCATGCAGATCTAAGATGCCGTGAAACGATAGAGAAACACGGTATAAAACCTCCCTATAGAAGGAACCTTAAAGCAAGCTTGAGGCGGCGTTGGCCCGGCATTTGGCGCTCGGGGCGGCTTGTGGGTTGCCTGAAATGCCGAGCTTTTCTTACTTACTTCTTTTGAAAAAGAAGTAAGTCCCGCTGAAAGCGAAATAGCACTTGCAAACACGCCGAATATTAGAAATCCGATTGTGGACTTAGAAAAAAGGGAGGTCCTGCTGATCCGCGATCCCGTGAAACGAGGAGGCGAAATAGCACTTTAAGAGGTGGCAGATTTCTGACCATTCCGTTTTCGAGTGTTCCTGGCGTCAGAGACGCTTTGACTTGACGTTTCGCTTCAGAGAAGCTCACGAGCGGCACTGCTGAAGCAGTGCTCCACATGATGACCATCCTACAGGATGGCGCTGGTGAGGCTCTCCGAGCCGACACCTGATGTCTTCAAGTCTCCGACTTAATAAAGCTTGATTTTGAGTGTCAATAGAGACCGCTTGCGAGCACTCGATTCCGGAATGGTCAGCCAGATTTAACATCAATTTGCGGATCAAAAGGTGGATCTAGACCTACACTCCGACTACGAATCCCTAATCACGAACTTCGGATTCCCTCTTGAGATTCATCTCAAAAAACTGGAACCATCGCTCTCCGTCCATGGAGATTTCGCCGATTTCTTTCCATTCGCCCTCTGTAGAAAAATCCTCGGTAAACCGGATGGTTCCCCCGCTGCGAGGGTCTTTGAATTCCCAGTACAGCTTCTTTTCGTCCAGGCGATGAAAAGCACACTCCATGCGGCCATTCGCTTCGGAAAAAGAAAGCATGGTAACGGCTCCGGTCTCTGGATTGAGGGAAATGACGCCGAAGGCATCGTGGATGACGCGGTCGGTTACCTGTCCGGTGCTGTCGAGGGCATAGCCCAGCCCGTCGATCATCAGGGCCTGTTCGCTTACTTTTGGCTGAATGACTTCGGTTTGCTGGAACGGCATGCGCTGGCGCTGACGGCCCATCATCCAGCCTTCTCCCACCCAGGTGCCCTGCATGAAGGCGAGTTCATTTACCTCCGAAAAAGTGGAGACATCGGTTTGGGCAAAGGCCACAGAGCCGCCAAATGCGAAAATCAACAGGGAAACGACAAGAATTGAAGGGTTCATAGGGTTCGTTGGTTTTGAGTGATTTCGGGCTCAAAGTTCTCGTTCCACCCCATGAAATGATTGTAATTTTGCGTCAATCTGCTGCCAGGGAAATCTCCATGCTAGCCAGGTACTGGCTAAAGTCCTGGTGCGAACGCTGCATTTTTTTCTGAAAATCCCGAATGAAATGGGCCTGGTCGTAGAAGTCGTACTTGAGGATGCTCTCAGTCCAGCTGGCGTCCTGATGGATTCTTTCTTCCCAAAGCCGTCGCTGCCTCAGGTTCCCGACGAAGCTGCGCATGCTGATGCCTGTCACCTGCTTGAAACGCTTCTGAATGACCCGGATGGAGTGCGGCAATTCTTCCACAATCTCCCCTATCGGCCTGCCTTCGTTCAGCTCCAGGCAAATGTACTTGACGAGTCGATCCTGTTTGGGCTGATGTACTTCCAGGAGGCGTTTCACCCTGCTTTCCAGCAATTCCTGCGAAATACTGGCCGGAGCTTCCAGCAGATCCCCGAAATGCCGGGATACCGATTCGGGAACATCGGCAGTCTGGTTGACCAGATCCACCGGATCGTAAAACGGCGGATCAAAGCTGATCCAGGGCAGGAATCGGATCCCCAGATAGACGGATGGCGGATGTATGTGCTGCTGAAACTTGTGGGTATGTGGCCCCAGCAGGCGTACGCCGACAAAATATGGCTGACGAATGAGCACCAGCGAAACGTGGCTTTCCGGTAGGGTTTCGTGCAAAAACGGAGAATGCAATTCCTCCGAAGCCTCAACCTGAAACATCCAGAATCGGTGGACGATCTCGTTGACCTGGTTGCTGGGCTGTAGCTCCACGTACTTCATCATAGGCGTAGGGTTTGGACCAAGATACGGAGAAGAAAATCTCCCCATTCACCGGGCGCCTCTCCTCTTGATGAAATTGGGTACACTTTGGCTAAACGAAAATGGACAAGGTTGGCCACCAACGGGACTTCTCATAGGGACTCTGCCCCAAACAGTTCCAAATAATTCCCCAGCTCATCCTGGATATTTCCTTGCATTCTGGCGCGACATCGCGTAAAATTAGAACAGCAATCAGCCCCTAATCTCTCATTGCCATGCAGCCCCTACGCATCAATCTCTGGTCCGGCCCCCGGAACATTTCTACCGCCCTCATGTACAGCTTTGCCCAGCGGAGCGATACCCAGGTTTTTGACGAGCCCCTTTATGCTCACTTTTTGCGGGTAACAGGGATCGACCATCCTGGAAGAGCAGAAACCATGGCCACATATGAATCCGATGGAGAGAAAGTAGTGAGCGACGTTTTACTCGCCCCCCATACCACGCCCATTGTCTTTTTCAAGCAGATGGCCAAGCACCTCATCGAGCTGGATCCGGCCTTTATGCTAAAAGGTAAAAATGTCCTGCTGATCCGCGATCCCCGGATGGTCCTGGCCTCCTTCAGCAAAGTGGTCCGTCGTCCTGATCCTCGGGAAGTCGGCTATGATCGTCTATATGCCATCTGGCACTACCTCCGCGAAAACGGACAGGAACCTGTCATCATCGATGGCACCGAGGTGCGCAAAAATCCCAAAGGTACCCTGAAAGAGCTGTGCAACCGGCTGGAGATTCCCTTCGCGCCTGCCATGCTCAGCTGGGAAGCAGGCGCTCGACCTGAGGATGGTACCTGGGCCAAATACTGGTACCATGCAGTTCATACTTCGACTGGTATTCAGCCCTACACCCCCGAACCCATAGAACTGCAGCCACATCTTCAATCTCTCGCCGAGGAGCAGCAGCGCTACTATGAGCCGCTTTTTGCTGAAGCGATTAAAGGGTAAAATGCTTTGGGGGCTACGGCTCGCAGCCTGTGGTTCCTTCGAGCCCAATACGCGGACTGGGCTTTCACAACTTCACTTGGTCTTGTCCGGTCTAGGTTTCATAACATGCAATAGGGCTGGCGCGGGAGTCTCTCCCGTGTCAGCTATCTTCGGACTCCGTCCGCTGCTACTCGGTCAGAGACCGATAGTCACTGACACAAGACAGAGTCTTGCGCCAGCGGGGTAGGGCTTTCATCCCACAACTCAATCAAAACTTCAAGGCTACGGTTGGGTTTTCTTTGCCTACATGAAACACCTCATATACTTTTTATACTTCCTGATGCTCCTGGGCATGCTTTCCTCCTGCCGTCCAGACAATCCTTACATTTTTCGGGAGCGCTGGGTGCCGGACTATGAGTTGCCGGCTTTGCTGGAAGACACAGCGGGAAATCCCATCTCCAGCGTCGTGGAGTGGAAAGCACATCGGCCTGCGTTGCGGAAAATCTTCCAAGAAGAAATCTACGGAGCCGTACCATTTGATGGCCAGCTAGACAGCCTGGTGGTAGTGAAAAGTGAAACCGGAACAGCCCTGGACGGCATCGCCACCCGCTCCCAGTATCGCCTGCGCATGTGGCGGCAGGGCCTTTCGCAGGACATGGATTTGTTGCTCTATGTGCCAGTCGGGCAACTGTCGGTCCCCGTGTTTGTAGGGCTTAATTTTTCTGGGAATCAGACCGTGCAGCCGGACACCAACATCTGGCTTACCCAAAGCTGGGTGCGCAATGACAGCAGCCTGGGGATTTTTGAGAACGTCGCGACGGAGACATCTCGTGGGAGCTTGCAACACCGCTGGCCAGTGGAAGAAATCATCAGACGCGGCTATGGTCTGGCGACGGTATATTGCAGCGACATCGTCCCGGATTATCCGAGTGGCTTTGATAAAGGGGTGTATCCGCTGTTTTACGAGAGTGGGCAAACACACCCCGATTCTACGCAGTGGGGGGCCATCGCGGCCTGGTCCTGGGGGCTTAGACGGGTGCTGGACTTTTTCGGAGAAATTCCCGCAGTGGACGAAAGTCGGGTGGCAGTATTGGGGCATTCCCGACTGGGGAAGGTCGCTTTGTGGACTGGGGCGCAGGACGAGCGGTTTGCCCTCGTATTCTCCAACAACTCTGGCTGCGCAGGAGCCACGCTGTTCCGCAGGCGCTTTGGCGAGACTGTGGAAGCCATCAATGACATTGCACCCCACTGGTTTTGCGATCGATTTCCACTCTACAACGACCGTGAAGATTCGCTTCCAATTGACCAACATCAGCTACTGGCTCTGCTGGCACCGCGCCCCTTGTATGTCGCCAGTGCTGAAGAAGATCTCTGGACTGATCCGAGAGGGGAGTATTTGGGCGCCTATCATGCCTCTGAGGCCTACGCGCTCTATGGATTGGATGGCCTGGAAAAAAAGCGTTCGCCGAAAGTCAACGAACCCCGCGCTGAAGGTATCGTCGGCTACCACCTCCGCAGCGGCAAACACGAGCTCACCTCCTACGATTGGGAGCAGTTTATGGATTTTGCGGATCGGAGGATGAGGTGAGGGGTAGTTTCGTTAGGTCTTCGAAAGTGAGGCAAAATTCCCCTAGAGGGCAGCATTTTGAAGAATAGTACGCCGCATATTTTAAAGCTCCCCTCAACAAGAACAATAGAGTAAACCTGGGGCGGTGTTGGACGGCATTCGGTGATATGGGGCTGCTTGTGGTGCTAAATGGAATGCCGGACGAAGAATACCCATCAAGGTCGGGGAGCTCAACCCGGCCCAATCCGCCACTACCTCAATCTCTTTCATGAACCCTTGCCTTTGGTTTTCATCAACTCAATGTCCTGAAGTTTGCGGCCCAGAGCATCATCTTGCGCCAATCGGCCTAGTTCTCCAGCCATACCTAATGCACTTAGCACCCGAATGAGGCTGGTTAGGCTAACGTTGGCATTGCCTTTTTCCAGGTTCCAGAGGGTAGTCCGCCCGATATTCGCTCGTTCAGCCAGCAATTCCGCACTGATTTTCCGGCGAAGTCGGGCTAGTCGGATATTTTCCCCCAGTTGGGTAAGAATGCGCTTCTCTTTTGGGAGGAGGGTGGCACTTTTCATTTTATGTTCAATATAATGAACAATATATGCATATTTGTCTGAGATATAAAACAATAGTTTTACTGAACAAACCTTCTTTGTGTATCGGAAGATCCCAAACGCAGGCGTGGAGTCCAAGGCTCTGCTTGATCCTGGCCTGTCTGCGTTCACAACATCCAAAAGGGCTGGCGCGGGAGTCTCTCCCGTGTCAGTGATTTTCGGACTGTGTTTGCTGATATTGCGGTCAGAGACCGATAATCACTGACACAAGACAGAGTCTTGCGCCAGCGGGGCATCAAGAGAACGCAAACCAGGCAAGAATACCAACTCCGGTAAAAACCTGGCCTGCGTGCGCCTCTTCAAAACCAGCCCACCTCCGGTGGCATAATGCCGCATTTCCCTTATATTTGAAGGCTAACACCGAACGAAAACTGCTTCACGCTTCATGAACCATACCGATATCATCGCCCAGGAAATGAACCTGGTCCCCCGTCAGGTCGCTGCTACCATCACCATGCTCAACGAGGGGGCGACCATCCCCTTCATGGCACGTTACCGCAAGGAGGTAACCGGTAGCCTGGACGAAGTAGAGCTGACCAAAATCCGCGACCGACTGGAGCAACTCGTGGCCCTGGACAAGCGCCGCGAGGCCATCCTCAAATCGCTGGAAGAGCGCGAACTGCTCACCGACGAGCTGAAAGCAGCCGTCATGGGGGCGGCGACCCTCACCGAACTGGAAGACATTTACCTGCCTTACAAGCCCAAGCGACGCACCCGCGCCACCATCGCCCGGGAAAAGGGCTTGGAACCACTGGCCAGGCAGTTATTCGAAGCGCAGGACAGCAGTGACCCCGACAGCCTCGCCGAGCAATTTGTCAATGCGGAGAAAGAAGTCAACAATGTGGAGGAAGCCCTGGCTGGAGCAAAAGACATCATCGCCGAGTGGGTCAATGAGGACAAAGACGCCCGTTCCAGGGTGCGGGATCTCTTTCTGAACAAAGGCGTGGTCGCCGCCAAGGTGATGAGGGGCAAGGAAGAAGAAGGAGCCAAATACAAGGATTACTTCGAATGGAGTGAACCCGTCGATAAAGTGCCCTCTCACCGCCTGCTCGCCATGCGCCGGGCCGAAAAAGAAATGATCATCTCGCTGACCATGAGGCCCGATGATGAAGAAGCACTCTTCCGCCTGAACCGTCAGTTTGTGCAGGGCAAATCCAAAGCGGCCCAGGTAGTCAGCGAAGCCGTCGAAGATAGCTACAAGCGCCTGATGGCTCCTTCGTTGGAAACCGAAACCCGCGTGGTCACCAAGGACAAGGCCGACCTCGACGCAATCAACGTTTTTACCGAAAACCTGCGTCAGCTGCTGCTGGCTGCACCACTGGGAGAAAAAGCGGTGATGGCTGTGGACCCTGGCTTCCGTACTGGTTGTAAGGTCGTTTGCCTGGACAAAAATGGCCGCTTACTGGAAGACTCTGTGATCTATCCTCATCCTCCTCAGCGACGCATTTCGCAGGCGACGATGGTCGTGCAGGACCTGGTAAGCCGCTATGGCATTGAGGTTATCGCCGTGGGCAATGGCACTGCAGGCCGCGAAAGCGAGGCTTTCCTGAGAGAATCTGGCCTGCCATCGAATATCTCCATCCTGATGGTCAACGAGAGCGGAGCTTCGATCTACTCGGCTTCGGAAGTGGCTCGGGAGGAATTTCCCGACAAGGACCTTACCGTGCGTGGCGCTGTGTCCATCGGGCGTCGCCTGATGGATCCCTTGGCGGAACTGGTCAAGATTGACCCCAAGTCCATCGGGGTGGGTCAGTACCAGCACGATGTAGACCAGACCCAGCTCAAAAAAGCGCTGGACGACACGGTCATTTCCTGTGTAAACAAGGTCGGGGTGGAAGTGAATACCGCTTCCAAGCAATTACTGACCTATGTATCAGGTCTCGGCCCTACTTTGGCCGAGAATATCGTCAAGCACCGTGATGAAAATGGCCCCTTCCAATCCCGCAAGGAACTGCTGAAAGTAGCCCGCCTTGGCCCCAAAGCCTACGAACAGGCAGCAGGGTTTCTCCGCATCCGCGAAGCGAAAAACCCGCTGGATGCCAGCGCCGTTCACCCAGAGCGATATGGCCTGGTGGAGCAGATGGCCAAAGACCTCGGTGTCACCGTGGTTGGCCTGATGCAGGATGAGTCGTTGCGTAAGAAGATCAAGCTCAAGGATTATGTCACTGAAGAGGTGGGGCTGCCCACCCTGGAAGACATCATGTCCGAACTAGCCAAGCCCGGCCGTGACCCGCGTGAGCAGTTTGAGGTCTTCCAGTTTGCCGAAGGTATCAACGAGATCACCGATCTTCGTGAGGGCATGGTACTGCCCGGCATCGTAACCAACATCACGGACTTTGGCGCATTTGTGGACATCGGCGTACACCAGGATGGACTGGTGCACCTGTCGCAGCTAGCGAATCGTTTCGTCAAGCACCCCACCGAGGTGGTCAAGGTTCACCAGAAGGTGCAGGTCCGCGTGACCAGCATCGATGTGGATCGCCGCCGCATTGGCCTGTCGATGAAGGATGAGAATGCCGGAGGAGGAGCCCGTCGCAAAGGAGGAGGGGGCAAGCGCCGTCCTCGGCGCGACAATCGCCCTGCTCAAAGCGATCACATTCGCTTCAAACCCAGTCAGAAGAAGGGGAAGTAGAATCTCTGGTAGGAACTGTAAGAGAGAGGTATGGAGGATATGGAGGGATAAAGGGCTCAAGCGGCGACTTGCCTCCATATCCTCCGTTCCTTCGGCTCCGCTCCCCGAGTCTCGCTCGGGATCTGCGACAGGACAAGACTTGATACCTCTATAATTCTGTCCAACTACTGACAGAGTGTATAAGGGGAATATGGGCGTTTATCTCTTGCCCATATTCCCCTTACTGCTCCATTTGCAGGCAAACTTATCTGGACTTTATGCATTTTTTTAATGAGAAAAATCCCCACAAAGGGTCTGGAAACCACATTTTGGAATTAATCAACCTCAGGGTTTCAGGCTGATGTTGATTAAATCGGAGTCCAGGGC
>CAYFIR010000096.1:0-26095 GCA_964343195.1 uncultured Bacteroidia bacterium | reverse complement strand
TTTTTTTAGCTCCGCAATCGGATTTTTAATATGCTTCCTCTGAAAGTGCGATTTCGCTTTCAGCGGGACTTACTTCTTTTTCAAAAGAAGTAAGCAAGAAAAGTTCGGCATTTCATTCTACCCGCAGGCCGCCCCGGTTCACCAAATGCCGCCCAACGCCGCCCCAGGCTTGCTTTATAGCTCTTTTTGAAGGGGCTTTGATAACCGGCAGGTTTCTCTCTGCGTCCTTGCGCCTCTGCGTGAGAATAATAGCGGCGTATTATTCTTCCATTTGCTACCCTACAAAAGAAGTAAGCAAGAAAAGTTCGGCATTTCATTCTACCCGCAGGCCGCCCCGGTTCACCAAATGCCGCCCAACGCCGCCCCAGGCTTGCTGTAGATCCTTTAGTACAGTATTGCTTACTGAAAGTAGCTCACGAATTAACCAACATCCACCTAAAACCCCGATGTTGGGTACTTGCAGATGGCCAATTTGCAAGCACCCAAAAGGGACTTTGCCCATTTAAAAATGGATAAAGTCCAGATAAGTAGCTGATGACTTTTCACATCGAACATTGAACCTCGCATGGAGGTGCGCTATCTTTGACGACATACAATCAATAGCATGAAGATAGCCTTTATCATCGGATCTATATTTGGCCTCACGGGAGTTATTGCGGGTGCACTGGGAGCACATGCCCTGGAAAAGACCCTGACTCCCGATCAGCTTGACTCTTTCGAGACGGCGGTCCGTTTTCAGATGTACCACAGCCTGTTGCTCATCCTGCTGGGCATCGCTCAGCGAATGGTCGAGAAATCGGCTTTGCTGGACTGGTCGGTCTATGGGGTGATTGCAGGCACGATCCTGTTCTCTGGGTCTATCTACCTGCTGGTGTTGACGCCATTCAAAATGGGGCTCGTGACCCCTATTGGTGGGGTGATCCTGATTGCCAGTTGGGCCTGTATGATGATCTGGGCTTTTAGCCTGACCAGGTAAAAGGTATTCGTGTTTTCGGGATAAGGCAGTAATGATCAAATTTATACCTTATCCCGCATAAGTAGGGATCCCAAAATCACTATAAGAGAGAGATATGGAGGAAATGGAGGTATGAAGGCCTTAAGCAGCTATTTGCCTCCGTTCCTTCGGCTCCGCTCCCCGAGTCTCGCTCGGGATCTGCGACAGGACAAGACTTCATACCTATATAATTCTGTCCAACTGCCTACCGATGCCTCCACCTATTTCACTATGACATCCTCCCAGGCGAGTACATGGCCTGAGCGGGCCTGTAGTGCCGCTACTGTCCGGGTCCTGCCACCTGGATTCAGGGGATTCCAGCGGGTGCGAAAAACGATTACCTCCACCGTCTCTCCCATGACGAAAACTTTGTTCAATTGGTCAAAATCAATCATGGGTACCTTATCCTGGTTGATATAGTAGTAGTGATCGCCTTCTTCCAGCCGGAAGTTCAAGTCGCCAGTTGATTCACTCAGCTGATAGCTCGCCAGCTTTCCCTCCAGGAAATACACATTCTCGGGTGTGGCAGGTGGCACTTTGATCCAGAAAAGCATGAACAGCAGTCCCACAGGCACCAGGCCTACGAATGCCATTACGTAGGAAATTTTGGAAGAAGGGGCAGATTCAGCAGAATTTTTCATTGATACTCAGGTAGAACTGGTGGCAGGGAGCTTCACCAGGGTGATGTTGCATTGGGGTAACATTTCCTGGACAGAAGATAGTGAGTTTTCACTGTCTGCCGAAAGGGAAATTTTGAGTTCCCTCAACAGGGGCAGCGATTTCAATGGGGTAAAGTTCTGGACTTGTGTCCCAGACAGGTCCAGATAGTTTAGCTGAAAAAGTCCCTTCAACGCACTAATCGTCCGAACCTGGGTGTAGGAGAGGTCCAGGTGGGTCAGCTGGGAAAATTCTCGCAGGGGGTTCAACCCCTTGATCGGGCAATGGGCCAGACTTAAGCGCGTCAGGTGTTCATGCCCTTTTACTACCCCAATATCCCGAATCCCGGTATTAGAGAGATCCAGTTCCCGAAGCAGCCTGAGTCCCTGCAATGGCTCAAACTGCTTGATATGCAGGTGAGAAAGGTTTAATGACTCGAGGTATATCAGTTTTCGGAGTGGGCTGAGATCGCTTACCAGGGTATGACCTATATCCAGGACTTTTAATCCCGGCAGGTCCTCCAGGCTCCCAATATCCGCGACTCTGGTATGGGCAAGGTGGATTTCTGCCAGGCTATCCATCCCTGCCAGTGAGTGAATTTCCTCTGCACCTGAATGAGCCAAATCTACCGTTTCAAGTTGAGGGAGCGCGGCGATGATCGTTAGGTCATCGACCTGCTGCGAACGAAATCCGATCACTTTTGCCAGGTCCTGAAATGATATCTGATCAGAGGGCTTCCAGTCTGCTTCACCTTCCAGCTGGACCATTATATCGATCTTCCCTTCCTTCATCATGGGATAGGTCCGCTTGAGCAGACACATTTCCTGGTAAAAAATCCGGGCCTGGTCCATGCTCTGAAAGTTGAGCCGCGCGGCAAACCCAGGATTCTCCACTGCTTCCCGAGCCAGGAAGTACTCCAGGATGGATTTGTGGGCAAATTTGAACTGGTCCATCACATTGCGGTTCAGCAGGGATCGGGACTGCATTTCGATTTCGTCCAGCTCGATGTCGTGCTGCTCCCCCAGTTTCCGGATCTCCTTGAGGCCGATGTACAGCCCCTTGCGGTGTCGCCGCTGCTTGTAGATGTTCAGCGCGACTTCACGCGAGAAGCGATACAACTCCTGGGCAAATTTTTCCCTTCGGTTTTCAGGAACTCGCCCTGCCTCCCGCTCGATCCATTTGGAAATCAGCGCCTCATAGAGCTTAGAGAGGTACTGGTATTGCCCTTCATCCGCCTCCATCAGGTCGTCGATGTAGCCAAGTAGCATGGGCCTCACCATCAGATTGGGGCTTAACTCTACGATTCGCAGGGCTTTTTCTTTCTTCCTGTGTTTCCAGCGCCCATAACGCCTGATCAGGTACTGCTGTATGTCTTTTTCGTCAAAGGGAGAAAGGTATAGCTTGGCAAAGGTTTGAAAACCGCCTTTGGTCCCAAATTTAACCACACCGGTCTCTCTGGGTTCTTCTTCTTCCGATGGAAAAAACTGGGTACGGCTGGTGAAGACTACAAATCGAAAGTCTTTCACCCGGTTCAGGATGCGCTCCAGTCGACGGCGGTAGTTGCGAATGGCCTGGGTGTCTTCGTCCAGCCCATCCAGCAGCAAAATGGTATTTTCCTGGTCTTCGATCTGGTCGATGCGCTTGAGCAAATCGGGGTAGCCCAGGGGCATGAGCTTGATATTGAAAGAAGCTCGCCCTACCTGCTTACGCTTCAGATAAGCCATGTAGAGGTTGAGCATGAAGGTCGTCTTGCCCATTCCTGAGCCAGCCAGCACAATGTAGAAGCGCTGTTGGTCATTCTCGGCCTTGAAGGCATGGTTAAGGAAAAAGGGAAGGAGCTTTTGACGCGCAGTCACTTTATGAGCATGCATCAACTCCTGATGCTGGGAGGGCGGGTTGCTCTGAAAGTGAGACGGCACGTAGTATTCGGTGGCATGTTTGATGTCAGCCGAGGCGAAAAAAGGATTCAGGTCCCGGGACAATTTAATCTGACGCTGACGACGCACATACCAGAGTATCCCGCGCCATAAGGCTGTCAGCAGGCTGCTAAGAACCGTTATCGTAAGCAGTATCAGGAGAACCTGAAACTCTACGTCATTGGCAGCGACATCAAATCCAAGGTTAAGGGCCACTTGTTCGGCCCATTCGATGTAGGAGGTAAGCATAGGTTTGAGGGGCGAGTTTGGGACATGGAAGGTACGCACTAAGGGGCGCAATGACAACAAACTGCTGCCTTGCAATTCAAGCGGCCCAATTGACCATTTATGAAGACAGATACACGGTTCTGACTCATGAACTAGTCGACCTGTCGGCTATTTTGCTTCTTTATAATGTATTCGAAATCAAAACACCTGAATTTCTCCAAACCCTAACTCTCGGCGGTTCTGACCCAAACACACCGGTGCTTCGCATTCGTGATTCGTGATTCGTGATTCGTGATTGAAAGTGCTATTGGTTAGCACCTTATCCAAGCACCAGCTGATTTCCCCCATGAGCCTGCCTTGTGTATTTTTCGGGCCAAGTCCCTGAGACCCGGGACCTTTTGCGATCCGGCCCGACTGACTGAGCCTCTCAATCCCCTGTGAGCATCAGTCACTCCCCCCGCCCCAGACCCTGGGCGGGTGTTGGAGTTTGGGAGATTTTGAGATGTCACGGCTAGTGGAACAAGTTTGGAGGGATGCATCTTATTCTCACGATGGGACTTTTTTTCACGCGGAGATTGGGAGGCGCGGAGAAGAAAGGATTGCCGCACGCGGAAGGAATGAAGAGAATCTCTTCTTCTGACAAATCGGTATGTTCCATCTGCGTGAGGCTCTTCTTCTCCGTCGCTCGACATGAGGTTCTACCTCCCCTCCCCCTCTGCGCGAAGGACCTGCTTGCGCAACCATCCCACATTGGCGATTTCGGGCTGAGTATCGACCTCTTGTTTTAGCTCTTGCCAGCGCTTTTGGTATTGCTTTGTATCCAGACTGGGGGCAGCGACAAGTAGCTGCGAAAGCCTCCTCAGGTGGCTCACCAGATTCAGGTGAATGCGTCGCTGATAGGCTGAGATGGTTTTGTTGCGGCGCAAAGTCCGGGCAAAGGCTTCCAACTGGCCTTCCAGTCCTTCGTGGTCCTGCAATTCGAAGTAAATCTTGAGCAAAAGGCATCTGGCACCCAGGTAATAGTACACGTCGGTGAGCTCGGCTTCCCTCAGATGCCGCAGGGCTTGTCGGAGTTCTCCTTTGGCATGGAGTAAATAAGCCTGATTGTAGGCGATGATTCCCTCGCGGCCCTCCGCAGGCAGGTACTGTGCGTGACTGTCGAGAAATTCCTGGGTCCAGGAAAAGCGCTCCAGCCGGACTCCTAGCGTAACAATATTCTTCAGATCCGCAGGCTGCAAATAGCCCTGATGAAAAATCAACCCCAGGTCGATCATGGCCTGATAGAGTTCGAAAAGGGTACTGAGATATTCCAGCTTGCCCTGATTGGCCTGCTTGATACAGTAGTTTTGGGCATACTGGTACAGTGGCTTCAACTCGCCCTTGCTTACTTCAGCCCTCCGCTGATCCAGGGCATGGACAAGGTGCTGAAAATGAGAGACATCCTCTGGATCATCGAGGGTAAGCCATACCTGCTGATAGAGGCCAGCCAACGGCGTCAGGTCCTCTCGCTTCAGGCGAACTTTCATTTCGGCTAATATTCCTTCCCAGAATCGTGTGTCTTCGGCCTGAATGACGTTTTGGCGGTTGCGCCACTGACAGGCGGCTTTGAGCAGGGCGATGAGGTAGGCTTGTTCCAATGAGGCGATTCCCTGCTGCAAAAATTCCATCTGGGGGCGTCGCTGTTCCAGGGCGTGTCGGTCTTCCCACAGGGCAATTTGGTATCCGTGCCAATGAAGCGTTTCGGTGTCTTCGGTTTCGTTGCGCTGGGCCATCCGCTCATATCCCCTACCGGCTTTTTGGTACTGTCGATCCAGGCCACGTTGTTGACAGCTCTTCATCAACAGGATATGACGCTGGGGCCTGTCTTGCCGCAGTTGCTCCTGAACTAGAAATTCCTCTACCAGTTCGTTGAGGTCCGAAAGCCAGTTGTTGAGCCGCTTGTAGCGATAGTCCAAACTGGGATCAGCGATGTGGTGCAGACGTTCCCTGTCATTGTCCTCGGGATGTGCCAGCATATGATGCAGCAGCCTCCCCATTCGCTGATCGGTGTTGAAATAGGGTGAATCCACCAGCTTTTGCAGGCGTTTTTGCTCCCAATGGGTTAGTTGGGACAAGGTATGAGTCAAAGAAGAGAAACTCATTTACTCTATTTTTATTCAAGATAAGTCCATTTATAATTCATCAAATAGCTTTTTATCACCCAAAATCACACCTCAAATACTCTACTTTCTCCCAAATCTGACCTTTCGGTTTTATGATTCCAGGCCTACTTTTAGTTTGAAATACTAAGCCAAAACACGATGAAACAAACCTATCTCTATTCGCTGGCCTTCCTCTTGTGCATGACAGTCCAAACCCTTTTTGCCCAGACCGTGCCTCCTCTCGGTGTCCACTATCAGGGAATGTTACGTGATAATGGGCAAATTCTCGCTAATACAACCCGGGACCTCCGACTCACCCTGCTCAATGGAACGGGAGCTACAGTTTACCAGGAAACACATGTTATCACGACCAATGACTATGGCCTTTTCACTACCGTGTTGGGGGAAGGCACAGTTACCTTTGGTTTCTGGCCTGCCGTCCTGGATTCGGGAGTGAATATGTTACGCAGTGAAATCAACGACGGTACAGGCTGGATCCTGCTTGGCGTCAAGGAACTCCAAAGCGTACCTTATGCCCTCAACACCCGCTGGGCCGATTCGTTACGGGGCTTTGAGGGTCGGCGACTCGACGAACTATCCAATGTAGAGTCAAATACGCCTGCTGCTGGACAGATTCTGAAGTATGATGGCCTCTTTCCAACGATTCTGACGATGACCCTGCCAACGAGCTACAGACTCTTTCCATAGCCGGTTCGACTCTCAGTATTAGTGGGGGTAATTCCATCCCCCTGCCAACTGGATCGGGAACCTACGTTGCGGGAACAGGAATCAACATTTCCGGTTCCGTGATTACCAATACCGGCGATGTGGATGCGTCAGATGATCTCACCGTTACCTCGATAGCTGGAGGAGACCTGAGTGGTAGTATTCTCAATCCCACCGTTATAGGATTGCAAGGGCAACCCATTTCCTCATTCTCACCATTTATCGGACAAGCACTGGTATTTGATGGATCCCAATGGGCACCAGGATCTGCTTCCAACTGGAACGTCATCAACAATAATCTGCTGGAATTCAACGGAGCTATCAACGTTGAAGACTCCCTGAGAGTCAACACCAACCTACAGCAGGAACGCTTCCTGGCCGGAGTCGATGGCAATGGACATGGCTATCTCTACATCCGCGACAATACCGGGGCCATCAAGGCAGGCCTGCGCATCAACGGCAGTGGACAGGGCGAAGTTTACGGCGACTTCAAGAACTTCCGCATGGAGCATCCGACCAATCCTGAGAAGGAAATCTGGTATGCCAGCCTGGAAGGCCCCGAAGCTGCGGCCTACCTACGTGGTACCTCCAAACTCGAAGACGGTCAGGCTGCCATCACTTTTCCCGAACATTTTCAACTCCTGGCCAATGCTGAGGGTATGACCGTACTGCTTACTCCTCTTTCGGGAGAATCAAAAGGCCTGGCCGTCATCGAAAAGACCGAACGGGGCTTTCAGGTAGTAGAGCTACTGGGCGGGACTGGCAACTATGAATTTGACTGGGAAGTGAAATGTATCCGCAAGGGCTACGAAAACTTCGAAGTAATCCGTCCCAAAACCGACATCGAACCATGAAACGAATAGCCTATTTTTTCATCCTGTCAAACCTCCTGCTTTTCAGTTCCTTGTCTGCTCAGGTACTGGAACTCGACGGCACCTCGTCGGGTGGCGGAGAACTGAGCGGCGGTAGCTATCAAGCCCTGATTTCCATCGGGGAATCCATGCCCTTGGAACTCGACCAGGGGAATAACGGCAAACTGGGCCTGTTACAGCCGCAGTTGTTTAACCTGCTGAACTTTGCCCTCACCGATAGCGTCTGGCCCGGTGACACCGATCTCGATGGCACCATCAACAACCTTGACCTGCTACCGATTGGAGTTGGGTTTGGGAAAATGGGCCCTCCCCGGCCCAATGCGACCATGCTATTACAACCCCAAATGGCGCTGCCCTGGGTGCTGACCTACCCGGTCGGCATTAACTACAAGCACCTTGACACCGATGGTAATTCCCTCATCGAGGCTGATGATACCCTGGCTATCCAGGCCAATTACGGCATCACCTACAAGCGTGGGGGCAATTATAAGAGTGGTTACCCCCTTTCCGTCGAAATCCTTGGGACCAATCTCGCCGTGGGAGATACGCTCCGTGGAAACGTTCAACTGGGGGCCGACACACTCCCTGTTCCAGATGCCTATGGGGTGGGGTTCAGCCTGGAATTTGATACGACGCTGGTGCGCTTCGAATCGTTCAAAGTTGATTATGATAGCTCCTGGCTGGGAACCATCGGCACTGATGCCTTGAGTCTCTCCCATCCTAATCCAGCCCTCGGCTCCGTAGACATCGCCATGGTCAGAACGGACCATACTTCGCTGGCGGGGTACGGTCAGGTCTGCTCCTTCACCATCATCATGATCGACGATCTGGCTGGAAAAAAAGACTCCAGCCTCCTCAATATGCGCCTCAGCCGTGTAAGAGCCATCAATCAGTCGGGAGAGGAACAGCCCATTCGGATACAGGAAGACAGTGTATTCATCACCCAGACTTCGACGTTTTTGCCAGAGGCAGCAGGCCCAAAGATCGAAGTATTCCCCAACCCGGCTCAGGAAACGGTGTTTCTCCACTCCCCTTATCAAAATTCGTCCCTACGCATGACCGACCTACAGGGGCGGCTGGTACACCAACAGTCTCTGCTCCCGGGTCCAAATGAAATCTCTGTTCAGGACCTCGCCCAGGGGACCTACTTCCTTGAGGTCCGCTCTGAGGGGGCGAGTCAGGTGCTATCGCTGCGGGTGGAGTAATTTTTTTTCACGAAGAGGTACAGAGAAGCAGAGCGAAGAAGTTTTTCTCTGCGCCTCTGCTGCTCTGCGTGACGCCCTTCTTTTCCGTGGCCTCGCGTGAGCTTTAGTTTGCTCGGCAAGGGAGGGTTCCCGTATTTTGACGGCCAAAACACCGGGTATCCGTCGCTTCTTCTCACATATCGGACTGATGGTCGTCCTGAACCTGCTGGTCAAACCCATCTGGGTGCTGACAGAGATGGAGGTGCAGGATGTAGTAGGCCATCAGGCCTGGGGGATGTACTCTGCTGCGCTGAGTCTGGGGTTTATTTTCCTGACGCTGGCGGATCTGGGTATCAACTACTACGCGACCAAAAGCCTGGCGGCTGATGCTACTCAGTTACAGCGGGAATTCCCCCATTTGGTGGGGCTCAAGTTGATCCTGCTGCTGATCTATCCGCCCATCATGTATGGGATAGGCTTGATCATGGGCTACGAGCCCGTGCAGTTGGAACTGCTGTTCTGGCTATGTTTTGTGCAGGGTGGCGCACAGTTGATGGACTTCTTTCGGGCGAATTTCCGGGCGTTGCAGCGCTATGGACTGGATGCACTGCTGTCTGTTTTCGAACGAATCGTCCTCCTGGGGTTGGTCATCGGACTATTTCTGACGACGCTAACAGTCGAACGCTTCGTGTATGCCCGGCTGGCGGCGGTGGGCATCAGCATCCTGTTTTTTTATGGCCTGCTTAGCTACCTCTATGGCTGGCTCAGACCACGATTCAATCCCAAAACCGCTCGACAACTCGTCCGGATGAGCCTACCATTCGCGGCGATGACGGTGCTGTATTCAATTCATGACAAGGTCGATCAGGTGATGCTGGAGCGCATGGCTGGGGACGTACCGACGGGGCTTTATGCTGCGGCTTATCGCTGGCTGGATGCTTTCAGCATGTACCTGTGGATTGTGTTACCGATGTTTTTTGCGCGCTTTGCACACTTCCCCGGTGAATTTGATAAACAGGGAAAGCTCCTGAAACTCGGGCAAATGATAACAGGCGTACCCCTGACCTTTGTTGCGGCATTTGGCTGGTTTCACGGCGAGCGCCTCTTTTTCATGTACGACCAGTCCACTTCGGCCGAAGAACTGGCCATCATGGTGGCGGCACTACAGGGACTATTCGCAGCACTTTTCATCAATGGAAATCTCGCCGTATTCAGTACCCTCCTGACTTCTACAGGTCATGAACGCTTTGTCAATCGACTCATCGGAGCGAGCATTGTCCTCAACGTACTCCTCAACCTCCTGCTCATCCCCAGTCTGGGAGCCCTCGCTTGCTCCTGGTCTACTGTGGCGAGTTTTGCGCTGAGTGGAGCGGGCTACCTCGCTTACATCCAACAAAAGTTGCAGGTACCTATCCCCTGGAAGGCTTTGGGACGTCAACTGCTTTCATTTGCCGTCCTTTTGGGAGCATTTTGGGGCTTATCCCAAACCGACCTTTCCTGGTGGCTTCAGACAGTTATAGCAGGTTTCGTATATTTGGCTACTCTGTTGCTATTTGGATGGTGGCGCGACCTGGATTTGAAGGTCTTTAAGCTATCCTGAAAAACCCGCTAATTGAGGTCTGATTGTTGCAACCTTTCCACTTGTCTTAAGTTATATTCCCATAAATAGTGTTTAAACCTTAACCAATAAACGTATTGGTTTTCAGCCCTGAGCATGATGAAGATTGAAGAAGCCATAAAACAGAAAACCCCTTTTCGCAGCGAAAAACAAAGGGCTGCCGTTAACCTGATCTATACCCACAATTGGCTCATAGCACAACAAAAGGCTTTTTTCCGCCGATTTGACATTACCCTTCAGCAATACAATGTCCTCCGTATCCTGCGAGGTCAGTATCCCGACCCAATTTCCACCTCTGATATCCGGAGTCGTATGCTCGACAAGATGTCAGATGTTTCGCGCATCGTAGATCGTCTGGTGAAGAAAAAGCTCGTGGAGCGTCGCGTCTGCAAATCCGACAAGCGCCTGGTAGATGTGCTTATAACCGCCAATGGCCTTTCCCTGCTCGATGAAATCTCTGGGCTGGAAGACGAACTGGAGCGTGCATTCGGAGCCCTAACAGTTGAAGAGGTAGAGCAGTTCAATCTCATGCTTGACAAACTCCGCTCTGCTCAGGAGTCCGAAGAAGACTGCGACAGCCAATAGCTTGAAACTTCACGTTTTTTGGAAACCTTTAATGCGTTTTCTCATTTCTACCTAGGCTCGCCGAGATGTAATTTGCAGCTCTCTCACCCAGTATGAATGCCAGCATGGACGTAGAAATACTATCCCGAATTCAGTTTGCCTTTACCGTTGCTTTCCACTACATCTATCCCCCCCTTAGCATAGGGCTGGGGCTATTGATGGTCTTCATGGAAGGGCAATTCCTGCGCACCAAAGATCCCCTTTATGAGAAAATGGCCCGCTTCTGGACCAAGATTTTTGCGTTGACTTTTGGGATCGGTGTCGCGACTGGCATCGTGATGGAGTTTGAGTTTGGGACCAACTGGGCCACCTATTCCCGCTATGTGGGGGATGTGTTTGGCTCAGCCCTGGCGGCAGAAGGCATATTTGCTTTTGCGCTGGAAAGCGGATTCCTGGGGGTACTCCTGTTTGGGTGGAACCGCGTCAGCCCTCGGGTACACTTCATTTCCACTATCGGGGTGTTTGTTGGGTCGATGTTTTCCGCGATCTGGATCGTGGTGGCCAATAGCTGGCAGCAAACTCCGGCGGGATTTCACATCGTAGGCGAAGGCATGAAGGCCCGTGCCGAGATTACCGATTTCTGGGCCATGGTCTTCAACCCAAGCAGTGTGGAACGCCTTTCCCACGTTTGGATTGGGGCTTTTCTGGCGGGAGCCTTTTTGGTGACCAGTGTCCACGCCTACTACCTGCTCAAGGGTCGCCACATCGAGATATCGAAAAAAGCCTTTAAAATAGCCCTGGGAGTGGCACTCGTTGCCTCTCTGGCACAACTAGTAACAGGCCATAGCTCCGCTGATGGAGTTGCCAAAAACCAGCCCCCCAAACTGGCCGCCATGGAGGGACATTATGATTCCCTCTCGGTGGCCCACGCCTACATCTTTGGTTGGGTCGATACAGAAAATCAGGAAGTAACCGGTATCGGGGTGCCTGGGGGTTTGACTTTCCTTTTGCATGGAGATTTTACAACTCCCGTCAAAGGACTCAATGCCTTCCCCAAAGATGAGCAACCAACCGCTGTCAACGCTGTTTTCCAGTTTTATCACCTCATGGTCGCCATCGGCATGGCCCTGATCGGAATTACCCTACTGGCAGGATTTTTCTGGATCAGGGGAAGTTTATTCGAACAAAAGTGGTTGTTGAAGCTCTTCGTTCCCATGGTAATCCTGCCCCAGCTTGCCAATCAGTTTGGCTGGTACACCGCCGAAATGGGGCGTCAGCCCTGGGTGGTGTATGGCTTGCTGCGAACCAGTGATGCCCTTAGCAAAGCCGTCACCGCCAATCAGGTGCTTTTCTCCCTGATCATGTTCACCCTGATTTATGCCCTGCTACTGGCGCTTTTCATCTATCTGCTGAATAAGAAAATCAAGCACGGCCCTGACGACAATGACCTGATCGATCAGCGCCCTGGACAAAAAGGAATGGCAGATTCATTAGGACCAGTTTCCTGATCATTCCAGTGCCTGCTGAATTAAGTAATTACCCATTCGGAATTCGCACAAAATACTGACCATCACCACTTTCAACTTAGAGTATATTCCACCAGCCTTCAACTTTTAACATTCACCCTGCAACGCCTCCACTACTCATGTCCTACCCATACCGCCGCCTTCGTCGCCTTCGCCAGTCTCCTGCTATTCGGAGCATGGTAGCTCAAACCAGGCTTTCTCCTGATGATTTTCTGGTACCGCTATTTATCGTAGAAGGGAAAAATGTGAAGGAAGAAATTCCCTCCATGCCGGGGTATTATCGCTATTCGCTGGATGGTATCTCCCAGGAAGTCAGGGAGTTGCAAAGCATGGGGGTGAAGGGAGTCCTGCTTTTTGTGAAGGTACCGGATGAGTTGAAAGACAACGAAGGCACCGAAGCAGTGAACCCGGACGGTCTGATGCAGCGCAGCATCAAGACCATCAAAGACGTGGCTCCAGATTTATTGGTCATGACAGATGTGGCCCTGGATCCATATAGTAGCTATGGCCACGACGGCATTGTACGCGATGGACTGATCGTTAATGACGATACAGTAGACGTATTGGCCAGAATGGCGCTAAGTCATGCGGAAGCCGGGGCTGACTTTGTCGCCCCATCCGATATGATGGATGGCCGCATCGGGGAGATCCGCGACCTGCTGGAGGAAGAAGACTTCCCCAACGTCGGCATCATGGCCTATAGCGCAAAGTATGCCTCAGCTTTTTACGGTCCCTTCCGCGATGCCCTGGATTCGGCGCCAGGTTTTGGCGACAAAAAAACCTATCAGATGGACCCTGCTAACAGCCATGAGGGAATCGAAGAAATTTTACTGGACATCGAAGAAGGAGCTGATATTGTGATGGTAAAGCCTGCGTTAGCATACCTCGATGTGATTCGGATGGCGAAGGACGAAGTGAATGTCCCCATTGCAGCGTATCAGGTTTCGGGCGAATATGCCATGATCAAAGCCGCAGCGGCACAGGGCTGGCTGGATCACGATGCCACCATGATGGAAACCCTGATGGGAATCAAGCGAGCAGGAACCGACCTGATCGCGACCTATTTTGCCAAAGACGCCATCAAATTACTGGGGTAATACCTGCCCAATTTCTCTCATTTCGCAGATTGAGGATCCATGGAATAATCACTTTTAAGCTTTTCAACCATGCTTCCCAATTCAACCTTCCAAAAGGCACTCAGGCTGTCTACTGGCCTTTTTGTGCTAATATTTCTCGCTTCCAATCCTGTCTATTCCCAGTTTACCCTTCAGGATAGCCTGGTAGCCCATTATCCATTTGATGGAGATGCGCAGGATTATAGCGGCAATGGCAATCATGGCACCGTCTATGGGGCAACCTTGACGACGGATCGCTTTGGCAATCCCAACTCTGCCTATCAGTTCGACGGGATTGATGACTACATCGAGTACACTGCGAATGGCAAGTTCAACGAGCCCCTGCCTCTGACGGTGGCAGCGTGGATACTTCTGGACGATCACCATCGCAACATGGTCTTTGCCAATAACTGGGCCGAGAACAGCTACAACGGGATTTTTATTGGAAATGCTACCGCGTCCAGCGCGAAGTTTCACGTGCAGTATGGAGACGGAGGAGAAACCGGCCCCAATTCCCGTAGATCAAAAACGGGAACCACAGACCTTACCCTGAATACCTGGTACCATGTCGCAGCCATTATCAGAGGTCCCCAGGACATGGAGATTTACATCAATGGCCTAAATGATTGTGGGACTTACAGCGGAACCGGAGGCCAGCTCTACTATATTCCAGGAGAAACTGGACAAAGTGGCATATCAGACCCCTATGCTCAGCCTACATCCCTGGACTACTACCACGGCAAAATCGACGATCTCCGCTTCTACAACCGCGAGTTGGACGAAGCCGAGATTTTGGCCTTAAGCGAGCAAACTTCCCCCTCAACGGCCGGGCTCGTTACCCGTGATACCACCATCTGCCAGGGAGAAACCGTAGTTATATATGGAGGATTAAGCAACGAATA
The DNA here is from genome assembly GCA_964343195.1 of uncultured Bacteroidia bacterium. Lineage (GTDB taxonomy): Bacteria > Bacteroidota > Bacteroidia > J057 > J057 > CAYVAP01. The sequence continues at coordinate 11,652 of CAYFIR010000096.1, read as the reverse complement.
TGAATGGTATCCCGCCCAGGGACTAAGCTGCACATCATGCTCCACTCCACAAGCTACGCCAGAAATTACCACCACTTACACAGTGCTGCGCTTCAATTCCCCCGACTGTCGGCAACGGCAGACCTTTACGATTACTGTCGAAGACTGCCAGCCACCCGCCTGCAACACCATCCCCTTGCAGGCTCAGTTTGACCTGAATCTGGAGAGTGTCTTCGCCACACTGACAGATCAATCTATCGGTGAAATAGATTCAGTTTCCATTCTCTGGGGAGACCTGAACCAGACCTCAATCCCCCCATCAGGGACTGCCGACCATGTTTACCAAGAGGCAGGCACCTACAACCTCTGCCTCAATGCCTACCACTTGCTGGCCGATGGACAGACCTGCTTTGACCAGACCTGTGAATTGGTCGAGGTAGAGGAAGATTGCGCAGCGTTTGGCCTTACCCCCAACTTTACCATGGACCTGACCGGACTCACACTTCAGGTGCAGGATCGTAGTACGGGCTCCATCGATTCCCTGGCCTTTTCCTGGGGAATGGATTCAAGCAATCAAATTGGGCAGGGAGAAGCAAGGGAATACATTCTCCCGGCTGGCGGGCAGCATGAAATCTGCCTTACAGCCTATGGCGCTTTCCCCAGTGGAAAGGTGTGTTCCCAGGAAATTTGTCAGTCGGTTCAGGCCACGGCAAACTGTAGGTTACTCTTACCCAACATATTCACTCCCAACGGAGATGGAGCCAATGACGAATTTTACCCACGTACGGAATTCGATATTCGGCAGATGGAATGGAAAGTCTATGATCGATGGGGACGGCTAATGTTCCAGTCTTCAGGCACAACATCGCGCTGGGACGGAACCTGGAAGGGAAAACCTGTACCCACTGGAACATACTACACAACGGTAAAGTATCTGTGTGGCCAGCAAACAGAGGCCCAGCGCGGACACCTCACCTTACTCAGATAGCTTGGTAACATTGCGGTAATTGTCTTTCCCCTATGGGTTAGCGATATTTGGGCCCAAGCCATCCTTATGCGCAGACTTTTACCTTTCCTCATTCTCGTACTCGGTCCGGTCCTCCTGCTAGCTCAAAACGGTCGCCTCAGCGGGCGAGTCATAGATGCCGAGACTGGCAACCCTCTTGAGGGAGCCACCGTCGTCGTCATCGGAACTTACAGCGGCGGTTATACCAGTAGCAACGGGCAATACACTATTGCAGGCCTCAAGCCGGGAGACTACTCCATCAAGTTCACCTATCTGGGCTATGCGGAGAAGATTTTCAACGGAATTCAGATCCGTGGTGGACAAACCGAAACCCTGAATGTTTCGCTAAACAGTGCGGTCAAAACGCTGGGAGAGGTAGAAATCGTAGGAGAACCCAGCCTGATCGACCTCGAGAGTGGCCAGTCCAGTACCACCATTGGGGAGGATGAACTGGGCGAAATAAGCGTCAAAAACGTGCAGGAAGCGGTAGCCCTTCAAGTCGGAGTGAGCGAAAACCCCGACGGAATCCAGATTCGTGGGGGGCGCGTCTATGAAACCGAATACCGCGTAGATGGCATCAGTGCGCAGGATCCCCTGGCCGGAACGGGCTTTGGGGTAGATGTAAATGCCGGAGCCATCAACCAGATCGAAGTAATCACCGGAGGTAGCGATGCGGAATATGGTTCCGGTTCTTCCGGGGTCATCCTCACCCGCATCAAGGAAGGCGGCGCAGCCTTTGACTTTAACGTCAACTACCGACGTGATAACCTCGGCATCAGCCCCAATCAGGGAGCCAGTTGGAATACCGACGAGCTGAGCGTCTCACTCGGTGGGCCGATCATCCGCAACAAGCTCACCTTCTTCACTAGTGCATCGGCCTTCATGTCCGACAATTTTTACCTGGCCAATACCGACAACTACAACCCCGTCGCCGATCAGCTACGCAGCTCGCTGTTTACCAACGATACCCTGTGGGCCCCGCGTCAGGATAACCGCTGGTCCAATACCGTCAAGTTGGCCTATCAGATTCGTCCTGGTGTCAAGCTGACGCTGACCAATCAGCACTCGCTCAACATTAACCAGAGTAACCGGACTCTCCAGATCGTCGGCAATGACGAGATCGTACGTCCCGGCCTCCAATATGGCTTCATCCTGGACATGGACCAGGCCAATACATACACCCACCACTCCAACCTGTCGGTGCTCAACCTTCGCACTATCCTGGGAGAGCAGTGGTCGATGGACATCGCCCTGGGACGACTGGCTACCAACCTGCGAGCTGACGCCAATGGCCGTCCCTTCCGCACCGAGACGGTGGATCAGATCTTTGACCCGCGCTCCATCGTGACCGACCCCGTGACCGTATTTAACCCCAATGATGACGTGGTCTATGTTTTTCCAGGTCCCGGCCTCACCAACAATGGCGGAATTGCGACCCTTTGGCACGACCACTATGCCCAGGAATATACCTTTAAGACCAAGTTCAACTGGGCGTCTCAGGGCAAAGTCCACTACTTAACCATGGGGGTCGAGCACAAGGAACAGGAACTCCAGTGGATCGACGTGACCCGCCCCTGGGTGGGAGCGCCTATTCAGATCAATGACTCGGTCACCACCCCTTCTACCAGCCTGGGCCGCAGCAGCGACTTCTGGCAGGTCAAGCCCGCCAACGGAGGCTTCTTTGTCTCTGACGAAATCAACTACAAAGGCATCATCGCCAATCTGGGCCTTCGCCTCAATTATTGGGCACCGGGAAAATTTGTGGACGATGCCGTGGCCAGTCCAGAAGCACCTGTCCTCGACGCGGTGCGCGAGGCTTACCTGGATCAAAGTTTCGGGTTCCTGGGCCGTCGCTGGAAGGCCCGCCTGTTGCCCCGTATCCGCGTTTCATTCCCCGTAACGGAAAACAACGTGCTGTACTTCAACTACAGCCACGCCATGCGCATGCCACACCCCCGCTTCGTTTACGCAGGCCTTGACCCAATTTATCAGGACCGTTCCTTCCTGTCCAATCTGGGTAACCCCAACATCAACCCCGAGGTAACCGTGAGCTACGAGGTAGGCCTCAAGTCTCAGCTCACGCGCGACATGGCCCTCACGGCAACCGCCTTCTACAATGATAAATATGACTACATCGTCAGCCGCCGCATCGAGGTACGCGATCAGACCGGGCGATTTGTAGAAAAGACCTTCTTCATCAATCAGGACTATGCCCGTATCCGTGGACTTGAGGTAGCTCTGACTCGCCGGATTGGCGACTGGTTTACCGGCACACTGAGCGGAGCCTACCAGATCGCAACGGGAAAAAGTAATACCGCAGCAGAATCTTCCCTTCAGATTCGTCAGCAGGGATTCGTTAATACGACCAAGGAACAATTCCTGGCCTGGGACCGTCCCTTTGACGTCAAACTGCTGGCGATCTTCACGCCCGACTCCACCAACTACCTCTGGCGGATTCCGCTGGAAGGATTCCGGGCTTCCCTGACTGCGACCTATAAGTCCGGTCTGCGCTACACACCACAGGAGTTGATACGGGTCAATGACCAAACTGGTCGCCCTGAGTACGAGCCCATCCTGGATCAGCCGTTCTCAGAGATCGGTGCTCCCTGGTTCTGGATGAATGCCAGAATCTCCCGCGACTTCGTCATTGCCAATGCCGCTCGGCTGTCGCTCTCTTTCGAGGTGGAAAACCTGACCAACTACCTGTCCTCGGCCATTGTGAACCCCGTTACCGGACGCGCCTGGGAGTTTGGTGATGACCTGCCCCTCGGCACCCGCGATCCCCGCTACCCTGACCCGCTGGACAATAGCCCTCCACCAGACAATCCCTCACGATACCTGGCACCAAGGCATGTGCTCTTTGGGGTACAGGTGAAGTTTTAGCGGGGAGGGAAAAGAAAAGAAGTCAGGAGCGAGACCGCGAAGCTGCCAGAGGTCAGACAAGGATCAGAGTGGGTTCGGGGACGCTATGAAGGTGTGTCGCATCACAGATGCTCACGAGCGGCACTACCGGCGAAGTACATAACAATTTAACCATCCAAAGGATGGTGCTGGTGAGGCTCTCTGAGCCGATACCTGCTGTCTCCAAGTCTTTGACTTCAGCGATGCCGGACTGCCTGAAAATCAGCACCACTTTGGGTAAAATACAGCTTTGAAATCACGGTAGCACTCCATTGCCAGAACTATCAGGTCCTGATCCTGGCTTGCACTTCCTTCAGGCAACTCCGATGTATGGATCACTTCGTGGCCTAGTTCCCTGAAAAAGGAGCCAATACCCTTCGGTAGATGAGCATCAATCAAAAACTTCATGCTGCAAAGGGAATCACAACCACACTTTTGCCTCGCATAGATGCAGCCGCATAGGCAATGCAAGCTAAAATATCTGCCTCTTCCAGATCAGGGAATTCTTCCAAAATATCTGCTACCGAGTCTCCTCCGGCTAAATACTCCAGCACTCCCTCAACAGGATATCGCATCCCTCTTATACACGGCTTCCCATGTAAAACCAGTGGGTCAATGGTTATGCGGGATAACAGATCTTCCTCTTTCATATGTAAATATACGAAGAAACCAAAGGTAGGCTCCAAAATCTGACCTCTGACAACACAGTGATCTGACTTTTTTTCCCCTCTACCCCATCACCACTTCACCCGCTTCATCCAGCCCAATGTCAGACAGGCTCACAGGCAGCACGGATGAGATCCCCGTATTCATCATGGTCACGCCATAGATAACGTTGGTAGAGGCCATCGTGCGCTTGTTGTGGGTCACGATGATGAACTGGGAACTGTCGCTGAAGTCCCGGATGATGTTGTTGAACTTGTCGATGTTGGCATCGTCGAGCGGGGCATCGACCTCGTCGAAGATACAGAAGGGCGCGGGTTTGATCAGGTAAATGCTGAACAGCAGGGCCACTGCTGTGAGGGTCTTCTCCCCACCAGAGAGTTGCTTGATGGTCTGCGGGCGCTTGCCCTTGGGGCGGGCGATGATGTTGATCTCAGACTCCAGAGGATTCTCGGGGTCCATAAGGATCAGGTCGCAGGTGTCGTCCTGGGTAAACAGTGATCGGAATACCCGCTGGAAGTGGTCGCGCACCTGCGTAAAGGTAGCGAGGAACTGCTCCTTGGCGGTTTCGTCGATCTCGCTGATGGTGGTGAGCAATGACTCTTTGGCTTCCAACAGGTCGTTTTTCTGGCCTGTGATGAAGTCGAAGCGCTCCTTCATTTCGTTGTAAGCCTGCACCGCCATGGGGTTGATTTCGCCGTAGTTCTGGACTTTACCACGGGTCTTTTCCACCTCGGCGCGCAGTGCCCCCAGGTCAAAGCTATCCAACGGTTTGTCAAACAGCGCCGCCTCGGAGAGGTCGTCCACCTCTACCTGAAACTCCACTGACATCCGCTCGCGCAGGCTGTTCCACTCGATGCGAATTTCCGTAGCCTGCTCTTTGAGATTTGCCTGACGGGTCAGCGCATCTTCGCGGCGCTTGCGATGCCCTGCGGAGGCGTCTTCCTGCTGACGGATGCTATTCTTGGTTTGAGCCAGGGCCTGTTCCATCCGCTCGACACGGGCTTCTTTCTCTTTCTTTTGCTGATAAAGGCCTACAATGGCGTCGTCGTCCTGGGTGTTACTGGTGATTAGCTCCTCGGTGTCAGCCTCCACCCTGGCAAGATCGGCCTTAAGGGTCTCGTTATTTTGGGAATGTGAATCTACCTCTTCATCTTTCTGCTCAATTTCCCGACGGGTATTTTCCACCTGATTGCGCACGTGAATCAACCGAATATGAACCTCGTTGAAGCCTTTTCGCGCATCTGAAAGCAGATCCTCCGTCTCCTGGGCCACAGCCTGCGCCTGCGCCAGGCGGCTGTTCAACTGCTGTACTTCTTCCAGCCCGATCTTGATCTGAGGATCGAGTTCCTCTGTACGGGTTTGGATCTGTTCCAATTCGGTGCGAAGGCTGTCGCTCCGCTGTCCTACCCGCATGATAAACTCGCGGTACTCCTTCTCACGGGATTCCAGCACCGAAAAATCGCGTTGCTTCTCAGCCAATGCTTTGCGAGCGCGATCCAGTCCGACGGTAAAATCGGTACGCTTAAGTGTATCCAGTTGGGTCTGCGCCTGCTCCAGTTCGCGTTGTTGCTGATTTTTCTTGCTACGCAGGTTCTTGAGTTCCTTTTCGAGCTTTTCGAGGTTTTTGGCTCGTCCAAGGCGCTTCCCTTCAAAGAGCCCCAGCGATCCACCACTCATGGTGAAGCGGCGACGGGCCAGATTTCCTGTCTGAGTCAGGAACACGACGCCTTCTGGCACATCGGCCGGAATTTCAGATTCGTGGTTAACGACATAGACATTGCCCAGCAGGTAGAGGGCCAGCTTTTTGTATTCCGGGGCAAATTCCACCAGATCCAGCGCCGACTGAGCCTGGGTGAACAGCAATTGGTTATCGGGCTTATAATCTACGAGGTCACTGAGAATGAAGAAGTTGGCGCGGCCCTTGGAGGCGTCGGCTAGCAGGTGCACGGCCTTGGTCGCATCTTCGCGACTTGGGACAACATAGTAGCTCAGGTAGCCTTCCAGGTAATTTTCAAACGCCACTTTGAAAGCTTCCGGCACGGAAAAGACATCAGAAAGCAACGGGGCTTCCTTCATCCAGTCGGCGCTTTTCTTGAGGAACTTCACACTGGCGGGAAAGCCCTCCAGATTTTCGACCAGTGACTTGGTGAGGTTGTATTCGTTTTGTTTGGCGTCGATGACGCGGTTGGTCTGGTATAGCTGATCCTTGAACTCGGTAACTGCCTGTTCGGTACGCTTGCGCTCGGCAGCATGGTGGTCCCGCTTGAGTTCCAGCTCAGTGGCCTGCTGGTCAAGGACTTTCACAGATTCCGCCAGTTCCTGTTTTTTCTCCGTAAAAGCATCGATCTCGCCCTCTCGGTGTTCACGGTCCTCTACAGTGCGTCGCAGTTCATTTTCGAGGCTTTGAAGCTTAACGCGGGCCACCTCCTTTTCGCGGGTCATTTCCTGCAACTCAGCTTCGGCCTCACGGTGCTGCATTTGCAACTGCTTGGCCATGCGCTGCTCTTCTTCGTAGCGCTTGGCCAGTGAGTCTACCTCAGCCTGTCGTCCCTGCTCCTGCTCGGTCTGCCCCTCCAATTCCTGCTCCTGTCGCAGCAATTGCTCTCGCAATTGCACCAGCATCCCCTGGTTCCGCTCGACCTTCAGGCCTTCGGTTTCGATCTGGTTGCGAATGCTCACCTCGCGCTGTTGCAGGTATTTGAGCCGCTCGTTTTTGATCGACTTTTCCGTCTCGACCGACTGAATCTTGCGCAGGTGCTTGTTGAGGTCCTCCTGTGCCAATGCAAGGTTCTTTTCATTGTCTACCTGCGACTTGCGGAGGTCCTGCATCCGGGCCTCCCGCTGGGCCAGTTCGCTCTGCACCTGGGTGATCTGATCTTCCAGGTTGTCCTGGAGGATTTTGATCTGATTTTGTCGCTCGCGGATGTCGCGCATCATCAGAAAGGCATACTGCGAACTGATCAGCTTGTATTTTTCTTTCAGCTCGAAATATCGTTGGGTGCGACGAGCCTGTTTCTCCAGAGATTTTAGGTTTTTCTCGATTTCATAAAGCAGGTCTTCTACCCGCTCCAGGTCGGCGTCGGTATCAGCCAATCGTTTGAGGGTCTGCCGCTTACGCAGCTTGTATTTGGAAATACCCGCCGCTTCTTCAAAGAATTTTCTCCGCTCATTGTCCTTGTTGGTCAGGATTTCATCCACCATGCCCAACTCGATAATGGCATAGCTATCAGAGCTGATACCGGTATCCATGAACAGGTTCTGAATGTCCTTCAGGCGGCAGGTAACGCCGTTGATCTGGTATTCAGAATCCCCGCTGCGGTACAGTTTTCGGGTGATGGAAATCGTACTATACTCGGTGGGCAGGACGTTTTTGGTGTTTTCGAAGGTCAGGGAAACCTCGGCGTAATTGGACTTGCGCTTGGCTTTGGTGCCGTTGAAGATGATGTTCTCCATCTTGTCGGAGCGCAGGTTCTTGGTCTTTTGCTCGCCCAGCACCCAACGGATGGAGTCGACAACATTGGACTTGCCACAGCCGTTGGGCCCCACGATTCCCGTGATTCCTTCGTCAAAGACAAACTTGGTGCGTTCGGCAAAGCTTTTGAAGCCGAAGATTTCGAGGCTGGTTAAGAGCATAGAGTGGAAAGAGGTCAGACCGTTTCACTGCCAGAAGTCAGATCGCGGTGCTGTCAGAATCAATAAGAGGCTCTTTTTTTGTCTGACCTCTGACAGGCGAAGCCGATCTCACTTCTGACTTCTTTTCTTCTCCAAAGTTACACAAGGGGAGGGAAAGGGGAAAGCGCCACTGTAAACTCCAGATTTATCTCCACAACTTACAGGATGTTAAATGGGCTATTCAGAAAAATATGCCTGATCTAGCCATGAAAATCTTAAAAAAAATGTGGCCACAGTTATCTTTTTTCCCCAGCCCTTAAATCGCCCATTCAGCCTTATTTAGGCAGATATTTTACCACTTACTCATACCTGCCTCATCATTTCTTTTCCTCGTTACCAGAAAAAAAATCTCCTGCCATGCAACCCTCAGAAAAATATCGGCGTAATGGTTATTGTACTTGCGAATGAATGCTTCACTCTCCTGAAGCACCCTGAAGGTAAGATCAAATAATATTTCTCCATTTCTCTTTACCTTCAAATTCACCCCAAATGTTCGCAATCACTTCCCATCTGCTTCGTGGCTCTGCTTTTCTGAGGATGTCCCATTCCCTCAGGTAATAAGCCGTGAGTCTCCCAATTTGCTTTTTGTAGCCCAAATGGCTTGAAATCAGGCTTTACAGCCAACTTCCTCCCCAACTATTATTTGTTTTCGGTTTCGTGGCATACGGTATTCCAGCCTTCGAAGCTTTGCAAGTAGATTTCACCCATTAACTCAAAAAGCAATGAAAAGCTTCATCTTCTACACCAGCATCGCCGCAGCCTTGATTTTCACTTCCTGTGCACAAAAGCAGACCCTGGCACCAGTCTCAATTGACGAGGCACGCGAGTTCCCAACCATCGTTATCGAAGTTGAGCGGAGCGAAACAGAGGAACCTCAGGAACAACCCACGACCTTTGTAGAAACCGAGATCAACGCCTTCCCCTATGGGTCTTTCATAATTGAGGAGATCTATGTATACCGTGATCAGGAGCAGGTAGCTCGCAGCCTGGTTATCAGCGGAGAGCGGGATCTGTGGATTCAGACCGATAAGAACGCCTGGACTCCTAACATCGAGTATGCCGAAGCCAAACTGGCTGATGTACACCCTGATCGATTTGCCGAACATGGTGAGTATGACAAGCGAGTTATCCGGGTAAGGGATTACAATGGAGAGTTGGAAGGAGACAATGAGTCTGACCGTTTGGTCTCCACAGGAACTCCTCATATGATGGAAACTCACAGCAGTACCCGCAGTCGTTCAACCGCCAACGAATTCTAAGAAAGTTAATGGCCCCTATTCGCTTTCATATGCTGGCCCAGCCAATAATTGGCTGGGCTTTTCATTTTGGTTCTCTGATAAAAATGGCGGGAATGTATAGAAAAAAGGTACGACCCCTACAGGTTTTAGTAAACATATTTTATATAGTTGATATGCAAATATTTAAGCCATATTTTTATCCCATAGGTACAATATAGGTACAACAATTTTCATTTCCCCTCACCTAACAAATTCAATTCCCTCCCCAATCCTCTTTCTTAGATCCCAATCAATTCGTATTTTGGAATAGTTTTGAAGGCAAAAGTAAAGAAAGAAATAGGGACTTTTGGGTAGATAAAGGTAAAAAGGATGTAGGTAAATGAGCCAGTCAGTGGCTCATTTACCTACATATCTCTTTGCAGCTCAAATGTCTTGATCCACAATTTGTATTCCACGACCAAAAAAAACCACAACCATGCACCGACACCTGCTTCTGCTATGCTGGCTGGCCCTCCTGCCCGCCCTGGGATGGGCGCAATATGAGACTGCTAATTGGTATTGGGGGGACTCTGCCAGAATCAAATTTCATCCCGGAGGAGGGATCACCATCCCGACTGGAGGAGGTTTCCCAGCTGCATCACAAGAGTGGCGAACGTCGATGGCAGATCCCTGTGGCAACCTGTTATTCTATGCGAATACAGGAGTCGTTTACAATGCCAACTATCAGGTAATGGGCAATATGTTTCCCCCTACCGTCATAGGTGTTTATGGAGCATACGCCAAACAACAATATGCCATTCCTAAGCCTGGAAATGCTCAACAATATCTAATGATTGGGCGGTACAGCCCACATCCTGGACTTACTTCACTTATATTAGGATATGTTACCATTGACATGAGCTTGAATGGGGGACTCGGTGGCCTGCTCCCGAACTTTACTCCTGTCATGGATACCGTGGCAGCACAAAGCGTGGGGGTAGCCCACCCCAATGGACAGGACTACTGGCTTATCGGTCGCAAGGAAAGCACCAATCATTACTATGCCTATAAATTAACCCCTACCGGGATTTCTCCACCAGTAATATCTGCCGTAGGTCCAGCATGGGCCATCCCATTCGCAGCTCCAGGGATCAGTGGCACCGCAGGGTGGAGATTGGCCGAAATGGTGGCTTCACCCGATGGGCGAAAGCTTGCTGTGACTGGATTTGGTATAAACGATACCGGCACTTACGTCATGGACTTTGATCCCATTACAGGAGTAATCTCTAACCCAATTAAACTCGATCCACTCCCACAGGGAGTCTATCCACCGAATGAAAGCTGGCGGGATGGCCATCGAATTCTCTTTTCTCCTGATGGCTCGAAACTGTACCGGATGAAGTGGGTTACGATTGCAAACATCATTGGCCGAACCATTTACCAAACGGATTTATCCAGCGGAAATCCTGCGATCATAGCCAGTTCTGCCATCCCCGCTGTGGTAGATACGGGTCAACAGGCAGGGGTCGTAGATATGGCCTATGGGCCCGATGGGAGTATCTACGTGCTGAAAGGAGGACCCAACGCCTTTGTTTGGCCAAACCCCAATGATACCTCCTACCATTGGCTTGGTGTCATCCGAAACCCCAATGGCCTTGGAACTGCTTGCGACTATGTTTCTCAAGGCTTCGATTTTATTGATCGGCCAATATTTAACATCAATATGTACCTCCCCTATTTCTCTCCCCACTACTTCCGTCCCCTTGAGCTAGGACTAAAAGACAGCTCCCTCAACGCCGGAGGCCTGACAGTCTGCCTGCCCGACACGGCAAAGTTCCGGGTGAGTGGCTACCGGGTGGACTCGGTGCGCTGGGATTTTGGGGAGTCGGGGGTGGCTCCGATCACCTTTGTGGGGGATAGCGCGGAGCATCTCTACGCCGGGCCGGGGACTTATCCCGTGCAGGCTGTGGTCTATCGGGGATGTCCGACCTATCCCGATACGCTCTACGACACCATTCTGGTGCGGCAAAGCCCCATCGTGGACCTGGGGCCGGATACCGCTCTCTGCCAGGGCCAAAGCCTCGATTTGTCTCAAACTACTCTGCCCAACACCAGCTACCTCTGGCAGGACAACAGCGCCTCAGCCAGCTATCAGGCCACTTCGGACGGCCTCTACTGGGTCGAAGCCAGCAATAGCTGCGGCACCTTCCG
>CAYFIR010000095.1:0-27075 GCA_964343195.1 uncultured Bacteroidia bacterium | reverse complement strand
TTGGCACAAAACCCTCTGATTTTCACCCTTTTAGAGAAGAGTGCAAAAGTCGAGTTTAAACTACGAACATCGGACTTCGAACTTATTCCACTAGTTTTTCGGTAGCAGGAAGATCAGGTTTGATTTCCACAATCAGGCTTTGCATGGATTCCGATAGCCAGCCAGGGGGGACCTGGCTCCCTTCCCAAGGCCACTGGTCCTTGATGATTTTCCTAATCATAGCTTACCCGTGGATCTAGTCGCTGATAGAGCCAGTCTGTGACGATATTCACAAGCACGAAAATGATGCCTATGGTGAGTGAGCAGCCAATGATGACGGGGTAATCATTTTGGGTTAGGGCATCAATCATCAGTTTACCTATTCCCTGCCAGTTAAAAATGTACTCAATGAAAAATGCCCCGGCCAGCAATGACGCGAGCCAACTGGTAATAGCAGTCAGAACAGGGTTCAGTGCATTGCGCAAGGCATGCTTCACCAACACTACCCCATAGGAAAGGCCCTTTGCTTTCGCTGTACGAATGTATTCACTGTTGAGCACATCCAGGAGGCTACTGCGGGTAAGTTGTATGAAAATGGCCAAGGGTCTCACTCCCAGTGCCAGCGCTGGAAGCAGTAGGTTTTTTAGCTTTAGGTGCTTCCCTGCACCAAATATGTTGTCCTCCCAGATATATCCGCTGAATTGAAGGTGAGTCCAATCCTGAAATTTGACAGCAAACAGGTACGCAACCACTACTCCGACAAAAAAGGAAGGGGCAGAAATTCCCAAAACAGAACTGGAAAGAATGCTCTGGTCAAGGGCAGAGCCATACCGAAGGGCTGCAACTGTCCCAAGGCTGATGCCCAGGCCGGCTGCCAGCAGGATCGCCGCCAATGCCAGCACAATAGTTCCAGGAAGTCGATCAGCGATCAATTGACCTACCTCTACCCGGCTGATATAGGATCTCCCGAGATATGGGGCCTTAAATGCAAGGTGTGGCCCGGATTCTCGCTCAAAACGAGGCCAGTGGGTAACTTCCTTTGCCAACAAACTATCCACCCACCCGATAGGTGACAACTGGTTAAGGTATCTGCCATACTGGACGATTAATGGCTTGTCCAGACCGTATCTGGCCATGGTTGCCTCTCGAGTGGCCTGATCCGCCTTTTCATCCACGAGGTAGTCCGTAGGATTCCCCAGTGCATAAAAAATAATGAACATCAGGGTGACGATCCCCCAAATGACCAGCAGACCCTGTCCTAGTTTTGGAAACAAGAACTTCATGAACCGAAACTAGGGATATTTGGGATAAATTGCTTGAATTCTCTGTCGAGTAGATGTATGAGGAAGGCACAAAAACAGGTCATAGGGAATGGAATGTCCTGCCCTGAGACGTCCCTTTAAAGAAAGTTTACCTAAAAAAATCCACGAACTGGAAATTTGTTTTTATCTATGGGAAAAGCAGTTGCGACCCATATATTTGCCATCTCGGAGCATATTTATGCTAGTGGTGCAGGGCATAAAAAAGGTAAGGTTGGTAATTGGTTAATTGTGGATTAAAATAACGGACTTTTATGCTGCTGCATAACAGATTTTCCAAGTTCTTTCGTTCTATTTCATAACCCATCTCCTAAAGGGAAATGAGAGCTACCGTTGATCTATATATCAAGAGTATTTTGCAGGAGGCTCCTGTTCTGGCTTTGCCTGGGATTGGTACCCTCCGAAAGCGGTTTATGCCTTCTACCATGAATGCTGAGACCGGCAAAATACTCCCACCCTCGGTGAAGCTCGAGTTTGCCACCCAGGTGGATCGTGATGCCACGATAGCCAACCAGTTGGTGCGCTATCTCAACATGCCGATCCGGGAAGCCCAGGCTGTCGAGCTCGAAATCGTTCGGGAGCTCAAGGAGCGCTTTCGCCAGGGGGGGAGCTATTACTTTGAGGGGTTGGGGTATCTGAGGGGAGTGGGACAATCTGAGGTGAGGTTTCAGGCAGATGATTCCTCCATGAGTGAATTGGCAGGGGACTTTTTTGGGCTTAAGCCGGTAGAAATTCCCGATATGCCCGTCCGAACATTATCACTTTCTCAAGCTGAAAACGAATCTTCCATGGGACAGTCAGGTATATACTCATCAAGAAATAGCCGCGGGATAGGCTGGAAAACATTCCTGCTGCTATTGCTGCTACCAGTTTTAGGAGGCTCTCTCGTATGGTTTGGTCCTTTTTCCAAACCTCGGTCCAGTATGCATGCTGGTGCCAATAAGAATATTGCCCCCGCTCCTGCAAGTTTGGAGGGCACCAATGGGCTGCCCCAGGGGGGAGAACCTATCCGGATCGAAGAATCTATCGCGCTATCCGAAACCCCGGTTTCCGACAAGGTAGATACTGATCCAACTGAGGGGGCTGTAAATCTGCCCGAGAGCTCAGAACCTGAATCAGGCTCTGATGAAAATGCTCGTTTGGGAGTATCTCGTGGAGGAGAAGAATCTTCTGGTGGATTTCTCTCTAACGAAACCGATCACTCTCAGAGCCAAAGCCATTTAAGGGTGCTCGCTCAGGGGGATGAGTCTTCAAACTCTCATATGAGAAGAGATGGTACACGTACCCGTGGTGTTGAGCCAGCAGATGAGGGGGCAGCTGCCATGTATTTCCTGATTGTAGGAAGCTACCACACCGCTGAGGGTGCCCAGGATTTCATGGAGGAACTGAGCGACAAAGGATACCGTCCCACCCAGTTGATCTCCAATGAAGGAGGAAAGGAAAACTACCGCATCGCGATCTATGGAAATGAAGACAGATCAAAGGTCGAGGCCATGAGCAATATTATCAAAGGGAGAGGGTTCAGCTCACCCTGGATCTATACCTTGCAGTAGGATTCATTTCCTTCGGAAGAGTCCCATAATTCGATGATAAATAGTCCGGAAAGAGTCTTCAAACACTCATTCTGGGCTATTTTCTATTTGGATTTCTGAAGTTTTGACTATCTTTTGGATAACCCAGTTTGTAAAAAACTTCGAATAGGTAATTTTTTCACGGGAAGATAGCGATGCATATAAACGGATTTCCATATCCTTCGTATCTTACAAAATAGACTACCTAACACTATTAAAGAAATCTTCCATCTCATATAAGCCCTGTTGATATGAAAACCTCCCTCTTCCCCGATGTTAAGCTTTGGGTCTTGATGTTGCTAGGTGTATTGTGTGCTCCATTCCTGGCTGCACAGGATACTCATTACTATTTGATTGCCGGAAGTTTTGACAATGCTGAGTCTGCCGGTGAAATGGCAGCGATGTATCGGTTGAAATCCTATGATCCGGTCGTGATCCCTCCAGGGGCTCGTGGAGGAAACTATCGCGTAGCGATTTACCAGAGTACCAGCCGCCCGGAAGTCGATGCGTTTGCACGACAGATCAAACAGGAAAACACTTCCTATTGGGTGTATGCCTCCAAACTACAGATCTCAAGTGGGAGCAGCAGACGCGAGGGAAAGCCGGTAGAGAGCCTTGATCTCACCAAAAGTACCTATCACCTGATCCTCGAAAGCTATGAGACTTTTGAGGCAGCCCAAATAGGTAAAGAAGAGATGGAAGCCCAGGATTATGAAGCTTACCTTATCTATCCAGATGTGAACAGCAGTTGGTACCGGGTATCGGTCTTTACCACTCAGGATCGGGAAGAAATCGAGGCCTACCAGAGTTTCCTTCGAAAAGGTGGCCGTAACTCCGGTTGGATATATGAAGCTCTTCCTGGCGAGGCTTCCTCACTTGCTTCCGGAGCTAGTATTGAAACCAGCCCGGGAAATGATGTCGTCTCAGGTCGCAGAATGACCCAGGACAATAGCAATCCCGGAAGAGTCACCTATCACCTCATTGCAGGAAGTTTTGAAAACTTTGACCAGGCCAGCCGACTCAGTGATGCACTTCGCTCGAAAGGCTACAACCCCCTGCTTATGTTTCCAGAGCCCGGGGTTAGCGAATACTTCCGTGTTTCCGTGTACCAATCTACTCAGCGCACCAGAGTGGATGAGTTCAGGAAGAAATTTAACCAGTCAAACGCCTGGGTTTTTACCCAGCGTTGATGTTGTATGCTGAGGAGCTTTGGATAGGTTTATTTTAAAAGCTTGAAGACCAGTGTTTTAAGTGTATGAGCCTCGCTCATGTGAGTGGGAATCATGCCTTTAAGGCGCTGGTCTGCTTCTTCTATAAAGCCAAGGTTTTGATAAACCCGCGCTACAGAGTAGTTGCTCGTACCGTTCAGACAATCCAGTGCCTGATAGTAATTGAGTCCCAACTGGTTTTTGATGGAGTCAGCCGTCCGCAGTTTATGCCGATGAACCATGGCGAGGTGGTGGAAGAACCTGAAGAGGGCGTTGACAATAAGGGTAGGTGGGTTGACTTTGGGATTCTGTGTCAGGCGCTCGATAATCATATGGCAGCGCTGTGACTGTCGCTGGGAGAGGGCCCCCACCAGTTCAAATGCGTTGAACTCCTTATCCACGTTAATCATCTGAAATACAAACTCCTTCGATAGCTTTTTCTGTTGAGTTGCTTTGAGGAAAATGAACATTTTATCAAGTTCATTTTCAATCAGGTGAAGGTTGAGCCCAAGGTTTGTTACCAGGGTAGCAGGAATCCCCGGATCATACTCCAGCCCTCTGTCCTGGATCAGGGTGTCCACCCATCTCTGAACGTCCCTGTCATAGAGCTTCTTGGCATGAAAGTTCACTCCGTTTTTCCCGATAGCGGTAGAAGCTGCCCGTGGCAGAGCTGCCCTGCGGTCTTTGAACGCCATGACCAGTACTGTACTGGGAACTGGCTGTTTGAGGTAGGGAGTCAGCTTTTCCAGCTCTTTGTTGTTCATGCGATGGGCTTCACGGAGCAGGACAAGCCTGCGATTAGCCATCACAGGGAAACTCCGACAGGCATTTACCAATTGGCTGGCTGAAGTATCAGGGCCGTAAAATAGCTCCCGATTAAAGTCTATTTCGTGAGGCTGAAGGACAGTACCTTCTTTCTCCAGCTCATTAAAAATTTTGTCAATGAGGAATCCTTCCTCCCCATGCAGGTAGTAAATTGGAGCAATTTTCCCTGCAGATATATCTTTTAGGATTTGTTGAAAGGTCATGCCAGGTGCTGATCAAAAAACGCCAGGGTTGATTCAAGCAGGAGTTTGAGGGTAGGAGACTCCTTCTGAAAGGGATGGGTAGCGCCAAATGTATGGTTGGCTCCGGGGATCAGCCTCAAATGGGTTAATTCTGGGGAGCCATAAATATTTAGCTGTTCTGCTTCATAAAATGGGACTGTCTCGTCATTGTGGCCATGAACAATCAGGAGGGGCCGCTGCAGGTTTTGCACCGCAGACAAGACATTCAGCTTTGTGTTGGCGAAACGTTCCAGCTCATTAAGCATAGGCAGGCCCATCCTCATGGTTTGGCCGGTGCGGGAATTCATGACTTCATGGTAACCCTTTTGTCGCCAGGTTTGCTTGGTTGCCTTGTCATAGCGATCAAGCGTAGACACTGAAGCCCAGGTAGCTACAGCCTGAATCTCTTTTCTGTTTTGGGCAGCGAGTAGTGATATGCCCCCCCCTCGGCTGTGCCCAACCAGACCTATTTTACCCTTGAGGTCACTTCCCAGCCAGTTGGTATGGGCGACCTGTGTGATGATTTCGTCGAGCTCGGATACTTCTGTCAGGAAGGTGTTTTGCTCGAATTTGCCCAGCTCTGAAAATGTCTCTCCGTCTTCCCCAATGCCATTGTGTGAGAAGTCAAACGCGAGAAACGCATATCCATGAGAGGCAAAAAACTCACCGGCATGTGGTACAAATCCCCAGTTCCGAAATCCCTTGAATCCATGGGTGTAGATAATGCAGGGTTTTTGTCCCTCAAGGGGGGAGCCATAAAGTGTAGCGCGGATCGGGTTGCCCGCCTTGGTATGATAGGTGAGGTCAGTTGTTGACATGTAAGCAGGATCTTAACAGCCAAATGCTGAGATATAAGACCCAAATTAGACCTAGATTGCCTAAGATCAAAACCTGCTCAGCCCCGGGGTGAGCTCTGAACTCCTGGTGGGACACCGTGAGATTAAAGCGTAGGGATAACTTCTTCCAATTCAATAATAGCAGCTCGGGTGTTGGCGATAACCTCGTTGATCATGGGAGGAATCTTGCTGAAATCACCATTTGTGAGGATGATATTTTCGGCAGAAATGATCGTGTCAGTAGTGGCTGCCATTCCCAGGTTCACCGTAGAGCCCTTGAGTTTATGGATATAGGTCTTGAGTTGTGAGTAGTTTTCCTGAGCAAGACTCTGTTCAATGTCACTTAACAGGTCAGGAGTGGTTTTGATGAACTTTGAGACTACGTTCTTGACGATGGATTTATCTCCACCGAACATATTGGTGAGATAGGAGAGGTCGGTATGTGATTGCCTTGACATAGGTAGGGTTTGTAACTGGGCATTTGCCTGAAGGCCGAAATTCTCAGGAGATAGTACGGGTGAAAGGATTGGCTTTTCAGGTTGTGCACTTAATTCTTGATGATTACGCTTACCACCCGTGTGTTTCACAATTTTATGAAACAGATTGTCAATCTCAATAGGTTTTGAAAGATAATCATTCATTCCCACCTCCATACACCGCTCTGCAATGCCATTGAAGGCATTTGCGGTCAGGGCGATAATGGGAATCTGATTTTGAGGGGCAGGCAGCTCCTGCCGAATTCTGGTAGTGGCTTCATATCCATCCATAACCGGCATCTGAAGATCCATGAGTACCAGATCAAACATTCTGCTACCGACCATTTCAACGCCTTCCTTCCCATTGACTGCGACGGTGGTTTTTACTTTCCATTGAGATAGCAGGCGTCGGGTAACCATCTGATTGAGCGGATTGTCCTCTACGATCAGTACCCTGAGGCCTTCCAGTTGCTCATAGTCCAGGTTGGAAGTAGCTGGCAGGGGAGAAGAGGTAGGGTCAGGTGCCTGTATAGGCGTTTGAACCTGCTGGGGTATGGTAAATGGTAGCTCAAAAGTAAAGGTTGAGCCTACTCCTACCTTGCTGCTTACCTTGATATCTCCCCCCTGAAGCTGTACCAGCTGGCGTACGATACTCAGACCCAGGCCGGTACCTCCCTGTTGGCGGTTGGGAGTAGAGTCAATTTGCTGGAATCTGTCAAAAATGATTTTGAGCTTATCCCGTTCAATCCCGATTCCGGTGTCTTTGACCTCAAATTGAAGTCTGGCTAGATGTGGGCTTTGCTCTATTACCTTGACTTTTACCCTTACCCCTCCCTTCTCTGTAAACTTGATGGCGTTATTCACCAGATTGAGAATGATCTGAGTAAGCCTTATGGCGTCTCCTTTCAGATATGGAGGGACCTGTTCATCAAAATAAAGTTCCAACTCGAGGCCTTTTTTCCTGGCCTGCGCTTCAAGAAGCTTTCTTACAGAGCCGAAGACAGACCGGAGGGAGAATGGATCTTTCTTGAAGTCAACCTTGCCTGCCTCAATCTTGGCCAGATCCAGGATGTCATTGACCAGTGCAAGCAGGGTTTCTCCGGCTGTATGAATGGCTTCAACCTGTTCCCGTTGCTCCGGGTCCAGTGGAGTCCGTAGCAGCATGTCGGTGAGGACCAGGATCGGGTTAAGGGGCGTCCGAATTTCGTGACTGGTTTTAGCCAGGAACTCTTCCCGCAATTTGGTTGTGGCATAGGCAAGCTCCTTTTCATGTCGGAGCTTCTCCATCTCTATTCGCTGACTCAAATCCTGGGTAGTTCCCAGAACCTTCAGGGGAATTCCCCTGTGATCGTCTTTTCGTTCCGCCTGTATGAGGACCTTTCTCTTTTCTCCGTTGGGCAAAATGATCCCATGCTCTATGGTATTCTTGGGATTGCGCTCGGGGTCTCGCAGGCGCCGGAAAAATATGCGGGTTGCCAGCCGATCCTGTGGATCTACAAGGGTCAGGTAATCGTTCCAGGTATTTATGGTCGCTCCATCCTGAATCCCCAGAATCTGACGTAGGGTGCCGGAGCATTTCATTTGGGAAGAGCCAAGGTCCAATTCCCAACTGCCGATCCTGGCCAGGGACTGGGCTTCTTCCATCCGCTGGATGGCATGCTTTCGCTCTATCGCGTACCGGATGGTCCGGACCAGTGTCCTTGAAGTCAGTTCTTCCTTGTTCAGAAAATCCTGTGCTCCACCTGCTACCGTCTTGATTCCTACCTCCTCGGAATCATTCACTCCCAGGCCAGTAAGGACGACTATGGGATAATGCCCAAATCTCTGATGAACCTTCTCAAAAGTCTCGTACCCCATGCTATCGGGGAGGCCAAGGTCCAGCAGGATAAGGTCAATCGGAATCTCGCGGGATGTGAGGAAGTCAAGTGCACCACTCAGGGTCTCCTCATTGTGCAGTTGACAGGTATATTGCTTCGTACGCCCCAGGTAACGCTGAATGAGCTTAAAATCATTCCAGTTATCCTCTATCACGAGAATATGCAAGGAGGATGGATGGGTAGAATTGAGCACGTGGTAAAGGTATTAGGGTTCCGAACCGTTAATCTGGGAGATTGGTTATTCCAAACCAATAGTTTTCTACCTCCTGTATTACCTTGATGAACTGATTAATATCTACTGGTTTTGTGATGTAACAATTTGCCCTTGAAGTGTAGGCTTTTTGGATATCCTGCTCCGCCTCCGAGGTGGTAAGGATCAGAATAGGGATGGAATTAAGCGAAGGATCATGCTTGATTCGCTTAAGTACCTCCAGGCCTCCGATCTTGGGCAGGTTCAGGTCCAGAAAGATCAAATCCGGCCTTTCTGAACCCTCATAGGGTGATTCTTGCTTTAGATATTTCAGTGCCGCCTCGCCATCAGGGACGTGGTCAAGCTGGTGTTTTGATTTCGTTTCGAATAATGCCTCTTCTGTTAGCCGGACATCTCCGGGATTATCTTCTACAAGTAATATCCTCATGCTTAAAGAAGTTTTTATTGGCATGTCAGTTATTTATTAACTGAGCTGGTTTTTGGGAGAAAAGATAACTTTGGTCTTAAAAGTCTTACATTTTTCGAAGGAGAACAGGCTAATTATGCGTCCAACCTTTCACGAGACTGAGGGCGTAAATGGCGGCAGTTTCTGTCCGCAGTCGATTCTCGCCCAGGGAAATGCTGGTGAAGCCGCTCCCGGTTGCCTGCCTTACTTCCTCTGGAGTAAAATCCCCTTCCGGACCGATCAGAATCGTCAATTGTGGGGGGGAAGGGATTTCGGTTAAATATTGAACAAAATGGGCTGATTCCTCACAGTATGCCATGAATCCGGGCCCGGATAGAGGTTGGGTTACCCACTCCGAAAAATCCTGAAGAGGAGCCAGTTCAGGTAGCCTGCTGCGCTTGCACTGCTTGAGGGCTGTGCGCATGATGGTCTGCAGTCGATCGGGCTTAAATTTGGATTTGTAGGGATCTGTACGTTCGCACCTGAGCGGGACGATTTTATTGACCCCCAGTTCTACAGACTTTTCTATCAGCCATTCAAATCGGTCCTTGAGCCTGAGCGGAGATACGCCCAAAACCACATTGCCACCGTGTTCTCCCCAGTCGGTGATGGACGATTCCACAGCCAGGAGGGTATGCTGATCGCTGGTGAAACTGCTGATGATAGCCAGATAATACCTGCCTGCGCCATCGATACAGTTGATCTGGTCTCCAACCTGATGCCTGAGTACCTTCCGACAGTGACGGGTTTCTGTTTCATCCAGCCATAGCTGATGATTTTGATCAACATTCGCCCAAAAAACTTGCATATAAAATTTTTTTTTGGCTAATACAGGCACGCCTATTTTTCACATCCTTTAAGGGTCCAGCCCTCCCACCTGCTATTGTCCAAATAGGCGGCCCCAAACCTGTATTTTTTTCAAGTAAAGTCGCTTATCGTTGTCAACTCCTCCAAAAGAGGAGTTATCGGGCATTGATTAACTTTAATTTTCTGCTCTGGTTAATCCATTGTCCGACTTTCTCTTTTGCATACTATCAAGTTACTAGCTACAACTAAAATTTCAATTCCACATGAGTTTCTCTGAGATCAAACCCAAGGTTGGCCTGGAAGCGGTAGGAATCTACCATGCAACCCCTGTGCACTGGAACCTCGAACCCGCGGCTCTGATTGAAGCAACCCTGGCTCGTGGACAAGGCCAACTGGCAGACAGTGGGGCACTTTGTGTCGACACTGGGGCTTTTACTGGCCGAGCTCCAAAGGACAAGTACATCGTGAGGGATGAATTCACCGAAAATACCGTGTGGTGGGGCAAGGTTAACCAACCCATAGATCCTGCATCATTCCAGCTGCTCAAACAAAAAATGCAAGCTTTTTTGCAGCATCACGAACTGTTTGTCCGTGATGTGTATGCAGGGGCTGACCCTCGTTACCGAATCGGGGTGCGTGTCATCAACACCCTGCCTTGGGCCAATCTGTTTGTTGACAATATGTTTATCACCCCCGACCGGGATAAACTGGCGGATTTTCAACCCGACTGGACCGTGATTGCAGCTCCTGAATTTAGGGCAAATCCCGAAACTGATGGCGTGGCCAGAGAAAATTTTGCCATTTTGAACTTCACCGAGAAAGTCGCTTTAATCGGTGGCACTGGCTATACCGGTGAGATCAAAAAAGGCATCTTCACGGTGCTGAATTACGTGCTGCCTGAGCAGGGAGTACTCCCGATGCATTGCTCGGCAAACCAGGGCGAAGGGGATGATACGGCGGTTTTCTTTGGATTGTCAGGGACAGGAAAAACTACCCTTTCTGCAGATCCCAACCGTGCCCTGATCGGGGATGATGAACATGGATGGACAGATTCCGGGGTATTTAACTTCGAGGGAGGATGCTACGCCAAGACGATAGGACTCGATGTTGATGGAGAACCCGAAATCTGGAACGCGATTCGGTCTGGTGCACTGGTTGAGAATACCCGATTTTTCCCCGGCACCCGCAATATCGATTTTGATAACACGACCGTAACCGAAAATACGCGTGTTTCCTATCCCATAGGCCACATCGAAAATGCAAAGCATCCCTCCGTAGGGACCATTCCACGAAATATTTTCTTCCTGACTGCTGATGCATTTGGGGTTTTGCCCCCCATTTCACGCCTTTCCCCCGGTCAGGCAATGTACCAGTTCATCTCGGGCTATACTGCCAAGGTTGCGGGGACAGAAGAAGGCATCACAGATCCCGTCGCAACATTCTCCTCCTGCTTTGGTGAACCGTTTTTGCCCTTACATCCTACCCAGTATGCCGAGATGCTTGGGGAGAAGATCAAAACCTATGAGACGCGGGTGTGGCTGGTCAATACGGGCTGGACTGGAGGTCCTTTTGGCATCGGGTCGCGTATCAAGCTCCGGTTTACCCGTGCGATGATCACCGCCGCTCTGCAGGGAGATCTGGAATCGGTAGCGTATGCCACTGATCCGATCTTTGGCCTGAACTTCCCCAAAGAGGTTCCTGGAGTACCCCCTCAGGTGCTGAACCCCCGGGATACCTGGGCAGACAAGGCAGCATATGATGAGAAGGCCCGGGAACTGGCGCAGAAGTTCCACGACAATTTCAGTCAGTACGAAAGTTTTGCTAATGACGAAATCCTTGCCGCTGCCCCCAAGATGCTGGTTTAGCGGAAGGGGCATGGAGAGGCAGACGAAGTGGGAAAGCCCCTGCGAAGTAATGGTACAAAAGAAGTCAGTTGATAGGGGTGCAAGGTAAATAGAAGGAATATGGACCCTCTGGCTATGTGAGCGGTTATTCTCCTTATACTATTTGCCAAATATGCCTTTAGGAGGCTTTTATGGGGTACCTGATTAGACCTGGACGAAGGTAAAATAGCCCTATTCCGGAAGGGCCTAATCCCTGATTTTCGCTGCTAAAATCCAGTGATCCTCAATTGTAGGTCTCGATGCCAGTCTTGCCATGTGCGAGACTGGCATTTGCTTTTTGGGAGCATCGGGGGGATTCACTAATATTGATCTCTATTTTGGGCAATCACCATGCATAAGCTCCCATTACTGGTTTTGTTAATTCCTGGCCTCCTGTTGGGGCCTGGACAAGTGGCTATGGGGCAAATACCCCAGGCCAACCAGGCAGATACCGTGTTGGTAGCTGATTCATCAGAATTTTTCGCCCTGTCTTTTAATGAAGACTGGAGGCTTGAGAGGGAAGGGGAGATTCGCAGCTACAGGGTCCCATTTCAGTTGAGGGAGGAAGCAACCGCGACTTTAACGCATTCCTTTTCCTGGCCTGAGGGGGCCAGGCGGGATACGCTGTTTTTGTACTGGGAAGGCATCGGCTGGAATGCAGAGTTGATGTTGGGAGACTATTACCTTGGAGCTCATGCCGATCCTTTTGAGCCATGGGTAGTCCCTCTGCTCAAAGACTGGGTTGAGCCTGGGGTACGGCTTTCTCTTCATTTGTCAGAAGGGGAGGCGGGGATTTTTTCCCCAATGCCCTTTCTGGGAATTTTTCGATCGGTGACCCTGTTGTCAGAGTTGCCTGATCTGGGCTTTCGGGAGTTGGATCCTGTTAATCCTGAAGAGCCAGTAGGGGTGGTCGCGCCTTATTATGGCAACCATGGCTACTCATTTGATAGCCTGGAGGCCCTTCGCTTTCTGCTCCCGCTTCAGAAACAAGGCATTAGTCAGGTAGGATTTGCATTTGCCCCAGACAGACAATTGATAGAACTGTGCCAAAATCCGCAACTTCACCTTGAACCAGTTCGGGTAGATGGAGAAGATATTCAGGCAGCTGTAGTGAACTGGTACCCCACCGCTGATCCGAATCAGGATAGCAGAATGGCATTTTGGCTGGATCAGCGAGGGCGAAGAACAGCATTCTACGGCAAACTTGTCGATTGGCCCATGAAAATCGGCGGACTTCCTCCTGCAGCAGATCGGCAGTTTCTATTGCTATTGTTGCTTATTCCGTTAGGAGGTCTGTTTGTCATCAAACTCATGAGTCCGGGGTTGTATTGGGGGCAACTGGCCCTACTAGCTGGTCAGACCACCATACTGGAGGGTTCCTCCGGTGGAGTAGGATTGAATGGCGACTCCCTGGTCGTCATTAATTTAGTCCGGGTGATGGTATTTGGGAGTTTTGTTACCCTGGGAGTTTATGGCCTGAACTGGTACGGGCAATGGGAGTTGGTGAGCCTGGGCAACGGACAGAGTCTCCTGCAAAGTACATTGGGACGCTATCAACATCCCGGCCTGCTATACCTGTGGGTTATGCTGGGACTTGGCCTTTGGGAGGCCGTAAAATGGGCTTCTTTTGGAATCGGAGGGCGTCTGCTGGGTACTAAAGGCCTGCTACCCGGCCTGTTGGGTCTGGAGGTGGTCAGAAATTTTCCGCTGGTAAGTATTCTTCCCCTTGCTGGGATACTGTGGATACTTTGGGGGCGTGCATATCCTCTGATTTTTGGCGGTTTGTTTTTGTCGGTAGCGGCGGGATACTGGCTAAGAAGGGGCTATGTGGCGTTTGCCGGGCTAGATAGAAATACATCTTTTTCGTTGGGGATGAAACTTTTGTATATTTGCACCCTCGATATAGCTCCGGTATTTATCTGGCTATAAGGTTTATAACCACGGGTACCCCATTTATCCAAATAGTTCGGCTCATGAGCGATACCAAACCAGTCAAGAGCATCCTCATCTCTCAACCCCCTCCTGCTGATGAGAACTCTCCTTACCACCGGCTGGCCGACAAATATGAGATTAAGGTAGATTTCCGCAAGTTTATTCAAGTAGAGGGGGTTTCCTTAAACGAATTTCGCAAGCAGGGCATCAACCCGCTCGATTTTACTGGTATTATCTTTACCAGTCGCGTTGCGGTAGACCATTTTTTTGGTCTGCTGAATGAGATGCGAATAGAGATGCCCACCGATACCAAGTATTTCTGTGTCAGCGAGGCCACCTCCAAGTACCTGCAGAAGTACATTGTAATCCGGAAACGCAAACTCTTCGTTGGTGAGCGCAGATCTGCCGATCTGATGCCTTACATACAGAAGCATAAGAAAGAGAAATTCTTATTCCCATGTAACGAAGAGCACTTCCATAATTTGCCCACTCTGATGGAGGAAAAGGGCATAAATGTTACCCAGAGCCCTTTGTATCGGACGGTCAATGCTGATCTATCGGATCTGGAGAACATTTTTTACGACATGATCTGCTTTTTCTCTCCTTCCGGGATTACCTCTCTTTACCACAACTTTCCCAACTTCAAGCAAAACGATACCAGGATAGCTGTTTTTGGGAAGTCAACCGCTGAGGAGGCTGAAAAGGCCAATCTCCGCCTGGATGTAAATGCTCCACAGCCCGGACTGCCGTCCATGACGGCTGCGATTGAAGATTATCTGAAAAAAATCGGACAGAAAGCTCCCGGCCTGTAACGTTTTGGAATACATGCATTAAGGGAGAAAAGAGGCGAAAAGATGTCTGCCAATTTGGGAGCAGCGAGATCTGATTTTTGCAGATTTAGCATAAAAAGTTGATCTTAGACCTTAGGATTTTTCAGTACCTAGCGAATATGAATAACAAGCTGCTCCTTACAGTTACCCTGGGTCTGTTGCTAAGCCTTTCGGCTTCCGCTCAGGTGTACTTTCAGAACACTATGTATCCCTACATGCAGTTCGGTTACAACCCCGCCGCTGCCGGCGTGGCCAAGCCCAATCTGCAGGAAGGGGCCAATCTTTCTCTCCTGGGTCGCCTTCAATGGGTAGGCCTTTCTGGAGCCCCTCAAACTTCTGTCCTCACCTTTGACACCCCTTTGAGTGGTGATATTGGGAATGCAGGCCTCATTGTGGCAGCAGAGCGTTTGGGTTTCTGGTCCAGTACCTTTGTACAGGCGGCCTATGGCTATGACATCGACCTGGGAAGCATGACTCTGAGAATCGGAGCAGCTGGAGGGATCAAGCAGGTCGCCATCAACCCTGACGAGTGGGTGTTTCCCGATGAGAATGATGCGGTGATTCCCCTGGCGGGACAAAGTGTGGTTGTCCCCATGCTGAGTTCCGGGGTTTATCTGTCAGATTCGAACTTTTTTGTAAGCCTGGCGGGGCAGAACCTGTTGGAGCCAGACATTGATGGCCTTACCGCAGGGGTGGATGCCAATGATCAGCGTTCCACGGATGCCCGGACTTTTACCCTGGCTGCCGGATATAATTTCTTTCTAAGCCCCCGCATGTCACTGCAGCCATCCGTGATGATGCTGACCGACCTGCGTGGGACTCCTCAGATCAACGCGAGTCTGCTTTGGAACCTGTCTCCACTCTCTGTTGGTCTGAATTACCGCCTGATTTCTGATCAGTCACGTGGAGAATCCATTGGAGCTATGTTAGGAGTGACCCTTAACAGCAACACATTTATTGGGTACTCCTATGACTATCCCCTCACTGGTTTGAACTTCGGTGGGGATATCAACACGCACGAAATTGTCCTCTCTTACACCTTTGGAGACCTCTTTGGGGGTGGAAAGGGTAAGTCTGTAGATGATCCATTGAAACGTGATGACTTTAATTAAAACCATAGAAATTTCTAATTCTTTTGGTAGGGTATTTGCCACGCTGCGTGTAAAGATTGTGAACATTTGCTTTTGACCGCTACGCCAATCCTGTTTAACATTGCGTAATAAATTGAGATTGGAAAGATTTTGGAGACGAACTAGATTATTAGTGGTCAAACCCAAGTAAAACCCGTCTTTCTCTGCAAAACCCTATTTGAAACTAGCGCAGATATGAAAAAGGTATTTCTATTGATCGCCGTACTGGGCGCACTTCTCTCAGGCTGTGGCCTATTTGGCGGTCGTGGTACAGGCCATCACGGTGAGTTAACTGGGGTGATGGATCGCCCAATCTGGGATCAGTACCAGCCCCTCGGAATGGTTTACATTCCACCCGGAAGCTTCCACATGGGTCAAAACGACCAGGATGTGCCCTATTCTCAGATCGCACACACTCGTCAGATCACCATCAGTGCATTCTTTATGGATGAAACTGAGATCACCAACAACGAGTACCGTCAGTTCCTGTTTGGCCCTTCTGCCAATGAGCAGGGACAGTCAGGTGTGCAGGAGCAAGGTGCATATGACAGCCTGAGCCGCGCGCTTCAGGAGGTAGTCATGCCAGACACTACTGTTTGGACCAGCGACTTTGCCTATGCGTACAATGAGCCGCTGATGGAGAACTACTTCTGGCATCCGGCTTTTGACAACTACCCAGTAGTGGGAGTTAGCTGGCATGCTGCCCAGGAATTCTGTAAGTGGCGCACCAAGCACCTCAACGATTACCGTCGTGAGCGCGAAATGGCTGATATGCCTCGATTCCGTCTGCCAACCGAGGCTGAATGGGAGTATGCTGCGCGTGGTGGCTGGGAGCACAAGCTTTATCCTTGGGAAGGTCCTTACCTGCGCAACTCAAAGGGGTGTTTCCTCGCCAACTTTAAGCCTGGACGTGGAGACTATATTGCAGATGCTTTTGAATACACTGCCCCAGCCAATGCTTACTTCCCCAATGACTATGGCCTTTACAACATGCCCGGCAATGTCGCTGAGTGGTGTGAAGATGACTTTGAGGAAGCTGCCTACTCTTATGCACACGACCTGAACCCACGTTACCTCGATCCTCGTTTCTCAGAGGACGATCGCATGCCAAACAGTGGAGTAGATATCCGCAAAGTAACCCGTGGCGGTTCCTGGAAAGATATCGGATACTTCCTCTCTTGTGGCACACGCTCATACGAATATGCTGATACCGCCAAGTCCTTCATCGGATTCCGCTCTGTGGTAACCGTGATCGGACGCTCTGGTGCAGCCGGAGGATTCTAAAACCCTCTATTTGAGAAAGAAAAGAATATTTATTGGATAAGATTTTATAATATAGGGTGGTTGTTCCTCGGAGCAACCCCCTAATTTCCACACACACTTCCGCACTTCAATTAAATTTTTGTTTCACACAGGCAAAAAGAAACGTCTAACTTAAGGAAAGTTCACAATGGCAAAGAAGAAAGGTTTTCTGAAGTCCCGTACGGGCAAAGTAACCATGAACTTTATCTACGGTGCTGCAGCCGCAGTAGTAATCGTAGGGGCACTGTTTAAAATCCTGCACTGGCCCGGTGCCAACGAAATGCTGATCATCGGTATGTTTACCGAGGCATTCGTATTCCTGATTTCTGCATTTGATCCTCCTTCTGATGGTTATGAGTGGGAGCGAGTTTATCCTATTCTGGCTGAAAAAGATCCAGAAATTCCTGCTCTTGAATCTGGAGCTTCTGACTGGACTGCTCCACAGCTTCCAGAAATCCCAAGCGACCTGTTCACTGGACTGTCCAACACCATGGCTGACCTGAATCAGGAAGTAAGCAAGCTGGGTTCTGTTGCTGATGCTGCTGGCGCTACCAATGAGTATGCTGATCGTATTCGCTCTGCATCTTCCAAGATCGAGAACCTGAATCAGAGCTACTCTGTTGCAGTTGACTCTATGTCTGGTTTTGCAAATGCTGCTGGTGATGCCCAGGCATACCACGAGCAGGTACAGACCATTACCAAGAACCTGAGCACGCTGAACTCTATTTATGAGTTGGAACTGCAGGATGCCAAGACTCACCTGAAGTCACTGAACCAGTTCTACGGAGCGATGACTGAGGCCATGAGCAGCATGTCTGAAGCTACCAAGGACGCGCAGCAGTACCGTGATGGCATGGCTCAGCTGAATCAGAACCTGCAGCGTCTCAACAATGTCTATGGCAACATGCTGTCTGCCATGGCTGGTGGTACCCGCTAGTTGTAGCGACTTACCACAGAGATTTGTTGAGAACTTATTAACCTAAAAAAAGGAAAATCATGGCAGGTGGACAATTATCACCGCGACAGAAAATGATCAACATGATGTACCTCGTGTTGCTCGCTCTGCTCGCAATGAACGTAAGTAAGGAGATCCTCGACTCGTTCGAGATCCTGAAAGAAAAGCTCTATAGCTCTGCCCAGGCTGCAAATGCCAATACCGATGCTCAGATCGAGAGCATGAAGGCAGAGATTGTTGATGAAATGGAAAACCAGGGAAAGATGACCAACAAAGGTCTGATCGACACCCTGGACATTATTCGCACCCAGTCTCAGGCACTGATTACTCAGTTGAATGCACATATGGATTCCATGGTAAGCATTGCTGGAGTCGATGAAGAAACCGGTGAAATTGAGAAAAAAGATGAGCTGGAGGTGAACTATAACTATTGGATGGGCTCAAATGACCAGGCCGATGGTGGCCGTGGAAATGGGAAAGCCTACCAGTTGCGTGAGGGTTTCAATGATTACTACAAGTTTATCACTGATATCTATAACGCAAATGCGAACGAAGAGAACCAGATTGAGTTAGAGGAACTCGAAGACACCGAAGGACAGGACGGTGAGAAAAAGTCCTGGGAGCGCTACACTTTTGAAGCTCCGGTAATTGCCAACATGGCGATGCTGGAAGCACTGAAAGTGGACGTCTATGAGAAGGAAAAAGAACTTCTCGACCTTCTTAACCAGCGTCTTGGTGTTGCAACCTTCAAGGCTGACAAAGTTGTCGCCATTGATGCTCCTGAGGCTACCATCGTTCCTGCTGGTTTGCAGTTCCGTACCCGACTGATCGTGGCCATGTCTTCTAGCCAGTTGCAGCCAAAGTTCTCTGGCTCTGGTAGCCTGGAGAATAACGAAGATGGTTCTGCAACCATGACGGTAGCAGCCAGTGGCAGCGTGATCCCTCGTGGAAAATCTGAAGGAACCCAGTCCTATACCGCAAACATCCAGGTACCTAAGGCAACCGGTGGATACGAGACCCTTCCTGTAGAAGGTCAGTTCACTGTGCGTCGTCCTGAGATCGTGGTAACTTCTGAAGCCATTCAGATCCTCTATCAGGCATGTGGTAACGATGTGCGGATCGATGTTCCTGCTCTGGGAGACCAGTACAATCCACGTGTGAGTATAAATGGTGGAGGTGAAATTATCCAAAGCCCACGCGACAAGAAGGTATTCCGGATTGTTCCTACCGGTCGTGGCGCTGAGGTAGTAGTAAATACCCTCACCAACGGTCAAAATATCAACATTGGTACTGTTACCTATAAAGTTATCCGTCCTCCCAAGCCTGTCATCGGCGTGTACGTCGGTGGTCGTCCTTATGATGGAGCGGGCTTTGTTCCCAAGCGTGGTGCCATCGGCATCAAGATAGAGCCTAACAGTGATTTTGCGGCAGCTCTGCCTCAGGATGCTCGTTATGCGGTATCTGGTGCTACTGTTCTGGCTCAGCTGTCTTTGGGACCTCCCAAGACTGTGAACCGCGTAGGCGCACAGAACAATGCAGTTGCTGGCTTTTCTGTACCCCTTGGACGTGAGGTTGGACAGGCTCGTGCAGGTACTACTGTATTCGTTCGGGTAGAAGACATCTACCGGGTGAACTACGCAGGACGCCGTGTAAAAGAGCCGTTTAGCGAACTGGAGCGTACCATCAAGTTTAACGTACAGTAAGCGTAACGCAATTTTTCGAAACATGAGAAAAATATCTCTCGTCGTCATTGTCATGGTTTGCGCATTGCAGGCCATGGCTCAGTTTCCTCCCCGAATCGAAGATCACTTCTGGCGCCGCAAGGTGGTAAACCGGATTGATCTGGAAGAGAAGATGAACAAGCCCCTGGTAAAACAGGAGAGCGGGTATTATCGTGGAGGAGAGGATGAAGGTGAGTATGCTGGAAAAGATGGCATCGTATCGGCCCTGTTCACCGGCCTGCGGGAAAATAAGTTTACAGCTTATGATCCTGATACCCTTTCCATTGCACTCACCTACGACGATGTGATAGATAGAATCAATCGGATCTCTGCAGAGGCAACCTCATCGACCGGTCTTGAGACTGACGGTGAGATGGAAATGGGACTGGAAGGAGATGGAGGAGAATTTGACTCATTTGAAGGTGAAAGTTCTTCAGATCCTTTTGCTGACCCCTTCGCCGATCCATTTGCAGATGCAGGATCTTCGGATCCCTTCGCTGATCCGGGTAGTCTGGAAGAAGAAGCTGATGACCTGGGAACAGATTCTACCTCTGCCGTTGTAGGTACGAGTAATGATCTCCCTGATTTGCAGCCGTTTGAAATGGTTATCCAGTTTGTCGAAGACCGTATTTTCGACAAGAACCGTTCTAATATGGTCTATGATATTCAATATATCGAGATCATTTGGGTAGATGTGTATGGCCGCCTGCCAGAACGCCGAGTGGCGACTTTTGCCTATGACGAAGTGCTGGAAACCCTGGATCAGGTTCAGTGGAAAAACCGTTTTAACGATGCAGAATATCGGTCATTGCGACAGGTGTTTGAAATGCGACTTTTTCACAGTTACGTAATCGACATCTCTGGAAATGGCATACAGTCGCTGGCAGAAGCCGAATATCGGCGTCAGCAGTTGACCGAGTTTGAGCACCATCTCTGGAGCTACTAGGATTTCTTCTTATGTTTCTTTGATTTGGCCTGAATGGCCACTTGCCGCAAAGCCTCATTTTATATCTCTGAAATCGCCCCGCCATTTGGCATGCGTATGAGGGATTCTGAGACTTTGCGGCTTTTCTTATCCGGATGCCAGGTTTCGCAGGCTGATAGCGGGGTATTACCCTCTCCTCCTCAGAAAGAAATTGATCGTGAATCTGCAGATTCAGGGTGAAAGCAAATAGGCAATTCGGGCTTGAGAATGTTTTTAAAATTGGGGAATATT
The DNA here is from genome assembly GCA_964343195.1 of uncultured Bacteroidia bacterium. Lineage (GTDB taxonomy): Bacteria > Bacteroidota > Bacteroidia > J057 > J057 > CAYVAP01. The sequence continues at coordinate 6,331 of CAYFIR010000095.1, read as the reverse complement.
GTAATATCCAAATGGTGGATAAATGAGGCGCCGGGTTCTAATTATTTTCGGCTCTCAGATTAGGGTAACCACTGTTTACCGACATTCATACTTAGAAAACATTACTAACAGATTCCATCATGAAAAAAGTTATCCTCCTTGGTATCCTGAGTTTGGGGTTTTTGACTCAAGCGTTCGCGCAGTTCCCCCCAAGGATCGAGGACCACTTCTGGCGTCGGAAGGTTGTAAATCGAATTGACCTGGAAGAGAAGATCAATAAGCCACTGGTGGAGATTGAAAGTGGATACTATCGTGGTACTGACGATACACTTGGACTTCCCAATAAGGATGGGCTGGTGAGTGCCCTGTTCACGGGTTTGATGAATGGCGACTATCCTGCCTATGATCCTGATACCCTGAGTGTTTCGCTTACCTCTGAGGATGTATTGGACAAAATCAATCGAATCAGTGCAGAGGCGACTTCTTCCGGAGGTCTGGAAGAAGAAGCAGAATCCGAGATGGGAATGGACAGTGGCGATGAGTTCGGATTCCCGGACGAAGAAGGCGGCAGCGATCCTTTTGCTGATCCCTTTGCTGACCCATTTGGCGGTGGGGGAGATGATCCTTTCGCTGGACCTGCTCTAGGCGAGGATGAGCCTGAAGAGGAAGTAAAAGAAGAAGAGGCGGCTGTTGCAGTTGCACCCAAAAATGAACTGCCAGATCTGATTCCCTTTGAGATGGTTATCCAGTTTGTTGAGGACCGTATCTTTGACAAAAACCGCTCAGACATGGTGTATGATATCCAGTACATCGAGATTATCTGGGTTGACCCTTATGGCCGTCTGCCAGAGCGTCGTCTGTGTACCTTTGCATATGACGATGTGATTCCAGTTCTGGAGAAGACCCAGTGGAAGAATCGATTCAATGATGCCCAGTATCGTAGCATGCGCGAAGTATTCGAAATGCGCCTATTCCACAGCTATATCATTGACATTTCCGGGGTAGGTATTCAGTCTCTGGCTGAAGCAGAGTATCGACGCCAGCAACTGGTTGAGTTCGAGCACCACCTCTGGAGTTATTAATATCAGGATTACCGATCTGCGGCCTTGAGGTTGATATAATGTTAACAGGCCGTGTGGCAGCCATTGGGTTTTAAACCTGGTGGCTGCTTTTTGTTTGTACCCAGACCAACTGGGTTTTACCTTGGGGCGTTTTTATTAAGTGAAAAATAAACCTTGATTTCATGCAAAATCTGCAATCAATTATAGAGCAGGCCTGGGAAAATCGTGACCTACTAAAAAATGACGATACCAGGGCCGCCATTGCCGAAGTAATCGAACTGCTGGATAAGGGAAAACTACGCTGTGCAGAGCCTGAAGGAGATGGCTGGAAAGTAAATGACTGGGTGAAGAAAGGGGTAATCCTGAATTTTCCCATCCAGCAGATGGAAGTGATCGAGTGCCCACCTTTCGAGTACCATGACAAAATCGCCCTGAAGCGTGACTATCAGGCTCAGGGGGTAAGGGTGGTCCCACCCGCAACCGCGCGATATGGAGCCTTTCTGGCTGCAGGAGTTGTGATGATGCCTTCCTATGTAAATATTGGAGCCTATGTCGATTCTGGCACCATGGTGGACACATGGGCCACCGTAGGCTCCTGTGCCCAGATAGGGAAGAATGTACACCTGAGTGGGGGAGTCGGTATCGGAGGCGTCTTGGAGCCAGTACAGGCTGCGCCTGTGATCGTCGAAGACAATGCTTTCCTGGGTAGCCGGGCCATTGTTGTGGAAGGTGTACGTGTAGGAAGAGAGGCTGTCCTTGGGGCAAATGTGGTCCTGACTGCTTCAACCAAAATCATAGATGTATCCCAGCCAGAAGCCGTAGAATATCGCGGATATGTCCCAGAACGGAGTGTCGTAATTCCCGGAACTGTGCCCAAGGAGTTTCCGGCAGGTACCTATCAGGTGCCATGCGCCCTGATCATTGGACAGCGAAAGGCTTCTACGAACAAGAAGACTTCTCTAAACGATGCGTTGAGAGACTTTTCGGTCAGTGTCTGATCGAGTAGGTTGAAGTGGCAATACCCGCCATTTTTGTAGATAAAGAAATACTTGCCCAATACGTTTTATTGGGATGGAAATCAAAAAGGGAAGTGAGTATCTTCCCTTTTCCATTTTTGATCCGGATTGAAGACCTGATTATCCTATGAAGTTCTCTGCTCCCTCAATTCCTCGCTGGTTACTGTACAGTCTTGCAGCCCTGATCATCCTGGGGTCAATGGGCTACTCCAACTATCTGGCTACACAGTTGGCCAAGAAGGAGCAGGAAAGTGTACAGCTTTATGCCGAGGCGCTTGAGTTTTTTGCCGGACTGGGAGCCGTTGAGGAGGAAGCGAATAGCCTGGATGACGCCATTACCTTTATCAGCAAAGTCCAGCAAATCAGTGGAGCCGATAACCCTCAGATCCTGCTGGGAGAAGATAACAACATCAATTCCTATACCCTGGAAATGCCAGGCTGGATAGATTCGACTGAGTACGAAGGATATCTGGAGGATAAGGTCAGGTCCTTTTCCAGCCAGTATGCGCCCATTCCGGTTCAGTTCGCCCCAGGCCGATTTTTGAAAGTAGTATATGGCGAAAGTGACCTCCTGCGGCAGCTAAGGTGGTTTCCCATCATTCAGCTGCTGGTCGCATTCACCTTTATCGGGATAGTATTTGGTAGTTATGTAATCGCCAAACGCAATGAACAAAACAAAGTTTGGGTAGGCCTGGCCAAGGAAACGGCCCATCAACTGGGGACTCCCGTGTCCAGCCTTATGGCGTGGATAGAACTGCTGAAGATTAACCTGGAGGAAAGCCCGGAAGACCAGGAACTCGTCGTAGAAATGGAGCAGGATGTGCTAAGGCTGGAGGACATTACCGAACGGTTTTCCAAGATTGGATCTATCCCGGAGCTGAGCCCTGTGCCACTTGCTGAAGTGCTGGACCGTTCTGCCAACTATGCCCGTAAACGCATGACGAGGAGTGGCAGGATCAGGGTGCATGTCCAGAACCAGATACCGCTGGACAGTTACCTTAACATCAATCCGCAACTCTTTGATTGGGTGATTGAAAACCTGCTTAAAAATGCTCTGGATGCCATGCATAGTGAGGGAGGGGACATCACCATTGAAGCGGGGGAAAAGGGGAACACCTATTATATTGATGTCTCTGATACGGGCAAGGGAATTCCGAAAGGAAACTGGAACAAAGTTTTCACTCCAGGTTTTACGACCAAAAAGAGGGGCTGGGGGCTGGGGCTCAGCCTGACCAAGCGGATCATTGAGAATTACCACCGGGGGAGGATTTTCGTCAAGCACTCTGAGCCAGGCGAAGGGACTACTTTTAGGATACTGCTGCCCAAGAAATAGCAGGCTTATGCAGGGAATTCTCGACTGCTTCTGTTATTTCTCAGAAATGATAGCTGAGGCTTCCACTTCCACGACCAGACCTTCCCGGATCAGGGAGTAAACTTCAACCATGGTTGAGACTGGTTTGATGGAACCAAACACCTCTCCATGTGCCTTCCCTACCGCTTCCCACAGCTCGATATCGGTCACGAAGATTCTGGTCCGGATGACATCTTCCATGGACGCCCCGGCATCCTCCAGTGCCTGTTGTATTTTTAGCAGTATATATTGGGTTTGCTCATAGGGATGATAGGGAAATAGCACTTCATCACCCTCTACAGCGGTGGTTCCAGCGACTTCGACAATGTTCCCTATGCGAACAGCACGGGAATATCCCACGGTAGTTTCCCAGGGAGAATCGGATGAAATATTGAGTCTTTTACTCACAGGTGAAATGGTAGATGTTCAAATTAGCACATTGGGAGTAAATCCCAACGCCGCCTTCCAAAATACTACTCGGCTGGTTGGTTTGTGTGGGGCATATGGCAAACCCGTTTTTCTTTTGCCTGCCTCCTTTGAAGCTTTGAAATTATGTATAATTGTATCGCTCCACCGAAATAGTACTCAATTATGCTGGACTTTTTACGTCGCTTCTTCCAATCACTCTTCGGCTCAGATGCTGGTCAGGCTTCTCCAGAACCTTCTGCCCCCACTAAGCCACAAACCTCATCTGTTTCTGAACCAGAACCAGCGGCAACCACCCAGGTTGGTCCAGGACTTTGGTTGCAACGCATCAGTAAGGGGACCCAGGATACCTTGGGAAAACTGTATTGGGAAGGTGAAATGCTGGCCTATACCCTTGAGGTAGCTGCTACAGAAGCTGAGTTTCTGCCAGCCGGCGAATATCCGGTAGCCCTCAAAAAGGAAGGTGGACGCCATGCCACGTATCAGTTTCGTTTAGGGGAGTTTCACGAAGGACTCATTGCCCTTCAGGAAACAGGATTGAAGCATTCTCCGACTTTTCATATCAGCAATACAGCGGACAAACTCTATGGGTCCATTGCGATGGGGCAAAGTGTAAAGGATGAAGAGCAGATGAGCGAAAAGCGTGAATTATGGCACAGTGAAAATGCCTACAAAAAGGTGTATTCACAGCTGTTGCCAAGGTTGAAAGAAGGCCCCGTTTCACTGAAGATAGCCGACCCGAACTAATTTTTTCTTAATTCTGGAAACCATGATCTGGCCTGAGAGTTGTAAGGGATATATTCTCCTGCAACATTCTAAGTCATGATTGATTGGACCCATGTATTCTTTTGGCTCAATCCCGTCCTCGCAGCATTGGGAATTGGCTTCGTCATCTACCTTACCATCATTAAGTCTCCACCGGCCCCTGACTGGGACGACCAGGATATGGGAGATTCTGATCAGGGAGAAGGTGGCGGACCTGGAGGAGATGATGGCCTCCCTTCAGGCTGGGATTCTCCACTAGACCTGCCACCAGGGGTGTATGTCCTTCCTTCCGACCCTGCCGGTGTTTCTGTTTAGCACTGCTTAGAAATAAGCATCTGGACAGGAAAGAACGGGTATATGATAAGACATCCAGTGCCTACGGAATTAAGTAGTTGACCATTCGCAATTCGTATAAAGTGCTCGCCAGCAATGCTTTCAATCACGTTGAGCGCAGCGAAATCCCCCAGAGCGGGAAATTACTGACTACAAATTTCGAATGCGAAGCACCAGCTCTATTCTCCCAGTGTAACTTCTTCCCAATCGATCTGTTGACCTCGGAGATAGTCCGCAATTTTCATTTTTTTCTTTCCGGCGGCCTGAACCTCTTCCAACAGAAGCCATTTATCCAGTGCTGAAACCTGAAGGGTCTGTAGATCAGCGTCATAGCGTACCGTTCCAGGGATTTTTTCATCATGGCGATCCCCGATTCGCGTGGCGAATACCTTTAGCCGCTGTCCCTTGACTGTAGTCCAGGCAGTAGGGTAGGGGGCCAGACCTCGCACGAAGTTATGCAGCTCTGAGGCAGGGCGGTTCCAGTCAATGCGACAGTCATCCTTGAATATCTTGGGAGCTTTGTGGAGCGCAGCATTGTGGTCCTGAGGCTTGGGAGTAATGCTGCCATTCTCCAGTCCCTTAACGGTCTGAAGCACGAGTCCAGAACCAGTCTCCATGAGGGCATCATGGAGATTGCCAGCGTTCCAGTCAGGAAGAATTTCAACAGATTGGGAAAGCAGGATATTTCCCGTGTCGATTTTATGATCGATTAAGAAGGTCGTGACCCCGGATCTGGTCTCCCCATTGATCACTGCCCAGTTGATGGGAGCAGCCCCTCGGTAATCTGGAAGAAGAGAGGCATGCAGGTTGAATGTTCCCCTACCCGGAAGTGACCAAACCACCTCTGGCAGCATCCTGAAGGCAACCACGACCATCAGGTCTGGTTTCAGGGCTTCAAGCTGCTGTATGAATTCGGGGTTTTTGAGTTTCTCGGGCTGCAGTACCGGAATGTCCAGTCGAATAGCCGCTTCCTTTACCGGACTTGGACGGAGTTTCTGCCCTCTTCCTGCCGGACGGTCAGGAGCAGTAACGACTGCTACGACGTCGTAGCCATTTTCAACCAGTATGTCCAGGGAGGGAACCGCGAAGTCAGGAGTTCCCATAAAGATGATGCGCATTTCTCGGGCTATTTTGGTGCAAATAGACGAACTGACTACCACTCTGCCAAATGCGCACCTTAATATCTCATATAGAGGAGTAAGGATATGCCGGGGAAAAATTTATTCTTCCGCAACCATGCGCATGAAAAACTAGTGCTTTGTCAAGTGAAAAATGATGGGTAAGCGGTCGCAGATTTTTTCGCAGATCAAGGCGGAAAATCCGAGTTTGGCGAGCCAAACGAGGCATTTTTCAACGAAGAGATGCGGAAAAAGATGCAGCGATCACCCATCATTGGGGAT
>CAYFIR010000094.1:0-27503 GCA_964343195.1 uncultured Bacteroidia bacterium | reverse complement strand
AGACACGCTAAAAAGCAATATCGAAGCCCCGATGCGATAATTGTCTAGGAGTATGGTATTTGCTAATGAAGCCTATCCAGAACCTCAATCACGAACCACGAATTCCCAATTTCAACTCACCCCAGCGCCTCCCACAACACTTCTATCGGATGCTTCGCTTTCTTTCCTGTCCCATCCGCGATCTGATGGCGACAACTGGTACCAGGGGCGGCGATGATGGTCTCAGCTTCTGCCTCACGAACGGCTGGGAAAAGCACCAGTTCACCGACCTGCATGGAAAGGTCGTAGTGCTCCTTTTCGTAGCCAAAGGAACCTGCCATGCCGCAGCAGCCTGAGGGGATGGTTTCCAGTTCGTAGTTCGAAGGTAAGGTTAGCAACTGCTGAGTCGGAGTGAGCGACGAAAGCGCCTTTTGATGGCAGTGCCCGTGCAGCAGCACCTTGCGCGGTGCTTCGGTGAAGTGATCCGGTGTAATCAGCCCCTTTTCCATCTCCCGGAATAGGAACTCCTCCAGGGTCAGGGCATGCTTGCCCAGTTCTACGGCAGTATCGCGCAGCTCGGGGATCACCAGACGGGGAAATTCATCGCGGAAACCCAAAATAGCCGAGGGCTCCACCCCAACAAGGGGTGTTTCCTCCGTGACCAGATCCCCCAGCGCATTGACGTTGTACATGGCCATTTTGCGGGCTTCGCGTAGCAATCCTTTGGACAGGTAGGCCCGCCCGCTTTCCTCATGTTTTGGAATCTCCACCTCGTAGCCCAGGCGTGCCAGTAACTCCAGCGCCTTGATGCCGATCTCGACATCGTTGAACTGCGTGAATTCGTCGTTGAAGAAATAGACCTTGCCCTTGAGGCCCGATTTTCGGGCGGTTTCAGTCAGTTGAGTAGCGTTTTGCTTGTACCATTTAGCCAGGGTTTTCTTGTGCAAAAGGGGCAAGGATCGTTCGGGTGCGACGCCCAACACCGACTTGAGGACTCCGCTGGTAAGTTTGTTGCCCAGAGCAAAATTCGTCAGTCCCGGCACGATGGAGCCAAGGCCATTGAGCTTGCCGATGTTGGCGATGGCGCGGCTGCGCAGGGGCACCCCGTGCTTTTGGTAGTACTGGTGCAAAAACTCAGCCTTTAGGGTCGCCACGTTGACGTTGGAGGGACATTCTGACGCGCAGCCTTTGCAACTCAGGCAGAGGTCCATCACTTCCTTGATGTCCTTGTGGGCGAATGGATTTTCGTCCTCCGAGCGGGTTAGGACCTCGCGGAGGATGTTGGCGCGGGCGCGGGTGGTGTCCCGCTCGGAGCGGGTCGCCATGTAGCTGGGGCACATCGTGCCGCCCGAAAGGTGGGTCTTGCGGCAGTCGCCGGAGCCGTTGCACTTCTCCGCCGCCCGCAGGATGCCGTCGGTGTCGGAGAAATCCATCAGGGTATCGAACTGCTTCGTCTCCTGGTCTTCGTCGTAGCGCAGCGAGCTGTTCATCGGAGGCGCATCGACGATCTTGCCGGGATTGAAGAGGTTTTGCGGGTCCCAGGTCTGCTTGAGCCGCTTGAGCAGGGCATAGTTTTGCTCGCCGATCATGAGGGGGATGAACTCGGCCCGGACACGCCCGTCACCGTGCTCGCCTGAGAGCGAACCGTCGTATTTCTTGACCAGCCGGGCCGTCGTCTCTCCAATTTCGTGGAAAAGTTCCCGGTCTTTTTTCTCCTTCAAATCCAGAATGGGCCGCAGGTGCAGTTCCCCCGCTCCGGCGTGGGCATAGTACACTGCCTTTTGCCCAAATCCCGCCATCATCTCGGTGAACTCATCGATGTAGGCGGGCAAATCCTGCAACTCTACCGCCGTGTCTTCGATTACTGCGACGGCTTTGGCGTCGCCGGGGACATTGGCCAGCAAGCCCAGACCCGCTGAGCGCAAGCCCCATACGCGGCTGATGCCAGGACCCAAGACCTGTGGAAATGCATAGCCCAGGCCCTCTCTTCGCATATCTTCTTCAATCACCCTCAACCCAGCCTGTACCTCTTCTTCGTTTTCGCCTCCTACCTCGATAACCAGCACCGCCTCCGGATCGCCCTCCAGGAAGAATCGATCCTGAGAATACATGCGGTTGCCCTTGGTGCAGTCCATGATGACTTTGTCCATGAGTTCTACCGCGCGGGGAGCGTGGCGCATAGCCACCAGTACGGCCTTGAGGGACTCGGCTACCGAGGTGAAATGCGGACAAACCAACCCGATGTGCGTAGGCGGCAGGGGATCGACGTGGATCTTGATCTCGGTGATGAAGGCCAGGGTTCCCTCTGAGCCGGTGATGAGTTTGCAGAAATTGAAGGGCTCCTTTCCGCCAAAAGGCTCCATTTCCAGCAGCACGTCCACGGCGTAGCCGGTATTGCGGCGGTGGATGCTCGGCTTGGGAAACTGGGCGCGGATTTCGTCAGCGACTGCTGGTTGGGAGAGTTCCTCCCACACCTGCTGGTAGAGCTTGCCTTCCAGGTCGAGTTGCTGCCGTTTCGCATGAAATTCTTCGACCGATAATTCTCCAAACGTAACCTCTGACCCGTCGCTCAGGATGGCCTCAATCTCCATCACGTGGTCGCGGGTGGTGCCATAGACAATGGAGTAGGAGCCGCAGGAATTGTTGCCCACCATACCGGCGATCATGGCGCGGTTGGCGGTAGAAGTATTCGGCCCAAAAAATCGTCCATGGGGCTTTAGGTAATGGTTCAGGTCATTGCGAATCACGCCCGGCTCCACGCGCACCCAGCCTTGCTCGGCATTCACTTCCAGGATTTCGGTCATGAACTTCGACACATCCACCACGATGCCATCGCCTACGCATTGTCCCGCCAGCGAGGTGCCCGCCGCACGGGGGATGAGGGAAAGCCCTTCGTTTTTGGCGAAGAGAATAAGTTGCTTGATGTCGGCCTTATGCCTGGGCATGGCCACCGCCAGTGGCATCTCGCGGTAAACGGAGGCGTCGGTGGCATAAAGCGCCCGCATCATGTGGCTGTGGTGCAGTTCCCCGTCGAGGGAGGCCTGGAGGATGTTGAGCTTGGATTGGATATCGGTGGGCATTCGTAATTCGTGATTCGTAATTGATCTGGGTGGTCGAAGTGTTCACTGTTCACCTGGATCACCCTTGATCACCTTACTTTTGTCTTGCTTACTTCGGCTTCGCTCAGCACAGGTCTCGCAATGAAATGGTCTGGCTTCCGACAGTGTCGCGGTCTTTACCAAACAAAGATATGGGAAAAAGTTGGGGAGGAATATTGAATGGAAGCCTGACTTTTGGTACAATTTAGAAACTTTTACCAGGGGATAGGTTTTGGAAATTCTCTACATTCAGTGCCAAATCCTGATAGATGTCAACCTGCCAGTTCATGAAACACACCATCTTCCTGCTTCCTCTGCTTTTCCTTTTCGCCTGCGGAGAGTCGGAGACCTCCCAAAGCGGCCTGTCTTCAGATGCAGACTTTGCTATGGTTGCTCTCAACGATTCGGAGTCGCTGGCGCGCATGCAGGGCTTTCTGGAGTATCAATTCAGCGATCGCTATGAAGCCAGGTGGAATTTCGAAGAGGAGCTGGCCGATCTGAATTTATCCCCCATCTGGACGACGGAGACATTCCCTGGAGATTTGCCACTGAATCGCTTAGAGCGTGCGGAGCCATTGGGCTACATCGGCCAGGATAAGCAGCGGCTGTACATGCACTTGTCCGATGTCCGGCAGGATGAGGTAAATTCACTGCGCTACCTGGTAACCGGCAAAAGCATGGTGAAGGGCAATATCTGCGACTTTACGGGAGAACTGATAGTCACGGGAGTGCAGGAGTTTACCTTGCCTTACCACGGAAAAGCTGATTACCTCGTCGATCCCCACGAGGCACGTTTTGGAGTGCTCACCGGAACCTACCATTTCTTCGAAGACAGCACCCAGCGCCATGTGGGAGAGTTTGAGGGAACCTTTGTCTCCAGCTTCATGCTGCGAAAGGCTGGACAGCCCGAGTATGGCCTCATGGGGTTCATTTCGGATGGATATCTGAACCATCAGTTCACCGGCACCTGGAGCGGCTATGGCCCAGACCGCGGCAGACCCGCCAATTGGGGCGATTATCGCATCCCCGAAGCCGGAGACCTGGACATCGGCGCAGGTGAATTTATGCCCAGTCCGAAGTATGCTGAGAAAGGCTGGGATGGGCAGGTAGTTGGGGATTGGTGGGAGTAGGGACGTTGTTATGGTATTTGGGAGATATGGAGAGGAACAAATTATTTTCATTGCTCATGCCACCGAAAAGCTGGAAAGAAGCTTACGGGGCAAAGCAGGAATTGGAGGAATCAGGGCAAAGACAGGCCATGGTCAGTTTCCTGCTGAAAAAGTTAGAGAATACCGAAGAATCTGAAATTCGAAATAGGGCAGCCCTTATTTTATCTGATCTGAAAGAACTCCGAGCTATTGACATCATCGTTAAGCTGCTCAAATCAGAGAAAACTCAAGGAAAGAGAGGAACACTGGTGTATGCTTTAGAGCCATTTAATAATACTGCTTTGTTACCTTTATTGATAGACTTGGTCATTACCGATGGGTGGGAGGCTAGCAGGGAAGCCTTCCATTTGGTTGAGAACATGAGTGGAGAAATTGACGAAGAGGTTTGGGATTCCTGTAGGGCTAAAATCCACATTGCCATTCAATCTGCTGATGAGGAACGAATGCCTCTACTTGAGGATCTTTTGATGCTATTCAAAGGTGGGGAGAATAATTGATCTCCGTTCCAAAAGCGATGGGAACGACTACGGCTCAGACGCTAGTAGACCCGCCAACTGGGGCGATTACCGCATCCCCGAAGCCGGAGGCCTGGACATCGGCGCAGGTGAATTTATGCCCAGTCCGAAGTATGCTGAGAAAGGGTGGGATGGACAGGTAGTTGGGGATTGGTGGGAGTAGGCAGCTTACGCTGTTGTCTGTCCCGTTGCGCCGGGTTTCCAGACCAGAGCGCCTGGTAGTCTTACCGTTTCCGCACGGCTCGGTGGTACCCTGTAAAGCCTATATGCAGCAGTCAGCCCCGAGCTGACGTTTGTATGACAATAACACAGGCCTTAACCTTCTTTCCCAAAATTAACCATGAAAAAGCTCCTCCTTCTTCTCCTATTGCTACCCTTCAGCCTCTCGGCTCAGGAATACCGACTGGTCGATCCCGCGTCGATCTACCTCTATGACGACCTCAACTACGCCATTCGCATCGACAGTGTGGACACCTGGTCGCGAGGCTATCGGTACCATAATTATCGATATGCCCCCCTTTGCGGAACTCCAGAGTCTAATCCCAATTGGCTACAGAACCCTCTGTTATTGGATACGACATTAGGGCGCTACACCTTTCTGAATGACGAGGGCGATAGCATTCACTGGGAGACAAATACCAGCGTAGGGGATACGTGGTGTATGGTTTGGTTGACCGACACCACCTGGCTACAGGCAAAGCACGACAGCACGAAGCGAGATGAGGTCTTCGGGCAGATGGACTCGGTGCGCTACTACCACCTGCAAGCCACCGATAGCAGTGGACAATTGCTATCTCATCCCTGGAATGATAGTGTGCTGCGCCTCAGCGATGGCCATGGGATACTGACCATGGTGGCCATGGATGCCTTTCCCTATGGGCCGCCTCACATTTTTGAACTGGAGGGCATGGAGAATCCCGACCTGGGGGCTTATCGCCTGACGCCGAGGCGATTGTACAGCATGCCGGTGGGGGGCGTGATACATGAGCGGAAGGACTATTGGCATGGTGGAGCAACTTACTATCCAACGTATTATCCTTACCGAGTTATCCAAAATGAGTTTTTTAGCAAAGAAGTATTAGCTCGCGATGAGAGCCTGGATAGCATAAAAATCACATTCCGGGAAACCCGAATTTTAGAATTTCATGTTGTATATGACGAAAGCTGGAACGTTGGGAAAGAGTTTGATTCCTCTAGCTACGTTTACACCCTAACTGTTCTTGAGCCAGATGAAATGCCTCTATCCTTTGAATACCTTTCCTATGAGTATGGGAGGTGGGGAGAAATTCCGAATTCAGGTGAGATGATCACTCGACTTAACGAATCCTGGCCCAGGAGTATATCTCCTTTCGCTATCGCTCTTCCTATCGTAGTTGGGAAGACCGGCATACAGTTCAACAATTGGGATTCATGCTACACGGAAATCATAGATGTGTCTGATAGCTTTTGGGGATATGAAGGATTGGGGATGGGGTACTACTCCCTTGGTCGGTCCTATTCCATAGAGACTTTCTACCCCGTTTACTACGCCTTCCCCGACGACACGGCTGGTACCCCCATCGACTTTGACAGCCTGAGGCAGTTGGTAACCTCGGTTCCAGCGCATGAACAAGCCGCCTTTCAGGTCTATCCCAATCCGTTTGAGGCAGCAGTTTATTTGGAAGGATTGCCGCCTCACCAGCATATTACCGCTGAAATATTTGATGGGATGGGTAGGCTGGTTTTTCAAGAAAGTCTGTCCGGAGATTCGCTTGATCTGGGGCAACTTCCGGCCGGGGTGTATGTGCTTCGCTTGCAGGAGGGGCATATGCTTTTGGGGCAAAGGCGAATCATGAAACGCTAATGGCAGGGCGGCTACTTTTTCGTAAATTGGAGAAAAGACACTCATTATGGCCCAACCACAACCTCAGCAACGCTACACCTGGGAGGACTACCTCCAACTCGAATCAGAGAGCGAGCTTCGCTACGAATTTTATAATGGGCAGATATTTTGTCTGGCAGGAGCGAAAACGCCTCATAATGAGGTAGCTGGTAATTGCTATGAGCGCCTCAAGCGTGCGGCCAAGAAGCAAGGCTGCAAGGCATTCCTCCTCGAAGTCAAGACCTTCCGCCGTGGTGGCAAGCAATACTTTTACCCCGATGGAGTGGTTACCTGTAATCCTTTGGATCTGCAATCGAAAGATGGGGTTCGCAATCCGTTGATCGTGGTGGAGGTCATGTCTGATGGTACGCGGCACCGCGATCAGGGCATCAAACTCAAGGAATACCTGAAACTGGACAGTCTGCGGCATTACCTGCTGGTGGAGCAGGAATACTGCCTGATTCAGCACTATTTCCGTCAAGCCGACGGTGGCTGGGGCTTCCGCAATTACGATGAGTTTGAGCAGGAAATCGAGTTGCCGGAACTGACGCTGCGTGTCGCGGATGTGTATGAGGACATCGAACTGGGAGAACCGCCGAGTGATGCGGTTGAGGAACCTTTTGGAACTTATGAGGCTGCTGTTTCAGGGGAGTAGGTATCGTAAATTGTCTTGAACTCAAGACAGTTTGCCTCCTTTTTTGACTTGAGTCAAAGACAATATTGGCAGAATTTGGTCCTCAGTTCGGATCAAAGTTCTGTTTTGAAGGAACTTACTCTACCACCACCTCCCAAATCCGCACTTCCCACACAACCTGTTTTTGGTCGCCGAAGGTCTTAACTGTAGGACGCAGGATAAAGGTAATGCCTTTGATTGCGCTCAGTGGCACCGAGTCAACCAGCAAAATCTTCATTTCCCGGATCTGTCCGCCTGCCCGTTTATCGGCCTGCCAGTCGTCTAGCCACTCGATTTGTTGAAGACGCGGGGAGGCGACCGCGATTAAGTTTGAACTACTATTCCAGAGTAGCTCGATCTCTGAATTGGCGCCACCAATGCGAACCGTCGCATCCGGCGCCATGCGGGCCTGCAACTGCTGCAAGGCATACGCCTGCAAAGCCGAGTCCACCTCCGGATCGGTGTAATAGGGCCACAACTCCACCCATTCCTTTAGCAACTGCTCAGCCCGCGCACTAAAAGCCGCCATTTGGCGAGCATCCGGCTGCAGACTCGCTGTCATGGCCTGCTCCACGGAGTAAACCTGCGGCGGAGCCGACTGGGCCGGGGAGAGGAGGGGGAGGAGAAGAAGGCATATAAGGGGAATAAGGTATATATGGGAAATATGGGCACGGTGGGGAATATAGGATATGCAAAAAGCCCATATGGCGAAGTTCACCCCTATACCCCCTATACCCCCTATACCCCCTATACCCCTATACCCCTTCAACATAAACACTTTCATATTCCCACTATTTCTGGATGAATGTCAGGCGAATGATCTTGTCGGCGCGGTACTCGGTGTCGAGGACCTCGATCTGGCCAAGGCTGCTGATGGGCAGGGTGAGTCGATCGATGAATTCCTGTTTGTTGTACAGCTCCATGCCGCGCAGGTCATGGGCCTGTAGCTGGAAGATCCGCGCCTCGTCGGCGAATACCTCCGCCAGTTGCTGCCGTCGGCGCTGCCAGTCCTCTACCCGATTTTGGGAGAAGTAGTGGATCATGCGGGCGTACTCGTCGCTGCGCAGGGCTACCTGCTCCTGGAGGGGCTCACTTTTGCTGAGGTCGCGTTGCAGGGTGTCCCGCCGATAATAGGGAGCCTGCACCACCAGGGTCATTTTCCCGGAACTAACCGGCATCGCCACGCAGCCCGAGGAATCGACCGACAGCCGGACCGGGCTTTCGTCAGTGCGCATCCACAGTATCTCCAGCGAGGTATCGGCAATGGCGGCGCCCGTCAATTCATCGACGAAGCAAAAACCGACCTGCTCACTGTCTGCACTCCACTGCCACGCGACGCCAACGGGTAGGAGCAACAGCAGCCAGGCCCATTTGCTGACCGAGAGGCGGCGGGAACGAACCCCGGGAGCTTTCATTGGCTCCCCTACTTCCAGCGTGGCCTGAAACTCGCGCCAGTTGTGGTGGCCGACGTAACGGCTGAGCATGTCCAGCATGTCAATGCGGGGCAGCCGGTCATGGGTCTGCTTGAAGTGGGTGTAAAACCACTTTTCGCTGATGCGCCCCTGCACCTGACGGGCCAGGTCTTCCTGTAAAAGAACGAGGTCGCTGCCCCTCCATTGGGACAGATCCTGAGGCACAGCCGAGTGCCGAGTCGTCAACTCCTGCACCACGGCCGATTTGAGCGCCTGAAAATATGCCTGCTCCTTTTCCTCCATTGGTTCCAATTTACGCATCAAACCCCGATTGGGGAAAGGGAAAAACGTGTTTTGCGGTTTTACAACCGTTTTACAGCCCACTTACAGGAGTTTGGGGAGGAGGAATTTCCACACTGACCTGACCTTGGAGGCATGTTTCACCCCAATAATCATTCACACATGAAATCCTTCCTGATCAGCCTCTTTATCCTCATGCTTGCTTCTCCAGTTGTGGCGCAGCATGCCGGGAATGTTCGCTATAACCAGCACCAGCAAACTCTGGAGGGCATTCCAGCGACTCCGATTATCTCTAACCGACTGCCCTCGATCAATCCGTATGTCTATGAATTTGAAGTGAATGGCCTGAGCAATGTCGTGGCCGATGGCTATCTGGCTGTTTTCAACCTGGTGCAGGTGGCTCCCGATGCGTTGGAAGCCGATGAGATTGTTTCCAATCGCATTGCGAATCTGGTCGAAGGACTGGCTGAGCTAGGTATTGAGCGTGGGGATGTGACCGTGGACATGGTCTCACAGGTGCCCGTCTATGCCATCGAGGTGGAGAAAAAGCTATTCAGCAAGGATACCTATCAGGAGGTGCCTGTCGGCATTGAGCTACAGAAAAACATCCTGATTTACTTCACTGAAGCAGGGCAACTCGACGCCATCCTGACCGCAGCCGCCCGCAGCGAGATCTACGACCTGGTCAAGGTCGATTACTACGTGAGCGACCGAGAGGCGGTCTATCGTGAGCTTCGCGACCGTTGCAAAAAATACCTCGATGAGCAGGTAAGCTATTACCAAAGCCTGGGCATTCGGCTGGATACCGCAGCACGGGCACTTTCGTTTACCCAATCGGTGATCTATCCCATGAGCCGCTACCGGGATTACCAGGCTAGCAGTGTCTCCCGCCTCAAGGGGGTAACCTCCAACTCCGGAGTAGAGCAGGTGCGTAAGCCCCGGACGATGTATTATCACGCCTTTCCCGATCAGGCTTTTCAGGTCGTCATCAATCCTGAAATCCGGGAACCTGTCGTACAGTACACTTATTCGTTAAGGGTGCGGTTTACCTTCAACCAGCCTGCTGCCCCTCAGGTACGTACCGAGGTTCAGAGGCAACGTGAGTACATCATCCTGACGCCAGATGGGCAGACCCGGACATTGGAGCTGAGAAATGAGGACTAAACAATATTATTCAGCAGTGCTACTCCGGTTGCAATCCGGGGTAGTATTTTTGGTTCTCTGACAATTTAGGCGGAGAGAAAAGGGGGTACGACCCCTCTGGGGTCGAGTCGGAGGTGCTACGTGAGCTACAAAGGTCAGACCTCTACGAGGTCTCCCGAGCTGGCTTTATCCCCACCTTGTCGCAGGGTCGTTGACCTCGGATGCGAACCCTGTAGGGGGCGTACCTTTCCTCTATACATTCCCGTCATTTTTGTCAGAGAATCGTATTTTTTATCTAGTGGAGAGTGTAACGGCAAAGGGCTGCTTTAATAAACCAGCAGATTTGTTCCCAGCCAGCTACGAAATGCGAATCCCAGCGAACAGCCAAGGCTCCATCCTCGAAATGGATCAGTATCTGAACCCGGACCTGCCATTAGCCGCATCCGAATGAATAAATCGTTGCGTTCGCTGGGCTTGAGGATGGTTTTGAAGCGATAGTCCACCAAAACTGCCAAGGTTGGGCCATAGTCCACCAATCTTTGGCTGGATTCCAGGCTGTCAGCCGGATTTTGTAACGAAATTTCATTTACCCCAAATCCGATAGAGGGAGTAACTTTCCAGTGTCTGGAATCAATAAGGCGGTACCCAATCCCCAGGTTGAGGTTGGCACCGGTGGTGCCACGCCCTGCATACCATGCAGGGCTTATGTCGAGAGACTGATCGAGCTGACTGCGGGTAAAATTGGCCATTGCGAGCAAAGACCAGCGCTTCCAGCCAAGGTCAAAGCCATAGCCAAAAGGCATTGACGGAGCACGCATGTATTCACTTAATGGGCCAAAATGCGTGGCCAATCCGGTCATGACGGTCAAGCCAATGTTGAGATTCTGGTAGTCATAGGTGGGCAAGTGACTCTCAGAAGGCTCAGACTTGAGTTCCTCTTTTAATTCCTGAAGGGCCAGATTTACCACTATGGGCTTGGTGCCAGCTTGTGAATCTTCGAGGAGGCGATCCAGGTCTTTTGAAATACGACGCATGTATTCTTCCCGTAGCAGATTCAGTTCCATGGGACTCAGGTTTTTACCTGCCACTTCTGCTGCAAGCATCCGTCGGTATTTCTCCACATATCCCAGACTAGCCTGAAAGACCTGAAGGTTGTCATCTGTCTGGCTTCCCTCTGAAACCCAGCTCTTGTCCAACTGTAAATACCCTTTGACCTGATAGAAAATCACAGTGCTATCCGGAGAGATCTTTTGGCGAATAGGCTCCAGAGACAATTGATAGCCCAACCGATAGGTAGATTGGTCAGGAGTAGAAACGGGTTTGACTTCAATGAGATCCCAGGTCAAAGGCCCATCTGCCCAGCTATGGGTATGCTGGGCAAAAAAAGGGCGGAAGATGGCCAACAGTAAAATGAGGAAAAGTAGCTTCTTCATGGTTATGGACTTGTAATCAGATGGACAGATGTAAACTCGCAAAAGGTATAAAGGAAATGGAGGTATAAAGGTATGTAGGACCTCTTTTCCTTCAGTTCCCCATACCCTTCATACCTGATTTCCCTATACCGGATACCGCCTTTCTTCTGTGTGCTTGCTTCAGTAGTTGGACAGAACTATATAGGTATGGAGTATATGAGGATATGGAGGCAAATCGCTGCCTAAGGGCCTTCATACCCTTCGGCTGCACTCAGGGCAGCGCCTCCATTTCCTCTATACCTCTCTTATCGTTATTTTTGGACTCCTACTTAATCTGTAGCCACGAAAATCGAAAGACCAGGTTAGAAAGTCCATATCTGGCCCGGAAAATTGGTCAGGAAACCTTCTTGCGCAGCCACCAGCTCACTCCCCCAACTGCCATCAGCGCCAGCCCCAGCCATTGCCACCACGCGATGTCGGGAGCAGCCTGGCTGTAATTGTGCCCGGTGAGAACGAGCCCCCCCCAGTAGAAGGAAGCCGTAAGCTGGCCTGGCTGTTCTTCAAGGTATTGGAGCTTGGCCTGCTGCAATGCCGCTGCAGCGGGAAGCCCATCGCGGAGCTTTTCATAAAAAAGTTCGACCAACACCTGGGTCTGCTGGTCGTCGATGGACCAGAGGCTGTGCACTACGCTTGGGCAGCCTGCGTAGCGAAAGGCATGTGCCAGCGAGAGCAGTCCTTCACCCGGCTGGTAAGGCCCCAGGCCCGTTTCGCAGGCAGTCAGCACCGCCAGTTGGGCGTCCCACTGCTGCTGGTACAGCTCGAAGGCATGCAGGTAGCCGTCTTCTGATGCTTCGGGATCTGGGGTGAGTGCAAGAAAGCTCTGCAGGGGATCTTCGTTGCGGAGCCTGGCATGGGTGCCAAAGTGGATGATGCCAGCCTGTTGAATTGCTTCGAGTACCTGAGTTTCAGTAGCTTCCTTTCCAACAAGTCCATGGCCCCAGCGATGCCCATCCAGGTCCCGCACAAAATCCATCGACCAGGGGGTGGAAATCCAATGGAGAAATACCGAATCGAGTTGATTACGGTCGGGAATCTGGCGTTCGTACCATTGCTTTAAGTCGGCGGAAAACCCAGGAGCCACCCCCAGAATGTCGTAGGAACTCTTTGTTGAGGACGAATAGTCCCTCATAAGGCTATGGCTGTAGTAGAGCTGATGATCCCGCAATAGCCAGGGAAGCTGCTGATAGGGCGTGCTGGATTCGGCTGGTTGGGTAAGCAGGGTTTCAAAGCTCAATCCATAGAGTGGGCCATCTGGAAGAATCCGAACGGTCAGGGGAAGTTCAGCGGCGACAGGAAGCCACAACTGTTCATACAGCTGATGGGCCACGCGGGTGGAAAACCTGCCTGGCTGGGCGGTCTGGTTGCCCTGAGCAAAGACAGCAAATGATGCATACCAGTCTTCAGAAAGGGGTTGATAGACACTGTGGAGGCCTGATTCATTGATTCGAACGATCAAAAATGCGCTGTCGAGGTGGAGGTAGGCTACAATGGCTTCGTCCCGCAGGTCGCTTTGAATGCCTGTGAGCGTGAGGCTCTTTTGCTGGAAGCGTACATTGAAATACGCCGGGTATTTCTTTTCGAGGAATGTGAGGTAGGATTCCCATTCCTGAAGGGCCTGACCCTGCCATTTGCGTTCTTCTTCATCGAGCTCCTCATTGGTTTCTTTTCCGTACCAATACCTCAATTGTTCCACCAAACGGTTTCCCTTTGCCACGATTGTGTCTGGAACCCCCGCATAAGCCATCGCCTGCCGCCGTTGTAGCGTTTGGCGCACCCTGGCCCCTCGCGTAGCTTCCAGTGCGATGAGCAGGGCGTTTTCCCAGGAATTGTTTCCCGGAGATGCCTGCAAAGCCTTATGGCTCAATAGCGCTATCAGTCGGTATAATTCCTGGACCCTGGCGCCCAGGTCGGCTCCAGTACCTCCGGGCGGAAATAGCGCCAGGTATTCGGGTAACCAATGAAGCAGAGCCATAGCGCGGTCCGAAGTCCGGGAGTCTGGCATATTCTCCCGGGCCAACTCCCAGCGAAATTGTAGCCGAGCCAGGTCGATTACTGGCGGAATGAAGGGGTAAATTCCACCCTGAGCATCTGATTCGATGCGGGACCAGCCATCCCGTAGGTAACGATCAACGCTATCCTCAGCCCCGAGTTCCTCAAAGGCTTCGATCATCCTGACGATGACTTCCAGGGTATGGGTGTGGTCCGGGCCACGGGTTTGGGTGTAAACCCTCAGGGTTTGCCTCCATTTGTCGAATGCCTGGGCGTGCTTGTCCTCCTTCCAGTCCAGTTCTGCAAATTCGTAGTTGACGTCTGCCCATTTACTGGGATTTAGCTCTTCCAACTGCTGATACATGGATTCCGCAGTTGACAGATACTGGCGAGCCTGCTGGTTTTTTCCCTGCTGTACCGCTACGATTGCCAGGTCATAGTAGGTTTCGGCGAGCAACAGATCCGGAGCCTGTAGGAGCTGTCGACGCATTTCAAGTGTCAGGCGAAACAGGGAGTCGGCTTTTTCGAGTCTTCCGGAGCCAAAGGAGGTGGCTCCCAGTCCTTCCAGCATGTTGGACCGCTGGAGATTGATCGTTGGCAACAGGGTATCCGCAATGGCCAGTGCCCGGAGGTTGTTAACTTCCGCATTGGCCCAATCTTCCACCTTGACATACAGATAGGCAAGGTTAAAGTAATTCTCCATGAGCAGGTCATCACGATTTCCGGCTCGGTTGGTCTCAATGGCCTGTTGCAAATACTCCCGCGCGGCATAGGGATCTCCCTGATCGGCTCGTGCGACGCTCAGGTTATTGGCGATTATGGCCAAATGGGGGTGCCCTTTGGGCAAATGGGCATTCAGAATCCGAAAAGCCTGTTGTGCGGCCTGCTCTGCAGCCCGGGCTTCTCCCAATCCGTCCAGGACGATGTACAGCGTATTGGCCCCGTACCCCAATTCCAGGTCGGTGGGATCAAAAAACGCCTCGCGGAGACTGTGGGCGCGCTCGATGCTCTCTCGTGCTTTGGAGGCTTCCCCTTTTTGCAAATGGAGAAACGCCATGAGATCGTAGCCCTTGGCCCAAATCGTCGTGTCCGGATGGGGGGCTTCTGTCTGGAGTGAAATGTTGCGCTGGGCATACTTCAGCGAAGAATCCACCATGCCCTGCTGGGCAAAGGCCAGGGACAGGTCCTGACAGGCGGCTGCCTGCTCCAGAGCTGTTGGCTCCTGGGCAAAAAACGCTCGAATGAGTGCTTCTCCCTCGACATAGGCTCCGCCTTGCACCGCTGAGCGGGCTTCCCTCAAAGCGAAAAACCTGGCGGTATCGGGATTGGTGGCAGCATTTTTCAGGCGGGAATATGCTCTTTGGGAGGTGGAATAATCTCCCGCAGCATATGCACTGTCGGCCGTACTGCGAAGGGTAGCTTCATGTTGCCCCCATAGCATTACAGGGAAAAAGAGCAACCCAAACCACATGATTCCACCTATGAATGTCTTCATATAAACCAGGCTTTGAAATTCAATTTACAAAGCGTGGTTTATATGATGGGGTTCCAGGAGGAATTTAAGTGGGGAGGCGCCTGTTTTTGAGGTATGGAGGAAATGAAGGTATGGAGGCATGAAGGCCTCAAGCAGCGTTTTTCCTTCATATCCCCATATACTTCATCCCCCAGGCTATCGCCGGACTATCACCCCAAAACCAAAGCTGGCGCGAGACTCCGTCTCGTGTCTGTCCTTCCCGGTCTCCGACCGCTCTTTCTGGTAAGCCCTCTGCTCCCCAGCGGTCTCCGTTCGCCCAACTGCATCTTGCCCCTTGCCGTTTCGAGCCCGATCTTTGTGTCAAAAGTTAGCCAATGGAAGGGGGCAAGCCAAGCACTGGGCCAAGGTGTAGCCGGGAAGAAATGTATGCTGTGAGGGCTTCGCCTATCGGGTAGCGGTCAGAGACCGGGAAAGAGGCACACTGGACAGGAGTCCAGCGCTAGCGAGGGGGACAGAAAATCACTTAGGATAAAGTAAAAATAGTTCTCTTTCTTCTACCACCTCTCTTTTACCATCAACGAAGCCACCAAAGCGAAGATAGTTAAATCTCAGAGTATCAGTAGGCACGTAATCTAGATAGGCAACGAAGGCCTTCAAGGGACGATTTATCGGGGTAAACTCTATATCCTTCTTGCTATCCGCATGATTACTCCAAATACACCAGTCAATTACATTGTTTCCAAGAAGGTTAAGGGTATCTGCAAACCTTAAAACGATTTGATACATTTGATCAGATACGTATGCATCATCCTTTGCCCCCCCACGATACTTCCATGCTCTCTCGACAAATGCCGTCTCTATTGTTCCAACTACGGAATCATTAAACGCCAGGACTGAAGGACTAACCACAAGCTCTGTTATAAATATTCCTCGACGTTGGGATTCATTCACACTCTTGGATTTCCCATTTTTAGCCTTGCCCACTGAACAGGAACTGATTCCTAAAATTAATAATAGGCCGTAACACATCAGGGCAAACGTACGAAGAGCCGACTTCATAAATATTAAGGATTAAGCTGGTTCAAACGAATTGTCAAAGTTGAGTGCTTATTGACGCATACGCGTTAGTTCCCCAAAGCTGGCGCGAGACTCAGTCTCGTGTCTGTCCTTCCCGGTCTCCGACCGCTCTTCCTGGTAAGCCCTCTGCTCTCCAGCGGTCTCCGTTCGCCCAACTGCATCTTGCCCCTTGCCGTTTCGAGCCCGATCTTTGTGTCAAAAGTTAGCCAATGGAAGGGGGCAAGCCAAGCACTGGGCCAAGGTGTAGCCGGGAAGAAATGTATGCTGTGAGGGCTTCGCCTATCGGGTAGCGGTCAGAGACCGGGAAAGAGGCACACTGGACAGGAGTCCAGCGCTAGCGAGGGCAAAACGCCCGGCTGGACTACGCACGAGCCAGCACATTGTCTCGACCGATCTCACTGACCAGTCGGGCTAGCTTGGCTTAGGGGGGGCTTCTCTTAATGTGCCAATCAAGGATTACTACTATCACTAGGAGAAAATTGAAGATCAATCCGATTCTTTTTTCGGGTCACGTAAATATCTTTAAACAGTGAAGAATACCCTGTAGGGACTGTATCGACTTGAACGTAAGCACTCCTCTCAATTAATACAGAATAATACCCAATACTATCTGTCTCAACAGAATATGTTTCAACAGGCATGAATCCTTCCCCATCCCCTCCTTCATAGTAATAATTCCTAATGTAAATAGTGATACTGTCTACAGGTTTGCTTTCATGCTGTACATAGCCCTCTATTAATACCCCTTGGACATCCTCGTTACATGATGAAAATACAAAAGCAATTAGCAACCAGAATCGACCGAGACGAACCATAATTGCTATCAATGTAGCAAATACCGAAGCAGCAAATAGCCACAATATACTTGATCTAGCCATAATTGTTATTAAAGAGGCTATCCAAAAATAATTTCACAATAGATTGAGTTTGTTGTTCAATATTACCGCGCGTGACGTTTGGAGCAGTTGCATCATAGTTAACAACTATATTATTACCCAGGCTATCGCTGGACTGTCCCCCAAAACCAAAGCTGGCGCGAGACTCCGTCTCGTGTCTCTCCTTCCCGGTCTCCGACCGCTCTTCCTGGTAAGCCCTCTGCTCTCCAGCGGTCTCCGTTCGCCCAACTGCATCTTGCCCCTTGCCGTTTCGAGCCCGATCTTTGTGTCAAAAGTTAGCCAATGGAAGGGGGCAAGCCAAGCACTGGGCCAAGGTGTAGCCGGGAGGAAATGTATGCTGTGAGGGCTTTGCCTATCTGGTAGCGGTCAGAGACCGAGAAAGAGGCACACTGGACAGGAGTCCAGCGCTAGCGGGGAGATAAGTCTATTACCACAATGTCAATCCCAACGAATCTCGTTTACTGTGTATATTATGATATGATGGATTCGAAAGGCCAATAACTTTTACGGGTATATTCATACGATAAATCCTATTCCCCAAACGATAATCATTAACGTATAGTAGCAAGGTATCTGATTCTAATTTATAAAGAAATGGTGAGATAAGACTGATAGAGCTTTTCCCAATAGAAGGGTCTTGAAACATATCAAACCTCTGGTTTGACACCTCCCTTCTTTCATAATTCAACCCCCTGGTTTTTAGCTTAAAATAGACACATCCACTTGATGAAGAACTGCATATCTTCTCTATTTTGGCATAATTGCTACAACACGAAAAAAGTAAAGAAAAAAAAACAATGACTACTCTGTGAATCATATTGTCAAGTATTAGGGGTTATAAAATTTGTATTTTCTATTCATCTTCTCAATTCACCTGCTCTAAAACCTGCCAAAATTCTTCTTCCGGCATATTCAATTTCCCCAAAATAAGGCGCAGGCCCAGAAGTTCTTCCTGAGAGCGAACGGGTCCTCATGAGTTAGGACACTTGGCGGGGTTACGACATCCAAAACGGCAACTTTGGCCATTGACTTTAAAGAAAAATCTTATGCATCCTACTGCACGAAGAAATGCTGGTCGAAAATTAAACAAAGAACAGGTCTTGGAAATGGAAGCACGATATAACAGCTCCAGCGGGAATATAAATAGGGGACAGCAAAATTTTGATGAGGAATGAAAAGTGTAATCTATATTTTATCGAGCCTGATGCTGGTTCTTAACAGTAGTTTTATTTGCCATAATGAAATAGTTCTATCAATTGATTTTCAGGATTTTTTTGATGGAGATACCGTAAGCCTCCAGGTTGAAGAATGTGAAATTTTTTCTGATCAGGAACTCACTAGTGATGGATCCTTAGGTCTGGTAGACCTGGAAATACATATCGCCAGAAAGAGTCCCACTCAAATCTTAATTATCTACAACGAGGCCAGAAAAACCTGTACTCATGATGTAGGCGAAAGGATAGTTTTGCGCCTTGTATTAAATGGTCAGGTAGATTTTTTTAAGGTTAATCCCCGTAAAGGGAGATATGTCGGATTTGAAAAAAGGAGAAACAGAATTGTTATGAGGCAATCGAAAAGACCTTTCGAATACGATTAAATGGACTGGTATAAATCAACCAAAAGGGATTAGAAAGGACAGCCCCCTATTTTTCATGCTTACTTAGACCTATGGTCTCCGTTCGCCCAACCGCATCTTGCCCCTTGCCGTTTCGAGCCCGATCTTTGTGTCAAAAGTTAGCCAATGGAACAAGCACTGGGCCAAGGTGTAGCCGGGAAGAAATGTATGCTTTGAGGGCTTCGCCTATCGGGTAGCGGTCAGAGACCGAGAAAGAGACACACTGGACAGGAGTCCAGTGCTAGCGAGGGGTACCGCATACCGCATACCGCCAAAGTCTAAAACTTCACCGAAACTCCCAGGGTAGGGACGACGGGTAATTGATAAACTGCTGCATATCGCTCCCGATCGAAGTAGAAGAGGTTCTGACGGTTGTAGGAATTGATGACACTGGCTACTCCTTCGATCAGTATCCGGTTTTTGAGTAAAAATCGACGTTTGACAGAGACATCCAGTCGATGATAATAGGGCAATCGACCCCCATTAAGCTCGTCCGCTAATAGCAGTCCCAGGGTGCCATTCTGCGTGGAAATATCGGTTTGGGCACCATCGGTAGAGAAGTCGAGTTTTTCGAAGTAGCCCTGGGTCTGGGTGAAGGGGAATCCGGATCCCAGTCCCCACCGCAGGCTGACTTCCCACTTGGGTACTTCAAACTTGGGCCGTAGGCGATTGCCTTCTTCGTCACGGACGACAAACATTCCGCTTTGATAAGATGCCACGAAGTTCACGTTGTGGCGTCTGTCGAAGTTGGGCGGATAGGTTCTGGGGGGATCCTGATCCAGCCGATCGGTTCTGGTCACTCTGGCCAGGCCATAAGTGCCGTAGAGGTACCAGTGTAGTGACTGGTACTTGAGGATCAGGTCCAGGCCATAGGCTTCGCCGATTTCGGTAATGTAATCCGGATCGGATGGGAACTGTGCGTCACGGTTGACATTGGTGAGCTGGGTAAAGCCTTTGTACCAGCCTTCGACAGTGGTGGTCAACTTGGGGAGCAATTCCATTTGTACTCCCAGCAATCCATGCCAACTGGTCTGGAGGGTGGTGCGTCGTTGCTGATTGGCTACACCGGAAGGGGCAGAAAGGAAACCCTGGAAGAAATTAACCACATCGCGGTCAGAAGCTGCCGAAAGCAGGTTTTGGGAATAAATTCCAGCTCCGGCGCTGAGGCTTACCCGGGAGAAGTTGAGCTTGGCCCTGATCCTGGGTTCCAGCTGAGCCCTGACCTGGTTGTTATAATAATGGATGTGAATACCGGGCTGAATGACGGCCCGCTCGAATTTCTTGCCACCGGCTCTGGTTTCCTGAAATACCTTTTTGTAGTTGAGAAAAAATGATGCCTCCGTGTTGGATGCCTGTTGTTCTGGCCTCAACCCATAATCGGTCGTGAAAACATAATCGGTCGAGAATCCCAGGAATGACAGCCCAAAATCCAGTTCATCAACGGAGTTGAAGATGTAGCCCACCTTGAGGGTTCCGTTGAATCCGTCGATGCTGCTGCTACGTGGGAATGAGTCGGTCTGGTTATCCAGCTGAGTCAGGTATCTGCTGTAGGCAAAATTTCCGGATACGATGGCACCCGCCCCGGAGGGCAGCACCTGGAAGTTTCCTCCCGCACCGATCGACTCCCAGCCGATGTCAGCCGGAAATTCGTAGTTGACATTGTCGGTATGGCGAAACCCAAACACATTGGCCGTATTTACCCCATCGGACAGGGTGAGTTTGCCATAGAGGTCGAGGAAATTGTAGGGCAGTCCTTCAGGCCCTTCATACTGGCTCTCGATATATGGGTAGAGGATAGGAGAAGAGCGGTCGATATAGTTATTTCGTGCGGAAAGAAGAAAACTGACCCCAGCCTTGTTCCCCTTCTTCTTGATAATCGGTCCTTCCAGCAACATGGAGGAAGAAAATGTATTGGCCTCCAGTTTTCCTGCAAAATCATTCAGGTTGCCGTTTCGTACGTCGATGTCGATGATGGAGGAAACACGGCCTCCATACTGTGCCGGAAAGGCGGCAGAATACACATCCACCTTGCGGATGTAATCCGGATCAAACACACTGAACAGCCCGATGGAGTGAAAGGGGCTGTAAACCACCATGTTGTCCATGAGGACCATATTCTGAATAGGAGTACCGCCTCGTATGAATAGCTGACCTCCCTGGTCACCGGTAAACACCACTCCGGGGAGTACTTGCAGGTATTGTGCGAGGTCGGCAGAGCCCAGAGAAGGAATCAGGTTGATTTCCGCTGCAGTGATTTCCTCGACCCCAATGTCCACATTGGTCCGGTCAATCTCCCCTGGCTGTCGCTGTCCCAGGATTTCGACTTCATTGGTATAAACCTGTTTTTCCTTCAGGGTGAATCCCACCGTGACAAACCCATCTCTTGGCACATCAATCACCTCTACTGCCGTATCATAGCCATAGTAATAGGCCCATACTTCATAGGAACCCGGGTTTAGCTTGGGAATGCTGTAAATCCCCTGGTCATTGGTATAGGCGCCAATGCGGAGGGAGGGAATGAAAATGGTAGCAGCTCCGAGTGGTTCCCCTGCTTCATTGATAACGGTACCCCGAATGGTTCCCTTTCCATCCTGGGACTGCGCAAAAGTCTGAGAAAAGCCTAGCAATAGCAGCCACAAGACTGCAATGGAGGAGGTGCAATTTTTCATGGCGCAAAAGTACCCATCTCCGCTCTACTTCCCAATAGACAAATAATGGGAGGGATTGCACGATTGGGGGTTGGCTCCTGATTTTAGCAGGTGGACAAATGTAAACCAGCGGAAGGAATGGCGGTATGAAGGTATGCAAGCAGAAGACCATAAATAACTATAATGAACAGGTATGGAGGAAATGAAGGCATGAAGGGCCCAAGCAGTGATTTTCCTCCATATCCCCATACCCTTCATCCCTTATTTCTTCTGTCCAGGTGCTTATGGCATCATCTGATCCTGTAGCGGCTGATCAGATCTCCTGATAATAAAAGAAGGCCACCCCGATTAGGGGTGACCTTGCAGTTTGGTTCACTTATGTATGCCAATCAGGAAACGCTGATCGCATTCTTGATGGCTGACTGTGCGGATACCAGGCGTGCAATTGGAATCCGGTATGGAGAACAACTCACATAGTCAAGTCCAACCTGATCGCAGAATTCGATGGAAGCAGGATCACCTCCGTGCTCACCACAGATACCTACTTTCAGACCGGGATGAGCTTCGCGGCCCAGTTTGGTGCCGGTCTCTACCAGTCGGCCTACGCCTCTGGTATCGATGGTCTGGAATGGGTCGGCATCGAGGATACCTTTCTTCAGATACATGGGCAGGAAGTCCTGGATGTCATCACGGGAGTATCCCCAGGTCATCTGGGTCAGGTCATTGGTTCCGAAGGAGAAGAAGTCCGCGTGCTCTGCAATCGCGTTGGCGGTCAGGGCTGCGCGAGGCACCTCAATCATGGAACCTACCTTGTACTCCACTTCGTCTCCCCGCTCTGCAAATACTTTCCCTGCGGTAGTGTCGATCACTTCGCGCTGTTGAGCCAGCTCGCGCTTGGTACCTACCAGCGGGATCATGATCTCGGGAATAATGGTCTGCCCTTCGGCCTTCAGGTCCAGAGCGGCTTCCAGAATGGCGCGGCTCTGCATGATGGTAATCTCAGGGTAGAGGTTGCCGAGTCGGCAGCCACGCAGTCCCAGCATCGGATTTAGCTCAGCCAGTGACTCTATTTTGTCATGAACTTTCTCCAGGGAGATGTTCATCCGCTGGGCCATTTCTTCCTGCTTTTCATGCTCATGAGGCAGGAACTCGTGCAATGGCGGATCCAGCAGGCGTACTGTCACTGGTTTGCCCTTCATGATAGAGAAGAGGGAGTAGAAGTCACCGCGCTGCATGGGGATGAGCTTGGCCAGGGCTTTCTCGCGACCTTCCAGGTCATCGGCCAGGATCATCTCCCGGATGGCCCAGATGCGCTCCCCTTCGAAGAACATGTGCTCGGTACGGCAGAGGCCGATGCCCTGTGCGCCAAAGTTTTGGGAAACGGTGGCATCTTCTGGAGTATCTGCATTGGCTCGGACCTTGATCCGGGCATATTTATCGGTCATGTCCATCAGGCGGCCAAAGTCTCCACTCAGTTCTGGGTGGCGGGTTTCCACTTTGCCAGCGTAAATCTTACCCTGAGTTCCGTCCAGGCTCACCCAGTCACCTTCCTTGAATACCTTGTCGCCCGCAGTCAGCGTTCTGGCATGGTAATCCACGTGGAGGGCTCCCGCTCCAGATACACAGCACTTGCCCATACCGCGAGCTACAACGGCTGCGTGAGAGGTCATGCCCCCGCGTGTAGTCAGGATGCCCTGTGCCGCGTGCATACCCTGTATGTCTTCGGGCGAAGTTTCCGTACGGGCCAGGATCACTTTTTTGCCCTGATTGGCCCATTCATCGGCTTCTTCAGCAAAGAAAACCAACTGGCCAGTAGCAGCACCGGGAGAGGCTGGTAGCCCCTTACCGATTTCTTCGGCCCGAGCAATGGCTTCAGGATCGAAAACGTCGTGCAGCAACTCATCCATTTTCTTGGGTTCCTGACGCAGCAGAGCAGTTTGTTCGTTGATCGCTCCTTCGTCCAGCATCTCTATGGCGATGCGCAGCATGGCAGCACCGGTACGCTTGCCAGTCCGAGTCTGAAGCAGCCACAGCTTGCCTTCCTGGATCGTAAACTCCAGGTCCTGCATGTCGTTGTAATGCTCTTCCAGGCGCTGCTGGATTTCGTTGAGCTCGTTGTACACCGTTGGCATGGTTTCTTCAAGAGAAGGGAACTCGCGTTTGCGGGTATCTTCGTCTATGTGGGCGAGTTTGGCCCAGCGAAGCGAACCTTCAATGGTGATCTGCTGTGGTGTACGGATACCGGCGACCACGTCTTCGCCCTGAGCATTGATCAGGTATTCTCCGGTAAAGATATTTTCACCTGTGGCTGGGTCGCGGGTAAAGGCAACCCCCGTAGCGGAGCTATCGCCCATGTTGCCGAATACCATCGCCTGAACGTTAACAGCGGTACCCCAGTCGCCAGGAATCTCATTCATGGCGCGGTAGGCAATGGCTCTGTCGTTCATCCAGCTTCCGAATACAGCCATGATGGCTCCCCAAAGTTGATCTTCGGGATTCTCGGGGAAAGGAATACCTGTCCGGTCCAGCACCAGCTTCTTGAAGCGGGTAACCAGGGTTTTGAGGTCTTCTATGTTCAGATCGGTATCTTTTTCGATCCCGCGTGCTTCTTTTACTTCGTCAATGATTTCTTCAAAAGGATCCTGATCCTCCTTGTTGGTGGGCTTCATGTCAAGCACTACGTCACCGTACATCTGTACAAAGCGGCGGTATGAGTCCCATGCCATCCAGGGATTGTTGGTCTGGCGGGAAAGTCCTTCGACAGCCTGATCATTCAAACCAAGATTCAGGACAGTGTCCATCATGCCGGGCATGGACACCCGAGCTCCTGATCGAACAGACAACAGGCAAGGGCGCTCATTGTCCCCAAACTTGGTGCCCATGGTTTCTTCCACGAAGGCTACTCCTGCTTTAACCTGATCGGTAAGAATGCTTACCAGCTGATCTTTTCCATTGCTGTAGTAGTAGGTACAGGCTTCTGTAGAAATAGTAAATCCGGGAGGAACCGGAATACCCAAGCGACACATTTCGGCAAGGTTTGCTCCTTTGCCACCCAGGAGCTCTTTCTGTTTTGCATGGCCATCGGCCTCTCCTCGGCCGAATTGATAAACGTACTTGGTGGTCCCCATCACAGTATGATTTTGAGGGTTGAAAAATGGGTTGAATCTGCGAGATGCTTTCGATTCAGTTCCCTCAAATAGGAGATGTTACCCTACATATGAGATGATATTAATACATCAGCAAAAAGAGTTTTCGCAGCCGGGTTACTGAGAAATCATTTTTCAAATGTCAGTTTGACGCAAATAGAAAGCCGTGCAGGACTTGTGAGTCAGGCACGGCTTCTGTGATTTTTTAAGAAAATTTCCCACTAAGGCTGTTCCCAGCCACACATTCCGATGGGCGATCCATCAGGTAACTTGGGTGTCGAGGGAAGTTCAATTTCATCTGGGGCGGAGAAGTAACGCTCGATCAGATCACGGCAGTAGGTCAGGTGTGCGCGCTTTTCGATTTCACTGGTTCCTGCTTCTGCCTGGCGCTGTGGGATAACCACTGAACTCAGCCTGCGCATGGTCTGACGGGTCAGGGCCACAGTTTGGGGAGAGCTTTCAGGCTGCAACGCGAGGTAAACGAGGTGCTTGATAAAGGCCTTTTCCACGACCTGGCGCATGGCCTCAGTTTGAGGGGTATTGCGGCGGTCATCTTCTCCAAGGCGACGTACAAAGATGCGGTTGATCAGCTCGTCCTGAAGCTGTAGCAGCCCCAGTGACTCAGGATCGTAAGCGTTAAATTCCACGAGACGATTGGCACGCTGAGGGTGCAGGATTAGTCCGAGGGTCATATCGGCAGATGTTTCTGCGATGGTCAGTGGATCCAGGGTGAACCCGGTGCGGATCTTAAAGTGCTCTCGCCCGCGTGGATATCCAATGGGACGAGGAGGAATCTGGGATACCAGTTCAATGGGTAATCCGATGAAGTCCGGCTCAAGTGTCAGCATCAGGGCTTCCAGGGCCTCCATTTGTTCTTTGGTAGAGACGACTTCAGGACTGGGCTGTTTCCCGCCACGGACCTCGTATCGGTAGCGGCGGCCACCAATTACCTTGGAGGTAGCTTCTGTCTGATAGCGGTGCATGAAATACACAGGGACGAGTACATCTTCCATCATGGCTACGGGTACTCCCTCGGGAATATTACGAACGGAGAAGTCTTCGATAGCCTGCTGACGGAGGCTGATCAGGCGGGTCAGTTCCTCAGCTGGATTTACCCCATTATCCCAAAGATGCACCTCGGGATGGCTGCTACCGGTAGGACGGGCTTCTGCATCCGAGAGGAAGATCATGCCGTCTTTTTCGTTGTCATCAAGGATTTTTCGCAATTCCTTATCCACATCTTCGCTTTCTGCAAAATCCTGATAGCCATACACAATGGCCCGCTTGTCCCACTCACCGATACCGGTGTCATATGCTTCGTCAAATTCTACTGATCCAGCTTCCAGCTTGATGTAGGGGTGAGGGTAGTCCATCACGGAAGCACGGTTGAGGGTGCTGGCGATGTAGTTGTGCGAAAGGCCGAGGGTATGTCCCACTTCATGGGCTGCCAATTGCCGCAGGCGGGCAAGGGCCATTTCCTCCAGTTGAGGGTCCGGGGTGGTCCCTTCTTCATAGGCCTCAATCAGGCCCTGTGCCAGCAAAAAGTCCTGACGGACCCGAAGCGATCCCAGTGAAACGTGGCCCTTGATGATTTCTCCGGTACGGGGATCGATGACGCTGCTGCCGTAGGACCAGCCACGGGTAGATCGATGCACCCACTGAATAACGTTGTAGCGGATGTCCAGTGGATCAGCGCCTTCTGGCAGGACTTCTACCCGAAAGGCATTTTCGTATCCTGCTTCTTCAAAGGCTTCATTCCACCAACTGGCTCCTTCTATCAAAGCCGATTTTACTGGCTCGGGTACTCCCGGATCCAGGTAATAGATAATGGGCTCTACAGCTGGACTTTTGCGTGCGCCAGGGGATTCCTGGGCCAGGCGGTGGCGGGTTATGTATCGTTGAGTCGTAGGCTCCGAAATGGGAGTAGCGTAGTTCTCATAGGAGAATGGGAAGTATCCTGCACGGGGATCAAAAGGCCTTGGGATATATCCGCTGTCGGGCAACTGGATGAAGGAATGGTGCATCCGAACCGTCACTGCCGTTGGATCCGGGGTTACAGATCTGATGTACCCTCCTTTTGGCTCCCCAGCGAAAGTCAACATGGCTTCAAATTCGCTGTTGAAAGGGAAATTCTTGGTACGGTTGAGA
This sequence comes from uncultured Bacteroidia bacterium, assembly GCA_964343195.1. Classification (GTDB taxonomy): domain Bacteria; phylum Bacteroidota; class Bacteroidia; order J057; family J057; genus CAYVAP01. Next base: position 888 of record CAYFIR010000094.1, on the reverse strand, counting down.
TATACCACACTGCGATCCTGATCAAGGCGATAACTTCCTTGGTTGGAGCGGCGGAGTCTGCCTGACACATCGTGGGCATCGCTGAGTAGCATGGGGGTCAGGTCGACCAACATGCGGTTTTCGGTGCGGGCCTTAACCGTAAATCCGGCGAGCACAGACTGGGCAAAAGCTTCTTCTACAGCCCGGACTTCATCTGGATTTTCACTAATGGCCCGATACTCCATGTTTGGCTGAACCAGCAGTACTTTGGGGCCTACACGCATAAAGCGCAGGATCCGTTCACCACCTAACTGGCCCCGATCAAGGCCTATATCATTGGACCCTATACCTGCGCTGAGGGCGTTGACGTGGAGGAAATCTTCGTCCCAACGGTTGATCTCCAGCCAGATTTTTCCCTGCTCTGCATCCCAGTAAAATGGGAAATAGCCATCATAGGCTTCCATGGATCGGGTAAAGTCTTCAATCGGGGGCAGGTCGCTGGGTTGGGCCCAAGTCAGCAGTCCTATCAGGGACCACCAAGAGCAAAGGATCAGCTTACGCATGTGGAATTGCTGTTTCAGTTTGGTAAGATGGTTTTTCGGATGAAATTTCTGGGTAAAATACTACAAATTACGCACAAGTAAAGTTTTGTTTACCAAATCCATCCGGAAACTCGGCGAAAGTGCAACCTTGCCTTCTGAAGTCCTGAACTTACTGGGCAAGGCTTATTGGGTGAGTAGGAAGACGGGTAATGGTCCGGGGGATGCACGGCTAAAGGCGTACTTCCCCTGACCAATTTAGCATCTGTCCGCCTTCTCATCAGGCTAAATGAGTAATCAAGGTCATAAACCCTACTAGTGCTTTGTCAAGTGAAAAATGCTGGGTAAGCGGTCGCAGATTTTTTCGCAG
>CAYFIR010000093.1:0-27745 GCA_964343195.1 uncultured Bacteroidia bacterium | reverse complement strand
GGTTCTTCCACCATCCCAAAGTCGCTTTTTATTAAATAGCTATTTGCGGACCTACCGAAGGCGACAGTCAGGCCATGGCCAAGTGCTATCACCGGGACATCACGTTTGAGGACCCCGCTTTTGGCATCCTTGAAGGCGAGCGAGCCGCCAAAATGTGGGAGATGCTGCTCAATCGGTCGAAGGGAACCCTCAAGGTCAGTTTTCACAACGTCGAGGCGACAGGCGAACGCGGATCAGCCAGTTGGGTGGCGGAATACGAATTCGGCAAGAAGAGGCGAAAGGTCGTCAACAAGGTGAGCGCCGAGTTCCGCTTTCAGGATGGAAAGATCATCGAGCACAGAGACAGCTTTGACCTGTGGAGATGGGCCATACAGGCAATGGGATTCACAGGATTGCTGCTGGGCTGGACAGCATTTTTCAGAAAGCGCCTGCAAGCGACGACCAATAAGCAATTGGATAAGTATATTGAGCGGAATTGAATTTATCCTCTCAAATATGAAATCACGACTCGCCCCCGATACCACGAAGGAAATTCAACAGTTGCTTCAAGGCTTCGTTTCCACCTGGAACGCCAAGAACCTGCATGGCTTTTTGGAAAATTTCGTAGAAGACGCAGAATTTACCGATGTGGTCAATCAAACGGCCATCGGCAAAGCCGCCATCGGTAAGCAGCATGAATTTGCCTTTAATGTGGTGATGAAAAACGCCAGCCTGGAAATCAGCAACCTGCTGATGCGCGAGATCCTACCAGAAGTAGTCATGGTGACGGCCAACTGGTTCAACACCGGCAGCCAAACCCCAACCGGACAGTCCCTCCCTGACCGCAATGGGGTCATCCAGTTCATCATCATCCGCCAGGAATCATCTGAGTGGAAGCTCAAGCTCGTACACAACGCCGATTTTTCTCTGCCCTACGAAAGGCGCGATACCTTCATCGAGTAGATTTCGCCCCTATCCCAAACTTATTCGCAAATCAAACGACAAAACTCTCCCATGGCTTCCCCCAAAAACCTACTTCTATTTTTCCTTACTACCCTCCTGCTTACCCATATCAGCTTCCTCAGTGCCCAGGACCTCCTCACCAACGCCTATGGCCGCGATACCTATAGCCTCAATGGGGAGTGGCAATACATCGTTGATCCCTACGAAACCGGTTTCTATGACTACCGCTTCAAGGAAAAAGGAGCTGGCGATCCCGGAGCCTACTGGAACAGTGGCCTCTCTGACAATCCCACGGACCTGCGCGAACACGGCTATGACAATCAGCGCACGCTGATGGTTCCCGGCGACTGGAATTCCCAGGACTCCATGTTCCTGTATTACGAAGGCACTGTCTGGTACAAGAAGTCTTTTGATTACCAAAAGGCCGATGACTCCAATCGGCTCTTCCTGTACTTTGGCGCGGTAAATTATCAGGCCGATGTGTACCTGAACGGCACCAAGCTAGGCGCTCACAAAGGAGGGTTTACCCCCTTCCAGTTTGAGATCCCCCAGGATCTCCTGAAAGCAACCGACAACCTTCTCGTTGTCAAAGTGGACAACAAGCGCCACAAAGACGAAGTACCCACCGTCAACACCGACTGGTGGAATTATGGAGGCATCACCCGCGATGTGATGTTGGTGGAGACCCCGGGGCTTTTTGTCGAAGACTATTTCATCCAACTCACAGAACCCACCACCAAAAACGCCGAGGTAACTGGCTGGGTAAAGCTCAACGGTGCACCTAAGGGCGAATTGGTTACCATAGAAGTTCCCGAAATCGGTGCCAAAACAACGGTAGCCTATGAGGGAAAAGCCACAGAATTTTCCCTTACACTACCAGAGGTGGAACTCTGGTCAGATGAAAATCCCCGGCTATATGAAATCACCATCAGAGCCTCGCTAGACCTGCTGAAAGACAAAGTTGGCTTCAGGACCATCGAAGTTTCTGGCAAGCAAATCCTGCTGAATGGAGAACCCATCTTCCTGCGTGGCATCTGCATGCACGAAGAGATCCCAGGCGAAATTCGACGTGCCAATAGCCCTGCAGACGCCCTGACCCTATTGGGCTGGACCCAGGAATTGAACGCCAACTTCGTGCGTCTGGCTCACTACCCCCACAACGAGCACATCATCCGCGCAGCGGACTCGTTGGGCTTCTTGCTCTGGTCCGAGATCCCCGTTTACTGGACCATCGACTTCGGCAATCCAGAGGTATTGGAAAAAGCCAAAACTCAACTCCGTGAAATGATCGCCCGTGACCGCAACCGGGCCAGCGTGATCATCTGGTCTGTCGGGAATGAGACACCGGTTTCCCCTACCCGAACGGAATTCATGAAGACCCTTGTCGAGACTGCCCGTAGTCTGGATGATACCCGCCTGATTTCTGCGGCGCTGGAGGTACACTACAACGCAGAACTAAACACCATTGATGATCCGTTGGGGGCCTATACCGACGTCGTCTCCGTCAACGAATACCTGGGCTGGTACATAGGGCTACCCTCCTTTTGCGAGACCGCAGAGTGGGAAACGCTGTACGATAAGCCCCTGATTATCAGCGAAACCGGAGGCGGAGCCCTACAGGGCTTTCACGCGGATTCCCTGAGCAAATTCAGTGAAGAGTATCAGGCATGGCTGTACCGCGAACAGGTAGCCATGATGAAGCGCATGCCCGATAATTTTACTGGTTGTACCCCGTGGATACTGGTGGACTTCCGTTCGCCCAAACGCAATCACCCCGTGTTTCAAAACGGCTGGAACCGTAAGGGCTTAATTGGTAGCAATGGTGAGAAGAAGGAGGCCTTTTATGTGCTCAAGGAATACTATGAGGAAGTGGAACGAAGCGATAGGTAAGCGAAAACCATGAAAGCCCTACTTGTGATAGACCTTCAGCGATGGTTTCTGGAGGTTGGTAGCGAAGAAAAACTGCAAAGAGTCTCTCACCTGATTGAACGGACCAATGAGTTGATCGACTACTTTGTGAAATGTCATTTGCCCATCATCAAGGTGCAGACGGTTCACAAAGCCGACAAAAGCACCTGGAACCAATGGGCCATCGAAAACGATGTTCCCCGGCTTATCGAGGGCACTTACGAAGCGGAATACTCCCCCGAGGTACGGACCTCACCCGATGAGATCCTGATGACCAAAACCCGGCTCAGCGCCTTTTTGCGGACGGATTTGGAAACGAAGCTGCGAGAGCTCAACTGTGACGAAGTGGTCATCTGTGGATATTCTACCGATAACTGTGTGGGACAAACCGCGATTGACGCTTACGAACTGGATTTTCGGGTAACACTGGCTGGAGAAGCCATCCTTGGGACCACCGCCCGACATGGAGAATTGATGCTGGAGTCCTTGCAGCGAAGGTTTGGCATCGTCCCCGTTAATCATATCGAGATCATGGATGCCTGAAAGATTGAGTATGCAGGACTTTCATACAGAAGGCTGGAAACACATCCTGTGCTTCCAGCCTTCCATGTTTTTCACCAGCCTATTTTCACACCCGCTCCAGCACCACAGCATACCCCTGCCCTACTCCAACGCACATGGTGGCGAGGGCGTAGCGCCCTTTTCGGCGCTGTAGCTCACGAGCAGCCGCAACAGTGATCCGGGTTCCGGACACGCCCAGCGGATGCCCGATGGCAATGGCCCCGCCATTGGGATTTACTCTTGGATCATCGTCGGCCAGCCCCAGGTTGCGCATCACTGCCAGACTCTGCGCAGCGAAGGCCTCGTTCAACTCGATGACGTCCATGTCATCTAATGTGAGACCTGCCCGTTTGAGGGCCAGCTGAGTGGCAGGAACCGGACCGATGCCCATGATGCGGGGTTCCACTCCTGCCACTGCGGAGCATACGATACGTGCCAATGGTTTCAGGTTGTGTTCTTTGGCAAAAGATTCTGATGCTACCAACGCCGCCGCCGATCCATCGTTCAGGCCCGAGGCATTGCCTGCTGTAACGGTCCCGCCCTCTTTGCGAAAAGCCGGACGCAGCTTGGCCAGAATCTCAGGGGTGGTATCAGGCTTGATGAACTCATCGTGCTCAAAGAGAATGGGATCGGCCTTGCGACGAGGAATGGACACTGGCGCAATCTCTTCGGCCAGCAAACCGTCTGCCTGAGCCCTGGCGGCTTTTTGCTGAGAACGGTAGGCGAAAAGATCCTGATCCTCACGATTGATGCCATACTTATCCACCAGGTTTTCGGCGGTTTGCCCCATGGCGTCGGTGCCATAGACGGCCTCCAGTTTGGGGTTGATGAAGCGCCAGCCAAAGCTCGTGTCGTGCATCTCGACGTCCCGCCCAAAGGGCTTGGAAGCTTTGCTAATCACCCAGGGGCCACGGGTCATGTTCTCCACGCCGCCACCGATGAAGCAGTGGCCTTCTCCCGCCTGTATCGCGCGATGCGCGTGAACCAACGCCGACATCCCGGAAGAACAGAGCCGGTTGACTGTTTCACCCGGTACCGTCTGAGGAAGCCCAGCCAGCAACAGAGCCATGCGGGCCACATTCCGGTTGTCTTCTCCGGCCTGATTGGCACAGCCCAGGATCACGTCGTCGATCAGGGCCGAATCGAGATCAGGATGGCGTTCCATGAGGGCCTTGATGCTGTGGGCAGCGAGGTCATCGGTTCGCACGGTGGCGAGTGTCCCACCAAATTTTCCGATGGGGGTGCGTATTCCGTCTATGAGAAAGGTGTGGGGCATGGGGCTAATTCGTGATTGGAAATTCGTGATGATAGATAGCTGGTCTGTAACCCGATGAGCTTTCACCGGGCTAAAACAGCAATTTAACCAGAAATCTTCTTCTCTTTGTACACTTCGTGCCTTCTCGGCGAACTTTGAGGTTAAATAACCATGAAGCTGGTGAAAAGTCTGGAAGAATTGCATTTTTGCTCCACAATATTCACTCACCCATGCAAAAAGTCCTCTTCCTCGACCGAGACGGCACCCTGATCGTAGAGCCGCCCACTGACTATCAGGTTGATAGCCTGGAAAAACTCGGCTACCTCTCCGGCGTTTTCACCCAGCTGGTACGGCTAAAAAAAGCTACCAACTACCGATGGGTCATGATTACCAACCAGGACGGACTCGGAACCGATGATTTTCCCGAGGAGACTTTCTGGCCAGCGCATGAGAAGATGATGGAGGCTTTTCGGGGAGAAGGAATCGAATTTGACGAAGTCATCATTGACCGGACGTACAAGCACGAAGGCAAACCTACCCGCAAGCCGGGAACCGCGTTGCTTACCCATTACCTGGAAGGAGAGTACGACCTGGCCAATAGCATCGTGGTCGGCGACCGCCCCAGCGACATTCAACTCGCCAAGAACCTCGGCGCGAAGGGAGTCATGATCGGCAAAAGCACCGATACCCAGGACGACGATGTCAATTGGCCAGAACTTCAGGATACCCTGATCACCCGGGCCGAGACCTGGGAGCAGGTGACCGACGCCATATTGGCCTTTGACAAGGGGGAACGCACAGGCCGTGTGCACCGCGTGACCAAAGAAACCGACATCCAGATTGAGCTAAATCTCGACGGAAGCGGAAAGGGAGTTCGGGAAACCGGCCTGGGTTTCTTTGACCACATGCTGGATCAACTGGCCAAGCATGGCAAACTCGACCTGACGGTCCAGGTAAAGGGCGACCTCCACATCGACGAGCACCATACCATCGAAGACACGGCATTGGCACTGGGAGCGGCTTTCAAAGAGGCCCTGGGCGACAAGCGCGGCATCGAGCGTTACGGTTGCTTTAACCTCGCCATGGACGAGGCCCTGGCCCAGGTGGCGATGGACTTTAGCGGGAGGCCCTGGCTGGTGTATCAGGCTGACTTCCAGCGCGAGCTAGTGGGTGACTTCCCGGTCGAGATGCTGGAGCATTTCTTCAAGAGTTTTTGTGACACCTCCGGCTGCAACCTCAACCTCAAAATCGAGGGCCGGAACGCCCACCACATGATAGAAGCAGCTTTCAAGGGCTTTGCACGGGCCATTCGCGCAGCCGTGGCCCGGATTCCCGGGGATGATTCACTGCCTTCGACCAAGGGAGTCCTTTAAAGAATCCCATTATAATCCAAAGCACAGGACTTCAACCTCCTCCATGGCCTTGCGCATTCGCGTATTGGAAAGGTTCATCTGCTCGAGAAGCTCAGGCTTCTCCTGTAAGTGCTTAACCAGTACCACATCCTGCTTGAGCAATTCCTTTTTCTCTGCCTTTGTGAGGGTAATAAGCGTGGTAATGGGATAGAGTCCTGTTTGCTCGATGAAGTCCTTCAGGTTGCCCTGCCTGGGAAAATTCCAGCCCATAAGCTTGAGACCTGCGCAGACACCATATTCCGCGGCATCCGTACTAAAGGTTCCGTTGGTGACAATCCAGCCCTGATAGGTACGATCCTCTCCGCCTGGCTCCGCCTTCCATCGGTCAACCAAATCCTGGACGCGACTCCGGATATAGAGTGATATTTTCACATCGAGCCGCTTGTTGTTGGTCGCTCCGAACTTGCATTCGACAGCGATCCGATGCGCCCCCTTGTCTCCCAGCACATCCACTTCATGGGAGATGCATTTCCCTTCCACCTGCACCCCAACCGTGACCTGATAGCCGTGTCGCTTCAATAATTCTCCGATAAAATGCTCGAATGGGTATCCGGAAGGACCTAATTCCATGACCGCCCGCTTAAGCTTGTACTTGGCGGCCAGCGGGCGTGAGTGTTTGCGAAGTTCGTTGAATGCGTGCCGATATATACGCCGGGTACTCACACCGGAAGGCATGTCCTCAGAAATTTTCTCCAGTATTTTTTGGGCGGTATCTGGTAATGCCCCTGCTTTAGCAAGCGAATTCAATAGTTTTTCCGGTTCAAAAGGAACCTTGACTCCATTGGCCTTGGTTACCATCAAGGGTGGCGTTTTTTCCATGGCAAAAGATAGGAATTCTTATGGGTTCAAATTGAAATCGACACCAATTAACGAACACTTGTTAGTAGAAGCGACTGATTTTCAAGCATCTACAATGCGAGAAATAATGCCAAAATTATTTGGTAGGGAAGGAAAAAATATGATTATTTGAATCCCCAAACGGAATAATTAAGTCTTTTTAACTCCTTCTATTCCTAAAGCAGACCAGGGTTCACATTAAGTACACACTCAAAAAGGCGACATTTATTCAATGTCGTTTGTTTCTACACCCCAAAATCTGATTTACAACAATCGCCTTTCGATAGGACTCATCTCGCCAAATTTTTCCTCGACATGTACTACGCTGCTGACAGCCATTTTTTTTTAGACGGGAAGTTTTTGCCTGCAAGTGAGGTTCGGATTGACCCACTTTCTCAGACTCTGCACTATGGGAACGGAGTATTTGATGGATTGAGGGCTTACAGAACTGTTCAGGGGCCTAAAATATTCAAGGCAAGGGCACACTTTGAACGATTTGCAGAGGCCGCTGCGCTCATGAGTCTGCCGCTCAACTTCTCCGTCGACGACCTGATCAACATTTCTTACGATCTGCTGGAGCGCAACAGGCTCAATGATGCGTATATCCGCCCTCTGCTGTTTGCCCCGGCCAATATGACACTTGCTCCCACGCCTCAAAAAAGCCACCTGTTAATAGGGGCCTTTCAGTGGGGAAAATTACTAGGCAACAACCTGGTAAACCTGCAGATCTCAGCCCGCAGAAAGCCAGAACCAGCAGATCTTCCGATAGAAGGAAAGATATGCGGACTATACGTCAACAACATCCTTGCTACGACAGAAGCCCGGGCACAAGGCTTTAATGAAGCACTCATGCTGGATCATCAGGGATACGTGGTGCAGTCTGCGGGGGCAAATCTTTTCATAGAAAAAGGGGAACGCCTGTATACGCCTCCCAAAGGGAATATCATGCCCGGCATCACCCGAGAGACGGTGATGGAAATGGCAGGCGAAATGGGAATTCTCGTTACTGAACAACATATAACTCCCGAATTCCTGTTTGAGGCTGATGGAGCATTTCTCGCAGGAACAGCAGTCGAATTAACGGGCGTGGCGACTGTGGACCGGAAGCCTTTACAACTGGCATGGCAGGACAGCATTGGGTACCTGCTATCACGCAAGTATCGGCAAATCGTCACCCACGCCGAGCGATTTAAGTGGACCGTCATTTAACTCCCCCCTACTCAACATAGACCCAACTTTCAGTCCGCGACAACCGGACCAGACTATCTCCTAACCCAATTTCTGATTCGCAAAAGATAATGGACCAACCTTCCCGCCTTAATCAGTTAAATCGCTACAGCCGCAGGCTCACCCAAAACGAAACCCAACCGGCTTCGCAGGCCATGCTGTATGCGCTCGGCCTGACTGAAGAAGACCTCCAAAAAGCCCAGGTAGGAGTAGTGAGTACCGGATATGATGGCAACCCCTGCAACATGCACCTCAACCAATTGGCTGAAGATGTAAAAGCCGGGATGAGCGGTACAGATCTTCTGGGACTATTGTTTCACACCATTGGGGTCAGCGACGGAATTTCCATGGGAACGGAGGGCATGCGGTACAGCCTGCCTTCGCGCGACATCATCGCAGACAGCATTGAAACCGTTGCCGGGGCACAGTGGTACGACGGAGTAGTGGCGGTAGTAGGCTGTGATAAAAACATGCCCGGAGCTGCCATCGCCATGGGGCGTCTCAACAGACCGAGCATCATGGTCTATGGAGGATCCATCGCTCCAGGACACTACAAGGGCCGCGACCTTAACATTGTCTCCGCATTTGAGGCAATGGGCGAAAAGAATGCAGGCACCATTTCTCCGGAAGATTTCAAACAGATCATTCAGCATTCCTGCCCTGGCCCTGGAGCCTGCGGAGGGATGTACACAGCCAATACCATGGCATCAGCGATTGAAGCCATGGGCATGACACTGCCCTACTCTTCCTCCAATCCGGCTGTAAGTGATCAAAAAAATGCGGAATGTCTGGCGGTAGCACCTGCCATGCTCCGGCTGCTGGAAGAGGATATTAAGCCTCGTGATATCATGACCCGCGAGGCATTTGAAAATGCCGTGACGCTGATCATGGCTTTGGGTGGCTCTACCAATGCAGTACTGCACATGGTGGCGATGGCCAAAGCGGTAGAAGTTCCCTTCACCATCGATGATTTCCAGGCCATCAGCGACAAGGTGCCATTCCTGGCCGACCTGAAGCCTAGTGGTAAGTACCTCATGGAAGACCTTCACAATGTAGGAGGCGTTCCAGCTGTGCTAAAGATGTTGCTCAACAAGGGATACATCAGGGGGGACCTGATTACGGTAACCGGAAAAACCCTGGCAGAAAACCTCGAAGCCTGTGATCCCCTTCAGGAGGGCCAGAAAGTGATCCTCCCATTCAGCAATCCAATCAAGGAAACGGGCCACCTGCAGATCCTGCGTGGCAACCTGGCCGAAGATGGTTCTGTGGCCAAAATCACGGGGAAGGAAGGAGAACGATTTGAGGGAACCGCCCGTGTTTTTGAAGGAGAATTTGCCGCAAATGATGCCATCAATGCGGGAGAAATTCAACCAGGAACGGTAGTAGTCATCCGCAACGAAGGCCCGAAAGGGGGCCCTGGTATGCCCGAAATGCTGAAGCCAACTTCTGCGATCATGGGAGCCGGACTTGGAAATTCTGTGGCCCTGATCACGGACGGCCGCTTTTCGGGAGGAACCCACGGATTTGTGGTGGGGCACATCACCCCTGAGGCGGCTATCGGAGGACTGATTGGGCTGGTTGAAGATGGAGACAAAATCCTGATCGATATTCAGGGGCACAAAATCGAGCTACTGGTAGCTCCTGAAGTTATCGAAGAGCGCCGCAAAAACTGGACTCCTCCCAAACCAAAGGCTGAAAGAGGAGCCCTATGGAAATACGCCCAACTGGTTTCTACTGCTTCTGAAGGTTGCGTAACTGACGGGAGCTAACCATGTAACTTGTCGTTGGGCCAATCCTTCCGGATCCCATACAATCAGACATACGCCTATACACCACCTGCTACTTCCTAATTCAATTCCCGGTAACCTACGGGATTCACCTTTCATCAACTGAAATCAATTATGGCTACAGCAACAAAGCCCCAATCTCCTGTATCAGACAAAACAGGTACCGTCGTTTCCGGCGCAGAAGCAGTGGTGCTATCCCTGCTAGCTGAAGGGGTTGAGACCATCTTTGGATACCCAGGTGGAGCCATTATGCCTGTTTACGACGCGTTATTTGACTATCAGGATCAGATCCATCACATCCTGACCCGCCATGAACAGGGCGCCACCCATGCCGCCCAGGGATACAGCCGGGTCACCAACAAAATCGGAGTTTGCCTGGCAACCTCTGGACCTGGTGCTACCAACCTGATCACCGGACTGGCTGATGCCATGATGGACTCGACTCCACTGGTCTGCATCACAGGACAGGTAGCCAAACACCTCCTGGGCTCAGATGCCTTTCAGGAAACAGACGTCGTAGGGGTCAGCATGCCGGTAACGAAGTGGAACTACCAGGTCACCCATGCTGCCGAAATCCCCGAGGTCATAGCCAAGGCCTTCTACCTCGCCAATACAGGCAGGCCCGGTCCGGTGGTAATCGATATTTGCAAAAATGCCGAGATCGAAACCCTGACTTTTAACTACGAAAAATGTACCCATGTCCGTGCCTATCATCCTGAGAGGCATCCGGTAGCTGAAAACATCCAGGCAGCAGCCGACCTTATCAATGGTGCCAAAAAACCATATGTACTGCTCGGCCACGGTGTCCTGATATCAGAGGCCCAGGAAGAATTCAAACAGTTTATCGAAAAAGCCGGACTGCCCGTGGGAAGTACCATGCAGGGGCTGTCTGCGCTTCCCTCTGATCATGAACTGCATACTGGCATGTTGGGCATGCATGGCAATTATGGCCCCAACGTAAAAACCCAGGAATGCGATGTCCTGATCGCAGTGGGAATGCGATTTGATGACCGGGTTACAGGGGATGTGAGCCGATATGCCAAGCAGGCAAAAGTCATTCACATTGAGATTGATCCCTCAGAGATCAGCAAGAATGTCAAGGCCGATGTTCCATTGGTGGGGGATGCCAAGGCAATTCTCTCGGACCTTATTCCCCTGCTGAATGAGGCCAAACATGAAGAATGGCGCCAGGAGTTCAGAGAACTCGACAAAATCGAGTACGAAAAGGTAATTACCCGTGACATCCAACCCACCGAAGGGGGAATTCATATGGGTGAGGTGGTTAATGCCCTTTCAGAAAAGACAAAAGGCGAAGCCATTGTCGTCACAGACGTCGGTCAGCACCAAATGGAAAGCGCCCGGTACTATAAATTCAAAACCACCGATGCCTGGGTGAGCTCCGGAGGATTGGGGACTATGGGATTCTGCCTGCCTGCGGCCTTCGGCGCCCAGGTAGCGCGTCCTGACAAAACCGTATTGGCCTTTATTGGCGATGGGTCTTTCCAGATGACCATCCAGGAATTGGGATGTCTGTCCCAATTCGAAGCACCGGTTAAGGTAATCGTACTGAACAACAACTTCCTGGGCATGGTGCGTCAGTGGCAGCAATTGTTCTTTGATCGCCGATATTCTTCAGTAGAACTCACCAATCCGGATTTCATCACCATCGCCAAGGGCTATGGCATACCAGGTAAGCGGGTGACTGAACGGGCCGATCTTAGCCAAAGCATTGACGAGATGCTCAACACCCCAGGGCCATACCTTCTGGAGGTCTGCGTAGAAAAGGAGGGCAACGTATTCCCCATGATTCCTAGTGGCTGCGCGGTGCATGAGGTAAAATTGGAACCCTAGGAATTCGTGATTAAGCATTCGTGATTCGTAATTACAGTTTGTGTAAGTACGGGTCTCGAACAACGAATTCTGGATTCTTCTTTACGAATAACGAATTACAAATTTCGAATCATTGTGGAACAATTCACTCTTTCCATATTCACAGAAAATACGGTGGGCCTGCTGCAGCGCATCACCACAGTTTTTACCCGTCGGCACATCAACATTGAGAGCCTGACGACTTCCGAATCCGAGCTTCCGGGTGTTCACCGATTCATCATCGTGGTGAACTGTACCGAGGAGATGGCGACCATCCTGTGTGCGCAGCTGGACAAGATCATAGGGGTCTTCAAGGCCTTTCTGCTGCGATCAGAAGATGTGGTCCACCAGGAACTAGCCCTGTACAAGGTATCCACAGAGCGACTTGCCAATGGCACCCTTGAACGGATCATCCGTGACAATCACCTGAGGGTGTTGACCGTGGAACCAGACTATCTGATGATTGAAAAGGCTGGACACCCAACCGAAACCCTGGAATTATTCCAGAAACTTGAGCCCTATGGCATCATGGGGTTCACCCGTTCCGGCACCATCGCCATCTCCAAGAAACCGCTAAACCTGGACAAGTACGTAGCGGGCGAGCTGGTGTAGGTGCAAATGACTAAATGAGATTTTTTTGATTTATTGAATAAGTGAGAAGTGACCGTTGATGAAGGTTGATGGCAATAGCCCATGGCAGGATCCAATCAACCATTCAGCAACCCAACAAATCAACAATTCCAATGGCAGTTATCAATTTTGGCGGCGTAGAAGAGAACGTCGTAACTCGTGAAGAATTCCCTTTGAACCATGCACTCGAGGTACTGAAGGGAGAAACCCTGGCTGCGTTAGGCTACGGCGTTCAGGGACCCGCTCAGGCACTTAACCTGCGCGACAATGGCTTCAACGTAATCGTAGGACAGCGTAAGGGATCCGCAAGCTGGGACAAGGCTGTAGCCGACGGCTGGGTAGAAGGCGAAACCCTTTTCGAGCTGGAAGAAGCCTGCGAGCGCGGCACCATCCTGATGAACCTGCTCTCAGACGCAGGACAAATCGCCACCTGGCCTACCATCAAGAAGCACCTCACCAAGGGAAAGACCCTGTTCTTCTCCCACGGTTTTGGCATCACCTATAACGACCAGACTGGAATTGAAGCTCCAGAAGGCGTAGACGTGGTACTCGTTGCTCCCAAAGGCTCTGGTACCAGTGTTCGTCGCCTGTTCGTAGCTGGAAAAGGCATCAACTCATCTTTCGCCATCCACCAGGATGCTTCTGGAGAAGCCCGCGAAAAAGTGTTGGCTATCGGCATCGGCGTAGGCTCTGGCTACCTCTTCGAAACTACTTTCGAAAAAGAAGTTTACAGCGACCTGACCGGAGAACGCGGTGTCCTGATGGGCGGCATTGCCGGTATGATGGAAGCCCAGTACAACGTACTGCGCAAGAACGGACACAGCCCTTCAGAGGCATTCAACGAAACCGTAGAGGAGTTGACTCAGTCGCTGATCGTTCTCGTCGGTGAGAATGGCATGGACTGGATGTACGCCAACTGCTCTACCACCGCTCAGCGTGGTGCCCTGGACTGGAAAGGCCCATTCCGCGATGCCTGTACACCTGTATTCGAAGAACTGTACAACAGCGTTAAAACTGGCAATGAAGCTCGAATCACCATCGAGGCCAACGAAAAGCCAGACTACCGCGAAGGACTTCAGAAAGAACTCGACGAAATCCACAACTCCGAGATGTGGACTGCTGGTCGTGCTGTACGCTCCCTGCGTCCTGACCGTGCCAACGAGAAAGTTAAATAAGACGGTATGCGGTATAAGGTATTGGGCCTTCGTGCTCAGCCTTATACCGCAACCGTATTCCTCATACCTTATACCCGAAATGCTCACCACAACTGATACCCTCCTTCCACTAGCTTCCATCATCAATGCCAGCGATCGGCTCAAAGGGGTAGCAAATCGCACTCCATTGAATGAGTACCCTGGACTGGCCAAGGACTTCGGTTGCAGACTTTGGCTAAAGCGTGAAGACCTGCAGATTGTACGTTCCTACAAACTCAGGGGAGCCTACAACCGAATTAGCCAGCTGGGGAATGATGAGCGGAAAGCAGGCGTTGTCTGTGCTAGTGCAGGAAACCATGCACAGGGCGTAGCCTATGCCTGTCAGGAACTGGGGATAAAGGGAGTCATATTCATGCCCCACCCTACCCCAAAACAAAAGGTGAAGAAAGTTCAGTCTTTTGGAGGAGAATGGGTAGAAACGGTTCTCACAGGAGATACCTATGATGAAGCCTATGAGGCAGCTGCCGCCTACGAAAAGGAAAACGGGAGCACCTTCATTCATCCCTTTGATGACCCTGAAGTAATGGCCGGACAGGGAACCGTAGGGATGGAAATTCTGGCCGACATGCACGAAGCAATTGATTATGTCTTTGTGCCGGTAGGCGGAGGGGGCCTGTCCGCTGGACTGGGCAGCTACCTGAAACGCCTGCGTCCCGAAATCAAAATCATAGGGGTAGAACCTGCCGGAGCTCCAGCCATGTACCGTTCCCGGCGGGAGAAGCAGCTCGTTAGGCTGGAGAAGATCGACAAATTTGTGGATGGAGCTGCCGTACAGCAGGTAGGCAAGCATACCTTCAAGGTGTGCCAGCAATCGCTAGATGACATTGTACTGGTACCGGAAGGCAAGGTCTGCTCCACCATTCTGGAACTGTACAACGAAGAAGCCATAGTAGCCGAACCAGCAGGTGCCCTGGCCCTGGCTGCCCTGGATCAGTTCCGCGATGAAATAAAGGGCAAAAACGTCGTTTGTGTCATCTCAGGTGGCAACAACGACATCATGCGCATGGAGGACATCAAGGAGCGCTCGCTGCTCTACGAAGGGCTAAAGCACTATTTCCTGATCCGGTTTCCCCAACGTGCCGGTGCACTGCGCGACTTTTTGACCCAGGTCCTTGGACCGAACGACGATATCTCACACTTCGAATACACCAAGAAGAACAACCGCGACACAGGCCCTGCACTAGTCGGCATCGAGGTAGAAAAACGAGCAGACTACGATGCCCTGATCGCCCGTATGGAAGAACACCGCGTCAACTACGAAGTAGTCAACGACAAGCCGATGCTGTTTCAGATGCTGGTGTGAGGAGAAATTCCTGGCTGAAGAAAGGGAAAAGCCTGCCACGTGGTTGACAGGCTTTTCGGATAATTCATTCACTTAGTGCATGCGGAATTAGGTAATCACTCATTCGAAATTCGTACAAAATGGTGACCAGCGGCACTTTCAACTACGAATCATCGATTCTGTTGAGCAAAGTGTTCCCACAGGCGGGAAACTTCGAACTTATTCCAATAGCTTCTTCTTCCCTCACCCAAAGGACTCGTCATCAGCCGTCGGCCCATAACTGGCGAGCACATCAATCCCCAGCAGACGGTAGTATACGCCCAACTGAGCTCGGTGATGGGTGATTTGATTGAGGCTATGACGCATGGCCCCGTACTTGGTCCATTCATAAATCGTGTGATCCCCGTGGGCCAGCTTCCAGTTTCCCTGAAGGTTGCGCTCATCTGCTTTCTCAAAAGCCGAGATGCTTTCCTGGTATTTTTGCTCCATGTAGGACATCAGTTCCGCTCCTGTTTCCATTTTGGGAGGGGTTGCTGCTGTGGCCACATCGAGCTCGCGGGTATTGAGCATGATGCCAAACCAGCCAAATACATCAGCCAAATGGGTACAGAGGTGCATGAGTTTCATGCTTTTCTTATGTGGAGCATAGTCATTTTTTCCAGTTGGGTATAGCTTGAAGAACTTCTGCGTAACACGGAACTCTTCAGCTAATTCTTCCTGGAGCAGTTGTAGAATGTTCATGATAGAAAGTAGGATTGTGGTGGGAGATCTCTGGTACCGAATCCTGCTTTTAGTTCCAATCTACAAAAAATTGTTCAGGTCAAGAACCTCAAAATACTATATACTTTGTAGGGAGCACTAGTCCGGAATTGTAGAATTTCTATAACTCAACAACAATTCACCCATACTCCCAAATGCCAAAAATTTTACTTTTTTGTGTCATCCTGATTGGCACACTCATTTCAAGAGCGCAAACATCAGCATCTGATTACTTCACCACCAATGGATTTATCCCCGAAGTTTTAACAGATTCGGAACACCCCCCATTCAAAATCATCGGTGACACCCTGCTCAATAAGTCGATTTTGATCCGTGTTTATATTCTCCGTGATGACAACGGGGTCAACCAGTTCAGCTTCCAGGAAGGAGCCCTTCGAAGAGGTCTCAATGCATCGACTGAAAGACTGAGCCAGGAACACGGGATGAACTTCTTCTTCCCTGGCGAAGTCATCTACGTTGATAGCACCAACCTACTGTACAACGACAACATGTTCATCGACTGGATTAATGAAGAAGTCGACCCTCGGTATCTCAACATCTACTGCCGGTTCGCCCCATTCATTATTTCGGCTTGTGGCTCAGCCTTTTTGCCCGGCTCAGGAAACATGATCACACTCAACTGCATGGACGAGAAGACTATTATGCATGAGATCGGCCATGCGTTTGGGCTGCTACATACCTTTGCTGGAACCAATAGCCTGACTGACGAGCTGGTAGATGGCAGCAACTGTGAAGACAGCGGAGATCTGGTCTGCGATACACCAGCCGATCCCTACCCTATTGGAGATTTTGATGGCTGCTCCTATACCGACAACGTCCTGACAGATGTCAACGGAGACTTATTTGCTCCGCAAATGGATAACATCATGAGCTATTATAACTGTGAGCCTAGCTACTTCACTCCCGGCCAGGTGGAACGGATGAAACAACTCGCAGTTCAAGATCGCTTCTACTATACCACTGTGGACAGTGCCAGCATTCAACTCATTCCCCATGTCGAAGGCATGCCCGGAATTGTATGTGAGGGGAGCAATGAACGCTTTAAGCTCGATGGATTCCCTGGTGGCGGATCGTTTTCCGGAGTGGGGGTACAGGGCGATAGCCTTGATGTCAGCGGCCTGAATGCCGGAGAATATGAAGTTACTTACTACCTTCCTCCAACTGGTCCGGTTACTCCCTATCTCCGCATGGGATTCATCTATGGGAACTACCACAACAGCCAGACAACAGATAGCCTGTGGCAGAGCTTTACTGCGGAAGAAACTGCCCCACTGGAGGCCATTCGGCTACGGGTAAATACCGATACAGTGCAATTGATCAGTTGGAAACTGCTCGATGGCGTCGGTCCAAGTGGCTCAGTATTGCATGCTCAGACCGACACCCTAATGGCAACGGACCACATGCGGTGGTACCGTTTACCGTTAACCCAGGCCTTTACCCAGCAGGCTGGACAAAGCTACACGCTGGTCTTTGAAACGGCTGATTCGCTGGAGTGGCAGACCACCTCCCATAACAACAGTTACTTTGACTGGCCGGGCAGTATCCCTGAAAATAGTCCTGCCCAGTTTCCTCAGTTTCCCTGCCTCGGCTCCGAAATCCTCTCTCAGCAACCTCACTACGAGGGAGACAGCATCACGATTCGCTACCAGGTGGTTGAGCCCCGACCACCTTACTTTACGCCCGATACGGTGTTCTGCCTCCTGGATGAACCTGTAGACCTAAGCTCGTATAGCCTCCTAAACTTCAGCACCTGGGGAGAGGTCGAATTTTTGATCAACCAACAAGCCGTGGACTCCGTCTCTCCTGGCGAAATCGGGCCAGGGCTTCATGAGTTGGAGATGAACTATATCGATTACAACGAATGCGCCGGCTACCTCCATTATTCCCTGGAGGTTGTGGACACCCCACAGGTAACGGTTCCGCTATCCTTCTGCGAAGGCGATCCGACCTATGACCTGACCCAGCTTTGGCCTGAGGGAAGTTTCTTCTTCAATTCGGTATCTACCGACAGCATCAATCCCGCACATATTGGCATCGGGAGTCATACCCTGGAAATGCAGCTTCCCAACATCATCGACACCCTTCCCACTTCAGGCTACACCCATCCCCTGGAGAGTGGCGCAGTGCCCAGTTACACCATGAGGATGGGAGACCTGGTTTGGCAAACCTTCACTGCGGAGCGAAGTGGGTATCTCGGCTCCATGACGGCAAATCTCATCGTGGGAGACTCAGGTCAATTCAGAACGACACTCTGGAAAGGGACGCCCCTAAACGGACAGCTCATGCACACTAAAACCAACTGGTTTACTTCTGGAAGTTGGGAAAAGACCATGCTCGAAGTAACTCCAGTTAGCACCTGGATCGAACAGGATTCGCTTTACTACATGGCAATCGAGCGGGTTGATTCCTTGAATGAATCTCCGGGGGCAGGGCACTGGTGTTCAATCGTTTATGACAACACCGATATTCCCCCGGGGCTGGAGTCAAACCTAGATACGCTGACCTTCGCGGGGCTACCATCGGCTTTGTTCTTCAGCATGAACCTCGATAGCCTGGTCGATTGCAGTGCACCTCAGATCCGTACGATTGAGGTTCATCCCCGCCCGGAGGTGCCGGCAGATCTGCTCAAAGGCCCTGATACCGTTTGGGTGGGCAGCTCCTACCACTACGCATGGGGTAGCAGTTGGGGGGACAGCCTCATCGTCGAAGTAGTCAATGGCACCTGCCTCAATTGCGGAAGTGCCAGTGATTCGCTCGAAATCCTTTGGGAGACGGTCGGTACTGGTAGCATCCTCGTTTATGGGTTCAATGGCACGGAGTGCATTTCTGACTCCGTTAGCATTTGGGTTCAAATCAATGCCACCACCGGCCTGGATGCAATGGCCTCCCAACTGGGCGTCGAAGTATTTCCCAATCCATTTTTCGACCAGCTATCCATCCGATGGACAAATGTAAAATCCACCACCCTCGACCTTGCACTTTATGATGCGTTCGGGCGTCTGGTATGGGCGCAGGCAGACCTCCAACTATCAGGTGGAGACGAAATCCGCCTACCGCTGCCGGCACAACTAGCCGAAGGAATTTATAGCCTGAAGGTCGTGTCAGAAGAGTCAGCACAGACCCTTTTGCTGCGGAAGGAATAGAAGCGCCAGATTTGAAATAGGGGCATGCAAAGGAAAGTTACCCTTTGCATGCCCTTTATTTTTTTGCCGGTTCAGACAAGAATGATTACTCTCCTTTCACCATAAGAAGGGTCTCAACCTGGCCCGATACCGTTAGCTGGCACACATAAATTCCCGGTGCCAATTCTGCTCCCTTCACCGCGACCTCATGCCCACCAACGGCCCTCATCCCATCCACCAGGGTCATGATCTTCCGTCCCGTCAGGTCCAGCAGGGTGAGTTGGACATCAGCGCTTTCGGGCAACTCGTAGCGGATGGTGACCTGCTCGCCAAAGGGATTGGGGATGGTTTGCAGGCTAAAGGCTGCCTGAGCCTTGTCACGGATACTGGTGCTGCTCGCCTCACAGGTGATATCCGCCCAGTCGATGTTGGGGTCATCCAAAATACCTGCGAAAATGGTTACGACCGTAGGAACGTCGTCTGCGTCGTGCAGGGAATAGGTGTAGAAGCTGTCGGGAACGAACACCTGCGAGGCTGAACGCTCATCGCGACGGCTACCAGAATTGTCGTAGATGTTGCCATCGGCGGCCAGTTTGTTATCGCCACCACCAGCGCCGCCCTGAACGGGGTGTGGATCGTTGGTGTCCTTGAAGTAGTTGTTTTCCAGACGCAGGTCTGCATCATAGCCCGCCAATGGCCCCCGGATTTGGACGTAGTCGTAGAAATTGTTGTAAACGTGAACCTTGCCGTAGCGTACGCGGGGTACACGCTGATGCAGGCCGATGCCGCCCTGGCCATCAAACCAGTTGTGGTGAACGGTTACGTTCAGATGACCGACATCTTCGGGCACATCGTCACCCGCGCCGATGAGCATGACCTTGTTGTGGTTATGGAATCGGCACCAGCTGACCGTCACGAAGTCTGCGCCTGTCTTGATGTCGATCAGCCCGTCGTCGAAGTAAGAGAAGTCGCAGTGGTCCACCCACACATAGCTGGAATTGTTGATCTCGATGGCATCGTTGTCGGTGGTTTTGCCGTCGAAGTCCACAAAAGCATCGGTCAAAGTCAGGTTGCGGATCACCACATTGCTCACTCCCTGCACACTCAAGCCGCCCCCTCGAATAGTCGCATCTGTGCCCAGCCCGATGAGCGTAGTATTGGACCCGACGCTCATTTCCTTCCCAAAGGGCGTTACCTGTATGGTCCCTTGCACCTGGATGATGTAGGCATCAGATCGGTTGAGGTAATTTTCCAGATCTGACTGATTGTCAACGGTTACCACCGTCCCACCTGTACCTCCGGTGATACAGCCATCCACCGTGACCCAGCCGATTTGCTGGTTGGGCTCGACATCCAGCCCATCGCGCAGGAAGATCGCATTGAGCGAAATGGCAGAGTCCATGTTGACGGTGAGGCTGGCATCACTGCTGGCCTTAGCTCCGGTCCAGCGGGCAAAAGCATAGCCTGCATCAGGTTGTGCCGTCAGGGTAACCTCAGTTCCAGCTTCGAAAATGCTGTCGCTTTCGCTGCTGCTCACACTCCCCTCCCCCAGCACACTGGTGGTCAGCTTGTAAAAGTCCGGTCCTGCCGTTCCTGGCACGATCATGTTGTCGATGTTCGGGCCGCCGTTGGCCGTAACGGCAGTGGCGCGCACCAGGTTTTTGCCTGCCACCAGGGGCAGGTCGATGGTTTGGGTGCCATAGGTCGTGAAAGCACCGGTTCCGGTGAAGGAAAGATCTGCGTCAATGACCTGTCCATTCAGCGAGATCTCCATCATCCGGTCCTGGGTGGTGCCGTTGGCATAGGTGATGGTGACGGTCTGCGTGCCGGCGTCGGCCATGCTGACTACCCATTCGATGAAGCTGCCGACTTCATTGTCGCCATTGACATAGCCTGTCCCGGAAAACCCCGCGTGCTCATCCTCCACTATCCCGTGGTAGAAGTAGGCATCTTCCGCCTCGTAGGTCGTTTGGGCAAATGAACCATGAAGCAGGAGCATGGCTCCCAGGACAAAACAAAATCTAGAGGAAATCATAGCGAATTAGACTTGGTAGTATTCCAGTAGGTTGGATACGATAATTACCCCATTAATCCTTTCGAGCACCTCGCCTGAATCGACATTCTTTATTCAGATTCGCCCGATGTCCCGAGAATATTCATTCGGTTTCATGGCACTTTCCTATCTTTTCAGGGTTTCTTCTACATTGAATCAAAGATCCTATGCGCCAACAATCACATCTCAAAATCAAGATCTGTCTCCTGCTATTTTTGAGCCTCATGCCCATTATCCACTCTGTCGCTCAGGAAGCCTGTGACGGACAGACCTGGGTCGCCGACAATGGGAACGGCACCTTTACCAATCCGCTGTTTTATGAGGAATTTTCGGATCCGGACATGATCCGCGTCGGAGATGACTACTACCTGACCGGCACGACCATGCACACCATGCCGGGCCTTCCCGTGCTGCATTCCAAAGACATGGTCAACTGGGAACTGATCAGCTATGCCGCGCCGCGCCTTGATATGGGGCCAGAGCTGCGAATGGAGGACGGAAAGGACTTCTACGGCCAGGGCATCTGGGCACCTTGTATCCGCTTTCACAACGACACCTTCTACATTTTCTCGAATGTCAACGGCTACGGTACGCAGATTTACTATACCACCGATCCACGTGGCACCTGGCAGCACAAGACGATGAACGCCAAGTTGCATGACCTCACCATCCTTTTCGACGACGACGGGAAGATCTACTCCGTCTGGGGCTACCGAGAGGTGCGCATGGTGCAACTGACTCAGGACCTGATGGATGTGGTGCCCGGTACGGAGCGTGTCATCATCGAGGCGGGAAGTGGAGCCGGAGAGGGCAGCCACATTTACAAGATCGACGGCAAATACTACATCACCAATACCAACTACGACCCGCTCTGCTACCAGGTATGCCTACGGGCCGATGATCCCTATGGCCCCTACGAAGTGCAGGTCATCAGCGCAGAGGAAAGCTTCGGCGTCGGGCAACGCATGCGCATCTTCAACACCCGCAGCGGCCCGCCCTACGACATCATTCACTACGACGAAAACTACGTTGGCTGCATCCCCATGCACCAGGGGGGCATCGTCCAGACCCAGACGGGCGAATGGTGGGGTTGGTCCATGCTGGATTACAATTCTGTCGGGCGCGTAACCGGTCTTTCACCAGTAACCTGGCAGGATGGCTGGCCTTACTTTGGGCTACCGGGTAACCTCACCCGCAATCCCCGCACCTGGGTCAAGCCCAACACCGGCTACAGCTCTGAGCCATCAGCTCCTTTCGAACGGGACGACGATTTCAGCGGGCCCGAATTGAAGAATGCCTGGCAGTGGAACCACGTGCCCGTAGAGGACAAATGGTCACTGAACGAGCGGCCCGGCTACCTCCGCCTGCATTCTTTGCCAGCAGACAGCTTTTGGAACGCGCGTAACACCCTTACCCAACGAGGAATCGGCCCAGAGTCATTTGCCACGACAGAACTTGATCTTTCAGGCTTGAAACGAGGCGACATCGCAGGGCTGGCACTGCTCAACTTGCCTTATGCCTGGATCGGAGTCGCCAAAACCAAGGATGGCCTCGAAATCCGCTATTACGATCAGCAGGAGCAGGAGCGGCTGACCCTTTCGCTGGATCAGGACAAAATCTGGTTCAAGGCCTACTGTGACTTCACCAAGGACCGGGGCAAACTCGGCTACAGCCTGGACGGCGAAGACTTTCACGAAATGGGAGGAAGCATTCTCCTGCCGTACCAGCTACGCACCTTCCAGGGAGTGCGCTATGCGCTGTTCAATTACAACACCCGTGGGAAGGAAGGCGGCTATGCGGATTTCAATTATTTCGACGTGGATGAATCGCGTTGTGAGGCCCTCAACCGGACCATTCCCAACGGACAGGTCATAACGCTGAAAAGCCTGGCGGACAACACCGTACTGGCGAACTGGCGCAACTACCTCCGCCCTGTGGATCCCAATAGCCCCATGGCAGAAGGAGATGCCGCCAAGTTTCGTGTGATTGATCGAGGCAATGGGCGCATTGCCTTGCAATCGGTCGCCAACGGAGGATTTGTATCGATCAAAGGCCACGCGGGACTGGCCGAGGTCCGCATCGAGCCCGAAGATCAGGGCGATGCCTCTACCTTTCAGTGGCAGGATATGCTCAACGGGGACATCATGCTGATGTCGCTCTACAACCACCGCTACCTATTCGTCGATCCGGGAGCCAATAGCCTGTGTTCTGCTGATGCCCGAGGGGCAAGGCCCGACCACCAGGGTGGGGCCTGCTTTCAGTGGACGGCTGTGGGGGAGTGATTCGTGATTTCCCGCTTCGCGGGATTTCGCTTCGCTCAACGTGATCGATAATTCGTAATTCGTAATTCGTAATTCGTAATTCGTAATTCGTAATTCGTAATTCGTAATTGGGTACTTTTCTGGCTTCCAGGGGGTTTCAATATCCTGCCGTATTCCCCATAATAGACTTTAGATCAACCGGCACCGCCGCCGCCGCCTGCGCCACCTCCAGCAGCACCGGCTC
Organism: uncultured Bacteroidia bacterium; assembly: GCA_964343195.1. GTDB lineage: Bacteria > Bacteroidota > Bacteroidia > J057 > J057 > CAYVAP01. The sequence goes on along the minus strand of CAYFIR010000093.1, from coordinate 4,361 downwards.
CAGCCGCTCCGGCGGCGGCACTGCTCTGGGTAAAGACGATCATCATGGGCGTAAAGGCTGCAAATGCGTCGTTGATGGTCAGTTCACCTGTTGGATCGACCAGCCAGTCGGGGAGTACAATCTGTTCGTCGGAGTCTTTCAGGGTTTTCTGGAGCTTTTTGAGCCATTGCTCATTGACTTTTTCGTCCAGGGATAGCCAGGGCAGGTGCTTTAGCAGCTTTCGAACCGCCTCGCCGCTCTGCCCGGTATTGCGCAGTCCGTCGATTTCTCGGCGAAGGTTGGTGGCATAGGATTTAACCTCCGACCGCTGCCGGGTTCCCTTCTCGGTGAGCACATATCGCTGTGATCCTACGATCAGGCCAGCCAGTCCCACTCCGATCTGTAGGCCTGCCAAAGGTCCGGTCCAGGGCTGTGGGATCAGCCATAGGCTGACCAGCCCTGCAACTATTAGTATGCCACCGGTGGGCAACCAGGTCTGCATTTTCTCCCTGAGCGAACGATAGGAGCCTGCCTTGACCAGTTCCTGACGCAGTTCCTTCAGTTCCTCGGAGCGGAACTTATGGGCCTTTTCCCCAAACTTTTTCAAATTCGGCTGCTTCTTCAACTCTCGGAGTAGTCGATACTCCTGCTCTGTCAGGTCGCCGTCCAGGTCGATCTCTTCGGCAAATGCCTGATCTTCCAGGTACCACTTTTCGGCTTCCTCTGTGCGTAGTTTCAGATGCCCCCGCTGGGCCAGCGAAAAGATCATTCCGTTGAAAAGCCGGGAACGTCCCATGTCTTCAACGTGGTACAGATGGCCCGCCTGGCCAAGGGAGAGTTCTGGCTGCTGATCCGTGCTGCGGGGCTTTACCTCCACCTTGGGGGGGCGTTCCCAACCGAAAATAGCTCCAATCAGCCCAAGGAAACCGAGGCCAAGGGCCCACAATATGGTATTGCGCAGGGTGTGATCCTCGATGACTTTCAGCCGCTCGGGAAAGGCAATCCCGATCCGGTATCCCTTCTCCGGGGCGACCCGAGACTGGGAAAAGGAAATCTCAGGATTTGCCCCGGCAAATGAAATCTGATCCGGGTCAGACTTTAGCATCAGGGAATCCTGCGTCAGATCTGTGTAGGGCAAGGTTACGGTAACGGACACATTGGTAACAGGTACGTCCCATTCCTGGCCTACCGCCCACCAGTTGAGTTCGTTGTTGGGCCCTTCGGAAATGAGAACGCCGTGGGCGACGTACTCCAGGAGAAAAGTGGCGGGTTCCTCTCGCGGTTCAAAGTTCCAGCGAAAACTGGAGCCCCCCTTTCGTTCTACGCTCAGGACAGCCGCGTCCTCGCTGGTAATGCGCATATCCGAAATGGAATCAATCGAAGAGCCTTTGATTTTGCGGTAGGCATAGCTGAATTCGCCTTCCTGGAAAAGGAAGCTAATTTTTTCCCGCACTTGTACAGAGCCATCCGTACGGAGGTTCAGCTCAACCTGGTACCCGTCAACGATATAGCGCTTCTTGGCCCAGCCATCCTTAGGGAGGACAATCAGGCTCAGTAACAACACAATAGACATCGGCCACCATTTTCTCATAGCAGGATCTTTTTAAGGTTCAAAAAGCTGTTGCTAGAGTAAATGACCGGAGAAAAAGCCAAGGGTTCAAATCTCCAAACAGGGAACCGCCTATTCCACCCGCTTTCCAGCGACTATTTCTGTGGTAAAGTAGTCTTCCATCTCATAATGGCCATGTATGAATACTGAATCCTCCCCAATGAATCCCCCTTTCAACAAGGTAAGGGGTACGCCAGAGGAAAACATTTGAAAGAAATCCCCCCCCCTTCTGATGGCAAACTGATATCGATCATCAAACCAGATCGTAGGCATGTGGTCATAGCCAGGATATACGAGCATGGAGTCCGATTCAGAGTAGTGCACTTCCATCACTATGGTCTCAATTCGTTTGATGGTGGTGTCCCCACCTACTTCGCCCTGGTAATATTCGCGCTGAACCTCATAGTTACCGACATACTGATCACGAAAATCGGGTTCAGGAGCATCCTTAAATAAGTTGCAACTGGTCAACGCCAGGAGTGACAGGCAGCAGGTCAGGAAGGTGAGTTTGATGTTCATCAGAGTGTTTTCTTCCACAACGTACCACGGCAACCAAATGCTGCATGCTCCACTATTTCCGTACTTGCTCAGTTAACCTTTGGCAACAAAGGGCTCATGGATCTACCACAAACATGACCGGAACCACCGAATGAACCTGGCATTTGCCAACAGTCACAAAGACCCATGACGATTTGGCCAGAGCCGCAAGCCATATATCCTAAATCCAACCTGATAAAAACGAGGCGAATTCCCCTGCTCATACTGCGTCTTTTTCGTACCTTTTGCAGCCAAAATACCGAATCCAATTCCATGCACACTCCTCCCAAAGGACTTTTCGTATCCGACCTCGATGGGACTCTCCTACAGGACGATGCGACTTTGTCTCCTCATGCCCGCGAAACGCTGACCAACCTTCTTGAGGATGGTTTTCCCTTCACGATTGCGACCGCTCGTAGCATCGTGTCTGTAAAACAGATCCTGAAGGATCTTCCCATCACCCTGCCAGTGGTCTGTTCAAATGGGGCTTATCTATCGGATTTTAATACGGGAAAGCACCATGCGGTAAACGGGGTCAACAAACCCAGGGATCTGGACATCCTGGAGCTGATCCGTGATGCAGGGTTTCACCCCTTTATTTCGACCTACCACGAAGGGAAGGACCACTTATACATGGACCGCATCACCAATGAGGCCATGAGATGGTACCAGCAGGATCGAGTGACAGAAGGAGATGAACGCCTGATGGTCGTCGATGACTTATCTTCTGTCATGCATGAAAAAGTAATCTGCTTCAATGTGCTGGAACGGGAAGCCCCGCTCAAGGAACTGGAAAAACAGCTGCGAGCCCGCTTTGGGGAGTTGCTCCACATCTACTTTTACGAAAACTGGTATTCCCCGGAGTGGTTCTGGCTATCCGTTCATGACGAATCCGCTACCAAAGGAGGCGCCATCAGGATAATCCTGAAGGAACTGGGCCTTACTTCTGATCAATTGACGGTATTTGGAGACAACCTTAATGACGTCAGCATGTTCCAACTGGCAGGACAGGCCGTGGCCATGGAGAATGCCAAACCGGAGTTGAAGGCACTGGCTACGACCCAGATTGGAACCAATCAGGCAGATAGTGTGGTCAATTACCTCGCAAATTACGCCGATGGGGAATAAATCGCGATATGGAATGATTGTTGATCTTTACTTGCAACTTTCATCCCGAACCTATCGCGCATGAGAAAACCTTCCAACCTACTGAAAGGAGCCATACGTCCCCTCTTCTACAAGCCAGCTCCAGAGCTGCGTGTGGACGATGAGGTAATGCTGCGCGAACTAAAGGTGGAAGACGCTGACCCCATCTATGCCATGATTGAGATCAACCGATCTCACCTCGAAGGCTGGCTTAGCTGGATCGACCTGATCCACAACCGCGAAGATGCCGCTGACTTCGTCAAAAGGGTGAGCTATCGCGATGTGTTTGATGGAGGATGGGTGTATGGGATCTGGCATAATGATCGACTGGTAGGCCTGCTTGATTTCAACGAAGGGGATCGAAAGCTTCGTCAGATCTCTATTGGGTATTGGCTGACACTTCAAGCCCAGGGGAAAGGAATTGTAACCCGTGCCGTGGTAGGCTGTCTGGATTATGTATTTTCCGAAGCCAGGGTTTTCAAGGTGCTGATCAAATGCGCTACCAATAATTTTCGGAGTCAGGCCGTGCCTATCCGTCTACGCTTCAACTGGGAAGGCCTGCAACGCAATGCCGGAACGGTGAAAGACCAGGAGGTTGACCTCGAAATCTTTAGCATGACCTCACATGAATGGGAGCGGCTCCGAGAGAAAGAGAAGGAAAAGAAGGTATGAGGTGTAGGTCTAAATTCCTCCGGAGCAAGCGTTTTTCACCCTCACCTCCCTTTCCGATGAACCGGAATCTTCGACAAGGGGCAAACGGACGGGGCAAGAAGATCCAAACGCCGCGCGAAATCTCCCTTGAGGGGGAACTAGGGGGTTAAAATGGTCAATGTAAAAACTGTCCTACAACCGAGGTATGAGGGAGATTCGACAGCCTCTACTCAAGAGTTACAACTGATACCGAATAAGTAGTTGGACAGAGTTATATAGGTATAAAGTATATGAGGAAATGGAGGCAAAGCGCTGCTTAAGGCCTTCATACCTCCATTTCCTTCATACCTCTAAGATATAGTTATTTTTGGGCTCTTACTTACCCTAACGTGAGTTTCGGGTTTTACTCAACTGATTTTAGGCAGAAACTCGATAGCGG
>CAYFIR010000092.1:0-27837 GCA_964343195.1 uncultured Bacteroidia bacterium | reverse complement strand
CTTCTTTTACATACATCCCGAGCTTAAGCCTTTTTCTTAACTTGACAAAGTAGAACTAAGTGCTCCATGTGGATTTCTATCCGAATTCCACTCCTTCTGTAAAAGGAAACCATGCGCTTACTGTTCCTCTTGCTATTCTGCGGATTCACGGCTCCGGTTCTGGCCCAATACGGGACCAGCTATGCATTTACATTCGTCTTAACGGACAGTGCCTATCAATTTGACAGTGAGGAGGATGCGCCTCAGGTCAGGTTTCGGGAGCGCAGGGATCACCTTCGTATCGAGGCGGGCAAAAGCGATTATTTTATCCGTAGTCCTCACGCACTACAAATGTCCAGCCCAGGGTATTTCCGGGTGAAGTACTTTGTGGTACCCGGTGGCCATCAGGATTGGTGTCGCATCACCATCATCCGAAAGGCACATCATCAGACAGATACCATGCAACTCACCCTGCATGCCTTGCAGGATGAGGATTTTGGCCGATTGACCTTTCGGCCTGGGCCACTGGAGTTGGATCTGACCTTTGGGAAGCCCATAAATCGCTTTTCGATAAATACAGACACGCTGCCCGATGGCAGAAGGGACCTGACGAACTTTCTCAATCAGACCGAGCAACCAACCTTCTCCCCCACTCCTTATGAAGTTGCCCGCATCGAGCGGAGGACCGCCACGCGAATTGCCTCCCTCCACGCTGAACTGAAGCGCAAGGCCGACAGCCTGATAGACGCGACTTTCCCTTATGGCTGGGCAGACAAAAGCCTCGAACTGACCTGTGCCCATAGCTATTGCTCGACCGCTGTTCCAGATACCAGTTGCTCCCTCACCGCAGACAGTACCTGTCACATGGCCATTTTCACCTACCGATTTTCCGAATTCGATGATGAAATTTCACCGCTGAAAGTTACGGTTGTCCTTACGAGAAAGCCCTATTTCACTTCGCCCTATCAGCAGTTGAGCGGCCAAAAGGTGAAACCGGATCGGTTGTGGTGGCTTTCTCCTGCCGAAATGCGCCAGCGCCTGAAATCCCAACATCCAGGTGTACAATTTTCCCATGCAGCAGATCAGGAAGAGCCCTTGCTACACCTCACCTTTCAGGCTGCACATCCAATGGATAGCAGGGAGTCATTCCCCCCGGAAGAAATTTCATCGGTGACTTCTGCCCCAAAGCATCCTTGGGAGCCACGCTTTGTTTATCTGGCCTATTCAGAGGCAGTGATAGAAATGTTCGGCGAAGCTAACGTATTCTGGTATTTCGATGCCTGTACAGGCGAGTTGCTATGGCGCGAATCTTTCCCAGCGGCGGGGCTGGATTAATAGAATTCTTCCATCAGACTCACCCCATACCGCAGCGAAGCCCAGATATTCCCCACCTTCTCCATATCACAGACCAGTTGCTGGCGGCTATATTTTTCCAGGCCTGAGAAAGTGGAAGCCTCGCCCTGCAATGCCTGCAACTGATCAAAGCAGACCAGCGCACGGGAGACAATCGGAGTCATCTCCGCTGAAAAGCTCCGGAAGCGGCGCTTACTCACAGCGATGCCGTGAAACTTTTCCCTTAAATCGTGATAAAGGGCCAGGTACTCCTCTCGCCGCAGCGCCAGATCACATCCATGGGTAAACAGGGTCTGCTGCCCCTTCTCACGGTCTTTATAGACATCAAAGAGGTCGTTGGTGAGTTGAATCAGGTAACCCAGTTGCCCGATGGCGTATTCTTCTTCAGGAGAAATGGGAAGTGGAATGATGCTGCGATATACCCAAAGCGATGTGGCCCCTTTCTGGAAGGTCAGGTCACGTAGGGTTGCCTCTGAAAGCTGTTCTGGTCCCAGTTGCCGCTGACTGGTTTCCTGGGCATCGAGCAGTTTGGCTGCATAGGATTCCAGGCGGGGAAAATGCTCTCCCATTCCATTTGCCAGCCTCTGGGTTAAATGCTGGGAAAATATGGCCGCAGCCTGCGGGGATGTTCGCTCCATGCGGAAATTGAGCCAATCCCGGATCTGCTCACTGCTCCAGCCCTCTTCATCGGCCAGGTCGTCGATCCAGGGAGAAAGAGCCGATAGGTACAGGGTATGCTGCTTTTGCGCTGCTTTCAACCGATGGCCCAGCAGGGTCGCCATGGCATCCGTCACCAAACGGCCTATCGCCGTGTAGAGGTGCAACCTGCGTCGGTCTGCTTTTGAAATAGCCCCTTTTACGCCACTCAGCTCTTCCAACTCCGCAATCAGTCGATGGGTAGCCATGCGATTAGCACCATACACCCTCAGGCCCACCTTTAGGTGAGCCCAAACAAGTGCCAATAGGTTTCGCAGGAGCATGCCTCAAAGCAACTCATCCCAACCTCAAACTCCAAACTTGCCTCCCTATTCAGCGCTATTCACCTCGACCCAGTACCCATCAGGGTCCTGAATATACACCTGACGGATGCCGTCGGCGCGGAGGCTGACCGTATTCATTTCACCCGGCCAATCGGAGTAAGGAATTTCCATTGCCTTCAGTCGATCGACCATCGCATCAAATTCCCGGGTCGTTACCGCAAAATGCACGGCTTTGTTCATCACGACTTCCCCCTCAATGGTTGAGATAAGGTGAATCTCTTTGTCTTCGCCCAAAGACATCCAGCGAATGCCTTCCTTTTCGGTGCGATTGGTGATTTCCTCCAGTCCCAGCACCGAGTGGTAAAATTCCACTGAAGCCGCTGGATCCGCCACTGAAAGCGCCACGTGGTTGAAGTACAAATCGGGAATTTCCTGTTCTTCGACCTCTTTTATCACCTCTACTTCCCGCGTCTCTTCCACTTCCTCTGTCTTTGTCTGGCAGGCAACAAGCAGGGCTGGGATCAGTATCCCTATACCGAATAGGTGTAGTAGTAGTCTCATTTTGGATTTGTTGATTTTTTGAGTGTGGGGCAACGGCCAAAAATCGGGATTGAGTCCTTCCCCCGGCCCCCTCGCGAGGGGGAGAACAGCTTTAACTTTTCCGACCACTCCGTTTTCGAGTGCTCCTGGCCAGAGACGCTATGACGTTGCGTATCGCTTCAGAGATGCTCACGAGCGGCACTAAAGATGGTTTTCCAGTACTCGGCTCGGGAGTAGTCAGTAACTTTGAACTTTCAACCTCGAACTTTGAACCAACTCACACCTTCTCCATCTTCACCGGATCCCAGCTGATGAGGCGGTTTTCGTAGTAGCTGTCGTTGCAAAGTAGTGCAGGAGCGGCCGCCCGAAAGCCGAATACCGGATCCTGCATGACCGTTCCGCCTTCCCGAATGGCCTTGAGCCAGTAGCCGTGGTGATCGTAATGGGCACCATTGTAGCCATCTTCCACTTCGAATACCATCTCCCGTGGCGGCAGCATTTTCTTGCGGTCAGAGATTTCTTCCCCTGCCTCGCGTGCTTTGGCCTGGGCAAAAGCATCTCCCGCCTCGGCATCATTGCGCTTGACGATGACCTTTCGCCACTGTACGTCCATAGAGCCTTTGCTGCCTACCAAACGGAGGTAGGTCGTGCCACTTGTTCCATCCACGAAGTTGCAACGCAGCGACAGGTTGAAGCCAGGATGTTCTTCCACTTCAGGGTAATTGAACATGCCGATCATCACGTCGGGTACCTCACGGCCATCTTCCCAGTAGCGCAGTCCGCCCATGGCCCCGATCTGATTGGGTCCCTTGGAGTTGGTGATGAAATGCAGACTGGAGAACAAATGCACGAAGAGGTCCCCCGACATGCCAGTGCCATAGTCGCGGTAATTGCGCCAGCGGAAGAAGCGGGTTTTGTCGAAGGGTCGCTGGGTGGTATTGGCGATGTAGCGGCTCCATGCAACGGTTTCGGGCGAGGCATCCGCCGGAATGGGATACTGCCAGGCCCCGATGGGAGAATGCCGCGCCCAAAAGCCTTCAGCAAAGTTCAGGTCGCCGATGACGCCTTCAGCCAGCAGTTCCTTGGCCTTTTCATTGCCCAAAGACGAGGTTCCCTGCGCACCGACGGTGAATACCTTGCCCGACTTGCGCCAGGCATCGATCACCTCTTTGCCTTCCTCCACGGAGTGTACCATGGGTTTTTCGCAGTACACGTGCTTGCCTGCGTTGAGCGCGTCGATGGAGATTTGCTTGTGCCAATGGTCTGGTGTGCCGATGATCACGGCATCCACATCCTTTCTCTTCAGCACCTCTTTGTAATCCTGCGTCAGAAAGAGGTGATCGCCCCAGCGCTCTTTGGCGGCTTCCAGACGGCCCTTGTATAGATCGCAAACGGCAACCAGTTCTACCCCTTCGTGGCGCAGGCAGGTGTTGGTGTCCTCAGTGCCCATGCCACCTGCACCGATCAGCGCCAGTCGGATGGTTTCACCGTCAAACAGGTGTTGGCTGCGCTTCATGATCTGAAGTGTCTGCGGAGCGGCAGCGGCACTACCGCCCACCGCCAGTGAGGCCCCCGCAAAGGCCATTTTTTTGAGAAAGTCTCTACGTTGTTGCATGTTTTAGTTCGAAGTTAAAAGTTCGGTGTTCGTAGTTGAAGAGGAGTGGCTAGTTGGCTCATAGTCTTCGCGCGTAGCTTTAAGCGCAGCAAAAAACTACGAACCATGAACCTCGAACTCCCTTAACTTCCCGCCAGGTCCCTGATCCGAATGTTGCGGTAGCGGAGGACATCGCCATGGCCGAGGAACCCGATGTGGCCAGAGGTACGAGCTAAACCAGGGTGGTCCTTGCCATCGATGGTGCCGTTCTCCAGTGCGTCCTGATAGTCGCCGTCAAGGATGGTCTCGCCATTGAGCACGACTTTTACGGTAGTGCCACGCACGGTGACTTCTTCTTCATTCCACTCCCCAACGGGCTTGAGAAATCCCCTCTTCGCGGGGATCACGCCATAGAGCGAACCGTGGTACTGCCAGGGTTCCAGTTCGGCGTACTTTTCGGCGGTGTTGTCCAGCACCTGTAGTTCCTTGCCGACATAGGCGGCATCGCCTTCCAGCGGGGCGTGGTAGCCCAGGCCGTTGTTGGCACCGGGGGTGAGCTGAAACTCAAAGCGCAGAACGAAGTCGCTGTATTCCTGCTCGGTGTAGAGGTTTCCTCCACGTGGCTCCTCCCCCGGATCGACCAGGATGGTGCCGTTGTCCACGCTGTAGGAGGTGGTATTGCCTACCCATCCGTCCAGGTTTTCACCGTTGAAAAGAGACACGAAGCCAGCTTCCATGTCGCTGCTCTGACCGTCGTCTTTCATCATGGTTTCCTCCTCGGAGGACTCGGTTTCTGTTTCTTTGGCAGCGGGGCTACAGGCCACCAAAAGGGCGAGGAGGATGCTCCAGGCCCAGGGGAATTTGGTTTGAGAATGGGTCATGAGTAGTAGTCTGAGAATTCGTGATTTATAATTCGTGATTCGTAATTCCAGGTGGGAGTAGCGAGACGTTAAACAGATCTATGGTTATGCTCAATAGCCCACCTACTACCATCTAAATATTCCGATATTCCGTCAAAATCGCAAATAATCTGTGGGGTTGACAATCTTGTGTAGAGGAGCCCCGCAGGTGCTCCAAATGAACAGGGAGCAACTGCGGGGATCTCCTACCTTTTATTCATCCAGAAATCGCTTGGTCAGCGGCTCGTAGGTGTCGATGCGGCGATCGCGGAGAAATGGCCAGTGGGTGCGGTAGTAATCGGAGGCCTCCAGATCAACAGGCTGAATATGAACTTCCTCCTTTTCGTGGGAGGCTTCGTAGAGCAAACGTCCGAATGGATTGGCGACAAATGATCCGCCCCAGAATTTCATTTCGCCTTCGTTGCCGACACGGTTGACAGATACGACAGGTACGCCATTGGCAACGGCGTGGCTGCGCTGTATGGTGCGCCATGCCTGGAACTGCTCGTCGTTGGTGGCTTCGTCCTGGTCCTTGTGCCAACCGATCGCGGTGGGGTAAAACAGGATTTCGGCACCCTTGAGAGCAGTGATGCGGGCAGCTTCGGGGTACCACTGATCCCAGCAGATGAGGACACCGATTTTGGCAAAGCGGGTCTGGAATACTTTGTACCCCTGATCGCCGGGGGTGAAGTAGAATTTCTCGTAATAGCCGGGGTCATCGGGGATATGCTGCTTGCGGTATTTGCCCAAATAGGTACCGTCTGCATCGATGACGGCGACGGTGTTGTGGTACACCCCAGAGGTTCGCTTTTCGAAGAGGGACGCAATGATGACCACGCCAAGTTCCTGAGCCAGTGGTGCCAATTGCTGCACGCTGGGACCATCGGGAATGGACTCTGCCAGCCCAAAGTTGTCGTAGCTCTCAATATCGCAGAAGTAAAGCGAAGTAAAGAGTTCTTGCAGGCACACGATCTGTGCGCCATGCTCTGCGGCGACGCGGATGCGCTCAATGGCTTTCTGCCGGTTGGCTTCGGGATCGCTGGCACAGGACATCTGGACCAGCCCGATATTGACAATTCGTTTTTGACTCATAGGTTGATGGATTTCCAAAGGCAAATACACAAATTAGGATAAAGACGCACAAATGAAAGCCACTTCAATTGCATCAATGGGGCTTTATTCTATGCCCTGAAATACGGTTATTCGCAATATGAAACTGAACGAGCGCAACGAGGTTATCATCCAGTCCCTCGAACAACTGCTGGATCATATTTATGCCCACCGTTCTCTGCGTCGCTGTACGCTACAGGATCTGGACCTGACCCGCGTTCAGGTTCCCTGGGAAGAACTCAAAATGCAGGATACCACCCTGCTGGGCTGTGAGCTTTCCCCCCGGTTGGAAACCCTTTTGCGCAACCAGGGAGCAACGATCTATCCTCGGGTAAATGGCCATCCTTACCATCCATTTCGCAGATCACTCTACACCTGGCAGGAACTGATGGAAGGGTATGATCCCAACAACGATCAAAGCACTGACCTTCAGATTTACGAGCACTTTTCCAGGTCTCGTTTCAATCCCGGCATAACAGAAGCCCTCAACCAACGCATCCACGACCACAGCATCGATGAGGCCCTCCGCAAACTGGTCGGCTTCCAGGACAATGGCATGACCGAGCGAAAGTGCGTGGGATTTATGGGAGGCCACGGAGCGCTTCGAAGCGATGAGTTTTATCGAAAAACGGCAATAGCAGCACGGAGTCTGGCGGCTCAGGGCTATCTCGTCGTTTCCGGTGGCGGCCCCGGCATCATGGAGGCCGCAAATTTGGGAGCTTATTTTGCCAATTTCGAAGAGGCTGAACTGGAAAAGGCCATCGAGATCCTTGCGGAAGCTGCACACTATACGGATGCTGACTACATTGCCAAATCGCACGAGGTGTTGTCCAGGTATCCAAAAGGCCATGAAAATCTGGCTATCCCGACCTGGTTTTATGGCCATGAACCGAGTAACCTCTTTGCTTCCCACATCGCCAAATATTTTTCGAACAGCATTCGGGAAGACAACCTGCTGGCCATTTCGCTTTTTGGGGTGGTGTACGCACCGGGAAGTGCCGGCACTACACAGGAGATCTTCCAGGAAGCCGCGCAAAACCACTATGCCACCTATGGCTACTATAGCCCTATGGCATTCCTGAGTCGAGAACGCTATGAGATCAAAACCTCGCTTTTCCCCCTTCTCAAACAATTGGCCTGGGAAAAACCTTATTTTGATATGCTGTTCCTGAGCGACGAACCCCAGGAAATCGTGGACTTTATCCTTGCACATCCTCCCATACCCAAATCCTGATTTAGACTTCCCACCCCGATGGACAGTACCAAACAGACGGTCGCAGCTTTTGATTTTGATGGCACTTTTATCCGAGCGGATAGCATGACGCCCTACCTGAGGCTTTTTTACTCTCGTAGGGAGATGTTCCGCATTGGCAGAAGTGTCCTCCCCTACCTGGTTGGCTATCAACTCGGTAGAGTTCCTCGTCGGCAGGCCAAGGAATTCCTGCTCACACAGTTTCTCGGCGGAAAAACGGTAGAAGAGCTGGAACAAAAGGCCCAGATCCTGGCTGATACAGTCCTCCCCTCTCGCATACGTCCCAAGGCTCTGGAGAAGCTTCGCTGGCATCAGGAGCAAGGCCACCGCTGTGTGCTGGTTACGGCTTCGTTGACCCTTTGGACCAAAGCCTTTGCCCATAAGTATGGACTGGATTTGGTGGCGACTCTGCCCGAAGTGATTGACGGAAAGTTCACCGGACGCCTCCAGGGCACCAATAATTATGGCCCTGAAAAAGTGCGCCGACTGGAAGCACTCATCCCGCCGGAAACCATCGAATTTCTCTACGCCTATGGCGACACCTCCGGCGACCGCGAACTCCTGGCCAGAGCGGACGAGGGGCTGTATCGGCCTTTTCATTGATGATACTTAGATAAAAAAAGTCGGGCCGTCCCCTGTTTTCTGGGACTGTCAGACCGCTATGCTCCCATAGAAAAAGTCTGGGGGCTGTTCTGCTTATGCCAAAACCCAATAATTAATATTGGCTAATTATTTTTTTAGACTAAACTAAATTTATATTTTTGCCGTACCCTAAAGAACCAATGAGATAGTATGGCAAACCAAATACCTCTCTTTTTCATCCTCCTTTTGGCTTCGATCTCAATGCTTATTGGCCAAACGGCTTCTATCAGAGGCAAGGTGCAAAGCCTTGATGGAGAGAGTCTTGCCTACGCTAATATCGTATTGACCAACCAGCAACGCGGGGTAACAGCCGATGAAAAGGGAGACTTTCATCTGACAGGAATTGAGGCTGGCGAATACAGGCTTGTTGCATCCTACCTTGGATTTGAGCCGTATCAGAAGCGAGTGGAGGTGGAAGCAGGCAAGGACATCGAACTGAATTTTTCGCTGGTGGAAGCCGATGGGGCACTCGACGAAGTGGTCATTACCGGCACCCTCAAGGAGGTCCAACGCCTGGAAAGTCCCGTACCGGTTGAGGTATACTCTCCGGCGTTTTTTCAGAAAAACCCAACCCCCAACATCTACGAAGCACTTCAAAATGTCAACGGGGTGCGGCCACAACTCAACTGTCAGGTCTGCAACACGGGCGACATCCACATCAACGGACTGGAGGGGCCCTACACCATGGTGCTCATCGATGGCATGCCCATCGTCAGTAGTCTGGCTACGGTTTACGGGCTATCTGGCATTCCCAATTCGCTGGTGCAGCGCATGGAGGTGGTCAAAGGCCCGGCTTCGTCGCTCTATGGCAGCGAGGCCATCGGTGGATTGATCAACATCATCACCAAAGATCCCAGTCAGGCCCCCGTTCTGACCGCAGACGTGATGGCCACCACCTGGCAGGAATACAATGTAGATCTGGGTTTGAGGCTGAATTTGGGCGAAAAGGTGTCGGTATTGACCGGAGTCAATTACTATAACTTCGATAAGGTAGTCGATAAGAATGCCGACAATTTCACTGACCTGACACTACAGGAGCGAGTTTCAGTGTTCCAAAAATGGAATGTTAGCCGGGCCAATAATCGATTATTCACCCTGGCGGGACGCTACTACCGGGAAGACCGCTGGGGGGGTGAACTGAACTGGACCCAGGCCGACCGAGGGGGCAACGAAGTGTATGGAGAAGCGATCACGACCCAAAGGTGGGAGTTTATCGGCAAATACCAGTTGCCTACCAGCGAGCACTTGATGCTTTCATTCTCCCTGAACGGCCATCAGCAAAACTCCGTCTACGGGGACCTGCCCTACATCGCCGAGCAAAATATCGGCTTTGGGCAACTGACCTGGGATCGTAAAATCAAAAACCACGACCTGCTCGCCGGGGCTGCCTTGCGGTACACCTACTACGACGACAACACCCCCGCAACCGGAGGAGAGGTCAGCAATCCGCAAAATACACCCAATGAAGCGTGGTTGCCTGGAGTGTTTGTCCAGGATGAAGTCAAGCTGACCGCAAAGCAAACCATGCTTTTGGGCCTGCGATACGACTATCACAACGTTCACAGCGACATCTGGACGCCACGGCTGGCCTACAAATGGTCGATCAGTGAGGTTGATATTTTCAGGATAAATGCCGGGACGGGCTTTCGGGTGGTGAATCTCTTCACCGAAGACCACGCCGCCCTGACAGGTGCCAGAGAGGTGATCATCCAGGACGAGCTAGCGCCAGAACAATCCTACAACGTCAACGCCAACTTCGTCCACAAATGGTACATGGAAAATGGCGGTGGCCTGCACCTGGAGCTTTCGGGCTTTTACACCTACTTCACCAATGTCATTCTCCCCGACTACGAAACCAACGCCAACCAGATCATCTACGACAACCTCGATGGCTCAGCCGATACCAAGGGCCTTTCCCTGAATGCCGACCTGTCCCTACCCAATGGACTCTCAGTGATACTGGGAGCCACCCTGATGGACGTCTCTACCGTGGAAGATGGCATTCGGTCCCGACAGCTACTGACTGAACGCTTCACCAGCACCTGGGCGGTTTCCTACCGCTTTTGGGATAACAAAATGACCGTGGATTATACCGGAAGCCTGTACAGTCCCATGTTGCTGCCGACTTTGGGGGAGTTGGATCCACGCCCGGCGGAGTCGCCCTGGTGGACGATTCAGAACATGCAGGTTACCTACCGGGGGCTTCGCAACTTCGAGTTTTACGGCGGGGTCAAAAACCTGCTGAACTGGACTCCGTGGAAAAACCTTGACCATCCCATTATCGCCAGAAGTTTCGACCCATTTGATCGGGGGGTAGTCTTTGACGGAGACGGACAGGTAGTGGCCACACCGGAAAATCCCTACGCCCTGACTTTCGATCCGAGCTATGTCTACGCCCCCAACCAGGGCATCAGGGGCTTTCTGGGCATCCGATACAGCCTCCCACAGAAATGATTCGAACTCACTCCCTAATCCCCCTGGCTATGTTGAGCTTGATTCTCATGGGAAGCTGCGTTA
This sequence comes from uncultured Bacteroidia bacterium, assembly GCA_964343195.1. Lineage (GTDB taxonomy): Bacteria > Bacteroidota > Bacteroidia > J057 > J057 > CAYVAP01. Next base: position 16,971 of record CAYFIR010000092.1, on the reverse strand, counting down.
CCCAAAAGAGCGTCCCAACCTCCGCGCCCGAATTGGTCTATCACCGATTCGAGGAAGTGGACAGCCTGATGAAAGCGGCTCCCAAACCCATCGCGGTGTTTTTGCACGCTGACTGGTGTCGCTACTGCCAAAACATGAAGCACACCACTTTCGCCGATCCAGGGGTAGTTCGACGATTGAATGAGCAATTTTACTTCGTCAGCTTTAATGGCGAATACAAAGACAACATCCTGTTTCAGGGACGAATGTTCCGCTACCAACCCAGTAGCCAGACACACGAATTAGCGCAGGCTTTGGGGACTGTGGAAGGTACAATGACTTACCCGACCTTTACATTGCTCAACCCCGATTATGAGATCACCTTTCAGCACAATGCCTTTCTGAATGCCCAGGAAATGCGTTCGATACTGGACTCAGCCTGTGATTGAAAAACAGTTGGGGCCAGGAGAGGATTTTCTCTAAATTGGCGGACCAGGTGCAAATCAACCGCATTCCCCACGTGGGTTAAAGTTGGAATTCGCCCCCTTTTCTGAACGCCATACAGTTGGCAGGCAGCTTCGATCATGCCATAGGGAAATTGGCCCAGGGCTCATCACGAATCACGAATGACGAATTTCAAATCCTCCTCATTAGCCGATAAAGTAGTCTGGATCACGGGAGCTTCCTCTGGAATTGGGGAAGAAATGGCCTACCTCTTTGCACGTGAAGGTGCGACCCTCATCCTTTCTTCCCGCCGCGAAGCGGAGCTAGAACGTGTCAAAGGGCAGTGCCCTGACCCACAAAAAGTCCATGTAGCTCCACTGGATCTGATGGACATGGACAACTGTGAAGCTCTTGTAGCTAAATGGGTGCAGGAGTTGGGCCGCATCGACATCCTTGTGAACAATGGGGGAATTTCCATGCGGGCACGGGTAGATGAAGCAGACATGGAGGTCCATCGGAAGGTTATGGAGGTAAATTTCTTTGGGCAGGTGGCCCTGACCCGAGCCGTATTGCCCTATATGCTGGTTCAGGGATTTGGGCAAATGGTCGCCATCAGCAGCCTCGTAGGAAAATTTGGGTTTCCCCTGCGGTCATCATATGCAGCCAGCAAACATGCCCTGCATGGTTTTTTCGAGACATTGCACCTGGAAAACAAAGCCAGGGGTGTACAGGTCACCATCGCCAATCCGGGACGCATCGCCACCAACATTTCGCTCAACGCCCTCAATCCTGACGGCACTCCACAGGGAACCATGGACCAGACCCTGGCTGAAGGGATGGATGCCAAAGTCTGCGCCCGGCAGATCGTCTCTGCCATCAAAAAACGGAAGTACGAAATCACAGTAGGGACATTCGGCCAAAAATTCCTCGTGATGGTCAAGCGCCTGTCCAATGGCCTGTTTCACTTCATCGCTCAGAAAGTGCCTGCCCAGTAGGAAAACTATTCATTCTTCCTGGTGCTGAGAACATTGATCAGTGGCATTCCACGATGGTATTGCCAGCCTCCACGACCACTTCGGGGCTCAGGTAAGGAATTCCCAGCCCCAACCCCCTGATAATCAACAGAGAAGCAAAGATCAACGTCACCCCCATCATGATGGGGCGACTGGCACGGCGTAATTTATCCGAGATAAATGGCCCTACCAGTGAGAGGGTCACCATGGCTGGCCATGTGCCGAGTCCAAAAATCGCCATGTAAGCCATTCCTTGCCAGACATCAGCGGTGGCGAGGCTTCCGGCCAACCCCAGATACACAAATCCGCAGGGCAAAAAGCCATTCAGGATGCCCAGGTTGTAAAGAGAAGGTGCCGTGTCACGCTGTAGCAGGCGGCCCATCTGACGCTTGAGCTTGCCCAACAGGCGATCCACTACCGGAATGGCGAGGAACCGAGATTCAATGGAGATGGTCGTCAGTGCGAGAATCAGCAACAGAACCCCTAAGGCAATGGATAACCCCTGCTGATACCCGGCAAGTGAAAAGCCTTCACCAAAGATTCCGACTATAGCGCCCAGCATGACATAGGTCGTCAGACGCCCGATGTGATAGAGCATACGACCCGGCAGGATCTGGCCCATGGCCTTTCCACGCCCCGGCAATGCCAGGGCGATAGGTCCACACATGCCGACGCAGTGCAGGCTACTCGTCAATCCCAATATGAAAGCAGTGAGTAACATCGATCAGTGGTCAAGGTTCATTGGTCAATAGAGCAAGACATGGATCAGCAGGGAAAATATGGCTCCATGTTCACTGACCAATGTTTATTGTTCCATGAACAAGATCAAAGGATGATGACCTTTTCCTTGTAATACTTTACTCCTGCATCTTCCCAGAGAATCTGGACCTTCCAGAGTCCGGTTCTCAGGCCTTTTAGCGAAATGTCCTGAACCTGCTCTGAATTGGGAGCGACCTCAAAAGTCCTGTCCTCGCGTGAGTTGGTAGGAGAATATAGGAGAATTTCGCCTGAAGGGGACTGCCCCTCTGGAAATTCAATTTCGACCTTTTGTTCTGCTTTTAGCAGACGGATTTCCATGGGATCATCCAGTGCCAGTGCGGCATTGGTGCGGTCGATCCGCTCCTGATAGGCAATTTCCTCAGCGTAATAATCCTCTGTGACGAGGTGAAAGTCGATGCGGGTAGAGGCGACCACAAAGGTGAGGATCATGATCACGAACCCGCTGTATAGTATGGCAATTTTCCAGCCCCAGCTCATAATCTTTAGGGTTGTTGGTGAGTGGTGAATAAGTAAGAGGTGGAAAAACAGCATTTTGGGCAGATTTCCCAACCATTCTCCAAAATAACAGGCTGAATTCCCGGTCTGGAATGAGAAAGGTCAATGTCCGGGGTGAGATCTTCATGGCATGGCCAGATATGCTGGAGAGTGGGAAAAAGTATATATTTGGCCATGGCCATTGCTTTCCACACCCTACTGGTTGCACCTGCGGATACCCTCAGTGACTTTGGAGCCGTGCTTCTCTTCATTTTGGGGGGAATCATTTTTGCCATCATCGGCACCCTGGCAAACCGCCTGATCGGCCCCAAACGACCTAATCCGGAAAAACTGACGACATATGAAAGCGGTGAGGCACCCATTGGGGACGCCGTTATCCAGCTCAATACCCGTTTCTATCTCGTTGGGTTGATTTTCCTGATATTCGACGTGGAAGTCCTTTTTCTCTACCCCTGGGCCACGGTATTTGCAGACCGTGACATCATCCAGGCTGTTCCTGAGTGGGGGACTTTTGTCATGGTCGAAATGATGTTGTTTGCAGGCATCCTGATACTTGGGTTGATCTATGCATGGATAAAAGGCGATCTCGAGTGGGTGAAACCTCAACCTACCCCTCCCTCCACCACCGGCCTTACTACCGCCAGCCGGTACGAATCGGTCAATAAAAAATACCAGGGTGTCAAGGCACCTGAAAGCTCCTAGGGCACCTTTTTCTCATTTTCGGGCGTAAAACCATTATTCTACCCACCGGTTTTAGATGATCTGGTTTCGACTTTATCCATATTAACTGGTCTTTAGGTTTCACAATCGCCCTTTCCCTGGCCCAATTTTCCCACTACACCTATCAAAACGCATGGACGCACACCTTCTCATTCTGGTTTTTGCGGGGATCATTACCGTTTCTTTCGCAGCCAATCTGATCGCCAAGCGCACCAACATCCCGGCCGTTCTCATGCTCATGCTGCTGGGGTTTGGCATTGAGCGATTTGCCCAGATGGGTCCAGAGGCGCTGTTGCCTTACCTCGAGATACTCGGAACCATCGGGGTAATCCTGATCGTTCTGGAGGCCTCTCTTGACCTGCACCTTGAAAGAGACAAGATCGGCCTGATTGTCAAATCTACCCTGGTTGCCGCCATCAGCCTGATCGCCACTACGGGCCTCATAGCGATTGTGATAAAATCCGTCCTGGGTCTGGGCTGGATCCTCTCACTCATTTATGCGACCCCGCTCTCAGTTATGAGCAGTGCGATTGTGATTCCCAGTGTGGGAAGCCTGAAGAAGGAAAGCAAGGAGTTTCTGATTTTTGAATCTTCGATGTCCGATATCCTCGGCATCATCATGTTTTATGCCCTGCTGGACTTCAACAGGGCGGGCGCCAACCCGGCGGTAATAGGGGCTGTAGGGGGTAAAATCATCCTGACCCTGCTCCTTTCCATCATCATCAGCTACCTCCTTATCCTGGCCTTTCAGTCACTGAAGGGCGGCTCGGTCAGGCTTTTTCTGCTCATCGCCATTCTGATGGGACTATACTCTGCGGGGAAATTGCTCCACCTCTCACCATTGATTCTCATCCTGGTATTTGGCCTGGCCCTGAATAACAAGGAAGTTTTCTTCCCCGGCCGCCTCACCAAGCTGGTCAACGATGCCCAGTTCGATAATATCCTGAAGGATCTTCGGTTCATCACGCTGGAATCCGCCTTTGTGGTGCGAACACTCTTTTTCGTAGCATTTGGGATGTCAATCGTGCTGGCCTCGTTGCTTCACTGGAGTGTCCTCGTGATTTCTGTACTGGTCCTCCTCATTACCTATGTAATCCGCTACCTGAGTTTACTGACCACCGCGAGAGAGCACATACAGCCAGCCGTATTTGTAGCGCCACGGGGCCTGATTACGGTGTTGCTTTTTTACGCCATTCCCTCAGAAATGACCACCGACAAATTCGAACCGGGGATCATCCTGCTCACGGTACTGGTTACCAGTCTGGTGATGACCTTCGGGCTGGTGAGACAACAGCGCCTCGACCAACGGAGAAAAGCCGCCCGTAAGGCAGCTGCAGCTCAGCGAAAAGCCGAAAAGAATGGGGTGGATGGGAGCCCTCCTCCCGTTGCTGCTGAGTAGTATTTAACTTCGGGGCGTTACCACAGCATCCTGCACATCAAAGTACCTGGGGCTACGCTCTCCTTCCGCGGGAAAAAGAGGCCGCAGCCGTTCGTAGGAAGTGTCAGTAATGAACACCTGACCTTTGATTTCTTCCTGCAATATGCTGCCAATGCTGCCCAGGCGGTGCCGATCCAGTTTGTCAAACAGATCGTCCAGCAACAATAGGGGAGCAAAGCCCTTTTCCCGCGCAAGCAGCTCATACTGAGCCAGTTTTAGGGCAATCACAAAGGTCTTCTGCTGCCCCTGTGAGCCAAAATGACGAACGGAATGTTCATCAATTGAAAACACAAGGTCATCGCGCTGAATACCTGCGGAGGTGTACTGGTTGACGCGATCTTTCTCCATTTTTTCCTCAAAAAGAGCTTCCCAGGCAGCGGTGGTATTCTCTTTCAACTGAGAACGATAGCGCAGATAGGGAGCCTCCTTATCGGAAACAATTCTTTCGAAATATCGACTGAAGGCAGGCAGATAACTTGTCACGAACTGCTCACGAGCTGAATAGATTGCCTGTCCGTGGGGAATCAACTGTGCGTCGTACAGGGCCACCTGGTCCGGGTCGAAGTATCGCTGCTCCCCCATCATTTTTAGCAGCGCATTGCGCTGGGCTATCAACCGGTTGTACTGAATCAAATGGTGGAGATAGTCCCGACTATACTGCGAAATCAGCATATCAAGGAACTGCCGCCGCGTTGCGGAGGGGCCATTGATGAGGTCTGTATCCTGGGGCAGTACCGCTACCAGGGGGATTTCTCCAATGTGATCGCTCATCCGCTCCACCTGGGTCTGGTTGACCAATAGCTTTTTTCCCTTGCCCTTGACGTAATTGCATTGAATGAGTTCTGCCTCCTCCCGCACTACCTTTCCTACAGTGAAGAAAAAGGTTTTTCCCTCCATCACGGCCTGCTGATCCTGGCTGCTGCGAAAGCCTCGGGTAAAGGCGAGGTAATGCAAAGCGTCCAGAATGTTAGTCTTTCCAGACCCATTAGGACCCGTAAAGGCATTGATGCCCGGGCTGAACTCAAGTTCCAGCTCGGGGTAATTTCTAAACTGAAGAAGTTGAAGTTGGGAGAAATACAAAGGCTGCCGGTTGGATACAATTCCCCAAATATACCGACTCGTGGGGTTTCAGCAGAATGGAGCTGAGAGTTTTCTTTATGACGGACGCTCAGGCTGAAGCAGCCAGTTGCTGATTGCCCAGAAAGTGGGTGACTTTGTTGAGCAGTTCGGCCTTCCCAACCGGCTTGGAGATGTACTCGTCAAAGCCAGACTCGATAAATCGTTCTCTATCGTCGGGCAAGGCATATCCTGTAACCGCAATAATAGGGAGATTTTTGTACTTCACCTGCTGACGCAGTTCCTGCATGATGGTTGTCCCATCTTTGCTGTCTCCCCCTAAATTGATATCCATCAGGATTAAGCCAAACTCATGCTCCTTCAGAAAATCAAAGGCTTCCTGATCATTCTCTGCATGAAACACCTCACAAATAGAGGCTAGCATGTGCGAAGCCACCGTTGCATTGATCATGTTGTCCTCTACCAGCAGCACCTTATTCTTGGGATTATCCATCTTCTGAGGGATTAAATGTGTTCAGTTTCGCACAAAATAAAACCCCTGCTTAATTGATCATTTCGCTTTCTTGCAAGCGGCGAAAAATAATCTTTGAACGGTATAATTCTAACCGCCAGCTATCCACCACCACCACCATTACACTCCGAAGGATTTCTTAAATATACCCGACGCTCCACTGAGCAAGGGCCTGCCATGGCCGAAGGTAGCCTTATCAAACGTGAGGCTTGCCAGCCTTCTCAGGCTTTGCCTACCCGTTTCAAAGGACTCGTAACCAGGGTGGAACCTAAGTTTGGGAATATTTACGGCCACATCCGAAGCAAGCAGTACGCCTCCTTGCTGATGCCACAAGAGAGAGGTATGACCTGCCGTATGTCCGGGGGTGTGGATGAGTTCGAGGCCCCCATTCAGGTCCAGCACCTTATCCGTATCCCAGACTTCGTCGACCAGACATGGTTCAATCTCATCGGGAGCGCTTTTCAGCAACAACTGGAACAGGATGCGGTTTAGCAGTCCTGGGGCAGGCTTTAACGCTGGGCGCTTGCCTATGCCTTTCTCTATCAATCCAGCATCTTCTGCATGGGCCATAACCTTTGCTCCGGTGGCCTGTTTGAGCATGGCCAGTCCTCCGCTGTGATCTGGGTGATGATGGGTAATCAGGATATGGGTCAGATCCTGTGGCGAATATCCGAGTTCCGCCAGCGCGTCCAGAATACGAGGTCCATCCCCCGGAGACCCGGTATCAACCAGGGTCATGCCGTCATGTGTGATCAGATAGGCATTGACGCCCCCCAGATCGAGGAGGAAAAGGCCGGGAACAAGGGAGGTAAACTTCATAGATTTGGGAGTCAGTAGAAGAAAATAACTTTTTTACGCCGGAAGTAAAGTAATTCCGTTAGCCAGGCGTCTGCATGGGAGAAATTAACAATAACCTAAACCCATCATTTATGTTTGGATCCTGGAATATGCACCACGCACATGGCAATGAACCCCGACGTGGACCTCGCAGCGGCCGCTGGGGATGGCGCCGACCAAAACACAACATCCCGGTAAACATCATTGACCACGAAGATGAATTTGAAGTAAGGGTTCATGCCCTGACCTACCCCAAAGATCAGATCAAAGTAACCGTGGCGGACGATACCCTCTACATCAGCGGTACTCGGGAAATCGAAGGAGATCCCAATCCCAGCTTTCTGTTGCAGGAGTACCCCATCAAGTCGTTTGAGCGGAGCTTTGAGTTAAGCCAGCGAGTTGATCAGGCTGGTATCAAGGCCAGCCATAAAGATGGCGTCCTGGTCATCAAGGTACCCAAGATTCAGCCTGCCCAGGGAGAAGGACAGGAGATCATGGTCGAGTAGGTGGAGCGGTATGAGGTAAATAGAAGATCAGAAATAACTATAAAAGAGAGGTATGGAGGAAATGAAGGTATGAAGGTCTCAAGCAGCATTTTTCCTTCATATCCCCATATACTTCATACCTATATAATTTTGTCATACTACTTATGAGGTATGAGGTTTCGAAGTTTTATATAATAGGTTGCATCCTGTGACCCTTTTTCACCGATACCTGCCTCATACCGTATTTCCCTATTCCGCATTCCGCTTCTTTCCCCGCACTATTCTTCCACTTCCTCAACCATCTTCATCACTGCATCCTTGAGGAACTGTTTGTGCGCAAAAAGGCGTTTTGCAACTTCCGGATAGCTGGTGCCGATGATTTGTGCTGCCAGAATGCCGGCATTTTTTGCTCCGTTGAGGGCCACCGTCGCCACTGGAACCCCTGAAGGCATCTGCAAAATGCTGAGCACTGAGTCCCATCCATCGATGGAATTGGAAGACTTTACCGGTACCCCGATCACAGGCAATGTGGTCATGGAGGCAACCATCCCAGGCAGATGAGCCGCGCCGCCAGCTCCTGCTATGATCACCTGAAGTCCTCTTTCACGTGCAGACTGGGCATACTCCATCATGCGCTCAGGGGTCCGATGGGCTGATACTACGGTGAGTTCATACTCGATTTTAAAGTCGCTCAGGACTTCGGCAGCTGCCTGCATAACGGGCAGGTCACTTTTGCTGCCCATGATGATACCTACTTTCATTTGGTGGGGTATAAGGGGTATAAGGGGTATAAGGGGTATAAGGGGTATAAGGGGTATAAGGGGATTGAATGACAATCAGAATCTGTACGATTACAAATCACGAATTCCGAATTACCCCTACTCAAATCTGGCGCGAATAGAACCAGTCATAGATGAGGTCAAAGTCTTCGTCCTCCCAGTGGCGGCGATACAGGTTGATCACCTGATCGTGAAAGTGAATGGTAATGGTATCGCCATCGGGAGATATTACTGGATTGGCGTACAGCATGGGGAATGCCTCATGCTGACGTCCATTCAGGATTTCATAGACTGATATGAGCGAAAAGTGCTCTTCGACGAAGAAAATCTCAGCATAGCTACGTCGCAGCCGTGCCTGCGCCAACATGTTGCCGATTCCAATCGCAGCAGCTTCCACTCCAACTACCCACCAGACAAGTCCCTCAGGCATGCCACCAGTGACCACTTTGGCCAGCACCCCCAACATCAGGACGATGTTAAAAGCCGCGTAATATTGCATGGCGTACTCCTGAGAGACCACCAGACTGTTGCTGGACTTGGGGAATAATTTACTGCGAAAGGAGACCATGAAATAGGGGGAAAGATTGAGGCCAAAAGCCGAAAGTACAATAGGGGATTAACAACCCAAAATGAAGAGTAGCTCCAATTCAGAGCAGGCAACCCATGGCCTACATCCGAATGTTTGTCCCAAAGGACTCGGCACACAGCTAGACAGTTGGCATGTTGATCGCCACAACCTCCTTGATTTCCGGAGCTACCCGAAAAATTACCTGCTCAATGCCTGCCTTCATGGTCATCTGACTCATAGCACAGGACTCACAGTTGCCCAGGAGTTCAAGCTCTACCACGCCCTCCTGGGTGATATTGTGAATGCGCACGTCTCCTCCATCTGACTTGAGATAGTCCCGAATGGAGTCCAGCGCCTTATCAATCCGCTGTGTCAAATTATTTTGATCCATCTTATTAATTACCTCATTGTTAGGTGAATACACCGGATATACTGCAAAAGGCCAGTGGCTCGGAAGTGAAACAACTTACCACATCTATCTAGTGCTCTGTCAAATCCCGAGTGATGGGTGGTCGCTGCATCTTTTTCCACTCGACAGAGCACTAGCTTTCGGAATCAACCAACTAACTATTCGCAATTCACATAAAATACTCACCAGCAATACTTTGTACTACGAACTACGAACTTCGAACTTATCCCACTAATTCATCCCCAACTCCACCTTGCTGGTAGGAGGTTGAGACGAATTGCGAATAGCCAACTGCTGGGCCACAGACTGAGCCAGTTCCCGGAATGCCGCTGAAAGTACATTGTCCTGGTTAACTACTTCCGGACTTCCTTTATCTGACCGCTCTGCAAAGCCCTCACGCATGGGAATCTGCCCCAAAAGCGGCACGCCAATAGAATCAGCCAGTGTCTGTCCACCTCCTTTGCCAAACAGGTGGTAGCGCTTTTCGGGCGCATCGTCTGGTATGAAGAAGGCCATATTCTCAATCACTCCCAGAATCGGCACCTGTACCTGAGGCAGTTTGAACATATCTGCCCCCTTGGAAGCATCTGCTACCGCTACTTTCTGTGGAGTGGTAATGACAACCGCACCTGTTACCGGCAAAGCCTGCACCAATGTCAGGTGAAGGTCTCCCGTCCCGGGAGGCAGGTCCACCAGCAGGTAATCAATCTCCCCCCAGTTGGTATCAAAGATGATCTGCCGCAGGGCCTTGCTTGCCATAGGTCCACGCCATACAACGGCCTGATCAGGTCGTACCAGCACGCCGATAGACATGAGTTTGACCCCATGCCGATCAAATGGCACCAGCATATCTTTGTCGCCAACCTGCTCAAGGGTCGGACGGTCACCTTCAAAGCCAAACATGATGGGCATACTCGGTCCGTAGATGTCGGCATCTACCAGCGCTACCCGGGCTCCGGTCTGGGCAAGTGAAACAGCCAGATTGGAAGCAACGGTGGACTTCCCTACCCCACCCTTTCCGGATGAAATGGCGATGACGTTTTTCACATTGGGCAGGACCTGATTGTTCATGTCAGCCAATACACGAGCCCCCATGGTCACATGCACTTCTGCCTCCTGATCCACCATTAGTTTGATGGCATTGACACAGGCATCATGGATGGCCTCTTTCATGGGGCAGGCTGGAGTGGTCAGCTCCACGGTAAAGAATACATTCTTCCCGTCGATCTTAACATCCTTGATCATGTTGAGGGTCACCAGATCCTTCTTGAGGTCAGGATCGTCTACGTGACTCAGAGCAGCTAAAACCTTTTGCTCGGTAATACCCGAGTTTTTCTTATTGAACATGTAGGCAATAGTCTATTTAGTAATCCAAAAATAGCAAAAAAGGCGGGGACTGCCCACCTTTCTATGGACTTGGTCTAAATAAACCAAAAAGTGGACGGGTTGTTAGCAGTTGCTGGGGATTGGAGTACCAGTGGGTGTTTATGCCATCCTATCCGGTAAATTGCTTGAGGTTCTCACCGAATATTAACGGATTTATGCCCCTGAGCACTGGCTCTTTGCAGGACCCCATAGGGAAGAATATAGCCCCCCAATCCACCACTTCAACATAATCAAGTAAAGGGATATCCCTCTAGATGAAGAAATAGCCGGGTAGGCCGGTATTCCGGATCATATCGCCGCCCATATCAACCCTGCCGTTGAAAAAGCCTAAGGCTAGGAAATTACGTCTTTCCGTGCCACCTAAAACCCATAAGAAAATCCTGCACTCACCGTAAGAAAGTGGAGCCAGTTTTTGGTATATCCATCGGTGATGTCAAGGTTAGTTGGCGAAATCCCCTGGGCTCCACCACCCAGGTAGCGCAGGTTGAGGAAGGTCCCGACCTCATCGCTGATCTGAAGGCCCTGCCGCAGGCTGGCATCGAGGATGGCTCCCACGACATCATTGTCACTGCCGTTGAGGTAGCTGATGGGAGCGTACATACCGTCCGCTTCCAGTTCCAGGAAGAGGCGATCCGTCTCGTGAAAGGTGCTGCGAACTTTCAGGATGGGCACGGGTCCCACATCGCGGGTCGAACGATAAAGGCTGCCATCAGCTGACTCAAAGGAAATGATGGCATTGCGAATTTGAAGAGAAACCCCAAGCGCCAGCTCAAAACGCTCACTGCTGAGGTTGAGCTTGCGAAGGTAGCTAAGCCGATAAAAGGGGAAGCTGTACAGCGTCTTAAGGTTGGTTCCTGCCGGAAACAACAGGTCGTCAATCTGTATGTCGTCCCGCAGCACTACCTGGGTCTCCAGTTGCAGCGGCTGGTACAGGAAAATCAGGGTATTGCGCGGCCCCAGATCCAGCTCCAGCGACAATCTGCTGACGGGGAACAGGACATCCTGCCCCCCGGTACGGCGATAGTCGAAGTAGGTGGTATTCTGCCCAAACTGGACTTTGTGCCCCATTACTCCCAGAAATCCCAGCTCGGCTACAGCACGGAAGCCAAACTGCCCCTCTTCTGTTTTGGAAGCAGGATCAGGCGATTGTGCAAATGCCATTTGCCCACATAAGAGCAAAAAAACTGAAGCGAAGGAAAGCGAAAATTTATAGGGCATAACGATTGGTTGGGAATTGGACAGTTGGCACAGAGAATTGCTTACTCTCCGCCAGATTGTTAACCCATCCCCCCATCAAAAGTTTGGCTTTGTGGACGTTCAGTAGCTCTTTTTCCTGGTTTCAGGCTGAACGCACCTATTCTTCAACCAGCAGGTCCAGCGTCATCTCCTGTCGGCTGTTCAGCTTGATGATGGTGCCATCATCCTGGAAGGCCCCGACGTTCACAAACTGGTTGACCTGCTGCCCCAGGAAGTCAAAATCCTGGTGTAGCCCAGGAATCGTGGGCAGATCTCTCAGAAAATCAGCAAGGTCGCCATCCCGAGCAGGCTGATAGGAATCCAGGGCCGAAAGCACATACAGCCCCAGGTCATAGCCCTGAACCGCATATTGACTCGGGGGTATCTGGTATTGCCGCAGAAATTCAAGAAAGAAATTGCGGTACTCCGCAGACTGGGCATCGTACATGTATCCGGTGGTAAACATCACCCCATACACTTCCTTCATCTCCCGGTCGATGTGTTCATAGCGACGGTACCAGTGAGGCGAGCCCATCACTTTCACTTTCAGCTCCCGAGCCTGGATTTCACTCAGGATCAGACCTGCGGTTTCCTCATTGTTCAACAGGGGAATATAGACCCCATCAACAGGCTCGACGCGCATGTCCTGTACCTCCGCCTGGATTTTTCTGCGAATGGCCGGAGAAAACACCGTATCCAGCGGGATGTATCGCACCTCCCCCCCCAATTCCTCAAACTGAGTGATAAACGCCTGCGCCAATAGTTCCGTACCTGCCTGCTGGTCGGACCACACCACTACTTTATCCATTCCCTGCACCAGATAGGCGTACTCAGCCATGGCCTTGCCGTGGCGCTCTGCCGAGGGATGTGCTACAAAAACCTGATTGCGGCCGTGGGTCAGGGCTTCACTGGGACTCAAGGGTACAACTTGGGCCACCTGATGCCGCTCGGCCCAGTTGGCAATCACCTGTGACTGAGCATTGTAGATGTCGCCCAGAATCAGATCCGGTGAAAATCCCTCCAACTCATCCAGCCGATCATAAAGCTGTGCATTGTTGCCTTCGGAGTCCAGGACTTTGATGTAAAACTTCTTTCGTGCAAGGGGCTGATAGGTTTGCAGCGCCAGTTCAAAGCCTTCGTAAAACTCCAGGGCTATGCGTTGCTGCAAGGGCAACTCATCCGCGGAGTCCGCCGGAAGGTCAAAAAGGTGAATCGGCAGGCAAACGGCCAGATGGCTTTCCGTTTCCACCTCATAATCGGGTGGTGCATGCTCCAGGCGGGATTCTACATAGGGCGAAAACCAGCTGGGGTCGTTTTCCTGACGGAATGTTTGATAAATATGGCGCGCTCTGGCTACCTGACCTTCCTCAATAAAGTGGTGACAAAGTGCTTCTGTCAGCAGTGGTCTCAGAGTTGGAGGAAAAACCGGCTGGTACTCAAGGCAAAAATCGAGGTCCTTCTGAGTGATGAGAAAGTTTCTGATTTGCTCACTGGCGTCCTGTTTCAGAAGAGAGTCAGCGGGATTGGTACATATTGCAACCAGGGCCTCTAGCCCCGCTAGCTGACGGCTTTCAGACCGGCTTTGCATCAGCATCAATGCCTGATGATACCGTGCCTCTGAAAGAAAGCGAGAACCGGGATGTTCTTCTCCCAATTCATCAAACCAACGATTGGCCTCTCTAAAATTCCCAAGCTGATAATGGCTCAGGCCACTCAGGTAGATCGCCAGGGTAGTAGAACGATGAAAAGGTCGATCGGCAGCCTTTTCCAAAAAATCCAGGGCTACGGCATAGTTTCCGGCCTGAAGATAACGTTCCCCATTTCTCAGGAAGTTTTCTGCTACCCGGTCCTCTCTCGGAGTCTGTGCCATCCCCACTGTACAGGTGAGCAGTAGGCCCAAAAACATCAGCGATAAAACGCGCGTCATACGTTGATTAGCATTGAATTCCACAACTAGCCGATGTCACCAGACATCAGCCCATGGGAACTTCTCCAGCCTGGGGGAGGTGGCTGCTGGTATAATTCCCAATGATATTATTGGGGGATATTCGTTATGCGCAATTCGTCATTGTCCAGCACCATGGTCAATCATTCCATGAGGGGACTAAAAAAGAAAAATTTATTTACGAATTCCGAAGTACGAATTCTCAATCAACTATTCCCACTCAATGGTCGCAGGGGGCTTGGAGCTGATATCGTATGTTACGCGATTCACCCCTTTAACGTTGTTGATAATGCGGTTGGAAACTTCAGCGAGGAAGTCGTATGGCAAACGCGACCAGTCGGCGGTCATGCCATCGCGGCTACCTACAGCCCGTAGGGCTACCACCTGCTCGTATGTACGCTCGTCACCCATTACCCCAACGGAGGACACGGGGAGCAATACCGCGAAGGCCTGCCAGACCTGATCGTAGAGATCGTGCTCACGTAATCCGTTGATGAAAATATCATCGACTTCCTGTAGCAGGGCTACCCGCTCAGGGGTTACTTCTCCCAAAATCCGGATCGCAAGTCCAGGGCCGGGGAAAGGGTGTCGGCCGATAAAAGACTCAGCCAGACCGAGGTCACGGCCTACTTTGCGCACTTCGTCTTTGAACAGCATCCGCAGGGGCTCGACCACCTTGAGGTGCATCTTTTCAGGGAGGCCACCGACATTGTGATGAGACTTGATGGTCGCGGAGGGGCCTTTGACGGACACCGACTCGATCACATCAGGATAAATGGTTCCCTGGGCCAGGAAATCCACGTCCTTGATCTTTTCGGCTTCTTCCTGAAAGACTTCGATGAAAACCCGTCCAATGGTTTTGCGCTTCTTCTCGGGATCCGTAATGCCGCTCAGTTCACCCAAAAACTGGTCTTTGGAGTCCACGCCGATGACGTTGAGCCCCAGCGTCTCATACTGCTGCATTACCTGGTCAAATTCGTTTTTGCGCAGGATGCCATTGTCAACGAAGATACAGGTTAGCTGATCGCCTACAGCGCGATGAATCAGGGTCGCAGCGACAGTGGAGTCTACTCCACCGCTCAGCCCACAAATGACCTTGCTATCCCCGATCTGCTTCTTAAGATCTTCAACCGTCTCTTCGATGAAGGAGAGCGGCGTCCACTCGGGGGGAATGTGACAGATGTTGTACAGAAAGTTCCGAACGATTTGATCTCCCTGAAGGCTGTGGGTCACCTCAGGGTGAAATTGTAGGGCATAAATCGGGTGGGTTTCGTGCTCAAATGCTGCGACCTCAACACTGGCGGTACTACCGATTAGTTTGTACCCTTCAGGAAGTGAAAGAATATGATCCCCATGACTCATCCATACCTGTGAATTGGCGTCGATGGAGTGAAAAAGGGGTGAATCCTGATGCTGAAGCATGGCACGGCCATACTCGCGCTTTTGCGAGGTTGCCACTTCGCCATTAAACTTTTTCGCCAATAGCTGTGCCCCGTAACAAACTGCCAGAACAGGCACCTTTCCCAGGACATGATCCAGCTTCAGATCGGGCGCGTCTTCCTCATTCACAGAACAGGGACTACCGGAAAGGATCACTCCTTTTACCGCGTCGTCCAGCTTGATCCCATCATGAAAAGGAACGATTTCACAATAAATATGCTGCTCCCTGACGCGTCGTGCGATCAACTGCGTGTATTGAGAGCCAAAATCGACGATGACAACCTTGTGATTCATGGCCGCAAAGGTAAGGAAAAAGCAGGATAGAAGGGACCCGTATTTAAGGATTGGCCAATATGTCCCAAACTAACCAAAAGTGCGTGGCACCAGGGGTACCACGCAGCTTTTACACACAACTCTAACGTGAGATTCTTTTTTCTTTAAAGCAGAACGCTTCTGCTTTTGAAAAACAAGTCCCATACCAATACATAAATAACTAGCTATCAACCACTTACAACCATCCATAAACCAATACCTGTTTCAGGCTGAAACAGGCAACTGTCTCACTATGAAACAAAAAGGCCCCAGCGGGATTACGCTGAGGCCTTGGGTATCAAGTTCAGATAGCCTTAAAAGGCAAATCCTATCGCAATAGAACTACGGAATACTGGCAGGAAGAAGGGAAGCTTCACCCCAATTTCACCTCCCAGGTTATCTGCCGCAAAGTCCAGACCAGGGACATTGTCTACACTCTGTCCCAATTCGGTTTCGATATCGGCTTTGACCTGATCCCAGTCAACTGAGGGATCATCAGAGGTGAACTTGCCAGACAGATTGTAGTATCCAATACCTACGCCAAGGAATGACCAGTCGATGGAGAAAACATCCCCGATCAGCCATTGGGCACCCAACTGAATACCACCGTTAAACGTGCGAAGTCCTGCCTCATAATTGGTGCTGTAGCCACTGAATGTTTCATCCCCTGATATGGTCCACTGACGGTAGCGTAACCAGGGTCCGAAATAAAATCCACGTGGGGCTCCATTGTCCTTACCGTAAAAACGAAGCTCTGGGGTCACTTCGAAGGCACCATAAGAGGCGTTCCCTTCCAAACCGCTATTGGCAGCGAATGGGACACTATTGCGAGGAATACCAAACCCAACAGTCGTATTAAGCGACATGCGATCGGTCAGTACGCGCTCATAATTGAGGTTTACATTGCCAAAGGCCAGGGGTGTAAGGCCAACTTTCACAACGTTCTGTTGTGCATGTAGGCCGCCGATCAGCAAAAACAGACCAGCAACCAGCATAGATAGCTTCTTCATGAGAAAAAAATTTGGATTAAAAGGTGTTTTCATATCATCCTAAGGAACGCGGGAAAAATAACTTCCCGATTTTACGAAGACTCTTCGGCTGCGCTCAGAGCAGGTCT
>CAYFIR010000091.1:0-28123 GCA_964343195.1 uncultured Bacteroidia bacterium | reverse complement strand
CCTACCTTTTTTTGAAAAAAGGTAGGTCCCGCTGAAGGCGACATAACACTTTCAGTGGTAGCATATTAAAGATCAATTTGCGGAGCTAGAAAAAGAAGTAAGTCCCGCTGAAGGCGACATAACACTTTCAGAGGAAGCATATAAAAAATCCATTTTCGGACCTATAGGCTAATCTGCCTAAGGCATGGTTCGTGATCGGAGCGCAGATCCGGCTCTGGAGGATTCGTAATTGCCGTTGGCGGGTGGACTCCGTCCAGTATCAACAATTTGGGGGCTCAGGCCGCTGAGGATCTCCTCATTGCAATCACAGTCTTCAAGAATCAAAATCATGAAAAACCCGCTAATCCCCCTCTTCCTCCTGCTTCTCATCATTGGATGCGGTCAGGAAACACTTGACCTGAGCAGCAATACCTACTTTGGCGTGAAGGAGGTACTGACCTCCATGAACTGCGAGGCCAATTGTGGCGAAACCGCTGACTGTGAGGGAGTAACCATCCGGGTAAAAGGCCGGCTGGACGACGCCAACATCAATGCATTTGCCCACCAGTTTTACCTCCTGGATGAAAGTCAGGAAAAGTTTACCCTGGAAGTCAAGGTTGATGAGGCAGTGAGTGCAGATGTTTTCCAAAAACTGAATGACATGGGGGGAGAGGTATTCCTGGTCAAAGGAGAAATGGAAGGCTACGATGCAAGTACCAACTTCCGCTGCACCCGCCAATTTCTACTCCGCGTAGATGAGGCTTCTGATGTGGAAATGGAATGACAACGTTTCCCCTAAACATTGGCCCGTTGCAAATGGATACATTCCTTTTGCCTGTCAGCTTTCATCCATTTTCTCAGTCGAATATTTCCAAGATCAGGGTACAATACTTTCGTGATTCTCTTTCCTTCAATGTAATTCGGGTATACTCCACTTTACATGATCGTCTCAGCATGTGATTTTTATATTGCTGATTATCAGCATCTTGAAAAAAGGAGGTTTGTTTGGATGTTGTGCTGTATATCAATAGTATATACGCATTTGTTTTCCCTTATATGTAGGTTAAAGTATCCGATTACACGGCCTACTACCGGAAAAATGAGCTTCTAAACAGATTTTTCGTCTAAAGACACTACTACTCGATGAAACATTTAATTCTCTACCTATCGCTATCACTGCTAGCGACTGGGCTTGTTGCACAATCTGCTCAGGTTAAAGTAGTGAACGCCAATGATGGCATGAAACTCACCGTAGACGGGGAGGCATTCATGATCAATGGCATGAACTGGGATTACTTTCCCATTGGCACCAATTTCTCCTATAGCATCTGGAATCAGTCGGATGCTATTATTCGTTCTGCGCTGGACGCCGAAATGTCACTCCTGAAAAACATGGGTGTCAATGCGGTAAGAATGTACACGGGGGTGCCGCCCAAATGGATTCAGTATATCTACGAAAACTACGGCATCTATACGATGCTTAACCACTCATTTGGTAGGTATGGACTGACAATTGATGGGACCTGGGTAGCCGTTACCGACTACAGAGAGCCTAAAGTCCGGGAGCTGCTGATGGCAGAAGCCACTGCCCTGGCAGAGCAGTACAAAAACACGCCGGGTCTGTTGTTGTATCTACTGGGAAATGAGAACAACTACGGCCTCTTCTGGGCAGGCGCGGAGACAGAAGATTTTCCAGAAGGAGAAGAGCAGATAAGGGCAGTCGGAGAACTCCGGGGCCGGCCCATGTACAAGCTGATGAATGATGCTACGGTTGCGATGAAGTCCATAGATGGATCTCATCCGGTAGCTATATGCAATGGTGACCTGCTATTCCTGGACATTGTAGCAGAAGAGTGTAAGGATGTTGACATATATGGGACCAACATGTACCGTGGTGTCTCATTTGGAGATGCGTTTGAGCGTGTGAGGGATGAGTATGGCAAGCCCATCATGTTTACCGAGTTTGGAGCAGATGCGTTTAATGCCATCTCAAATTCGGAAGATCAGGAGTCCCAGGCATATTACATGTTGGGGAACTGGCAGGATATTTATGCCAATGCTGCCGGGATGGGGCAAGCGAATAACTCAATCGGTGGCTTCACCTTTCAGTTCAGTGATGGCTGGTGGAAATTTGGCCAGACCAAAAACCTGGATATTCATGATGCCAATGCTTCGTGGGTCAATGGAGGGTACCAGCGTGACTTCGCAGAAGGGCAGAACAATATGAACGAGGAGTGGTTCGGGATCTGTGCCAAAGGCCCCACCAACGAACGAGGTCTCTATGACCTATATCCGCGAGCGGCCTACTATGCCCTACAGGAGGCTCACTCCTTTAATCCCTATGCGGAAGGAAACTCAAGTGGCCGGCTGAGCCAGCATTTTTCTAATATCTCCCTGATGGGGTCAGTACTGAAAGCCCGTGGAGACAAGGCAGCCCTCGCAGCACAGGAAGGCGGAGGAAAGCTCAGCATCAGCCGCTTTACGGCCAATCTGGCATCCATTAACACCGGAGGGGACCTGATCTCTACTCCAAAAGGAGTAGATCCCGATTACGATCTGTTCCCAAACCGTCTGGGATTTGATCACATGCAGTCCTTCTTCATTGGGGTGCAGGCAACCCCTTCGCCCAATGTACGAGCAGAGGTGCAGTTCAATGTGCTGGGGAATGTAGCGACCACTCCGATCAATGAAATTTTCTACGAAAATCGCGGACGTCCCGTCACCGTGCAGACTGACGAAGGGCCCGTAGTATTGGGCGATGCCAATCGGTTGGCGGTTTATCGAGCAGATTTTGAGTGGAACCACGATCTGTTTGACATGGTTGGCTTTTATCGTACTGGCCACTACCACTGGGGATACGAAGGCGACTTCTTTGGCCTTTATCCAGAAGCCAACTATGGTCCCAATATCGATATTTACAACGGTACAGCGCCTCTGGGAGCAGAGTTTTACGGGAAGAAAGCCCTGGAGGGACTGGCCGTGGCGATAGGCCCCGAGCTGTGGTGGGGTGCCAACCCTGCAATTCTGGCCAAGTATACCCGCGAGATCGGCGGATTTGAAATCACCGGAATGTTCCATGAGGACCTGGAGCAGCGGGTCGGTTCTGAAAGTTCCTTCGCGGTACCCATCCCCAAAACCAGAAGAGCGACGCTTTACCTGGAAAAAGAGTTTGGCGCTTTTGGTGTGCATGCAGGGGGAATCTGGGGTGGTCAGCCACTGGTTGGGCGCACCTTCCAGTTGATGAATCCGGAAATGGGGCCTGATGGCGATGACATGACCGCCTATGAGGACGAGATCCGTCCAGAGGACCTCTGGGGGGGCAAGGTTAAGTTGACCTTTGCCAAAGGCCGTTTTCAGTGGTATGCATCCGGTGCCGCCAAAGGACTGGTCGCCAATGGTGGAGCCGACCCTACCATTACCTATACGGGGTGGAAACTCAAGGATAGCGGCAGCGGAAACATGTACAATGTGCTGAGTGGATTTACCTTTGGGCTGGGCAATTTTCAGATCGCTCCCAACTTCCTGTGGCAGCGCCCCGTAGTCGGACCCATGCTCGCAGGGGTAGAGTCGCCCGGGCGTCCCCGTAACATTCTGGTTGACCCATTTGTGGTTCGCGAAGGAAACCGTGAGACAGTCGCAGGGGAAATCCTGCTGACCTACGACCCGACTCCTGGCTCATTCTTCTATGAGTGGGACAACGACCGCGCAGAGGATGCCAGGTTTGCCGCGAACCTGGGCTTTGTTTACCGCCACCTGCCTACCACCATGGACGCCGCAATCGGTATCCTGCCTGATGGCCGTACCTTCTTCGGATTCCCCGGTGCAGCTCC
This sequence comes from uncultured Bacteroidia bacterium, assembly GCA_964343195.1. Taxonomy (GTDB): domain Bacteria; phylum Bacteroidota; class Bacteroidia; order J057; family J057; genus CAYVAP01. Next base: position 24,314 of record CAYFIR010000091.1, on the reverse strand, counting down.
TGCACAGGACCTGTGGGAAGTTCATGCCCGTCTGGTCTCCAAACTTTCTCCTGAACTGGGCTGGATCGCCAACATCTATGGAGGTACCGCTCAGGCCCGAGGTAGCGACCCCCGTCTGATTCGCCGGGCTGGCATCGACCTTCGCATGATCTACAATGATTTGAAGCTGGTGGGTTCTTATAAGCTCAACGATTGGGGCCCCTTTGACTACCATCGGGATTTTAACCTCACCTATCCTCATCAGTTTTCGCTCGACCTGTCCATGACCCTGGGCAAGCCCGACTGGTTTGCGCTGCCCAGTACGCAGATTGGCATCATGGGTATTTTCAGAACCCTGGATCAGTACAGCCCTCGTTATTGCCCAACCAGAACATTTGATGCCGCGGGTGAATATGTGTGTGATCCCACTGCAATTGGCTTTAGCAACGGAAGGGAGTGGGAAATCCGCACCTACGTTAACTTCAACATCTTCAACTAGAACAACAACATAATATTCCGACCGATGGCAACTACAAGATTCAACATCCTTATCGGGATAAGCATATTGGCTTTGCTCGCTTTGAGCTCAGGGTGCCAGCGCACGCTGGAGGGGCTTGAGCCAGCGAGCGCTCCTGTCGATGGCAATGTCTTCATAGACGGATTCAGCGGCGGACTGGAGTACTCCGCTTTTGGAGGCTCTGATGTGACTGCCTTTGAGGTAGTGGACGAAGGGGCCTATGATGGCACCTCCGTGATGCGCTTCTCTATCCCTGATCTCGATGACCCCAAAGGAGCCTACGCTGGCGGTGCCTTCACGGTACCCGGCGGACGCGATCTCTCCGGGTTCAACGTCCTGACCTTTTGGGCCAGGGCCTCCAAAGCCGCCAGCATCAATGAGTTGGGTTTTGGTAATGACCTGGGTGACAATCACTTTATCACCACCATCCGCAACACCCCGGTGAATACCAACTGGCGTAAGTACTACATTCCAATTCCTGATCCGAGCAAGCTCACTCAGGAGGGAGGCATGTTTTGGTATGCTGAGGGACCTGAGGATGGCAGTGGCTATACCTTCTGGATCGATGAAGTACGCTTTGAAAAGCTGGGAACCATCGTTCCGCAAAGTGCCTCCGCTTTCAATGGAGAAGACGCCACGGTTTCTCTGGAAACCGGTGCCACATACTCCTCTGGTGGCCTTGCTGAGTTCAGCCTTCCCAGTGGGGTAAATCAGCTGGTGGAAGCGGGCGCTGCCTATTTCGAATACACGACCTCCGATCCTCTTGTGGCAACGGTAGGCCCCTTTGGGACGGTAACGGCCATGGATCAGGGGGAAGCTACCATCACGGCCACCCTCGCTGGTCGGGAAGCAGATGGCTCGCTGACAGTGCGCTCTACAGGTGAATTGGTAAAGCCAGATGCCGCAGCTCCTACCCCGACTGTTCCTGCAGAGGATGTAGTCTCCATTTATAGCAATGCCTACCAAAACGAGCCCATTGACTACCTGAATGGTTACTGGGTTGGTGATGGTTCTACCACTCAAAGCGAGGAGATTCAAATCGACGGTGACGACGTCGTTCGCTACTCTCAGTTGAACTTCGTCGGTATTCAGTTCACGAATCCTCCTATCGACGTATCCGAAATGTCGCATTTCCACATGGATATCTGGACGCCGGATGTTACGGATCTCCCTGCCGAATTCAGAATTCTTCTGATAGATCTCGGGCCTGATGGCAGCTTTGATGGCAATGATGGATCTTCCCATCAAATAACCCTCACCCAGGAGACTACCCCTGCCCTGGCGACTGAAACCTGGATCAGCATTGACATTCCTCTGTCTGATTTTGCAGGATTGATCACCAGGAGCAACCTGGCACAGGTAGGACTCTCTGGAGATCTCCCCAATGTATTCGTGGATAATGTGTACTTCTACGACGACGGTACAGGTGGTGGTGGAGGTGGCGGTGACGTCCCTGCAACGGCAGCACCTACCCCTACTGAAAGTTCCGCCGATGTCATCTCCATTTACAGCGATGCCTACACCGATGAGCCGATTGATTTCATTAACGGCTACTGGACAGGCTCCACCACACAGAGTGTAGAAAGAGCGATACAGGGAGACACTGTTATCCAGTACACCCAGCTCAACTACGTAGGGATTGAGTTCCAGAATCCTACCATCGATGCATCGGAGATGACACATTTCCATGTGGACATCTGGACGCCAGATCCTACTGACGCCGCTGCATTCAGGGTATTGCTGAGAGACTTTGGCCCCAATGGCACTTACGACGAATCGGGAGACGACACCTTCCACGAGCTGACATTTAACAGCCCTACCCTGAAAACCGGGGAGTGGGTAAGCCTGGACATTCCGCTATCGGACTTCATTGGTCTGACCAATCAGGCCAACATGGCCCAGATTGTCTTCTCAGGCGACCTGCCAACTGTATTTGTAGATAACATCTACTTCTATAAAGGCAGCGGTGGAGGAGGAGGGGGCAATCAGCCCACTACAGCAGCCCCCACTCCTACGGAGCCTGCAGCCGATGTGATCTCCATTTACAGCAATGCCTACACCGATGAACCCATAGACTTCATCAATGGCTTCTGGACAGGTTCTACGACCCAGAGCACCGAAGTGCAGATACAGGGAGATGATGTGATCCAGTACACCCAGCTCAACTACGTAGGGATTGAGTTCCAGAATCCTACCATCGATGTATCTGAGATGACACACATCCACCTGGACATCTGGACACCGGATCCGACGGCTCCGCCTACAGCCTTTAATGTGCTGTTGAGGGACTTTGGCCCAAATGGCACCTACGATGAAAGCGGTGATGACACCTTCCATGAGCTTACATTCACCAGCCCTACTCTGCAAACAGGGGCCTGGGTGAGTCTGGATATTCCACTGGCTGACTTTGCCGGTCTCACCAACCGCGCCAATATGGCCCAGATCGTCCTGTCTGGAGGGACTCCGACCGTGTTTGTCGATAACATTTACTTCTACAAGTAATCGCTCGACGACTTGATGAATCAAGATACCTGGGCTTAGATAGCCCGGGTACCCTGGTAGCACTGACTGCCAATCTCAGGAAACAATCAAGTGGGCACTATGCCTTCCAAATTCTATTAAAAGACACCAATGACACTTTGCATAAAAAAAATCCGCTTCACTGCCTGGGCGATGCTTCCTTTCCTGGCCCTCAGCCTCAGCAGCTGTGAAATAGATACCACCCAGCAACTGGAAGAACGAAACTGGACCCTGACCTGGAGTGATGAATTTGAGGGTGATTCAGGAACCTCCGTTAATCCTGACAACTGGAGCTACGACATCGGGAGAGGCGATAATGGCTGGGGGAACGAGGAACTCCAGATCTATACCGACAATGCCGAGAACATCGCGCTGGACGGCGAGGGCAATCTCGTCATCACCGCTCAGAGGGAGCTCGGGGGGCAGTTTCCGACTTACACCTCGGCACGTATTAACACCAAAGGAAAATTCTCACAGGCCTACGGCCGTTTTGAAGCTCGCCTGAAGACCCCATTTGGCCCTGGTCTATGGCCTGCCTTCTGGATGCTGGGCGACAACATTGACGAGGTAAGCTGGCCACAGTGTGGTGAGATCGACATCATGGAGCTTCGGGGCCAGGCTCCGAATATCACCCTGGGGTCACTCCATGGCCCGGGCTATTCGGCGGGGAATTCCATCACCGGAAGCTATGGCCTGGAGGATGGCCGTTTTGACGCTGAGTACCACATATATGCGGTCGAATGGTTTGAGGACCGCATCGACTTTTTTGTCGATGACTTCCTTTTTCAGCGAATTACCCCGGATGATGTGTCAGGAGAGTGGGTGTATGATCAGCCTTTTTACCTGCTGCTGAATGTGGCAGTAGGGGGCACATTTGTAGGCTTTCCCTCCAGCCAGACACCATTTCCACAAACCATGATTGTTGATTACGTGAGGGTGTATCAGTAGAGAGAAGGATGAAAGAAGATCGGTATGAGGAATACGCTATAAGTCGCATCTCCTCAAACTTATATCGCATATCTTATACCGTTCAAATACTGCCGTTTTTTTAATAACTACTCGAAACAAGTAACTACATGCCAGACCTCAGTCAGGTAATCATTGGAGACGATAGATTTTTTGTCATCCAGGATGTCGATCAGCTTCGCCCGTTTTTCATGACCATCGTCAGTGAGTCTGACCATTGGATGTTCATAGCCAGCAATGGCGGATTGACTGCCGGGCGAAAGAATGCAGAGTTTGCCCTCTTTCCCTATTACACCGATGATAAAATAACCGAGTCGGTGGAACTGACAGGGAGTAAGTCCATTTTTCGGGTAGAAAAAAACGGAGAAACCCACCTGTGGGAACCATTTTCCATCCGGGGCGAAGGCCTGTACCACATCAGCCGAAACCTGTACAAGCATGAGTATGGTCATAAGGTGATGTTTGAGGAGGTAAACCACGACCTGGGACTCAGCTTTCGCTACAGATGGAGTTCCGGTGATGCCTATGGCTTTGTGCGTGAGGCTACGCTGGTGAATCAGGGCACAGAAGCCGTTCATATTCACCTGCTCGACGGATTGCAAAATCTGATTCCGGCGGGGGTAGAGAGCTACACCCAGAACTTCTCCAGCAACCTGGTCGATGCCTATAAGCGCAGCGAACTGCACAAGGCGTCGGGCCTGGGCATGTATGCGCTGAGTGCCATCATAGTAGATAAGGCCGAGCCAAGTGAGGCCCTCAAAGCCAATGTAGTCTGGTCCATGGGGCTGAAAAATCCCCAATACTTGCTGTCCTCCAAACAACTGAGCACGTTTCGGAATACCGGAAAGGTGGAGCAGGAAGAGGACGTAAAAGGCGAAAAAGGAGCCTACTTCGTACAGGACAGCATTTCTCTGGACCCATCCTCCGAAAAGAGCTGGTGTATGGTGGCCAATGTCAACCAGAGCCAGTCTGCTGTAGTCAATCTGATCCAACGCATTTCGCAGGATAGTGGGCTGGCAGAAGCCATTAAGCAGGATGTGGATCGGGGAACCCGGCGACTGGTCAGGCTCAATGCCGCAGCCGATGCCCTGCAGTGTACGGAAGATCCACTTCGCGATGCCCGCCATTTCAGCAACGTGCTGTTCAACATCATGCGAGGGGGGATATTTGATCAGGACTACCAGATTGAAAAGTGGGACTTTGAGCGCTATCTGACCAAGGCCAATAAAGCCCTGATGGATTCCCAGTCAGCATTTCTCGTTCAGTTACCGGCAACTTTTACCGTACAGGAACTGCGTCAGCGGCTCGAATCTGTTAGCGACACCCATTTGCAGCGCCTATGCCTGGAGTACCTGCCGCTAAAGTTCAGCCGGCGCCATGGCGACCCCAGCCGCCCCTGGAATCGCTTTTCCATCAACACCCGAAACGAAGACGGTAGCAAGGTGCTCGACTATGAAGGGAACTGGCGCGACATCTTCCAGAACTGGGAGGCGCTGGTCCATTCCTTCCCGGATTTCATCGAAGGGATGATTGCCAGGTTCCTCAACGCCTCGACTTTTGATGGCTATAACCCCTATCGCGTGACCAAGGATGGCTTTGACTGGGAGATCATCGAACCCGACGATCCCTGGTCCTACATCGGCTATTGGGGGGATCATCAGATCATCTACCTGCTGAAGTTCCTGGAATTCCTTCAACAGCATCAGCCCAACCGGCTGTCGAATATGTGGAATCAGCCACTGTTCGTCTATGCCAATGTCCCCTACCGGATCAAACCCTACGCGGATCTGCTGCGCAATCCCAAAGACACCATCGTCTTTGACCATCAGTCAGACGGGACGATCCGACAGCGTCGGGATGAGATGGGAGCTGATGGAGCCCTCCTGACCAATCAGGCCGGGGACATCCACCAGGTCAATTTTATGGAGAAGATCCTGGCGACCGTCCTTGCCAAGTTGTCCAATTTCATTCCCGAAGGAGGAATCTGGATGAATACCCAGCGGCCCGAGTGGAACGATGCCAACAATGCCCTGGTCGGTAACGGGGTCTCCATGGTGACGCTGTATTACCTGCGTCGCTTTCTGAACTTTTTTCAGCAGAGTCTTGAGCATTCTTCAGCAACCGAGTTTTCCCTCTCAGCCGAACTGGCAGCTTTCTTCAATCAGGTTAGGGACGCGTTGACCCAAAATAAGGGCCTCATCAATGGTCCTATTGGGGATCGGGACAGAAAAGTAGTGTTGGATGCACTGGGACAGGCAGGAGGGGAATACCGCTCCCGGATGTACGAGAAGCCATTCACTGGAGAGATGCAGGCCATCGGGCGCGAGGAACTGCTCAGCTTTTTGGAAACAACTCTGGTCTATCTTGACCACAGCATAGCGGCCAATCGACGTGAGGACGACCTTTATCATGCGTACAACCTGATGACGGTCCATGAAGGAGGTATCCGCATTGACTACCTCAACGAGATGCTGGAAGGGCAGGTAGCAGTGCTGAGTAGTGGATACCTCAAGCCCGACGAAGTGCTGACTGTGCTTGATGGCATGAAGGGGAGCAAGCTGTTCCGTCCGGACCAGTATAGCTACCTGTTGTACCCCAACAAGGAACTTGCGGGATTTTTGGAGCGAAATAATATTCCGGCTGGGTCGATAGCGAGTTCGTCTCTGTTGACACTGATGGTTGCCAAAGGCAATAGGGCCATCGTGGAGCAGGATGTCAGGGGAGATTACCACTTCAATGGTAACTTCCGAAACGCCAATGACCTGGCAAAAGGCCTTGATGCCCTGTCAGACACGGAATTTGCCGGGCTTGCTTCGCAGGAACGAGGGCTGGTTTTGGGAATTTTTGAGAAGGTCTTCAACCATAAGGCCTTTACAGGACGCTCTGGCACCTTCTATGGCTACGAAGGCCTGGGCTCTATCTATTGGCACATGGTGTCCAAATTGCTGCTGGCTGTTAACGAGTGCTGCCTGGAGGCGATGGAAACAGGTGCCGATGCAGAAACCGTAGGGCGTCTGCTGGAGCATTACTACGAAATCCAGGCCGGAATCGGAGTGCATAAATCTCCCGAGCTGTATGGTGCATTTCCGACCGATGCCTACTCACACACACCAGGTGGAAAAGGCGCTCAGCAGCCCGGTATGACCGGGCAGGTCAAGGAGGACATCCTGAGCCGCATGGGAGAACTGGGCATCAAGGTAGCAAATGGGTGCCTTCATTTTGAGCCTACCCTGTTGCGTCGTAGCGAGTTCCTGTCTGGGCCACGCACGTTTGACTATATCAACCTGCAGGGCGAAGAGCAGCAACTGGAACTGCCTTTGAATTCTCTGGCCTTTACATACTGTCAGGTGCCGATTATCTACCACCTGTCAGAAGAGGGTGCTTTAACAGTGTCCTGTTCCGATGGAAAGCAGGCCCAGAGTGCAGAGCCTGTTCTGGACGAAGCAACCAGCCGGGAACTATTTAGCCGAACCGGAGCAATATCTCAGGTAGAAGTTTGGGTATCCTCACAGTCTCTCAAATAATCCTCCCATGACACGTTTCACCTTCATTTTATTTCTGCTCCTGTTTGCTACGGCCTGTGGATCCGGCCAGCAAACAGGCCATACCGCCGACGAAGAAAAATCAATGGACATACCTGTACGTACTGCTGCGGATATCCTGGGTAACCCGGATTTCCTGGCGATCTCTTACGGGGGATATCGGGATGCCGACCACAGCATCGAGCCGACCATTCCCCAGCTCAAAGAGGACATGAAAATCCTCCATGCCATGGGCATTCACCTGATCAGGACCTACAAGCTGCATCTGCCTCACGCTACCAACGTAGTGAAGGCCATCAGCGAACTCAAGGCTGAAGATCCGCAGTTTGAGATGTATGTCATGCTTGGAGCCTGGATGGACTGTCTCAATGCCTGGACAGATATGGAACCCGACCACGAGCAGGAAAGTGCCCGTAATGCCGAGGAAATCGCCAAAGCCGTCGCATTGGCCAAAGAATACCCCGATATCGTGAAGGTCATCGCGGTGGGAAACGAAGCCATGGTCAAGTGGGCGGCCAGCTACTACGTGCAGCCCTGGGTGATCCTCAAGTGGGTCAACCACCTGCAGGACCTCAAGGCCAATGGAGAACTGCCTGCCGATCTGTGGATCACCAGCTCTGACAACTTCGCCTCATGGGGAGGGGGCGGCGAAGAGTACCACGTAGAGGATCTAAACGAACTCATACGCAGCGTGGACTTCATCGCGATGCATACCTACCCGATGCACGATACCCACTACAATCCGGTTTTCTGGGGCAGCAGACCAGCCGAGTCAGAAGATGCTGACAGTGCGCGTATTGAAGCCGCGATGCTGAGAGCCAGGGAATATGCTATGTCGCAGTACGATTCCGTGCGCAGCTACATGAAAGGACTGGGCGTGGACAAGCCCATCCACATCACTGAGACCGGATGGGCCAGTTTTTCCAATGGACTTTACAGCCCTACCCGCTCACGGGCCTGTGATGAATACAAAATGGCCCTCTACTACCAGCACATGCGCGACTGGACTGATGAGGCAGGACTATCCTGTTTTTATTTCGAAGCCTTTGATGAACCCTGGAAAGATGCCGCCAATCCTGGTGGATCTGAGAATCACTTCGGACTATTCACGGTGGATGGGCAAGCCAAGTATGCCATTTGGGATCTGGTGGACCAGGGTATCTTTGAAGGCCTGACCCGCGACGGTCATTCCATCAGGAAGACCCACGGTGGAGATAAGCAGGTGGTCATGAGACAGACACTTCCCCCGCCCATGCAGTAGAGGGGAGTCCGGAATGAGACTTTCCTCCAACGGCAATCTCCTGGTGGAATGAGTTTGGAGTCGATGGTTTCCCGTTCTGCGGGATTTCGCTGTGCTCAACGCGGTTGAAAGTGTTGCTGTTCAACCACTTATCTCTTTTTTAATTGGGCTATTACTTAATTCTAAAAGCACTAGTGCATTCGGAACGAAGTAATCACTCATTTGAAAATACAGTAAACTTCTGACCATCTGTACTTTAAACTACGAACATCGGACTCCGAACTTATTCCACTAGTTGGATTCGCAATGAAGTTCCTAACCAATTCAAATTGAGATAACAGGCTAATTGTCAGAATATTCAACTTCGAACTTTGAACCACGAACTCTTTTCCACTAGTCTCAATCTCTCACAATCTACTACTCGCATTATGAGACGCTCCATGTTCCTGATTGGCATAACGCTGCTACTTATGGCCTGTCAAACCCCCAATGACGATCAGTCCTCCCCGCAGATGGCAGTGGAGGTAGTCGAAACCTCCGCCTCTGGCAACAAGCTTCAGGCAATAACTCCGTTGGCTGAAAAGGCAGATGCTGCTGTTCAGATCACCCTGAATCCGGACGAAGTCTTCCAGACCATCACCGGTATCGGGGGATCGTTTACGGAAGCTTCTGCCTATTTGCTCAATGAACTGAGTGAAGCCAATCGACAAAAGGTGCTGGAGGCGTATTTTGGCGACGAGGGAGCCCGCTATTCGCTTACGCGGACCCATATCAACTCCTGCGATTTCTCTCTCGGCAATTATTCTTACGCTCCGGTGGAGGGAGACAAAGACCTGGAGCATTTTTCCATCGAGGAGGATCAGCCAGATCTGATCCCGATGATCAAGGCTGCCCAGGAAATTTCTTCCGAAGGATTCAAAATCATTGCTTCGCCCTGGACGGCTCCTCCTTGGATGAAGGACAATGGCGACTGGCGTGGCGGCAAACTGCTGCCTGAGTACCGCGACACCTGGGCGCTTTTCTTCTCCAAATACCTCGATGCCTACCGCGAAGAGGGAATCGAGATTTGGGGAGTTACGGTAGAAAATGAGCCTCTGGGTAATGCCGAAAACTGGGAAAGCATGCACTTCAGCGCGGAGGAAATGAACGAATTTGTGCGGGATCACCTCGGCCCCAGGCTAGAGGCTGACGGGCAGGATGCCAAAATCCTGGGCTATGACCAGAACCGCGATGAACTCAAGCACTGGGTGGATGTGATGTATGACGATGCCGAAGCGGCGAAGTATTTTGATGGGACGGCCATCCACTGGTATGCCAGTACGGTAGAGTGGTTCCCAGAGGTGCTGCAGTATGCCCACCAAAAGGCCCCCGAAAAGCACCTCATCGAAACCGAGGGCTGCGTAGATGCCGAAGTGCCCAAATGGCAGGATGACGCCTGGTACTGGCGCAAAGAAGCCACCGACTGGGGCTGGGACTGGGCACCACCCGAGACCAAGCACCTGCACCCCAAATATTCGCCCGTTTACCGCTATGCGCGCGACATTATCGGCTGCCTCAATAACTGGGTCGATGGCTGGGTGGACTGGAACATGGTCCTGGACCGTCAGGGAGGCCCCAACTGGTTTGAAAACTGGTGTGTCGCCCCCGTAATCGTAGATCCCGATGCCGACGAGGTGTATTTCACCCCGATCTACTACACCATGGCACACTTCAGCAAATACATACGGCCCGGCGCCCAGCGCATCGGCCTGACCATGGATGACGAGTCTCTCATGGCCACCGCGGTCCGAAATCCGGACGGTTCGGTGGTGGTGTTGATTCTGAATCAGGAGGAAGAACCCCGGCCCTTGCAAATTGACCTGAACGGGACCCCGGTTTCGGTTCAGATCAGCGGGCAGGCTCTTCAGACAGTTCGGTTTGCAGTGGACTGACCTTCTTTTGACAAAAGTGGGTTGAGAATTTGTAAATAGGAGGTCGATAGTGACTGTTTTGCTAACTTTTGGCATCGAACTCCAAGCTTTCTACTACTACACTACTACTCAAAATCAATAAGCGATGTCAACATCACAAGTGGCTAGCAAAAGCAAGGTGCCCTTTGGGCAAAAGGTTGCTTTTGGAGCCGGAATGCTAGCCAATCAAATGTTCCCCGCTTCACTGGGGATCTTTATGGTGGTTTTGGTCCAGAATCTGGGTTTCCCAGGCTGGATGTGGGGAATCGTCTATTTCCTGCCTCGGGTTTTGGACGCTGTGACCGACCCCATCATGGGGTTTATCTCTGATAATACTAAGTCGATATGGGGGAGAAGAAGGCAGTATGTGCTGCTGGGAGCCGTTATCATGGGCGTGGCTTTCTCCATCATGTGGCAATTGTATGGGGAGAATACCGTCAACTACAACTTTACGTACTTCCTTTTCGGCTCTTTTGCTTTCTACATAGGCCTGACCATCTTCAGTGTGCCCTATGTGGCAATGGGCTATGAAATGAGCGATGATTTTCATGAGCGGACGCAGATCATGGCCATTGCGCAGTGGATCGGGCAGTGGGCCTGGGTAATCGCTCCCTGGTTTTGGGTGATCATGTACGATCCAGGGTGGTTTCCCAGCCCTGAAGCTGCTACCCGTGAGTTAGCCATATGGGTGGGGGTTATTTTTGCGATTTTTGCGATGGTCCCTGCCATATTTATTCCCAGTAAATCCACGTTGAACGAGGACTACTCCCCTCTTTCATTCAGTGCGATTGGGGACAGCCTTGCCCAGATTCTCAAAGGTTTCAAAGAGGCCTTTTCCTCCAAGCCTTTTCGCAAACTATGTATTTCCACGTTTTTCATTTTTAACGCATTTAATACCGTTGCGGGCTTTGTCTTTTTCATCGTCGTCTGGCATTTGTTCAGTGGCGATTCAGGTGCAGCTGGCTATTGGACACCGCTTTTTGGCAGTGTAGGAGCCCTGGTTACGACTTTCATCGTCATTCCGATCGTAGCGGCCATGTCCAAGAAAATCGGCAAGAAGAATGCCTTCATGGTCTCTCAGAGTATCGCTTTGGTCGGCTATGCCTCGCTCTGGTTCCTGTTTGTTCCCGGTAAGCCCTGGCTGTTCCTCTTTTCCCTGCCCTTCCATTCATTTGGCATTGGAAGCCTCTTCGTGCTGATGATGTCGATGACGGCGGATGTAATCGACCTGGACGAACTGAATCATGGCAAGCGTCGCGAAGGAGTGTTTGGTGCGATCTATTGGTACATGGTGAAATTCGGTTTTGCCATCGCTGGGGGATTGAGCGGGGTGATTTTGTCCGTGGTGGGATTCGATGGCAACGCGGCGGTGCAGCCAGAAGGCGCTGTGAATGGCCTGCGGATTTTCTTCTCCGGACTCCCTATGTTTGGTACCATCGTGGCCCTGTACCTCATGCATGACTATGATGTCGATGAAGAACGTGCCAATGAAATACGGGCGGAACTGGAGAGGCGTAAGGGACTATCCAAAGGCTCTTCGGGCTACCTACCAGGCAAGTTGGCCCAGCTTTCTTCGATTGGCCAAAGCCTTACGATTTCTTCCGGACTGGACTTTTCCGGCAAGAGCCAGGAAGAATTAGAGTCCATGTTTGCAGCTACCCTTGACAAAGGTGTTCACGGATTGTGTTTCAGTCCCTATGTGGAAGGTCAGGATACTGGTTCTATTCTGTCTTCTGACCAGATCCGTCGGCGCATGGAGATTATCATGCCTTACACCCGAAATATTCGCTCCTTTTCCTGTACTGAAGGAAATGAGTTGATCCCGCGCATCGCCCACGAAAAAGGCCTGAAAACCATGGTCGGAGCCTGGTTGAGTGGTGACAAAGACCGGAACGAAAAAGAGATTCAGTCGCTTATGCAGTTGGCAAAAGAGGGAGTAGTAGATGTGGCCTGTGTCGGAAATGAGGTGCTCATGCGAGGGGAACTCGCACCAGCTGAGATTGTCGATTACCTGAAAAAGGTGCGGTCCGGTATCCCGGATCATATTCCTGTGGGGTACGTTGATGCCTATTACCAGTTCCTGGATCACCCTGAACTGGTAGAGGCGGTAGATGTAGTCCTGATCAACTGTTATCCCTTCTGGGAAGGCGCTGACAGGGATCATGCAGTTACCTATCTGGACCGCATGTACCAGCTAACCAGACAGGTAGCTGGGACTAAACCGGTGGTTATCGCTGAAAATGGCTGGCCGAGCAGCGGTCAGAGCGTAGAAGCTGCCCAGCCTTCCAGAGAAAATGCCACCAAGTACTTCATCGATTCACAACACTGGGCCCAGAGTTCAGGGGTGGACATGTTCTATTTCTCCTCGTTCGATGAGTCATGGAAGGTGCAGCAGGAAGGGGAAGTCGGAGCCCGCTGGGGACTTTGGGATAAACACGAATCCCTCAAATACAGCTCTTTGTCCAAAAAATAATTCTAGCCATTATGTCATATCGTCGATATAGAACCCTTTTCCTCGCTGGACCTGATTACTCCCAGGAGAGCCTGGAAGATCTGAAGGCACGCCATCATCAGGCCCTGGTGAATGGCATGCACGGTCTCTGTTTCAGTGCATACAAAGAAGGGCAGGAACCTGGCACTCAGTTGTCCTATGAGCAGGTCCGGCATCGGATGGAAATCATCAGTCCCTTTTGTGGGTGGGTACGCTCCTTTTCCTGCACGGAAGGCAATGAACTCATCCCGCAGGTAGCCCACGAACTGGGCCTGAAAACCCTGGTTGGTGCCTGGCTGGGCAAAGATGAAGAGAAAAACGAGCAGGAGATCGCGGCCCTGATCGAGCTGGCTAAGGCCGGTCATGTGGACATTGCCGCTGTCGGCAACGAAGTACTCTATCGCGAAGACCTGCCAAAGGAAAAACTGATAGCGTATTTGAAGCAGGTAAAGGCGGCCCTGCCAGACATTCCCGTCGGGTATGTGGACGCATATTATGAGTTCACCCAGCACCCTGAGCTTTGTGAACTGTCGGACGTCATCCTGGCCAACTGCTACCCTTACTGGGAAGGCTGTCAACTGGAGTACTCTCTGATGTACATGAAGCAGATGTATCACCAGGCAAAAGCCGCTGCGAATGGCAAACCTGTCATCATCACCGAGACCGGTTGGCCCAGTCAGGGACAGGCACTGGAGGCGGCCGTTCCATCAACAGAAAATGCCATAAAATACTTCCTTCAGACTCAGCAATGGGGACAGGAGGAGAATATCGAGATCTTTTATTTCTCCTCGTTTGATGAATCCTGGAAGGTCGGCCCTGAAGGAGATGTGGGTGCCTATTGGGGAATCTGGGACAAGGACGAACAATTAAAATTTTTATGAGTTAGAGCCTTACGGTGAAAATTTATGGCATTCTTATCGGTCTGCTTTTGTGGGTGCAACTCCTTACTGGACAGAAGTTTCCAGAGAAGGGGGTGCCACCAGTGGAGAACTATACCCCAGAGGAATATGCCCAGGCTGGAAAAGCCTGGGCCATACAGTCAGCCGCAAATGGGCTGGTCTATTTTGCTACGGACAGGGGTCTGCTGGAATTTGACGGACTGAACTGGAGCCGCTTTGTAGGTAGCAAGGGGTTTACCCGTTCGCTTGTGGTTGTCAGCGACTCTGTGATTTACACCGGAGCCGATAAGGATTTTGGGATATGGCGTCGAGAGGGAATACATAGCTTTGACTACGAGTCTCTCTATCCTTTCAGAGAAAGTACCAAAGGGCTGAACGAAGAATTCTGGGGGGTACACCTGCTCGAGGAGGAAGTGGTATTCGTCTCGTTTGACAACCTGTACATCCTGAAGGAGGGACAACTTACGAGAATAGCTGCCCCGACCCGTTTTTCAAAAAGCTTTCAGGCAGGGGGGACTCTCTTCCTGGTCGATGAGAAGGAAGGCCTTTTTCGGTTTGACGGGGTTTCCATGATCGAGGTGTTTGAATATCCAGGTGAGGAACCGTGGCAAATTGTAGGGGTAGACCAGCGTGAGGGCGGGCTGCTCATCGTCACCAGAAACCGTGGGCTGTTTGAGTTTCGGGACGGAAGTATCACCCCGATTTTGCAGGAGGTGACTGCTTTTCTGCAACGGGATCAGGTATTTAGTTTTTCTTCCATCGAGGAAGATCACTATGCCTTCGGCACCATTCTGAATGGGGTGTATATCACGGACCGGAACGGGCAAATCATTCAGCACCTCAACAAACAGAAAGGAATCCTCAACAATACGATTTTGAGCCTTCATTTCGGGCAGCAGGGAAGTCTCTGGCTGGGAATGGATTTTGGAATCGCGTCCCTTCGCCTGTCAAGTGACATCGCCTATGTCCTGGATCATCAGGGAAGGTTTGGAACCGGACAAACTGCACTCCTGCAATCCGAAGATTTTTATCTGGGAACCAATCAGGGACTCTATTATTCCCGTTGGGAGGAGTTGAAAAATAATACTGAAGAAGTTTACCTGTCCCTTGTTCCTGGTTCGGCTGGGCAGGTCTGGGCGCTCAGCGAGGTGGATGGTGAGATCTGGTGTGGGCATGACCGGGGACTTTATCTCGTTTCAAATCAGGGAGTAACCCCTGTTTACACAGCGGAAGGCATACTGGCCATGACTCCTTTGGGAGACCAGCACCTGGTAGCGGGAACTTACAATGGCCTGTCTCTTTTTGAGCGAAGGGGACAGAGTTGGGCTTTCCAACGAAAAATCACTCCCGTTCAGGGGGCATGTAGCCAGGTCATCGCAGAGGGAGATAGCCTGCTTTGGGTCAATATTCCCAATTTTGGCATCATCAAGGCGTCGTTGACCGCTGACTTTCGAATAGAGGATCAGCGGTTTTACCTTGACGAAGTATTTGAAGGTGGGAACCCCTGGCTGCATGAAGATAGCCTGGGTATTCGGCTGAGTACCAGTTTGTTTGAATATACCTTTGATCAGGAACTGGACACCTTTTTAGTGGCAGGGGATAGGCCTGATGCCAACGTAATCGATAACCGCTTGCCAACTGTCTGGAGTGGACTTGCCCTAAATCCTAAGTTTCAGTTTTTCCCTGTGTACAATGGATTTGCCCTTAGTAGCCGTACATCACAGGCTATGGGATCACAGGTATCACAGTTGCTCATCCGTAGCCTGACGGCTTTTAATAACGACACAACCTTTCATCTTGGGCAGCCTGCCGAGGTCCCCTTTCGGTGCAATAATATCAGGGTGCAATATCTGGTGCCACATCAGGAGCATATAAGCTACCGATATCAGTTGGTCAATTTTCAGGATCGGTGGAGCGAATGGACGCCAGAGCAAAGTCGGAGTTTTCTGAATCTGCCAGAGGGTGATTATGAGCTGCGTGTGGAAGCCCAAACGGCATCAGGAGTTATTCGCTCTGCCCCCTTGAGCATCACGATTCTTCCTCCCTGGTATCGTCGATGGTATGCATATCTCGGGGTGATCCTTTTGGGTATTGGTCTTTTCTATTTACAGCGCCTGCGGAATCGTCGCAAGGTTGCCCGTTTACATGCGGAGGTAATGCTCAAAGAGCAGGCGGCCCTGGAAAAGCAGGCTGAAGCAAACCAGCAGCAAAAAGTTTTACAGACTCAGCAGCGCCTGGAGGATGAGATTGCTGACCTGAAGCGGCGGCTGCGCATGAAGACCGTTGAACTGGCCAAAAAAGGGAAGGAGAACGAGGACAAAAACCGCCTGCTTCAGAAGCTGAAGGAAAAAATCGCGAGCATTGAAAGTCGCTCCTCTGAGCCAAATCGTCGATTGGCGGAGATGAACCGCCTGCTAGACAGCAGCTTGAGCAACGAGGACCATACCTTCGAAATGCAGATCGATGAGCTCAACCAGGAGTTCCTGCATCGACTCAAGGCCCAGTACCCGGCCCTCACAACCTATGACTTGCGCTTGGCTACCTATCTCAAGATGGGCCTGAGTTCTCGCGAGATCGCCGAACTCCTGAATGTACTGCCCTCCAGCGTCAATGTCAGTCGTTCCCGGCTGCGCAAGAAGCTCAACCTGGATGCTGAACATGACCTGTACGAGTTCCTCATCGAGGTCTGATGAAGGGAAAGGTACTGGCCTGAAAAGCTCAGGTATGGAAGAATTTTTCGAGTTGAGGAACAGGTCTCAGCCTGATTTTTCCCTAACCCTGTTCAGAGTCCAGCATACACTCAATCTACTTGTTGCTTTTATTTTTTCATGGCTCGGGTCACGGTATAACAATGACTATACAGGCTGTAATTATAAGGGCTAGGGGGTATTCTTTCTGCAATGAGGTAGTTAAGTTGTAGATAGGATAAGCTGTGCAAATAGCCTCTGAGCAGGAAACTTACAGGCAGATTGGCAGTTATTCTCCAAAAGACTTTTGTTTCTAATCAATGCGAATCCATCAAGTTGGATTCGTAAACCAAATTCATTTACACATGAAAAAGACCCTACTACTACTGTTGGTGCTCATGGCCTCGCTCTGGGGCTATGGACAACAATCTTCCTATTGTGGAGGCGAGTTCAGACATCTGGGAATCGCCGCCGAGGTGAACTCGGGCGTTTTCCTGACCATCGAAAATACGGGTGCCTCGACCATGGAGGTCACCATCGAGTCGGCCATTCCGGCTGACAGCATGGACCTGCTGCTGATCACCGGCGGCAGCGGTGCGGCTCTGGGAACGCAGAATACCTCTGTACCGGGGCAGATCAGCCAGGAACTGAGCTGGACAGGTACACCTCCGGACACTGTCGTCCTGAACGTGCTCTGGAGCAAACAATCTTTTGGCGGCAACTGGCAGTTGAGCCCGACCGACGTGAAGATCCCCTTTACGGCGTCTTGCGCAGTGACAGGAAAGATGATGCCAGATCTGCCCATCACATTTGAAGACACGGCTACCGTGGAGTACGAACTAAACGACTTCAATGGAACCAGTTCTCAAATTGTCGTCGATCCCACAGATCCGACCAACCTTGTTGTCGAGACCCTCAAGGGAGCTACTGCGGCATTTTTTGCAGGAACTACCGCCGGTGACTCCGGCCTGGTAAACCCTGTACCTTTTGCCATGGGCAAGACCAAAATGACCGTCAGGGTATGGTCCCCCGATGCCGGCATCCCGGTTCGGCTCAAGGTAGAAAACTCTGCCTTCGGAGCCACCAGTGTGGAGACCGAAGCCATGACGACCATGGCCGGGATGTGGGAAACCCTGGAGTTTGACTTTCTGAACAATGTAACGAGCACTCCGGCCCTCAACCTGGACAGTACCTACGACAAGGTGACCATCTTCTTCAACTTTGGTACCGATGGGGCTACAGCGGGAGCCAAGACCTACTACTGGGACGACATCGAGTTCGTGAATACTGTGACGACCCCACCGCTACCTGCTTATTGCGATACGCAGGTTTTCCACATGATGAACCCTGTGGAGGTCAATTCATCGATCTTCCTGACCGTGCAAAACACCGGCACCCAATCCATGAGGGTAACCGTGGAGTCTGTGCAGCCAGCTGACACGGTGGATGAACTGGTGATTCCCTTCGCCAGTGGTGCGGCTGTAGGCCCCAAGGACTTCTCTGTCCCCGGACAGATCAGCATAGACCTGACCTGGGCGGCGACTCCGCCCGATACTGTTACGTTGAATATCCTGTGGAGCAAGCTCTCCCTTGGCGGTAACTGGCAGTTTAGCCCCACCGATTTCAAGGTGCTGTTTAACAGCAGCTGTGCAGTGGCCAAGGTGAAGCCGGACCTGCCCATTACCTTCGAAGACACCGCTACAGTGGACTACGACCTCGTGGACTTCAATGGCAATGCTTCGCAGATTGTCGTGGATCCTACCAACTCCAGCAATCTGGTAGTTCAGACCGATAAGGGAAGTGGAGCGCAGGCTACCGCAGGCACCATCGCCAGCGACGCCGGACTGGCCAGCCCACTGCCCTTTGCCTCCAATGCAACCCGCGTGACCGCGCGTGTCTGGTCTCCGGATGCAGGTATTCCGGTCAGGATGAAGGTCGAGAACACCGGCAATGGCGGCATTTTCGTCGAGGCAGAAGACACTACCACCATGGCTGGGATGTGGGAAACCCTGGAGTTTGACTTCAGCAACAGCGTCTCTGCACCGCTGGATCTAAACGCTACCTATGACAAAGTCGTGATCTTCTTCAACTTTGGTACCGATGGAGCTACTGCGGGAGCCAAGACTTACTACTGGGATGATGTGGACTTCGCAGCTCCTGTAGGCAAGGCCAAGCCCGACCTGCCCCTCACCTTTGAGGATACGGCTACGGTTGACTATAACCTCGGAGATTTTGGTGGAAACGCCTCACAGATCGTCGTCGATCCTACCAACGCTGCCAACCTGGTGGTAGAGTCTGTCAAAGGCGCTACCGCCCAGGATTTTGCCGGGACGACCGCCGGGAATGACGGACTAGAGGCTGCGATTCCCTTTACTCCCACCAAGACCCGCATGCGCGCGAGGGTATGGTCGCCCGACTCGGGTATTGTGGTAAAAATGAAGGTCGAAAACGCTGACGATGGCAACATCAGTGTGGAGACGGATGCCATGACGACCATGGCCGGGATGTGGGAAACCCTGGAGTTTGACTTCAATAACAACTCTGCCAACACCCCCGCCATCAACTTCAGCAGCACCTACGACAAGGTGAGCATGTTCTTCAACTTTGGTGTGTCTGGCCAGACCGCCGGAGCCAAAACCTACTACTGGGACGACGTAACCTTTGTGGACTCAGCGGTGCCTCTACCGCTTCCCGAGTACTGCAACACCGAGGTCTTCCACCTCGGAATTCCTGCGGAAGTTCCTTCTGCAATCTTCCTGACCATCGAGAATACTGGTCCCCAGTCCATGAAGGTCACCATAGAGTCTGCGAATTCGGATTCTGTTGATTTTCTACTGGTGAATGGAGGAAGTGGAGCTGCTGTAGGAGCAGAGGACTTTTCTGTAGCGGGGCAAATCAGCCGCGACCTTACCTGGACCGGAACGCCCCCTGATACCGTCACGCTGAATGTGCTGTGGAGCAAGCAATCCTTTGGCGGCAACTGGCAGTTGAGCCCCAACGACATACAGGTGCTATTCAACACCGTATGCGTACCTCCTCCGCCCAAGCCTGACCTGCCGATCACGTTTGAAGACACTGTCGTGGACTACAACCTCGCCGACTTTGCGGGTACTGCTTCGCAAATCGTCCAGGACCCTACTGACCCTGCCAACATGGTGGCACAAACCATCAAGGGGGCCGGTGCCCAGGATTTTGCGGGGACTGTGGCGGGTGCTGACGGCCTGGAAAATGACATTCCATTCACCCTCGAAAAGTCCCGACTGGAAATGCGGGTCTGGTCGCCCGATGCCAACATCCCCGTGCGCATCAAGGTAGAGAACCGGTTCACGGACCAAATTTTTGCCGAAGCTGAGGCGACTACGACTGTAGCTGGTCAGTGGGAAAACCTGACCTTTAACTTCCTGACGCCTCCTGCTGGAGCACCAGGTCTGGATCTCAATGAGACCTATGGCAAGATCATCGTCTTCTTCAACTTTGGAGTAGATGGGCCTACCGCCGGAGGAGACAAGACTTACTACTGGGATGATGTCACCTTTGATGACTCTGCCATCGAGGTGATACAGCCTACGCTGCCGGTCACCTTTGAAGATCCTGCCCTCGGAGATTACAACCTGGGAGATTTTGAAGGAACCTTCACCCAGTTGGTTGTCGATCCTACTGACGCCAGTAACACCGTGGCCGAAACCACCAAGGGCGCTGGAGCCGCTACTTTTGCAGGTACCGTCATAGGTGCTCAGGGGCTGGCCAGTCCTGTCCCATTTGCTACCGAGAAGACCCGTATGACCGTGAGGGTCTGGTCTCCTGATGCCAATATCCCGGTCAGACTCAAGGTGGAAAACTCTGCCCTCAGTTCCATCAACTCCGAGGCAGAGACGTTTACGACGGTAGCGAGTCAGTGGGAGACCCTGACCTTCAACTTTGCGACTCCTGCCGCTGGTGGCGCTGTAGATACTACTCAGGTATACGACAAGGCGATCATCTTCTTCAACTTCGGAGTAGATGGTGCTACCGCCGGAGCCAAGACCTATTACTGGGATGATGTCACCTTCATCGACTCGGTCATCCCCACGCTGAAGCCCGATCTGCCGATCACTTTTGAGGATCCTGCCCTCGGGGATTATGACCTGGCGGACTTTGAAGGAACCTTCTCTCAGATCGTCATCGATCCTACCAACGCTGCCAATCAGGTGGTGCAAACCATCAGAGGGGCTGGTTCAGCGACCTTTGCCGGAACAGTGGTAGGGGAATTTGGATTGGCCAACCCCATTCCGTTTACCGCCACCGAGACCAAAATGTCCGTAGCTGTCTGGTCGCCCGATGCCAATATTCCTGTACGCCTGAAAGTGGAGAATTCCGGCAGTGCGGGCATCAGTGTCGAGACCGAAGACACCACCAATGTGGCGCAGGGCTGGGAATACCTGGTGTTTGATTTCGCCAACCAGGTGGATGGCACCCCTGCCTTCGATCCCAATGCGACCTATGACAAGGCTACGATCTTCTTCAATTTTGGAGTCGAAGGATCAGCAGCCGGGGAGCAGACCTTCTACTGGGACAATGTTTCCTTCGGCGACTCCAGTGGGGTCGTGATCACCTCGGTTTCATTCGTAGAGGATGGCATCGCCGTGTATCCCAACCCTGCCCAGGACCAACTGACGGTACAGTTTGAAGCCCTGCCCATGCAGCCTGTACGGGTGAGCCTGTATGACCTGAATGGCCGTCTGGTCAAGCAGACAACGGTGCAGAGCCTGACCAACGTGGTAGAGCTCGGAGACCTGCCCAATGGCATGTACCTCTTCCTGCTGGAAAGCAAAGAGGGCATCTTCCGCCAGAAGGTAACCGTTCGCAGGTAGATATGACTAACAAGTGCCTCAGGCACGATCTATGAAAAATCGGTGCAGGTTTCCTGCACCGATTTTTTTTGTGGGGTTATGGGGATTTCTAAAAAGGCGTTGAAAGGAGTAAAATGGAAGCCTTGCTCTCCATTCAAGGTGATCGCAAGGTCCGACCCTTCCGGGTCGAGCTATTTCTTTTATCCTTTCTTGCGATTGTCCTGGAGGTGACGATACTAATGAATGCGGGAGTTTGAATATGCCACTTATTGGGCTGGAATTCCTGAGATGAAAGAGCCTTCCTGCTAACCAACTGTTGGAAGAGTTGGAGCTACAACCCAAAATCAACTCTGCCCACCCAGTGCCGCCTGAGGATGGCCAGCTGCCCACAGTGCCACATCGTATGCTTGATATTCCAGTCGATGGCCTCAAATTTTACCTTGGCCATGGGATTGGGGGTCTGAAGCGGTTCCAAAGGATCATCCAGGTGCTCCCGGCGCAAACCGGCGATGATTTCCAGAGATTTGTGTTGCACCAGTTCCAGGTGCCGTTTCAGGTGGTCGGAGTCGGTTTTTCCAACCGAGCTGTGAGGGGCAGCCTTGGTGAACCATCGACTGTAATCCTTCATGGGAACCTGCTGTAAAATGTCCATTTGATGCCCCTTGATGGACATAATGGAGTGAAAGTAGAGGCTCACCAGGAGGTGCCCCACCTGCCAGGTAACGCTAGAATCTATTCCCTCCGGAATCTCGTCCCACTTCCGTTCAGGTATCGGCTCAATCAGCTTATTTACCCAATCATAGGCATCTTTGGTCTGGCTCAGTAGGAGGGAAACTTGACTCATGTATTGCTGTCCGGTTTAGTCTGGTAAGGGATGTCCAATTTCGGAAAAATACGCTTTCAGGACAGGCTTCAATCGCGGATGGTGGGAAAGAGGTGCCAAAATTCCTTTGAATCGCTCATCTTTCGTCTTGGCGATATAGGTTACCGCTTCCACCAGCGTCTCAGTGCTGATGCTGCCATTGGGATTGTTGGAGTAAAAGGCCGACTCCAGCAGCCCTAGAAAATCGGCGCGATTCCCGACCATGTAGGGCTTCATCAACTGATCAGTCAGCTCTCGGATAAGGTCAAGGTACGCTTCCTCCGAGATGGGTTGTCCATATTCAAAGAGATCGCCAAAATAGAACAGCGCATCCTGTACTTCGTGAAAGTGACGGGATCGGAGCTGGGTGAGGAAGTGGCGGGTTTCCATTGCTTATCGGATTAATGGTTTGAGAGCTTTTAACATACACCTCATGGAATTAGTTAGCATCCAGTGGATTAATTCCTTACATAATGCTTTATTTTCATCCGAGCGAATTGTATGTGCTACCCCCTGTTTAGCGCAGCGAAATCCCGCGAAGCGGAAAACTCCGAACTATTCTCCCCTCCTGCTCCACACCTCATAAATCGGTGATCCCCGGCTGCTAAGGCCCGAGTGGTGCCAGTCTCCGTCCTTGAGTTCGTAGTCAAACTCCAGCGAGGCCCCGACCCGGCTGTTGTCGCGGGAAAAGAACCCGATGTTCTCGGTGTAGGTACCATCGACGGTGGTATATGTACCACCACCCGTACCAAAAAACTCCCCCGTCTCGGTGTTGTAGGCAATCCACTGAAAACGGGTTCCCGAGAGAATTTTCATGGTCTTGCGGGGGCGATTGGTGTCCATGGGGCGGATTTCACCATCGCGCATG
This sequence comes from uncultured Bacteroidia bacterium, assembly GCA_964343195.1. Lineage (GTDB taxonomy): Bacteria > Bacteroidota > Bacteroidia > J057 > J057 > CAYVAP01. Next base: position 965 of record CAYFIR010000091.1, on the reverse strand, counting down.
CGGCCCGAGATAAGCCAGGCTCCGGCCAGATCGCCGGGGGTACCGTCGTCGATCCGTGTCCAGACCTGATCGGTGCCGGAGAGCATCAGTTTGTTTTCAGCGAGGGTAATCTCAAAGGAAGATTCAGTCCCGACCCGTTCAGCGTTTTCGGTATCAAATTCTACTCCTTCCGTCAGGGTGCTGCCATCCAGGGACCAACTACCGCCATTGGTGCTCAGGAAGGCTCCCGTCTCAGCGTCGTACCAGGTTGAGGATTGGAAGCCATCAGCAAAGATGACCACATTACGCAGGGTTTGCCCCTCGCCGGTGGTTTCGAGGCGCTCCCATGCCCCCAACAGACTCTGGGCTGACAGGGCAACCGAAGCCGTAGCAAATGCGATGAATAGCAGGATCTTCTTCATAGTTCTTGGATGTTGCTTGTTTTTGGGAAGAAAATACGCAAAGCTGGGGAAGGGAAAAATGGAGAGACTGATTTTGCTGCTTTCGCAAGTGAAGCCAGCGCCACTGAATTCGATGGATCATGGCACCACCTTTGCCAAAAAATCGTGCTGCCGCGGGATCATTTCCTCCCTGACTCGTATCTTTACAGACACTACGATGTAAGCTCATGAGCGCACTCAAGGATAAATACATCGACCCTCTGACCGGTTTTGGGTTTAAGAAGCTATTCGGCAGCGAATTGAACAAGGATTTGTTGATCGACTTTCTGAATCAACTCCTTCCTGAACGGCACCGCATTGCCGATCTCAGCTATTCGAAAAATGAGCATCTCCCAGCCAATGAACTGGATCGAAAGGCCATTTTTGACCTCTATTGCCAGGCCGAGTCAGGGGAGCGCTTCATCGTGGAGATGCAGAAAGCCAAGCAGAATTTTTTCAAGGACCGAAGCGTCTATTACGCATCTTTTCCTAGGAGTTGTCTAAAGTAAAAAAGGCCCATAGTTGATTAAATTGTTGGTTGCAACA
>CAYFIR010000090.1:0-29275 GCA_964343195.1 uncultured Bacteroidia bacterium | reverse complement strand
CGCTATCGAGTTTCTGCCTAAAATCAGTTGAGTAAAACCCGAAACTCACGTTAGCGAAGAAAACCGAAAGGGACTGGATGTGGAGTATGCCCAGAATTATTCTCTGTGGCTGGATATCAAAATTCTCTTCATGACCATCCCTGCCCTGCTACAAAAGGTCGATGTATAAGAGATTCCATCACACCATGAAAAAACTCATTCTCGCCCTGGCAATAGTCTCCCTGGTAGGTACTCAGGGATGCTTACGACCAAAAGACCAACGCTCACCTCAATCCAACCTCTCTTCTGATGAAGTGCAATTCTCCACTTCAGGATCCCGAATTGAACCCATTGTCAAGATGCCACCTCAAAAACTCTCACCGGCACAGGCTGAAGGAGATAATGAGATAGCGAACTGATCCACGCATATGCAATCCCCTCCTTTTAAAGTTTTTATCATGAAAAATTATGTCCTCCTTTTCCTTCTCGTTTCGATAGGCCTGGTCAGCAGTGGCTGTCTGGACATCGAAGCCCCGACTCCTGTTACCCCGCCTGATAACCCCGACGAAATGACCGCTATGGTGATTTCTGATGATTTTGACTATGCTACCACCAGCGCAAACGATATTTCACTTATCCTCCGAGGCCCCCAGGACATGCCGATTCCCCGGGCATTCTTCCGACTCTATGAAGGAGATGCTGAAGGGCCTGGCAGCCTGATTGCGACGGGTCAGACTGATGAAAACGGATCCTGGAGCAGCACTTTTCAGTTTGCTCCTCATCAGGCACACCTCTATGTACAGGTCACCTATCCCGGTATTCCTGATGCCTATCATCTGAGTCTGGATGGTCCGGGTCGGGACTTTGAGATTGGAGGAAGCACTCCCGGCCAGACTACGGGCGTTGAGGTATATGATTTTGCACCTGGAGAAGGAAGTGGAGAGGCAGAGAAGACTTCTGCTTTTACCGATAAGTTCACCTACATGGGAACCTATAACAGTGATGGGGTACCTACATACCTAACTCCCTCACGCGATGTGATTACTCAGGATATTCTGGACCTGGTAGCCAACTCACTGCCTGAGGGCTTCCCTGTTCCTGATCATAACCCCCAATATATCGCTGATTCTATCAACGCAGATACCCGCCTGCAGGACTCTGCAGAAGTATGGGTGACCTTTGTCCATGAGGGCGCTGGCTACCGCAATGTTCTCGGATATTACACATACGATCTAAGTAGTCCGCCAGCCACCAAAGAGGACATTGACAGCCTGTACATTGTCTTCCCCAACGTCTCATTCAGTGGCAGTGGGGGTGGATTGATCTCAGGGGATAAGGTTTACCTTGGTTCCTTCCCAGCCAATACGGGCATAGGTTGGTTCCTCGTACCAAATGCATGGAGTTCTTCTCTTCAGGCATTAAGCTACCCCGGTACTGGCACCATCAAATTCTCCAATAAAGCCTTTAACGACTTTACCGACGTTGCCAACAGCAGCCACGTAGCCCTGCTGAAAAACGATGCCCGTCAGTTACTCCTGCTCGGCATGGAAGACATCGACCGTCCAGGTGGTGACCGGGACTTCAATGACGCTGTATTCTACATTACGGCTTCTCCCTATGAAGCCATCATTACAGAAGAGGTCGCAGAAGCCCAGACTGCCCCAGGCGATGACGACGACGATGACGACGTCATCAATGAAAACGACGCCTACCCCAATGATCCGGACAAGGCATTTGATCTATACTTCCCGGGTGAAGATATCTACGGTACGGTAGCCTTTGAAGACCTGTGGCCCTATCGTGGCGACTATGACTTCAACGACCTGGTAGTAGACTACCAATACAAAGCCATCACCAACACCGCCAACAAAGTGGTATCCCTGGAGGCCACCTTTATCCTGAAAGCTATCGGAGCCGGTATGTCAAACGGATTTGGCTTTGAGCTGAATGTGCCCGCAGCAACTGTTTCCAGCGTAACTGGCGCTCAGCTGTATACGGGAGACATATCCGTAGGGGCCAATGGGGTAGAATCGGGCCAGTCCAAAGCAGTTATCATCGCATTTGACGACGCCCATCAGGTGATGTCTTCAGGCGCTGGGCGCTTTGTAAATACAGAAGCGGGGGCAGCCTACATCACGCCCGATACCATTCGCCTGTCCATCGACTTCACGACGCCCCAGAACCTGGTAAACCTGGGTAGCGCCCCATTCAATCCGTTTATTTTCACAGGCAGAGGCCGGGGATATGAAATCCACCTCCCCAATTATGCCCCTACTGATCTGGTGGATGCAACGCTCTACCAAACCGGAAATGACGATACAGATCCATCAGTCGGCCGGTACTTCAAGGATCCTCTGAATTTACCCTGGGCAATTCACGTTCCTGTCCCCTTTGACTACCCATATGAAAAAGTTCCCATTATCCAGGCTCACCTGAAGTTTGCATCCTGGGCACAATCTCGCGGGGTAAACTATTCCGACTGGTACGGCAACAAGGGATCCTACCGATCCGCTACCGCCATTTACGACTAAAAAAAACGCCGATACATTACAAGGCCCGGTTTCCCTTCAGGGAAACCGGGCCTTGTAATATTATACACCAAATCGTCCTATCCAAACTACATTAATTCCGTATTTTTGAAATAAATAATTAAGCCACCTCTCCTCGATTACCGCCCATGAAAAGATTTACCCCCGTCATGATCCTGCTATTCTGGTCCTTCACGGCTTTACAGGCCCAATGGGACGCTGATGCAGGACTTTACCATCCCTTGTCACAAAGGGAAGGGGTCCAGGTAACTACCTCCTCCGGTTCAGAAACCCAGGCCTATATGGTCGATGGGGATCCCGGTACCCAGTGGATATCGGACCCGCTGCTTCCTATAGGCTTCCTGGAGCGGGAAGACCTGAATGCCCTTTTTGACACTAGCACCTACCAGGTATCTGGTTCATCAATTCCCGACCTGAGTGTCATCACCGGGGGGAGTCTTTATGGCCTGAGCCGGGTCTCTGCTGTTGGGGGCTCCGCATGGTTACATTTCACCTTTGATAGTACCAAAACCCTGAGCCAGATATCCGGCCGTATGAAGCCTCTGGATGACAGCATTTTTGTCTACGCGATTCACGATACCGGTGATTCCACACTACTTGCCTCACTTGCACCTGGTGATTACACCTGGCACCGTTGGGCCATTTCCGCTGGAGATGTGGATCGTATTGCCATCTACAGCGATGGAGATTTCCTGATCAATGAAATTGGGGCCCTCCAGGCCTCCCTGACAGAAGAAGTAATCGTGGACCTGGGGAGCATACGATCTGTCACCACCATACGCTCACGACACTGGTCCACCTACGCAAAGTCCATTCAGTTGCTCTACAGCCATGACAGCACCACCTGGACATGGATCAGCAACCTTGACCCTCAGGCACAAAATACCCAGGAGCTTACCCTGGAGTCCGAAATATCTGCGAGGTACTTCAAACTGGTCTATCGGATGATGGCCCAGGATTACAAGCGTGCCTATCTGTGGGAATTCTCACCTCAGGATGCATCTGCGCCATACGGACTGATGCCCGATCCCGGAGTTTCGCCCAACACCCTGTCCGACATGCTGGGAGTGAATTCTTTCTGGGGATGGGGCTATAACCGATATACTGATGGGCTGCTTCCAGGAGAAGGCCCAGAGATGTTTACCCCAGTGGCCAGTTATGCCCGTGACTACCACAACATGAACTGGGACATCGTCGATCCCGACGATGACATCAGCTTTACGGACATGGTGAACACGGGAGGGACTCCTGCACAGTGGTGGCTGGACTGGGAGCGGGAATATGCCGCCTGGATCAGCAAGGGAATGCCCGTACATGCCTCCATACAGTTCGTGGATTTTCCTGACTCAGTCTGGACCAATCCATATAGTTCGGGGTACAAATATGGCCTTTCATTCGCCAGATTCTTTGGTCCAACCTATGGGAATGGGCAGGTAGAAGTAGTAGAGGTAGGAAATGAGCCCTGGAAATATGATTCTGCACTTTACCGAACCATCCTACGGGGAATGGCTCGAGGGCTGAAGGAAGGAGATCCCGCCATGACTGTTCTGCCATGTGCCCTGCAGGCCTATAATGAAGGAGCAGAGGCGACCAGCAACAAGAATTACCTTGGCGCCAGAATCACTTCAACCGAAGCTGAATATCTCGATGGCATCAACCTGCACTCGTACAGCTTTTACAAAGGGGTGGATGGAATCCGACGTGGAGTCCATCCCGAGCACTCGGGCTCTCAGATGCGAGGCATTCTCAATGCCATCCGATGGCGCAACCAGAACATGCCCGGCAAGCCCGTTTACGTCACAGAGTGGGGTTGGGACTCCGATGGTGCCAATCAGGCCTGTAGCCATAATGAGTGTGTCAGTGAAGCTGCAGCCGCGGCTTACGTGACTCGCGGTCTGCTGATGATGCAGCGTATGGGGGTAGAGAAAGCTACGTACTTCTATAATTCGAACCTCTGGGGCATGACTCTCTTTACCCGTAGTGGCCTGACAGGTGGCAAGGAGGTGAACTTCATCAAAAAGCGATCCTACTATGCACTTGAGTCTCTCAATAACCTGATCGGAGACCGCTATTTCCTGGATGTCCTTCAGGAAGACGAAGACGCATGGATTTACCTCATGGGGGACTCTACCGGAATCGCCACCCACATCGTAGCGTGGAGGCCCATAGATGCAGACGACAACCAGTCATCAGCGGTGGCCCTTGCCAGCAATGTTGTGCCGCTGTCAGCGGTTAACCTGGATGGCCGAGATGCTGATGGTACGGGGGTGACGTTGCCTACCCGCAAAGGGAATCAGTTATTCTTTACCTTAAATGCCTATCCCACCGTAGTAGAAATCCAACCCATCGTGGTATCGGTAAACCAACCCTACATGGGAGATGAGGGGGGAAGTGGCATCATTGCCAACGGAAATACCTCAACGGAGGGAGAGCAGGAAGAGCAAACCGAAGACGATCCAGTGGGTCAGCCACAGTTAGGCTTGACTTCCAGTCCGCAGATCAACCAGCCCTCCACCACACCGGTTGTCACCTCAATCGAAACCCTAACAGCCGATTCTGAGGCTGAGGCCCTGCCACAAAAGATTACGCCAGCCTCCACCCGGTGGAGTACAGAGAACCTGCGCAGAAAACCACAAATCCCACCGATGATCTGGCTGGGCCCGGTCCCGGCTCAGGACGTCCTGACACTGCGCCTGGATAGCAATATCGAGCCAAATGAAGTATACCAGATCTCGGTCTGGGACTTCCATGGAAGAAAGTATTACCTCCAGACTGAGGGGTTCCAGCGCGAAAATCATATATGGGTAAATCGCCTGCCTGCAGGGGCCTATCGGGTCGTCGTTTTCCTCCAAAACGGAACTCAAATAGAGAAGACAGTTACCGTACTCCGCTGATAACTGATCCAGATTAAGTTCATCGCTCCTCCTCTCCTCCGGGAGAGGAGGAGTTGCTGTTTTTGGGGAGGGGTGTAAGGTTTTCAGCCATTGGCACCAACACAGCGGGGCCATTAGTGTAAGAGAGCGATTAAATCCGATGAGCGAAATAATTTACCAATACATATTTTTACACATCGAAATATAAACAGCCACACATAACCTATGAGCAGTCAAAAAAATATCGCCATGGAATTTGCCAGGAGATTGATCATGATACTACTGCTAACCCTGGGAATGGGGGCAGCCGTATTTTCACAGGATGGAGATAGCACCCAGATTGCTTCTGAGACCGGGGATGTAGCCTCAGCAGTTTCTCCTCAGACCGCCCGAAAAGCAATTGCAGACTCTCTACTGGGTTTTCGAATCGCTCCCCTGGATACGCTTATGGCGCGTGCCATCGCCAATTCTCCAGAATTACGGGGGCAGGATGCCCTGATAAACAGCCGCAAAGCGACCCTCCGATATCAGAATAGAACCTGGCTGAAGATGTTTCAGCCCATAGCAGGGGTGAGTTATGGTACCGGTACCATTATCGCCAGTGTGGATGATGGAAGTGGAGCAAGCGTCAACCTCGCCAACCAGCAAAACCTGCTCTACAATGTAGGGATTACTGTAAGGTTTACGGCAGAAGATTTCTTTAACCGAGGTCCCAAATCCGACATTCTGGAATGGGAAATCGATAAACTTCACCATGACCGGGACGTCCAGATCAGGCTAATCCGGGAGCGAGTGATCATGCGGTATGAGGCCCTGCTGATGGCGGCAGAGGTTGCGGTTATCAAAGCCAAGCAATGGCAAACCAACCTGGTAAACCAGGAGCTCTCGGAGCGATACTTTCACTCAGGAGATATGAGTTACGCCGATTACAATGGAGTCCTGGGGGATCAACTTGCAGCCGAGATCCAGTTCATCAATGCAAAATCATCATTCCAGACCCAGTACCTGCTCCTCCGTGAAATCGTGGGTCAGCCCCTGTACTGATGTTATCCAATATAGTTCAACCTAAGAACCTGGAATTAGCATGACGCTGGTTCAATTTTTTCGAATATTCGCCCGCTTTTTCCCATTGATGCTGCTAATCGGCATCCTGATGGCGGCATTTGTCTGGTGGTCCACCAGAGATGAGGTCCGAACCTACACCTCCAGTGGACTGGTCAACACCGGCATCTACTCAGGCTACAACCTCGAGTCCAATGGCAATAGCCGACTGGACTATCATCAGGCATCAGCGGAGCTTGACAACCTGCTCAACATCGCCACCTCCTTTGAAACCTATGAGGAACTCGGCCAAAGGCTACTGGCAGAATGCCTGTTGCTGGAAGAGCCTAACCGCACCCTTATTTCTCCACGAGCCTTTAATGAATTACATAATGCTATCCCGGACTCTATCGTCCAGAATGTCGTCGTAAAAGAGGACCCTGAAGCCACCTATCAAAACATCGTAAAATATTGCCAGCGAGGGGATGACAACGCCATCTATGTGCTGCTCTACTCTGGTAATCAGCTCTTTGGCATCGATCACTTTTCGTCCATCATAATCAAAACCGACGGAAAGAGTGACATGCTGCGGGAAACCTATACCACGACTGATCCTGGGATCTGTCGCAGAACCCTGGAATTGCACATCAAAATCTATTCTGATAAACAGCAGGATATGAAACGCCTGCAAAGCAAGGATGTAGTAGAGTATTTCCGTCAACAATTGGCCGAGACAAGGGGATCGCTCCGACATGCGGAGGATTCGCTTACCAATTACATGCGGGGGAATAAGATCATCAACTATTACGAGCAGACCCGCTTTATTGCGGCCAAGCGCGAGGACCTGCTGGAGCTGGAATTCAAACAGTTCATGCAACTACAGTCTGCCGACTCCACCCTTACGGCCCTCGAAAACCAGCTTGCCTCCCGGGTTAGCCTGGGAAAACTTAACCGCGAGTTGGGCTACCTCAGGGACTCGCTTGCCGATATTAGCGCAGAATTGACGCGGTTGGAGTGGCTTTCGCCCCAGGATACCAACAATACCCGTAGCATGGCTCGCATCAACCACCTCCGGGAATCATCTGATCGGCTGAAAAACAGGATCCTGAGTTCCGGGGACTCCATATACCGGACACAGGTGACCCCTCGGGGTTCAGATCTGGATGCTGTGCTGTTTCAGTGGCTACGAAACCTGATGCTCAAATCAGAAGCCGAAGCCAAACTGGCTGTTGTCGATATTCGCAAGCGCGAATTTGACCAAATCTACCAGAGGCTGGCCCCCATTGGCTCCGAAATCAAGCGTATGGAGCGCCAGAACTACGTCTATGAGCAATCCTACCTGGAAAACCTGCATAGCCTGAACACGGCCGTTATGCACCAGCAGAATATGCTGCTGTCCAGCACCCTGAACATGATTTCCCGGCCATTTTATCCCAGCCGCCCCGACCCATCCAGCCGGAAATTTCTCATCGTTGCTTCATTCCTGGCGGGGTTTATTCTCACCCTGGGACTGGTGGTCGCACTGGAATACTTTGACAATACCTTACGTACCCCCACCAATACCGAGGAAATCGTCGGCCTGGAAGTCATTGGAGCACTGCCCAAATTTCCCACCCGACCCAACCTCGGCGGAAGCACTTCTGATGGAGAGGGTGATGGAAAAAAGAAAAAGAAGAAGAAAAAAGGCAAGGTGGACTATGCCTATATCGAGGATCGAACCATCGGCCTGTTACTCCAGAATCTGAAGATAGACCTGAGCAATCGTGATTCCTCCAAGCCCATCCGACTGGTACTGATCAGCATGAGACCGCTTGAAGGCAAAAGTCTGATCTCCTCCCTCCTGACCTTCCGTCTACGGACCTACAATGAGCGGGTCCTTCACCTGACGCCGCAGCCTCCTCTCCCAGAAGAAGATGAAGACGACAAAAAGAAGAAGAAGGAGAAAAAGAAGAAAAAGGGTGAACCAGCAGGTCCTCTCATTCCAGAACATGATGACACCCATAGCTATGCCGTACCTCCATGGTTTTATGACGTTAAGCAGGAAAGTGAGCTCGTCAGTACCGAAAACTTTGATGGAACAGACAAATTTGACACGCTTATCACAGAGTTACCTCCCCTGTTGATGTCTCCATATCCCCTGAAGATCATCAACGAAGCGGACATGGTATTTCTCGTATGTCGTGCCAATCGGGTGTGGAGCAAGGCGGATGCTCAAACCCTGGAAAAGCTCCAGGCATCTACCGAAAAGGAGATTCGCGTGATCCTCAATGGTACTGGTATCGATCACCTTGAGCCGATCATGGGCTACATTCCCAAAAAGCGTAGCTTCATTCGGAAACTTGCCAAACGCATGGTATCACGGAGCTTCCATGAGACGGGAACGATATGAGGTTACCGGGGTCATTGGTCAGAGATCATGGATCAGATTGAAGAACAGGAGTTATCATTCGACCTGGCCTTACTGCCCAAGTCTATTGAACATTGATCACTGATCCCTGTCCTGCATTCTGATCAGCTGTTCCAGCGCATTGAGGTGTGTTTCAAATGCCTGACGTCCCTTATCGGTGCTCCGGTAGGTAGTATGAGGTTTTCGGTTGAGAAATTCTTTCTTGTCCTCGATATAATCATGCTTCCTCAATAGCTTGAGGTGGGTGGCAAGATTCCCGTCCGAGACGTCCAGCGCCTGCTTGATGTCGCTATAGTGAATCCATTCCTCCACCATCAGCATGGACATGATGCCCAGCCTTATCCGACTTTCAAACACTTTATCAAGCTGGTCAATCAGTTCTTTCACCTCTCGTATTTAACATACATGATGGCCCCGTAGAGGATATGTAATATCCCAAATCCGATAGCCCAGAAAACGATGCCATACCTGAGTACAGCGGTAGCCGCAAGCCCCAGGATGATTTCAGAAATGCCCAGTAAGCGTATTTCTCCCAGGGTGTACTTGCTCGCGTTGAGGACACCCAGCCCGTAGAAAATCAGCGTGGCTCCCGGTATGAGGCTGCTGTATCCGTGGTAGGCCAGCATCAGACAAAACAGTGCCCCTCCTACAAGCGGCAGGGTGAGGTTAAAAGCCAGGCGACGGGAAGACATGGTCCATATTTTCTGGCCCTGCCTCCGCGTATTGCGAACAGTGAAATAGGTCGCGATCCCCAGTGCCGCTACCAGGATCACTACAGCCATTCCAACCAGGGTGTACAGCTGGGTCCAGGTGACGACAAGAATTCTGCGGGGCAATAGTTCCCCAACCAGCTCCTGAAGCGTAAGGTACCGATACACCCAGCCAGCTCCCAGCAGGGCTACTACCCCTGCTCCAACCCCCGACAGCCCGCTCAGGGACATAAACCGGGTCGAGGATTGCATCAGGCTTTTGATATCCGCCAGGTCCTCTAGTTGCTGCTTATAATCACTCATATTATTCGCTGATTACCCTATAAACCTACGAAATAGTCCTATGCTATCGTGAGAATGGAGTTCAAAGTTCAACACCCAATTCTATAACCCACTAAATATCAACCACTTAACCCAAAACCATTATTTTACATTTACTCACACAGATCATACTGGTGGGAGTAATTCGAAATTTGGCATTTCTCGCTCTGCGGGAAACTTTAAGCTACGAACTCTTGACTCCGAACTTCGAACTTATTCCACTAGCGTATTTCAACCTCCTCTGTGTCAGTTTTGGACAATTAACAGCTTTTATATTGTACGAAAAATCGTCTTATTTGAAGACTTAAAACAAGATCCTTTATCACTTGCTCTTGTATGAAGGTTAGCTACTGGATTGAAACCCTGTCTCCATTACCGCTTCTGGAATTGGCAAATACTGGTAGAAAAGCAGCTACCAAAGACCAGCCTGTCACCAGACTTTTTGAACAGTCATGGGAGGATAGTCCCCAGTGGTGTCGGGTCGAAGATATCCTCGACGCCTGGGAAGCCCTTCGAAATGACCTTGACATCCTCGATGTTGAGGCCTCTCTCTGGATGCGGTATGAATCCTCGGACACCGAGTTGGAACTGGACATCGATCCTCTGACGCTGTATCGACTCGGAGAAAACAACCTGAAACTATGTGTGGAAGGCCATCATCCCATCAACCATGACTCTACCCACTGGATTCCGACCAATATCAGTGGATGCTTTGCCCAAGCCGATGAATCCCTGGGGCTGCTGACCCAGCGTGTAGAGGTTTGGCTGGATGATCACAGCGTTTGGGAGGGACTGGCCACCACCCGCAACCAGTTGATCGGCCAGCTAATGCAGCAGGAGGTCGCCCCGCGACGCAATCAATGGCTGCCAAGTCTTTTATTGGTTCCCTCGTTTGATGAACAGGACATCGAAGACAGAGTCGTAGGCCTGCTAAAGCGGGGAGATTTTGAGCGGGTTTTTCGACAGACAGAACTCGCAGACCAACAGGAGATCCCTCGCCAGAGCGGCTGGAATGTCCACATTTTACATGACCCGGCAGTCCTGAACCCTGTCCTTGGCATATGGCCCGAAGACCAACGCTGGCACCCCTGCACTCCTGAGAATCAGCAGGAAGGCCTGCAGGAGATCAGCCGACAGTTGAGTGCGCTGTATCCACAGCTGAAACGGATGGGAATTCTCAAACGAGATATATCTCTGGTATGGCATCACCCATATAACACCCAGGTTCGCACAGAACTAGCCTCAGGCTTTTTGCAGACCATAGGCAGTATGGGGCATCACCTCTACCTGAATTTTTTCCCCGAGGCCAAGCGAATCGCCAGGTACTGGTCTGACTGAGTTCCTAAATCGTGTGGTTTGGGAGAAGGTGGGTTTTATGCGAAATTGGGGCATAAACCTCCAATCTTTCCCACTTGAAAAGGCTTCTCTCCGAAATCCGCAACTGCACCGTGTGCGCAGAGTACCTGCCTTTGGGCCCGCGTCCGGTGGTCTCTGCCCATCCTGAAAGCCGTGTTTTGCTCATCGGGCAGGCTCCTGGTACCCGAGTGCACAACAGTGGCATCCCGTGGAATGACCCCAGCGGAGACACCCTTAGAGAGTGGCTGGAGATGGACAAAGCCGACTTTTACGACGCGCAAAAAATCGCCATCGTTCCCATGGGATTTTGCTATCCCGGCAAAGGGAAGTCCGGCGACCTGCCCCCTCGTCCAGAATGTGCGCCGCTATGGCATCCGAGACTTGTCGAAGCAATGCCCAATATTCGCCTGACCCTGCTCATCGGGCAGTACGCCCAGCGATACTATTTGAAGGAGCACTTTGGCAAAAACCTCACGGAAACAGTCAGGAATCACAGGCATTACCTGCCCGACTTTTTGCCACTCCCCCACCCTTCTCCCAGAAATCGCCTCTGGCTCAGGCGCAATCCCTGGTTTCAGGAAGAAGTATTACCTGTTCTTCGCCAGCAAATGAGACGTGCCCTTTCATAAATGGACCTTCAGGGGATTTATCGTAAATTGGCCCCATGATGCCTCAATCCACCTCTATCCCCATGTGCAGCAACCGAGTTCACTTGCTACTTATTCTCCCGACTCTCTTTTTGATGGCTGTTGTCAGTGGCTGCCAGCAGTCTACCCCTGTCACCGTCAACCACGCAGGAGCCCTGATGGAGATCATGATGCAGGGAAAAACCCATGCCAGGGTGATGCCCGACACCCTTATTGCCGGGACCCCCAATCTATGGGCACTAGGGGCCACCACTGATTTGAAAGGAGAATGGCTGATCCGACAAAGCCAGCCTCATCTATCACAGGTACAGGAGGGAAAATTAGTCCATACAAAAGGAGCTGAGCAGACCGCCGCCCTGTTGGTCTGGTCTCAGGTATCCGAATGGAAAGAGCAGGACATTCCGTCTGGCCTGGATCAGAAAGCCCTGGGGGATTGGATTGTGAATCAAAGTGAACAGCATGGCCTTTCTCCGGATAGCCCTTTTCCCATCAGGTTAATGGGGGAGGTGGATACGCTTGCGTGGCACGTGATCAATGTCCCCGACAGCCTGCTGACCCAGGCCCTGGGTCATGCCGCCCATCAGCGCCACGCCATGCGTGGGCAGTTGGCAAAGCAAGAAGTCGAGATCTTCGGTTTTTTCTCCACGAAGCACGAACGGGTCTATACCCATATGGGGGACAAACTCCACCTCCACATTTTCCTCGATCCTGGTAATGCACATATCGACGAGATGAAAACAGGAGAAGGCATGAAGATTCTTTGGCCCAAAGAGGGGTAGGAACTTGGGTATGCAGGTATGCAGGTATGCAGGTATGCAGGTATGCAGGCGGTTTGAACTGATCAAAAGAAAGTTGCTAACCCGACTTCATTCACTTCATTTTATTCTCCTCTCATCGCCTCGGGTGATACAAGGCATGTACTTCTCTCAGCTTTTCGCGGTCGAGATGTAGATACAGCTCTGTCGTGGTAATAGACTGATGCCCAAGCATTTCCTGAACAGCGCGGAGGTCTGCTCCACCTTCTATGAGATGTGTGGCAAAGGTATGCCTCAGTGTATGGGGGCTGATGTTTTTGTTTAACCCGGCAGCCAATGCGGCATGCTTAACGATGTTGAACACCGAAATCCGGGAGAGCATTTTACCCCGCTGATTCAGAAACACAAAGTCTTCCTGCCCCCGTGGAATATGGAGCTTTCGCCGGAAGTTCACATCCTGCTCGCTGATCCAGTGCAGGGCATGGTCCCCAATTGGCACCAGTCGCTCCTTTCCCCCTTTTCCCACAATTCGCACAAAGCCTTCATCCCGATAGATTTGACTAAACTTGAGGTTGGTCAACTCTGAGACCCGCAATCCTGATCCATATAGCGTTTCCAGTATCGCCCGATCCCGCTCTCCAGCCTTTGCCTCCAGGTTTACGGCTTGCAACAGGCTCTCGACCTCAGGGATGGAAAGCACCTCAGGAAGTTTTTTGCCAAAACGGGGAAGCTCCAGGTGATCAGTCGGATCCTGTTCTATCCATTCCTCGATCAGGGCAAAGCCGAAAAAGGACCTTAGGGCAGAAATATTGCGGGCCAGGGAACGCTCCCCCAACAGGCAGTCATCGAGGAGAAAAGCGAGAAATGCCTTCAGCTGATCTAGCGAAATATTCAAAGGGCTCGATTCCATGAGCTGAAATTGCCCGTAGTCGGCAAAACGCTGAATGTCACGCAGGTAGGCCTCACGAGAAGGGGCCGCCAACCCACGCTCAATCCGCAGGTAAAGCTCATACTCCTCCAACGCGTATTCCCAGCTGATTTCGTTTTGCATTTGACTACCTTATGGCTGCATTTTGCTGCTGCCAACCTGCACAAATAAACTACAATCTTTCTCCCAGCCCAATAGCCTCTATGCGTCTGCTAATCCTGAACGGTCCCAATCTGAACATGCTCGGGCTACGTGAGCCCGAAATCTATGGCCATGAAACCCTGGCTGATATCATGGCTGGCCTGGAAGTCCAATTTCCAGGTCATCATTTTGAGCACTTTCAATCCAATTATGAAGGTGCCCTGTGTGAGCGCCTTCAAAAAGCGATGCAGGATGGGACTGAGGCGATAATCATCAACGGTGGGGCGCTCACGCATTATAGCTATGCACTGCATGATGCCCTTTCAATGCTAAAGATCCCGAAAGTCGAGGTGCACATTTCCCACATTTTCGCTCGCGAAACCTTCCGCCATACGTCTGTTATCTCTCCAGCCTGTCACGGCATGATCTCCGGTCTCGGGACTGATGGGTATCGATTGGCGGTGGAGGCGGTGGTTCGTGGTTCGTAGTTTCCTGCTTCGCGGGATTTCGCTGTACTCAACGAGGTTTGGATGTGAACGAATGATCCATTTTAACTTCAGGATTGATACAATTGCTGATAGAGGGCGCCATACTTGGATGCGTCGTCGGGGAAAATGGTGACCACCACTCCGCTGTCCAGGTTTTCAGCAACCTTGATAGCTCCCGCCAGAGCTCCCGCAGAACTGGGACTTAGCAGTAACCCTTCCAGCCTCGCGACTTCCTGAATCCAGTAGCGAGCCTCTTCAGAAGTGACCAGTTCGTGCTGGTGTGCCAGGCTGCTGTCGTAGATGAGGGGATGACGTGAGGTCGCCAGGTGTTTCCAGCCTTCCAGTTCATGGTCAGCCTGATTGGGATGAAGTCCGATACACTGGACATGTGGATGCTGGTCGTGAAAAAAACGCGCAGTTCCCGTGAAGGTACCACAGGTCCCCAGTGAGCTTACAAAATGTGTAACCCGTCCTTTGGACTGTTTGTAGATTTCTACGCCGGTGCCATCGTAATGGGATTTCCAGTTTGCGGGGTTGTCAAACTGATTGAGGTAGCAGTACTTGTCTGCTCGCTCCTCTGCCAGATGCTGGGTGTACTCAAATACCTCATCGCTGGTCATCTCAGCATCCAGCAGGATAAGTTCTCCCCCCATGGCCCGCATGATGGTCTTGCGCTCTTCCGAGGCATTTTCCGGCATCACAATGGTAACGGGAATACCCAATTGAGCTCCGATCACACAGTAGGCAATGCCAGTATTTCCACTGGTTAAATCAAAAATATGCATACCGGGCTTTAGGTGGTCCTGCCGTATGGCTTCCTGAACCATGCGGAGGGCGGGGCGTATCTTCACGCTTTGCCCCAGCTGTTCCCACTCAAGCTTGGCATAAAGCTCAACTCCAGGTTTGGAC
Source organism: uncultured Bacteroidia bacterium (assembly GCA_964343195.1). Classification (GTDB taxonomy): domain Bacteria; phylum Bacteroidota; class Bacteroidia; order J057; family J057; genus CAYVAP01. Next base: position 14,171 of record CAYFIR010000090.1, on the reverse strand, counting down.
CAGGCCTGTGAGATGTGGACCAGTGGGGTGTTTCCCACCTGAGTCTGTAGGGTTGTCAGCTTTTTGTGCCAATGCGCATAAATCTGTGAGTCGGACATGATGTGTATTTATGAGTTTGGGTTTGCCAGCAGGTCTATTCCTAATAATGAGCAATCTTTTCCATACCTGCCAAATGCGCGCTATCATTTATTCGCTCAATCAGCCAATTGTCGCCGTCAAATTGCAGCCCTGTAATGGAAGTGTTGTCGGTGACCATTCTGCGGGCCCAGGCAGGCGATGCCCCTAATAGCTGAATCAGCAGGCAACGTATAGCCAGTCCATGAGAAAATGCCGCCAGTTTTACCTCTTCTTTTTCACTATAGTTCTCCGTTACCTTGTCCAGCCATCGCCTCATTCTCATCTGTACTTCCAGGAAGGATTCTCCTCCAGGGGCCTTGAAATTAAGGGGATCAGCATCAAACCGGGCCCAGGTGTCTGCGTGGTAACATTCGCTGCGCAATCGGCCTTCCCACTCACCCTGACTTACTTCCAGCAGGTCTGGGGTTTTCTGTAGCCTGATGGGAGGTTCCTCCAGTTGTTTCCCGACTATATGAGCCGTCTCCTGGGTTCTAACCGCCGTAGAGCTCCACCAGGCATCGAACCGCCAGCCTTCACTTGCAAGTCGTTTTCCCAGTTTATGGGCCTGCTCCTCTCCACGCGCTGTCAGGGGTAGGTGATTGGACTGACCGCCAACGAGGTGGTGGTTAACATTTCCTACACTTTCAGCGTGTCGGATGAGATAAATGTTGATCATAAGTTTTTGGCTTGGGGATAAAGATGACAACCTCAAACCGCCAACTCCAAAAGGGGTACCAAAAAAGGGAAGAGGTATAGCTCCTCTTCCCCTGGCACAAGTCCATGGTCGAATATGTTTTCAATCAGACTTCATCTACATTTTTGAAGTACTGAAGTGCTATGAATGTAGCCATGAAGCTGGGTAACAGGGTTTCCAGGAAGGCTACGACTCCCAGGAGTTCTGCGGTTACATAGCTAAATGGAATGACCTCCTGTAACACCAACCCAAACTCAGGTGCGAAAAACTTAATAAAAAAGTAAAAGAAGATGCTGAAAATCGCTCCCGCCAGCAGGCCGGTTCCCATCCCAAGGGCAACCCCGTTGAGGTAATTGGTATTCCGATCTCTGCCATGTCGGTGGAAGAAATATTCGGTTAAAAAAATACCAGCTGAGAGGATCAATATGTTCAGGTATCGAAGCTCTACAATCTCTTTGAAATCAAAAGCACTAGCCAGCAGGAAATAGCCAATAAGGAATACCGAGGTTAGCAATCCTCCTTTCAGGATAAAGGAGGGCACCATTTGATCAATCCTCATTTCGTCTACCTGAGGGCTTGCTACGTGTGTCTGCCCCAAGGCAGAGCTCTCATGTTCATTTGAAAAAGCCATATCGTTCGAATAGAATTGTTTAACGTTGTATACACTTTATTAAACATATCTACCGAACCATATGTTCCGAGAAATCCGGATTTGCCTATTCTGCTACCACTGCGGGTGGATAATTTCTCTCAGATACTGGTCATAAACCTCCTGTAACTCTTCCATGGCCATTTTTGGCAATGCGGGGACTTCCGAGGCGCGAATGTTTCGAAGCAGGTGCTCTTCCCGACTTGCTCCGGGGATCACACAGGAAACTTCGCCAAACATCAAAATCCACCTGAGGGCCAATTCTGGTAAAAACTTCTCACCCAGCAGGCGTTTGTATTCGGTCACAGCCTCTAGCCCGAGCTTATAAGGCACACCTGAAAACGTCTCGCCCTTGTCAAAGGCCTCTCCATTTCGGTTAAAGTGTCGGTGATCCCCTTCGTCAAACTGTGAGTTCTCATCAAATTTCCCTGTCAACAGCCCACTGGCCAGGGGGACCCGGACAATGATGCCTTTGCGTTTGCTCTTGGCCGCAGCGAAGAACTCCTCGGCGGGCTTGAGGCGCATCAGGTTAAAAATTATCTGCACGGTAGCCAATCCAGGTCGCTCGATGGCTTTTAGCGCCTCGCTGACCTTTTCGACACTTACCCCGTAGTGAAGAATCTTTCCCTGTTTTTTGAGGTCCTCCATGGTTTCAAAGGCCTCTTCCTGGTCGTAAACTGCACCTGGAGGGCAGTGGAGCTGTACGAGGTCGAGGGCTTCCATGCCGGTATTTTGCAAGGCTTCCTCAACGAATTTGGTGAGATTCTCCCGATTATAGCCTGCTGCCGTATGAGGATCCAGTCGCCGACCAATTTTGGTCGCGATGTATATCCGCTCTGTTCTCTCCCGGATAACCTTCCCGACGATACGCTCGCTTTCCCGGCCTCCATCGCCATAAACGTCCGCTGTATCGATGAAGTTAATGCCGTTATCAATGGCGGTGTGCAGGATATGTGCTGCGCGGGTTTCGTCAAAGGGTTCTCCCCATCTACCTCCTACCTGCCATGTTCCCAGTGATACTTCAGAGATTTTCCATTCCGTAAGTCCGAGGGTACGATATCTCATTTGTTTCTTTTTTTGGTTGGGTGCGTTCCGTACCTTAATGGGTAAAATATATCAACCCACTAATCAACGATATGAATCTCGCAGACACTACCAGCAAAGTCAAGGAAATGGGCGAAAATGCCGATGCACTTGGCTCTTCTATCAAGTTTACCTTTTCCGATACAGAAGGAGTGATCTATGTGGACGGAACCGGCGATGGGAATACCATTAGCAATGAGGACAAGGAGGCAGAGTGTACCATCAACATGGAGAAGGCTACCCTTGATGGGATGCTTGCCGGCACCCTTAATCCCATGTCCGCCTTTATGGAGGGGAAACTAAAAATTGATGGTGATATGGGAGCCGCCATGAAGCTGAGTGCCATGTTCAGCTAGTGCTCTGTCAAGTGGAAAATGATGGGTATCCGGTAGCAGATTTTTTCGTAGATCAAGGCGAAAAATTCGAGCCTAGTGAACTAGGCGAGCGATTTTTCAACGAAGAGATGCGGAAAAAGATGCAGCGATCACCCATCATTGGGGATTTGACAGAGCACTAGGCAGCAGCCGTTCTAAGCTTAAAGCTAAAAAAACTACTAATCAAGGGAATACCAATCAGCATTTCCACATGATGTGTGCTTTTTTAAAGCAACTGCTCTGAGTTTGGAACAGACTAAAGAGGAAGACTATCACCATGTATTTGCACAAAATGAGGCCATGTCATGAGTCATGACAACAGCGCCTCATTTTACTTTTTTTAATTTTCCCTCAACTAATTCTGAGTTTCCCAGTACAACCATACGACTCTCAAGCATTTTCATCTATTTAAATACTCTGTATCATGAAATCAATTCTTTTGGCTGTACTCTCCCTATTTGCAGCTGCCACTATTTTTGCCCAGGACACAATTGAGGGCAGCCTAAGCGATGGAGACAATACCCGCGAAGGGGGCTATCTCTACGACGAGCACAATGTTTCTGTTAATAGCCCTACCGTCATTAAGGTGGGTCTAAGCTCTGAGGATTTTGATTCCTACCTGTTTGTCAAAACTCCAGATGGGATGGAATATTCCAATGACGACCACGAGAATAGTGACAGCTACCTGGAAGTCTTCGCTGAGAAGCCTGGCACCTACACCATCTGGGCCAGCACTTACAATGAAGGATCAACTGGCAATTATGAGCTGACCATCGACAAAAGCACCAAGATCAAGGTTGACCGTTCTGAAGGCCGCCTGGATCCCCGCGACTCTCAACTGCCAAAGGGCGAGTACATCGACACCATTAAGCGTCGAATCAACGTTGACGGGGACTTTAGCATTCGCCTGGCATGCTATGGATTTGATGGATTCCTCGTTGTGACTTCTCCTTCCGGTGAGGTATGGAGAAATGATGATGAAGGAGATGACTACTCCGTTTCCATGATCTCTGACCTGACAGCAGAGGAAGGCGAGTGGACCATTCAGATCACTACTGTTGAGGTAGAAGCAGTAGGTGCTTACGATCTGGAGATTATCACTTTCGAGTAATGAGGCTGTACTGACAACGGAGGACCGGGAGATCATTATCCCTGGTACCATGTGAAAGCCTGATTTTGGCACGTAACATCCAGGCCTTCTTCCTGCTTCTCCACCGCATCAGCTTACGACAATTTTGGCTGCCCCATTGGTTTTCAGATTTTCCTGTAAGGAAAATATTCTGAGGCTGGTGGGGCAGCAGTATTTTCTATCCCTGCCTGATAATTTCCAGCAGTCTGGTCGCATTTTGTGCATCATCAAGTCGGCCCTTGATCACCGCCTGCCGCTGCGCCAGGTCGATATCAGAGAACTCCTGGTACCCAAGGTCAAAGACCATTCGCTGCATGGCTGCCGGGTCCTGAGCCACACTTACCCCAAAGCCGAGGCCTGTCCCCTCTACCATTTGCGGACTTACCACCACAAATCTGCCCATAAACAGGCCGTGGATCAGGCTCATATGCGGTCCTCCATCCCTGAAGGCTGGCAGAACAAGGCCATGAGCATCTCTGATGAGATCAGTCAATTGGCCCTGCCCCGGATCATAAAACAGGGTGACATGGTCCATATGGCTGACCATGCTGATCAACTCCGCCTGAGGTTTGCGCCCTGCGATAATGAGATTCCGTTTGAGGGTGCCAAATATCTCTTTGAGAAGAAAAATGGCTGCTGCATGGTTCTCGGGTTCTCCCAGGTCGCCATAAAATAGCCAGTATTTCCCGCTTCCGGGCTTGATGCTCACCCTGGAATGACCATGGAACGGGGGGAGGTAGGTAACGCTTTCATGCCAGTTTGCATAGGACTTTGCATCCACCGGTGACATGGGCATCAGATGGGTAGCGTAGCTCAGGGTTTGCTCAAACTGTTGCCAGCGCTGCACCTCCCTTGCCTGAGCAGCCGTCATCCTGCCCTGGTTTTGCAACTGATGGACAAATTCCAGGTATTCCCACTCGATCCTGGGAAGCCTTACAGCCTTGATACGTGACTCGATATCGGGATGACTGAGGTAGTAGGTGGATTCAAGGCCTTCGAACAGGATGGGCAGATCATCCCCGAGCAGGTTGCGAATGAGGTCAGGATGTTGACGTAGTTGTATCTCTTTAGGATAGCGATTAGAAAGTGGCAGTATCCCCCTTCGGATGGGATACAGCAGCATATCCTCGCTCAAGTCATAAAGTTCGGGGGCAATCTCTACCCGACCTGTGGTGAAAGCATGTAGATGCAACCCCACTCCCTGTGCAGCCAGAGCCTGAAGACGAAAAAAACGATCTTCCTCTATCCCCGACTTTGAAGGATAGGGCACATCGGGCAGTATGACGTGCATATGCATGGGGCGAAGGTACTATACTTTCAGGTGGCTATCGCTGTGATTAACCAAATGCGTATGGTTGCTATGGACAAGAGCAACGAAGCCCTAAACAATCTTGTTGTGCAAACATCCAACAAAATTAGCAATACACAAATATTTAGCCAAATATCATCCTGAATACCCCTAGATATAGCAAAGGGGGAAACCCATCAGGTTCCCCCTTCCAATATCTTCATAATGATTCATGTGTTAGCCGTACCGATAAACTCGACGGGGCTTTCATGAGCCCTCCATTCAGGCAGGGCATAAATGTGCTTATTTCTCGCCTGTGCTAAATCAGGCGCTGCATGGTCTCAAGCGCCTTGGCAACAGAATCGTACTCGGAATCATTGGTCTCCCGTACGAGGGTTTCTGCAAGGGCGCGTGTCACATTGTTAAGGTCAACCAGAAGCTTCTGCCCCTTACTGGTAGGCTGAATATAGATCACCCTGCGGTCTTCCTTTGAATTCTTACGCTTGACGAGCTTGTTTTTCTCCAGCTTGTCAATCGTACTCGTAAGTGTCGAGAGCTTGATGTTAAAAAACTCTCCGACCTCTTTCATTTTCTTGTCGTCATTCTCGTTCAGATAGACAATGATGCGAATGTCGAGCTCGCTGACACTGTACTGATCCAAAATTGATTGACGGCGGGTGTTGATGCCCGTAACAACACCATCTAACAACTGCTCTAAGCGGACTGCACTAGGATTGGGAAATACTTGGCTCACTGTAGTCATCTAATTTGTGCAATTAATCTTCTGTTCGAATAATCATGGACTTGGGGGCACTTTCCGACCTCACTTTACGCTGATTTTCCCATCACCAAGCCTAACTGCACCGGTACATAAAAGGCTCAATATCGGAAACAAAATTTTATTTAACCAGCATTAAAGTTAATGATTGAAAAATTCCCATCATCAGATCATATTTTTCAATATGAATACATTTCAAATATCCGCAATATACCCAAACTAGTACACTCCCTTCCCCCGGCATCATTACAATGCAATAAATGGAACCAGATTGGTCGATTTACGCACCTAAACTGCTCTCCAACCCGAACACAAAAGCCCTCAGTCGATTTCACCCTTCAGGAAAAGATGAAAGATCTCAATGGTTTAATCCAAAAAAAATCAAATGAAGGAAAAGATTATCCAAAACTTGCGTGACGGTGGGTCTCTCAAATACACAAAAAGCCGCTCCCAGAGATGGGAGCGACTCCTATTTTTTGACTCAGGCGTACTTTGGCAAGTGCCGTTACGCAGCGATTTCTTCTTCCATTCCTGTTGGGAGAACAGTAGAAGTCATGGTCTCAAGGCCATTAACCAAGGCATTGAATTCACCTTCATCGATGCTATTGCGCATCCGCTGGGCAATGGAAGAAAGGTAGAGTCCGTAATTTTCATATAGACGCTGACCTTTCTTGGTCACTTCCAGGTAAACCACCCGGCGATCAGTACTTGAGTTCACCCTTTTCACCAGCTTTTGACGCTCGATCTTGTCAATGATACTGGTAAGCGTGCTCAGCTTAACATTAAAATACTGCCCGATCTCTTTCATTTTCTTCCGACCATCCAGCACAACTAACTGGATAATCTCCATCTCGAGAGCAGAGATCTTGTACTTTGCCTTGATGTATTCCTGGTGCTTGCGGTAGACATCGCTCAGCGTACGGAGACTTTTTTCAAGGCGCTCAACAGAGAGGGTTTCAGGGGAAATATCAACAGTACTCATAAAAACTGATTACAGAAGCTAATGGGGAAAATTCCTTTTTCTTTTTATTACAGATTTCGAAGCACAATATATACCATAAGAATAAAGTGAACAACTATTCAAGAAATTAAATTCGGCCACAAACTCATATCCCCCTGATAATCAAGCACAAAAAAATTTCCACTTTTCGTGAAATATCATCTCCCGGATCCTGCGCCGAAAATGGCCCATCTGCAACAGGCAGGTATTTCAACCAAATCTTCTTTGCGAGATTCAATTAATTCCTCCTTGCAAGCATGTTTGGCTGGCAGGATCCAGGCTGTACTCAGTAGGTAGGTCAGTATTTTCTTGCACCAATTCGGTTGCCATTCCGGTCGATCCGGAATGAGAGTTTCCCTATCCGGACGATGGTCCGGCCATTGGTAAAGGGGCGGGCGTCTTCATAATTGAAGTCTATTTTCACCTGCCCGGATTCATCTATGTAGCCCCAAAGTCCCCCGGGTAGCTTCACTGCGGCAAGCCCATCAGAGAAGTGCTGGACCTGCTCATAGATGGGAGAGACAATGATCCTCCCCTGCTGGTTGATGTAGCCCCAAAGTCCATTTTGCCGGACTCTGGCATATTCTCCCTCAAATGAAAATGGCTGGTCAAAACGTGGTGATAGCAGCACGGTGCCATCCCCCCGCTTTAGTCCCCATTTTCCATTTGCCTCAAATGGGATTACGGCATTGGGATCAAGCTCTGCTTCTCCCTTGTTTCGTGGATAGGGCGCATTGGGAACAGGAGCAGGCCCTTCTTCCAATTCCTGGGATCCTGGGCAGTTAAGCCCCGCATAGGGAACACAACTCCCTGTACGGTCTATATAGAAGCTCAGTCCATCACGTTTGACGCGGGCCAGCACCTGCTTTTCAAACTGCTGAAAATGTCCCGCACTGTCATAGCGGGTAGGGATTACCACTCGCCCAAGGGGGTCGAGATACCCCCAGGCCTCTCCTGGCCGCCTTACCGCAGCCCTGTCATAGCTGAACTCATAGGCTTCTTCATATTGAAAATCGATCACCAGTTCGCGCAGCCCATCAGTAGTCTCGATGTTGTTGGGGCTTCCCTTGGAAGCAGGTCCCATATATCCATACAATCCACTTTTTACGGCCAATGCCAGCCCATTGCGAGGAACTCCAAGCACCCGTACCATGGTGGCGTCTCCTTCATCCTCGTCACTCAGCGGAATTTCCGCAGAGTTTCCGGTCCTCATCGTCTGGGTAAGCTCTATGGGATAGGAATAGCGCAGCGTAGTACCTCTAGTTGAAGGTTTTAGTTCCACGATCATGCCCTGTTCTGCCTTAAAGGTGATCTCCTGATAGGAAACACCGTCCAGCGTTAGCTCTCCGGTATGATCGATTAAGCCATATTGGTAGTCTTTCCTCACCTTGGCATACCCCAGGAAATAGGGCCATACTTCATCATACTCAGCAGGGGCCACGACAGAATAATCGCTAATCGCAAGAAATCCCCAGGATTGGGATCGGACTTCCCTCACGCCAACTCGTCCCTCTTCTGAGGCAAGCAAACTGTCATATACTACTACCCCATCGCGGTTAATCAGCACAGAATGTACTTTCCCATCTTCCCCATCTGTCTGAACCCTGGCCAGTCCACCCGATTTGAAGCTTTCTGCGGAAACAAACTGGATGGGAATCGCAAGCCGCTGCATGGAGTCAATGTAGCCCCACTGCCCATTGAGCTGCACAGCAGCCAGGCCCTGTTGATAGGAGAGCACCTCTTCATAGTCAAACAGCGAACAGGCCCCCTCCCGATATTCGGCAACCAAATCGCAAACCATCTCACGAACCTCCCGGTCTCCATCAATTGCCTGGTACCCGTCCAGTAAAAGGGTCGCCAGGGACCGCAATTGAGGTCTCAGCGAGCTATCCAACCGCACAGCCTGTCCCAGACTCTGTATCCCGTCGATAAAGTATCCCAGTTTCTCCGTACTGTCGGTTGCTTCTTTGGAGAAATATAAATCCACGACTCCCAGGCTAAAGTAGCCGCGTGCCTGCCAGGCGGGGGAAAGCTCGACCTCTGTGAGGCGCTGAAAACGATATTCAGCTTCGCGCCAGTCACGGCGCAGGTAGGCGGCTATTCCTTTACCGTACCAGGCTTCCAGGTAGATGGAATGCCAGGGAGCAGCCCCAAGCCTCAATTGCTCTACTCCCTGCCCGGGTTGTACCGCTAAAGCGTACATCCCGTCGGCTGATACCTCCAGCCTGGACACCTGAGCGGATCTGAGGCTCGCGGTTCTGTAACCCGAGTAGTTATCATCCGGAGGGATGGGCAGCAGGTTCTGCAGGGTAATGTCCTTGAGGGGTGTATAGGCAGCTCCCTGCCAGACAGAAAACTTTACAGCCTCCTCTTCCACTCGGGAATAGGTCAATCCCTGCATGGTACCGTCCAGGTTTACCGATAGACCCAAAACTTCTTCCCAAGTGGATTCTCCACGCGCCACCATACGGCGGTTTCGAAGGTCAATGAGGCTCAACTGTCCGCCAAGGTTAGCAGAAAGAATAAGACTGGCATCCCCGAGGAAAGTCGCCTGATAGACCTGATCCCCCACAAAGAAATCATCTTCATAGAGGCCTTCTTCACTGTCCCAGATCACTACTGTAGAGTCATCCGAGGCAGTCACCACTTTGCTGCCATCCGGGGAGAATCGGGCATCCAGCACCGCACCAGTATGGATGAACTCAAGGGTGTCCCGCACCTGCCGCAGATCCAGGTCCCAGGTAATAGCCAGGTGATCCTCTCCCGCGCTGACCATTTTGGATTGATCGGGAGAGACGCTCAGCCCCCGAATGGTGCGCTCATGTGCTTTTATCTGCTGGAGACTTTTACCAGTAGACAGATCGAAAAAGTAAACCACATCTCCTACAGCTATGAGGGCCAGCCCCTTATCCGGGGCCAACGCCAGCGCAGTCGCAGGCCCTGGGAGTTCAAAGGTCCGCGTAGCGTTCCCTTCAGGGGTGTAGTAATGCCGCACCAGGCTTCCGGTCGAAATCAGAATATTTTTGCCCTGTGGTCCCTGGGTTGCCAGTTGCAGCCTGTTTTCCCGCAGATAGAATCCAGTGCTGGCAGACAGTTGGCTTTGGTCCGAGAGGCTGAGGGCAAGTGCTCGCGCCATATCCTGCTGACAGAGCTTTGCCAAAGAATCTTCATACTGAATGGCCAACAGTTTTTGCCCCGCTAATCCTCGCTGGTAATTATATAGTGGCTCAAATGGTTGCAGTTTCATGGCCAGGTCAAATTCATTATAGGCGGGGCCAAACCGGCCTTCCTGATAATGTTTGACTCCGACATAGCTGAAGTATCGAGCGCTATCGGCTCGTCCCTGAAGGCGGTAATACACCCCCTCAATCTCGACCAGGCTACGACGCTGGTTGATCCACTCCTGAAGAGACGGGGTTTCTGTCAGTGATTTGAACCGATCCCGGTAGAAGGGGAAGAGCAGGATCAACAGGAGCAAAAAGAACAGGCTATATTTTACCCCTGATCTCCAGCCCAGCAGCGGTATTCCCTTGCGGAAAAATCCATTGCGGAGCATTTCAGGAATATTCAGCGAGACCATGCCCCCGCGATTCTGGTTCACCAGTTCCCATATAGCCGGATCTTCGACTTGATCCCGCTCAAGGTACTCCTGCATTTTATCATTCAGCCCGCGCTGCTTCCACCAGCGGGACTCCTTTAAGGCCCATTTTTGGGAATTCAACTGAATTTGCCAGCGATCCTCGACCAGGGTCCCTGCTGGCATCTTTTGCTGGCCCAGCAACGCCACCAGGGCTTCTCGCCCTTTTCGAATCTTTTCCTCGGACAATCGCTCCATCAGCTTCATCCTCATCGTGTCGGGGATGCCTCCCTCCCGAAACCATTTCAGTTCAAATACCTTGAGGATATTGGGTTCTGTCAGCGGGATGCCGGCTACCTGAGCCATTTCCCAGGTGAGGTCATGATGGAGCTCTGGAAAAATGGAACAAAGTGCCACCCAGTCCATCCGTTCGGGGCCAAGGTAGACTTCCAGTTCATCCAGATCAGCAAATTCTCCCAACTCAGGAGGGGAGTCCCAGAACCTTTGTTGGGTCCACTCACTCAGAGGCGGCCACTGTCCCAGTTCCCACCACTCTGGCAGTTGAGTCAAGACCCTGGCTTCTGCGGGGACGACAATCATATGGCGGGCCAGGGCTACCTCTCTAAGGCTCCATTCTGCAGGAGAAGATGGCGTTAACAAAGCCCTCTCTTTCCAGAACAATAGCTGAAAAGCACGTGCATTCAGGGTTCCACGAATGGCATCAGTCAGGCCTTCCCCATTTCCAAAGATGACCAGTCGGTGCTGCGGGAAACGTGTCTGCAGGGTTCCCAGGTCCATGATTTTACCAGTCTGGGTGTGTTCCAGATTTTCAAAATCAGCCCGATAGAAATAAGCTTCAATGAACACATCCTGGTTCCCAACGACTTCAGCCAGTCGCGCCGCCCAGGTCGCAAAGTGGTCCCGCTGATGCTTTCGCTCAATGAGGAAAAGATACTCCGCGGGTCGTGAACCGGGGCGATATCGCAACTGGGTTATGCCTCCACTTTCCAGCGTAGCATCGATGGTATCGGGCAGGTTCAGGAGTTGGATCTCGCTCTCCTGCCGTCTTCTAAGCTGGACGGCAAGCCGATGCAATACTTCCGTTTTGTACAATTGGGGAGGCTCCGGTAGCCTGACTTGCCAGGTAAAAGGCCCCTGAGTCGGGGATTTTCGATTCCGAAAGAGCTGACTGCGGTTGCGCTTGTAGAGGTCATAACTTACCATCCCCACGAGCACGATGATGGTAACGAAAAGGGGATAATAAGGTCCCAGTGGGGTACTATCCAGTGGGGTCAACTGAGGGGTCGGCATAGGCCCGAGTGGCAATGCAGCAGGGGCCTCCAACTCCAGGTTTTCCGCTATCCTTACCTTCTCACATATTTCAGCTTCACACCCGCTAACGGTTTTGATTTTCAGGCAGATATCAAACTCCTCCTGATCTTCCGGAAAGGTGTAATTAAACTCCGACTCATTGCCAATTACTTCTCCCCCCCAGGTCCACTCCCAGTCCCGTACTTCATCCCCTTCTGATAGCCTTGACGAATCTCTGAATAGACGGGTGCGGGGTTCCCCCTGAACAGGGAGTGCCTTGAATCCGGCCTCACACTTCAGGGTTCCGCTTAACTCTACCAGCCGGGAGAAATCAGCGATACATCCATAGCTGGTGGTTATCTGAAGTGATATCGGGAAGCTTCCGGTATCAGGAACCACTATCTTGGGGCTCTGCTCATCGCTCCATAGCGAGTCTCCCCGATACCAGTTGTAGGTCCATGTGTTGCTATTATCCTGCGGAAAAGGAGTAAGCACCAGCAGCTTTTTCCCCTCGCCGATTTCCTGTGTCTGGTATCCAAATGTGATTACTTCCAAAGAATCACATGGCTGCTCCCTGCCGACCAGGTCACGATAAAGGTACCAGCCCAGATTTTGCCAGTAATTTTCCTCATCGAGGCGATACCGGGTCAGGTATTCATTGGCTGGCGGTTGCTCTGCGGTTCCCTTCAGGGCAAAAAACACTTTGATCGGAATATACAGAATCAGAGCCGACACCAAGAGGGTGAGCAGAATGAAAATCCAGCGGTGGTTCAGGCGATGCCGGACTTTCTGCATCCAGGTGCGGTCCTTTCGCGGCTTGACTTCGACCTCCTTAGTTTCCGCTTTCTCAACTGCAAACTGGGCCCAATACCGATCAAACAGCCGGTAAAATCGTTGCTGGTCCTTGGGACTACGGGCAAAGAGAGGTGCCAGCAAGGTACGCAATTCAGCCGCCTCGGTCCCCTCTGGCAGGGCCTCCAGCAGTTTGGATACGCGCCCATAGCTATCCACTCCCACGGGAAATCCGTTTTCCCGCAGCCAGTCCAAAAATGGTTCAAGTGGAAAGAAGGGCATGAAAAAAGTTCGAGGTTCAACGTTCGAGGTTCAAAGTTGGGGGACTCTCAGCGTAGTCTGCCCAACTCGTCTTTGTACTGATCACTGTTCAATGACCAATGAAAACCTACCTTCTAAGCTTGTCCAGATCGTCTTTGTTCTTGGCAAGAATGGAATAGCTCATGGCGATTTTCTCTACCTGCTCAGGAATGTCGCTGTTGAGGTCGATGCCTTCGCGGTCGAGGATGTGAATCCAGGCCAGGAGCTCTGCGGTAGCTGGTGGCTTGCGCAAGCCACGGTTCTTGCGGATTTCTTCAAAGTGCCGGATGGCGTCGTTGAGCATGTTTTCCCGAAACTGATCGCTGAGTTTCAGGCGCTTGCGCACGATGGCTTCCAGGGTAGCGCGATCAGGGAAGGAGATGTGGTAGTACACTACGCGACGCAGAAAGGCATCTGGCAGGTTCTTCTCAGAGTTAGAAGTCAGCACCAGAATGGGGCGGCGAGGTTCCTCTGCGGTGAAGGACTTACCCGTCTCCCGAACCGTAAAGCTCATTTCTTCCAGCTCATTGAGTACATCATTGGGCAGGTCCCGGGGAGCCTTGTCGATCTCGTCAATCAGGACTACTGATCGTTGTTCCTGCGAATCAATGATAGCCTGCCCCAGTGCCTGATACTGTATGTAGTTTTCGACGTTGAGGTCCTTTTTTTCCTTCAGCTGGGCATCATGAAAATGCGAGAGGGAGTCATAGGTGTAGAACAGATCCCGCGCTGTGGAGGTCGTCTTGGTATAGAAAATCAGGGGTTTACCAAGGCCAAGCTCATGGGCGACGCTGTAAGCCAGTCGGGTTTTCCCGGTTCCCGGTTCCCCGGTCAGTAGCAGTGGCTGCCCAAGGGCAATGGCGACGTTAACAGCATCCTTCAGCCCGGGTGAGGCAACGTACCCGTCGGGGTCGTCCATCAGGGTCATGGGCTGGTACTCAGGTACCGCCAGGTTACGCTCCTGGACGGTGGTTCCGTCGCCCTGATATATTTCGAATGGAGTTTGAGACATTATATTTTGTTCAAAGTTCGTAGTTCGTAGTTCGTAGTTCGTAGTTCGTAGTTCGTAGTTCGTAGTT
>CAYFIR010000089.1:0-29375 GCA_964343195.1 uncultured Bacteroidia bacterium | reverse complement strand
CTGCGAACAAGATCTCTTCGTAAAATCGGGAAGTTATTTTTCTCGCGTTCCTTAGAAGTGTATTCCAGACTCAAGCACACGAACGAATTTCAAACATTTCACACTTCGTACAAATGTAAAAAAGTATCATTCGCGCAAACAAAACACATTGGAGAAATATTTTTCACAACAAAACATCCCATTCGGGGATCAAAATCAAAAAACACACAGCTTGCTGAAACATATTTGAAAATACTGAATGCCAGAATTTTAAGCATCGCCTCTCTCGAAAACGGGGCCTTTCCCCTACTCGGATTCAGCATATCTTCGATCAAAACTCCGTGATTTTACCCTAAAAAAGAACAGCCCTTCTCAATGATAAAAAGGGCTGTTCCTGAAGTTTTGCCATATCTAATTCTGCCGATCTGCAAATTGTCTCATCGACTTTTGTAAAAAAGCTGCGAAGTCAGGTTGGGGATTCCCATCCACCATCGTAAACCGCTCATCGGCAACGTACAGGTCCCCCAGACCAGCATAGGCTTCAAATTGCTTGTCCTCCTTGCCTGATGTTCCCCAAAACTGGCGGATAAAGGCATAGTGCCGCTGAATCAGGGCCTGGACTTCGTCGCTGTTGGGATCTTCTTCCCGCCTGGCGAACAGTTCCTGGTTAAGCTTCTCAAATTCTTCCTGAAGCTTTTTGAAGCCTTCCTTGCCGAGTTTCATCAGTTCCTTTTCGGACTGCTCGATGGCTTCCTTTCCATACTTTTCGATGGCCTCTTCGCGGTAGGCTTTTCCCATTTCTTCGGGTAGGCCGTCATACAACATACCTGGATTTGACATGATGCTTCCTTCTTTTAAGTGATTGATGGTGTGATTGATGGTTTCGAGCAGATGGGAAAGTCGCTTTCGTCGGGCTTTAAGGGCAATTTTGTGCTTTTCCAAGGCCTGAACAGGATCAAAATCCGGATCATCCAACAGCGCCTGAATGTCCTTGAGGGGAAAGTCGAGTTCCTTGTAAAAAAGGATCTGTTGCAGCCGCAGCAGTTCGGACTCGCCATAAAACCGATAATTGGCCTCGGTGCGGCTACTGGGCTTCAGCAAGCCGATCTGATCGTAGTAGTGCAGTGTTCGTATGCTCACCCCCGACATGCTGGCCACCTCCTTGACGCTGTATTTTTCCATTTTCCTGCTCTTTGAATCGATTGACAATCCAAAAGTAGGGCATGACGTAAGGGGAGAGTCAAGTGTTTTTTTGAATTTCTGGGAAATAGCTGCGGAAAAAAAGAGAAGCTATGAGGCATGACGCATCTGCCACACCACATAGCCCTAAATTGAGACCTCTTTTGGATTTGGACCATTCACTCACAAATGATCATGATGAGAGGCCTAACACAAAACCAAATTCACTAATCCATTGGAGGCTGTTTGGATTTTTCTGCCAGATGGTTCATGGCGATGAAGGAAAAAGTACAGGCTGGACCAATCGTAGATCCTGGCCCCGGATAGGTTTTTCCCATTACAGATGCCGTATTATTTCCTGAGGCATAAAGCCCTTCGATCACGCTGCCATCCTGTTTTAACACACGCCCAAATTCGTCCGTCAGGAGCCCTCCTTTTGTGCCAAGGTCTCCGGGATAGATCCGGGTAGCCCAGAAAGGAGCGTTTTCAATGGGGGCGAGGTTGTTGTTGGGGGCGACGCGGGGATCGGCGTAATAGCGGTCGTAAATGTCCTGCCCACGCCCAAAATCCTCGTCCTTGCCATGATGCGCAAAGCTGTTAAACCGCTTGACGGTCGCTTTCAGATTGCCAGCATCGATCCCGCACTTTTGGGCCAGTTCCTCGAAGGTACCGGCTTTTATCATGTCCCCATTTTTGAGGAATTTGGAAGGTGTCATCCCCGGTGGCATCATGCCGAAGAGGTAGTGCTTGCGGAAATGCCCATCCATGATCATCCAGGACGGAGCGGCCCCTCCCACCTCGGCATCACGGTCCAGCATTTTTCTACTCAGATCCATGTAGGAAGTCGATTTGTTCACGTTTTGTTCGCCGGAGGTATCCACGATAATGGCTCCGGGCAGGGACCGCTCCATAACGGAAAAGATAACGGCATCCTCCAGTATGAAGGAACCGCCCCACCTGTCGAGTTTTTCGACCATCAGCGTCTTCCCTGCCGAAACCGCTGCCGCCAGGCCACTGCCTCCAGTACCCACGACCACGACATCAAAGGTATCCTGCCATTTTGTGTCCATAATCAACGGTAGGTTTTCGTAGGCAGTAAGATATGAATTTTTGCGCAAATGTTACAATATGTAACACTTTTATTTTTACCACAAAAGCTTCTCACCGGATTTCTCCTGAGTCCCGAATGAAATACCTAAAGGATTACTCTGCAGATTGGAAGCCCTTATCTACCCGCTGCACAAAGTCAGCGATGCGGTCCCGGTTATCCTCTTTTGAGATGGTATGGACATGGCCCAGGTAATTCATCCCGAGGTATTTACCCGTCTCGGAAAAGGGAAGCCAGAACGCTTCTCCCAGGTGATTTCCTATGGAGCAACTGATCGCGGCCATGTTTTTGCCGCGGAGTTGGCGCCCGAGGTCTTTCTCAATGGTGAGCAGATCTGTGATTCTGTCAAAAAAGACCTTCATGATGCCACTCATAGCAAACCAGTACACGGGTGTGGCAAAAACCAGATTGTGGTATTCATCCAACACCCTGCGCATCAACGGGATAAAGTCGTCATCCCGGTTGAGGTGGTCGTAGTCGTAGTAACCGAACTCGTAGTCATTGAGGTCGATCAGGTCCCAGCCGGACTGGGCTACCAACTCCTCCAATAAAATTTTGGTGTTTCCATCCTTACGTGCGCTGCCCGCGATGATGACCGTTTCCATATGCTCTATGAACTCTATTGAGGCTCAGTAAAGGGAAAAATCCTCATAAATGCCTCGTAAATGCTATTGTGCAGGATGGTTGCGTGGTTTTCGTCCTTCATCATATTGAATTCCACGGTCATCTCTGGCTGGTTGGCTTTGGTGAGTACCCGATAAATGGCCCTGGCCTCGCGGCGCATGATCCTGTGCTCGCCTTTGCCGACAGATACATACACGAATTCAGGCAGCTTTTCCTGCTTTGCCAGCAATTCTCCCGCTTGATCCAGCATGCTTTCATTGTCCCACCAGAGGCTGGGGCTTACGATCAGGTAGTGAGTAAACAGATCTGCATGTTTCAGGAGAATCTCTGTGGCCAGCAATCCTCCCAGTGACTGCCCGATCAGGTAGCGGGTGTCGCTGACGCTGTAGTGCGATTCGATGAAGGGCTGGAGTTCCTCCGCGATGAAGCGAATAAACGGCTCAGAGTGGCCCGTAGTGGGGTATTTTTCCTGCAAATCAGGGAGGTCACTGTGAAACGTGAAATCCCGATTGCGGTCCACATTGGCAATGCCAACCACGATGAATTCCGGCATCCCGAACTGCAACTGAAAAAACTGAACCAGTCCACAGATGTGGATGAAGTCCTCATTGATGGTCCCATCCAGAACATACAGAACAGGATAGTCAATAGAATCTACATAACCCTGGGGAAGGAATATGTTGAGGGTTCGGGCTTCGTCCAACACATCGGACTCCAGCACCTGTACCTCTCCAAGAATCAACGGTTTGGCTTCCTGAGCCTTCAGAAAGGTAATCCCTGTAAGTGCCAGAATGGCAACCAAAAACTTTTTCATGCAATGGTGAGGTTGACGATGAGCACCCAATATGTAAATAAATGATGTGAATCAAGGGTTATGATCATGGTCTTGTAGAAGCGACCCGCAGGTTCACCTGATACGCTAGGCGAACCTGCGGGTCGCCTCTACGATGTGCTACAGCCCTTTTTTTGGGGTGAACCCTTGATTCGCATAAATGGTACATGTTGCTGAAAGCCAGCTTTCGAAAAATGGAGAGAAAAGCGTCCAAAGGCCAGTTCGTTCTATCTCGTTCTCAGTTATTACTCCCCATAAAATTGATGGCTCCATGGGATGCTCCCAGCTCTTTTAGCTCGTCACGGATAAAGTCCTGCACCTCTTCCGCATCCTCGCGATTGCCTTGTCCAGGCACTCGATTTCGATGCTTTTCTACATATTTTTTCCCAAATTATCAGAGTTGCATGGGTGATTTATTCAGCGGAATACAACCCTGCCTCTTTTTATCCACCCCCCCCTCGAATATAGCAATGGAGCCAAACATCTGGCCCCTTGAGAAGTTTTGTCCCTGGCTAATGGCTTGAAAATCAGATCACCGTTTCAGGTTTCAAAACCGGAAATTCATCAAGTCAGCAAAAGTCATAATTGGCATCAATTACCTAATAGACACTATCAATCAGACCTATTCGACATATCGACCACGATTATCGTAGCTTCGTTTAGACTTAGAGGCTGTTTAGGTTTTGGTGTTTCGAGACCAAACGCAGGATTTTTGGGGTCTGACAAGGAAATTTTTCGAGAAATAGCGAGCTATTTTGAGGAAAATTGACGCAGACAGGGCACAAAAAGACCAGTTTGGGCCGATAAGGAAAAATCCAAACAGCCTCTACTACCGAAAAACAATCTCATAATGGATAGCAACAAACCTTCAACCCCCACTAATGGTGCTGCCAGCCACAACGGCAGCAATGGCGAAAGCAAGTGCCCATTCAGCGGTACCGTATTAAAAAATTCTGCGGGAGGAGGAACCCGCAACAAGGAATGGTGGCCCAATCAACTGGACCTGACCATCCTGCGTCAGAACTCTTCCCTGTCCAATCCAATGGGCGAGGATTTCAACTATGCAGAGGAATTTGCCAAACTTGACCTGGCAGCAGTAAAAAAAGATCTCACCGACCTCATGACCGACTCTCAGGAATGGTGGCCTGCCGATTATGGCCACTATGGTCCGTTCATGATTCGCATGGCCTGGCACAGCGCAGGTACCTACCGGGTACAGGACGGTCGCGGTGGTGCTGGCGGTGGACAGCAGCGTTATGCGCCCCTCAATAGCTGGCCTGACAACGCAAACCTCGACAAGGCTCGACGCCTGCTTTGGCCTGTAAAGCAAAAGTACGGCAAGCAGCTTTCCTGGGCCGACTTGATGATTCTGGCTGGCAACGTAGCCCTGGAATCCATGGGCTTCAAGACCTTTGGCTTTGCAGGCGGACGCGCAGACGAGTGGGAGCCTGATCACTCTGTGAACTGGGGACCTGAAAAAGTATGGGTCGGAGACGAGCGCCACGATACAGAAGGTGTACTGAAAGCCAACCTGGCCGCCGACCACATGGGGCTTATCTATGTGAATCCAGCCGGACCTAACGGCGATCCCGATCCTGCCAAGGCAGCCAAATACATTCGCAACAGCTTCGGCCGTATGGCGATGAACGACGAGGAAACCGTAGCCCTGATCGCCGGTGGACACACCTTCGGCAAGTCTCACGGTGCTGGACCACACGAACACAAGGGCGTAGAGCCAGAAGGAGCCGCTCTGGTAGAGCAGGGATTTGGCTGGACCAGCAACTTTGGCACTGGCATGGGTGCCGACACCATCACCGACGGGGAGGAAGGTGCCTGGACCAATAACCCCATCAAGTGGGACATGGGCTTCTTTGAGAACCTGTTCGGCTATGAATGGGAAAAAACCTATAGCCCAGCCGGGGACGTGCAGTGGCAGCCCGTAAATGGCGGTGGAGAAGGAACTGTAATTGACGCCCACGATCCCAACAAGAAAAACGCGCCCATGATGTTCACCACGGACCTCGCGCTGCGTGTTGATCCTGCCTACGAAAAAATCTCACGTCGTTTCTACGAAAACCCAGATGAGTTTGCAGATGCCTTTGCTCGTGCATGGTACAAGCTGACTCACCGCGACATGGGACCAAAGGCACTCTTCCTCGGACCTGAGGTACCACAGGAAGACCTTCTCTGGCAGGATCCTATTCCTGCGGCTGACTACGAGATCATCGACGATGCTGACGTCGCAGAGTTGAAAGGCAAGATCCTGGATTCTGGTCTTACCGTTTCTGAGCTTGTTTCTGCGGCATGGGCTGCGGCTTCTACCTTCCGTGGTTCTGACAAGCGCGGCGGTGCCAATGGTGGCCGCATTCGCCTGGCTCCCCAGAAAGACTGGGCAGTCAACAACCCAACCCAACTAGCCAAAGTGCTGGATATCCTGGGAGGCATCCAGGCTGATTTCAACAGTGCTCAGTCTGGCAAGCAGGTGTCCATCGCTGACCTGGTGGTACTGGGAGGCTGTGTAGGCGTTGAGAAAGCTGCCAAAGATGCTGGCCACGACATCACCGTGCCATTCACTCCTGGTCGCACCGATGCTTCTGCCGAGCAGACTGACGTCGAATCATTTGAGTGGTTGAAGCCTGACGCTGATGGATTCCGCAACTACTATGCGCCATCTTATGAGGCAACTCCCGAAGGACTGCTGGTCGACAAGGCTCAGTTGCTGACCCTGACCGCACCAGAGATGACTGTACTGCTTGGAGGTATGCGTGTCCTTGACACCAATTACGACCAGTCCAAGTACGGCGTCCTGACCAGCAAGCCTGGTACCCTGACCAATGACTTCTTCAAGAACCTGTTGGACATGGGCACCAAGTGGGTGGCCATCTCTGGTTCTGAAGATGTATTCGAAGGCCGTGATCGCAAGTCTGGCAACTTCAAGTGGAGTGCTTCTCGCGTCGACCTCGTATTTGGTTCCAATTCCGAGCTGCGCGCCCTGGCCGAGGTGTACGCCTCCGAGGATGCTGGTGAGAAGTTTGTCAATGACTTCGTAGCTGCATGGGACAAGGTGATGAACCTGGATCGCTTTGACCTGGCTTAATAGTGGAAATTGATTTGATAAAAGGAAGGCAGCCTCATTGGGGCTGCCTTTTTTGATTACTCTCTTTCCCCCACAATCCGCCTCACTTCATTCAGTAACAGCGGAAAGGCAGGCAGTAGCATGTTATGGCCATACCCATCCATTTCGTAAAGTCGGGTTTCCTCGTGGCCTACGACCTTCATCATGCGCATGAGAAAGGCATTTTCTTCATATCTCCCCAGCATCTCCATTTCCCGATCTCCCGTGATCAACAGCAACGGTGGCGCGTCATCCCGGACGTGAAATAGCGGCGCAAGGCTGTCTACAATGGCTTGCGTTCCTGGTATGCCTCTTTCTTCACGGACGGTAAAGTGGGTGATCGTGTGACCGCTGAACGGAATCAGCCCCGCAATCTCATTGGCATCCACGCCATGCACTTCCAGCCAGGAGGTGTCGAGGCCCACCATGCTGGTCAGGTACCCGCCAGCCGAATGCCCGGAAACGAAAATCAGGGAGGGATCGCCTCCATAATCTTCGATGTGGTGAAACACCCATGCCACTGCGGCAGCCGCATCTTCAATGTAGGTCGGGGCTTTTACCTTTGGAAACAATCGATAGTTGACTCCCACCACGCAAACGCCCTGATTTTTGAGTGCTTCGGGGATTTCCTTGTTTCCCGAACGTAATCCTCCACCGTGAAACCAGACGATGGTCGGAAAACCTTCTACTTCTGTGGGGTAATACATGTCCAGTACACAGCGCTCAGCGATGTAAACATCTGCCTGGGCGATTTCCTCATCGTAGTAGGGGATATTTTCTGCGAATGCATATTCGGTTTCCTGCGCAGGGGCGATCATGACAGCAACCATCAATGCCATTGATAACAAGAGGGATCTCATATTTTGCTCGATTAGAATTTCGATCAGAAAAAGGCGACAGATAGTGCCTTTGCATCTCACCTGCCGCCCTGTTTGGGAGTCAACCACGATAAAAGGGAGCCTATCCTTTGACTATCAACTCCTTTTACCACATACCGACTCACCTTTTCACATACTGCTCCGTCCGTTCATCGCTGATCACTCCGGACCAGTTCATTCCGAATCCAAAGTCATAACCATTCCCTTCGGAATCAACAGTGACGTCCATGTCCTGCGGCACATCTTCGTACTGCTCCTCGACGGTTTTCATGTTTCCAGGCATCTGGAAAGGCAGCAATCCGCTCGGCTCAAAGCTGCCAGAGATCACATCCAGAATGGCCTGATTTTGCACGCTGAACGTTACCAGGATGGCATCTGCTGCCCCTTCAAATTCTGACATGACCGTAGGGCCAAATGCATCCAAAACCACAATAACCGGTTTTTCACCCATTTCCTGACGAGTAGTCAGCACCAGATCGAGATCGGTTTCGTTGGTGGCCGTAACAGATTTGCCCTTGTATGAGCGATTCGTAAAATCTTCAGCAGGATCTCCCCCGGCCATGCTTTCATCGCGCGCGTACTCGGCGGTATAAGGGCGAAATTGCAGGCTAATGGGCACGTAGCCATTGCCTCCTTTTTCCAGATCGGCAACATCGTAGCCAGAGCCCGTGATGGGTGTCTCGATGAACACCAGAGCCGCATCAGCCTCGCCAGGATTGGTCGTGGTGTTGAAATACTTCGCAACCAACTCCGGGCTGATGGGATCACCCAAAGCAGGTGGTGCTGGCGGCCCGAAGAATCCGCCCCGATTGGGGATCATCCGCTGTGGCACATAGACAGTCAGCTTTTCATCTATGGGCAAAGTATTTTCGCGGTTTTTCACCATCACGATGGACTTGAGCTGCGCGTCGTAACCAGCTTCCATGTAGTCCGGATTCCCAACCAGTGCGTCGGATTCCTCCACGCTGAGGTAGGGATTTTCAAAAAGCCCCGCATTGAAAATATTGCGCAGCAACCGCACCGCAGAAGTCTCAAAGCGCTCCCGCATCCACTCTTCGCCAAATTCTTCCACGCCCATCTGATAGGCTTCAATTACAGGTCCAGCATCGTTGTTGCCACCATATTGATCACAACCCGCAAGGATAACTTTGTAATGGCGCTCCGCAATGCTCGCGGTCTCCATGCCCCAGGATTTTCCCATAAACTCGTGTGGCTTACCGGGATCTCCCGTTACCAGCCAGTCGGTGCAGACCACGCCATCGTAGCCATATTCGCCACGCAGCAGATCGGTGATGAGGTATTTGCTATAGGCGTTGCCGACGTTTTCGCCGTTTTCATCCTGGTTCCAGGAAATGGTATAATAGGGCATCACCGCGGAGGCCATCCCTGTTCCTCCCTTCAGGTCAAAAGCTCCTTCCGTAAAAGGTTTCAGGTGATCGGCCAGGTTATCTCCGGGATAGACGGCAAATTTCCCGTAGCCAAAATGAGCATCACGTCCGCCCTCTTCCGGGCCTCCACTGGGCCAGTGCTTGACCATCGCGTTGACGCTCTGCATGCCCCAGCCGCCCTCGTCAGAACTTTGAAAGCCATCCACATAGGCGCGCGCCATATCGGCGGCCAGTTGGGGATTTTCTCCGAAAGTGCCGCCAAAGCGGTTCCAGCGAGGCTCTGTCGCCAGGTCGATTTGAGGCGAAAGGGCAGTAGCAATGCCCAGTGCGCGGTATTCTTTGGAAGCGATGTCCCCAAATTTTTGCACGAGCTCCGGATCAAAGGTCGCGGCCATGCCGAGGCTATTGGGCCAGAGGCTGATATCGCCGCCGCCAGCGTTGTATTCAAAATCGGCTGGTGCGCCGTGTCGCGGATCGCTGGAATTGTTAGCGGGGATTCCGAGTCCCAGTCCTTCGACCAATGCCTGGGCGTTGTTGTTCCACTCGGCGGCAATGGCTGGGCTTTCTACACGGGTCAACAGTACGTGGCGCAGGTTATCGTCCGTCAAAAACTCAACCTGCTGATCGGAAAGGGCTGAAGCTTTTTCACCGCTTTCTCCGAAGGGTTTACCGCCATAGGTTCCCGCCATAAACCCCTGGCTGCCAGCAGGCAGGGACTGGTGACGACTGTAGAGCATTAACCCGGCGATTTGGTCTACAGACATGTGAGAAGCGAGGTCTTTGGCGCGCTCATCGACGTCAAGACGCCAGTCTTCGTAGGGATCGAGTTGGCCATTTTGATTGAGGTCCTTGAAGGCAAATCCCCCATCTGTGAGCAGTGTTACGCCTGATTCGGAGGAATAGCCCAGCGTGGGGCCACCATTCTGGGTAACCATGCGCAGGGTTCCAGCTTCGGTTTCGGACCATTTTTGAGCAGGCTCGCAGGAAAATAGCGATGCGAGCACGGCAGCAGCAGCGAGTAGGTAGAGTCTTGACATGATTCTTTCTGACTTGGAAAATGGATTTGGAAAAGCACAGACTGATTCCATCTGGTTTTCAAAATACAAATTGAATCCCACCTGTGGGGATTTGTTCCACCAAGATTGTGCTCAATCTCAGTACTCTCTTACCCTTCGGCATTTCGAAATTTCCCCTCAATTCGTCCTTTTCCCCTTTTCTCTCGACCAATTATCCTGCAGTCTTTGGATGAATTGGGTTAATTTCAAAACAACGTACCCAAAGTAATTTTGAGCAAATGAACCGAAACCTACTGTTCTTCCTTTGCCTCCTTCTGTCGCTTCCACTCTCTTTGGTAGCCCAGGACGAGGACGAAAAAACGCCCGGTCTCAGCAGCCGTACCCTGAGTGCCATGAGCTTTCGCAATGTGGGCCCCGCGCTGACTTCCGGTCGCATCATTGACCTGGCCGTCAACCCGGAAAACCACGCCGAATACTACGTCGCGGTAGCCTCCGGTGGCGTCTGGAAAACCATCAACGCGGGCACCACCTACGAGCCGATTTTTGATGGACAAAGCTCCTACTCCATCGGCTGTGTTACCCTCGACCCCAACAATCCCAACGTCGTGTGGGTCGGTACCGGAGAAAACAACGGACAGCGCTCTGTCGGCTACGGCGATGGTGTCTATAAATCCACTGACGGTGGCCGCTCCTGGAAAAACATGGGCCTCAACACCTCTGAGCACATTGGCAACATCGTCATCGATCCAACCGACAGCGATGTGATCTACGTGGCAGCCCAGGGGCCACTATGGAACGAAGGTGGTGAACGCGGTCTCTATAAGTCCACCGATGGGGGCGAGACCTGGACCGAAATGATGGGCGACCTCATCGACGAGCACACTGGCGTCAACGAAGTCCACATGGATCCCCGCAATCCCGATGTGCTATACGCCTCTACCTGGCAACGCCGACGCAAGGTCTGGACCCAGATCATGGGCGGACCTGGCTCTGGACTGTATAAATCAACCGATGGAGGAGAATCCTGGACGAAAATCCAGAGTGGCCTGCCCGGAGGAGACCTGGGCCGCATCGGGCTGGACATTTCGCCTGCTGATCCGGACGTGGTGTATGCGATTGTGGAAGCCAGCGGCGATAAAGGCGGTTTCTATCGCTCAACCAATCGCGGTGCCAGTTGGCAGCGCATGAGTGGCATGTCCACCATCGGCCTGTACTACCAGGAGATTTTCGCCGATCCACACGACGTGGACCGGGTCTATGTCATGGACACCTATGCCCACAAAACCGAAGATGGCGGGCGTAACTTCTCCCGCATCAACAGCCGACACAAGCACGTGGACAACCACGCCCTCTGGATCGATCCCAACACGCCCGATCACTACCTCATGGGCTGTGACGGGGGTCTCTACGAAACCTGGGACAATGCCGCGACATGGCACTATAAGCCCAACCTGCCCATCATCCAGTTTTACAAAGTCGTAGTCGATAACTCCGAGCCATTCTACAACATCTACGGCGGCACCCAGGACAACAACTCCATGGGCGGCCCCAGCCAGACGATCAATGAGCATGGCATCGCCAACGAAGACTGGTTCATCACCAACGGAGGAGATGGATTCGAATCTGCCGTTGATCCAGATAATCCCAACATCATCTACGCCCAGGCTCAGTATGGCTGGCTGGTGCGCTATGACAGGCAAAGTGGCGAAAGCATCTTCATTCAGCCACAGCCAGACAAGGACGAGCCTGCCCTGCGCTGGAACTGGGATGCCCCGTTGCTGATCAGCCCCCACCAGGGCAGCCGGGTCTTTTTCGCGGCCAATAAGCTCTTCATGTCCGACGACCGGGGCGACACCTGGCAGGTCATCTCGCCAGACCTCAGCCGACAACTCGACCGCAACGCCATCCCCGTCATGGGACGTGTCTGGAGCATGGACGCCGTCGCCAAAAACAAATCCACCTCCATCTATGGCAACATCGTGGCCCTGGATGAATCACCTGTCACACAGGGACTGCTTTATGCTGGTACCGACGATGGCCTGATCCACACCAGCACCGACCTGGGCGAAAACTGGACGACTGTCAAGTCAGAGGGCCTACCCGGCATAGACGAGCGGGTGTACGTCAACATGTTGCTGGCTTCGCAGCATGACGATCAGGTGGTGTACGCCGCGCTGAACAACCACAAGAACGGAGACTTTGCCCCCTACCTCTTCAAGTCCACCGATCAGGGCAAAAGCTGGACCGCGATCCAGAGCGATTTGCCCGAGCGGGGATCGGTTTACTGCATCGCCGAAGACCACGAGAACCCCAACCTGCTGTTTGCGGGAACGGAGTTTGGGGTATTTGTGAGCACCAACGGGGGCGAAAACTGGCATCAGCTCAAGAGCGGACTGCCGACCATCGCCATCCGCGACATGGCCATCCAAAAGCGCGAAAACGACCTGGTATTGGCTAGTTTTGGGCGTGGCTTCTACGTGCTGGATGATTACAGCTCCCTTCGTGAGCTAGCCGAAAAGGAGGAAGAAATCCTGGCTTCGGAGGCCTATGTGTTCCCCACTTCTGATGCATTGCTCTACCTCGAGGCTTCACCATATGGAGGAGGCAGCAAAGGCGATCAGGGCAACAGTTTTTGGGCCGCCGAAAATCCCGACGTCGCTGCGACTTTCACCTATTATCTCAAAGAAAGCCTGCAAACCCTGGAGCAGATTCGCAAGAAGGAAGAAGGCAAGCTATGGAAGGAAGGCGAAGACATCCCCTACCCTAACGCCGAGGAGATCCGGGCCGAGGACGATGAAACTGCCCCTTACCTGCTCTTCACCATCACAGACTCTCGTGGTGAAGTCGTAACCCGCATCAAGACCTCTGCACGGGCTGGCATGAAGCAGGTTACCTGGAATCTCCGCTACCCGAGTGTCTTCCCCGTCAGTGGGCGCACCCGCCAAAATGGAGAAAACCGGGGCTTCCTCGCCATACCGGGTACCTACTACGTGGCCATGGGAAAGGTCGTGGATGAGGTGTACACCGAGCTGGTCCCCAAACAACCCTTCAATGTGCGTGCACTGGACAACGTAACCCTGCCGGTGGAAGATGTGGACGAGTTGTTGGCTTTCCAGGAAAAAGTAGCTGAACTAAGCCGCAGCATCGCGGGGGCGGCTGCCATCCACTCAGATCTGGAGGAACGCATGGACGCACTCAAGACGGCCATTCGCCAGACACCTGCGGCTCCCATTGACATGATGGCCCAGGTACGTACCATTGAAAAGCGCCTCACCGACATGGACCGGGAGCTAAATGGCGACCGCAGCCTGAGCAGCCGGGAGTTTGAGACCGTTCCGGGCATCCGCAGCCGTGCTCAAAGCATCATTTGGGGACTTTCAGGTTCCCGCTCTGCGCCTACAACCACCATGGAGCGAAACTATGAGATCGCTGCCGAGGCGTTTGAGCCATTCTATGAAAACCTCAAAGAGATTGTGGAAGAGGTGCAGGGAATTGAATCCAAACTGGAAGGCATGGGAGCCCCCTACACGCCTGGTCGCGCCCTCAACTGGATGAGGGAGTAATCCCTGGAAGAGGAAGAATTCAGGGATGAAGGGAATCATAGTCTTCCAACTTTATTGCCGCTCTGGAATCCCCGGAGCGGCACTTTTTTTGCCGACTTCATCAGACAGTTCAACTTTCCCCTCCATTCCACGTCAATGTCTATATGAAACCTATCGCAGCTTTTGGCATTACCCTGCTCATACTGGTCACCTGTATTTGGATCATGGCCAAATTATCCGCTGGAAATGGCATTCAGATCAATCGGATGGACCCTACCCAGCCCTATCAGGTGGAGTGGGTCATGCAGCAGGAGGAAGATCAACAAGCAAAACAGGGGGAGGAAGAGATTTATAATTTCGTCGAAATGATCAACGAAATCGAGGGGCAGGAAGATGAAGCCTGATTTTTCCCTGAAAATCCAATTCTCCAGTCTTAAGTTCCTGCCCCCTCGTTTCTGAATCCCAAACCAACCCCCTATCTCGCAGTGCCTGACTCCCATCCCACTTTCCCTCACCAGTGAGATTTGAAACCAGCGACCAGCAGGTCTTTTAACATTCTACCGAATATTTCGTAAATTGCATCTGCAAAATATGCTAACTTGATCCAACGAGCCATCCATATTATCCTGATTTTTTCGACACTACTAAGCTCTACTGGCTTGGTGGTAAACAAGCATTTTTGCCTGGATCAACTGCAAAGTGTAGCCATTTTTCTGGAAGCTGAACATTGTCCATTTGAGGTTCCGAGGGAGGCTCCCTGCCATACGTCCGATGAACAAATTCAGAAAAAAAGCTGTTGTAGCAGCGAAAGCGAGTATCATAAGCTTGATCAGGACTCCGTCGCCGCAGAATTTGAATTTGCATTCAGCAACCTGATCCCGCACCTGTTCATCCTGCCCGAAGATTACGCAGCAGATGTCCAGACCTACGGCGAGGTGCTGGTTCCCTATCTAAAGTACAAACCTCCCTTGGTGGTCTCTGATATCACGATAGAGCTCCAAGTTTTCCTTTGTTGAATACTTCATGTTCGCAAGAAGCACTCCCACACATCCCTTGTGAGGAGGCTTACGCATTTTCCCTGAATTACCAGCTCAAGTCAGGCCTCTCTCTTCACCGAAACATGAAGTCATGCTTTCCAAATACATTCGTTTCTTCCTCGAAAACAAGCTGGTCGCTTGGTTGCTGCTAGCCCTGTTTGTCGGCTGGGGATTGGCCACCGCTCCCTTTGACTTCGGGATATTTGGCTTGCCCCGCGATCCGGTGGCGGTAGACGCCATCCCCGACATCGGCGAAAATCAACAAATCGTCTTCACCAAATGGGCGGGACGATCCCCTCAGGACGTGGAGGACCAGATTTCTTATCCCCTGACCACGGCATTGCTCGGCGTGCCGGGCGTCAAGAGCATTCGTTCCAACTCGATGTTTGGCTTTTCCAGCATCTATGTCATCTTCGAAGACGACGTAGATTTTTACTGGAGCCGTAGCCGCATCCTGGAAAAGCTCAACTCCCTGCCCGCCAACCTCTTACCCGAGGGCGTGCAACCTACCTTGGGGCCAGATGCCACCGCGCTGGGGCAAATCTTCTGGTACACCCTCGAAGGCCGCGACTCCGCCAGTAATCCTACGGGTGGCTGGAACCCACAGGAATTGCGCAGCATCCAGGATTTTTACGTTCGCTATGGCCTCTCATCCGCCAAAGGTGTATCTGAAGTCGCTTCCATCGGTGGCTATATCAAAGAATATCAGGTCGATGTCGATCCAGATGCGATGAAAACCTACGGCATCACCCTTGAGGAAGTGATGCAAGCCATTCGTGGCAGCAACCTCGACGTAGGGGCGCAGACTCTGGAGATCAATCTGGCCGAATACTTTGTGCGGGGCCTGGGCTACGTGGAGCAACTCGAAGACATTGAGCAAAGCCCCGTGCGCACGGTCAACAATGTGCCGATTCGAGTAGGAGACATCGCCCATGTCCACCTTGGTCCGGCCACACGGCGTGGCGTGCTGGACAAGTCTGGTGCCGAAGCTGTTGGCGGTGTGGTGGTCGCCCGCTACGGAGCCAATCCACTGGAGGTGATCCAGCATGTCAAAAAGCAGATTGCCGAGATTGAACCGGGGCTGCCCACCAAAACCCTGACGGATGGCACGGTATCTCAGGTGAAGATCGTGCCATTTTACGACCGCACCGAGCTTATCCATGAGACCATTGGCACCCTGGAAGAGGCCCTCACCCTCGAAATTCTGATCACCGTGATTGTGGTGATCCTCATGCTGCTCAACCTCAAATCGTCATTGCTGGTGAGCAGTACCCTGCCCATCGCCGTGCTGATGTGCTTCATCGCCATGCGCTACCTGGGCGTCGATGCCAACATCGTGGCGCTATCGGGCATTGCCATCGCCATTGGGACGATGGTAGACATGGGCATCGTGATGGCTGAAAGCATGGTGCGGCGCATGGAAGAAGCACCCGAGGGAGAGCCATTACTCGAAACTCTGTATCAAGCCACGGTGGAGGTAGCCTCGGCCATCATCACGGCGGTGGCCACAACGGTGATCAGCTTTTTGCCCGTCTTCACGATGGAAGCAGCAGAGGGCAAACTCTTCCGCCCGCTGGCTTACACCAAAACCTTTGCCCTGATCGCTTCGATCATCGTGGCCATTACCATCATGCCGCCTTTGGCGCATTCGCTCTTTTCGCTGCGGATTCGGAAAAAGAGCCTCCGCTATGTCCTCAATGGGTTGCTGATTTTGGCCGGGCTGGCCCTGGTCTGGTGGCATTCTTTGGCTTGGTTGATTGCACTGGTCGGGACGCTGGGCGTGCTGGCCCTTTGGGTGGAGGATCATCGCGAGGATCTGGCTCCGGCCTTTGCCTGGATACAGCCCATCGCTTATGCGCTGATTGTCGGATTTTTGCTCACACGGGTCTGGATGCCGCTGGGCGTGAGTCGCTCGCTGATGACCAATTTTGTCTTTGTCAGCGCGATCATCGGACTATTGATTGGTTCGTTTTACGTGGTGATTCATTTCTACGAGCGAATCCTGCGTCTGCTGCTGCGTGTCAAATTTCTGTTTCTGGTGGTGGTCGGTCTACTGGTCTACCAAGGCTATCGGGTGTTCCAAAGCACGGGGGAAGAATTCATGCCCGCGTTGGATGAAGGTTCTTTCCTGCTGATGCCGACCGCCATGCCACACGCCGGCATGCAGGAAAACGTGAAGAACCTACGTCTGCTTGACATGGCCGTTACCGCCATCCCCGAGGTCGAGACGGTCGTCGGCAAGGCGGGCCGCGTAGAAAGCGCCCTTGACCCGGCCCCGATGTCGATGTATGAAAATGTGATTTTGTACAAATCGGAATACAAAACCGACGAAGAGGGCCATCGCCTGCGATTTTCCTACGATGCAAAAAAGGGCGAATACCTGCGCGATGCGCAAGGCGCATTGATCACCGACCCCAACGGTCAATACTACCGCCAATGGCGCGACCACATCCAAAGTCCCGATGACATCTGGGAGGAAATTGTGAAGGCGACCAGCTTACCGGGCCTTACTTCTGCTCCCAAATTGCAGCCCATTGAGACTCGATTGGTTATGCTGCAAACGGGCATGCGCGCCCCGATGGGCATCAAGGTACGGGGGCCAGACCTACAAACCATTGAGGCATTTGGGCGGGAGTTGGAACAGGCGCTCAAGCAGGTCGAAGGTGTCAAAGAATCGGCGGTGTTTGCCGACCGCATCGTGGGCAAGCCCTATCTGCTACTGGACATCGACCGCCGAGCCATCGGACGGCACGGCTTGCGCGTCGAAGATGTGCAGCGCTACATTCAGGCGGCCATCGGCGGGATGACCATGACCACCACCGTCGAAGGGAGGGAACGCTATGCCATCCGCATTCGCTACCCACGGGAGTTGCGTGATGATCCCGAGGCACTCAAGCGGGTGCTGCTGCCTTCGTCCAGTCAGGGGCAGATTCCGCTGGGCGAATTGGTCGACATCAAGTACGAGCAAGGTCCCCAAGCCATCAAGAGCGAAGATGGCTTCCTGATCGGCTATGTGCTTTTTGATCGGCTGGACGAATATGCGGAAGTGGACGTAGTGGAAAACGCGCAGGCATATTTGGCCAAACAGATCGACACAGGGCAACTGTCTGTGCCGCCGGGCGTCAGCTACCGATTTGCCGGAAATTACGAGCAGCAGCTTCGCGCCAGCAAGCGTCTGGCGGTGGTGTTACCTATTGCTCTGGGGCTGATTTTCCTGATTTTGTACTTCCAGTTTCGCTCGGTGGCCATTTCCCTGATGGTTTTCACGGGTGTCTTCATCGCCTTTTCGGGGGGCTTCATCCTGATCGGGCTATACGGAGAGCCGTGGTTCCTCGACCTGAACCTGTTGGGCGTCAACCTGAGAGACCTGTTTCAGGTGGAAACGATCAACCTCAGCGTGGCGGTCTGGGTGGGCTTTTTGGCGCTCTTTGGGATTGCCACAGATGACGGGGTATTGGTCGCGACTTTTCTGCGGGACAGCTTCCGAGAAAACCAGCCTCGGAGTGTCGCTGACATTCGAGATGCGGTGGTGGCTGGCGGCCTGCGGCGCGTTCGCCCTGCCATGATGACCACGGCGACGACCATTCTGGCCCTGTTGCCCATCCTGACCTCTACCGGGCGTGGAGCCGACATCATGCTGCCAATGGCCATTCCTTCGTTTGGGGGCATGTTGCTACAAACCCTCACCATGTTTACCGTGCCCGTACTCTTTTCGCTGTGGCAGGAGTGGCGCTTCAACTTCGAACAAAGAAAAAACGCATGAAAGCGAATCCTTCATTTCTCATCGTAGCCCTCCTGATGAGTTGTTTGGGGGCGAATCTGTTAGCCCAATCCCCTGAGGAGCTGCTGCAAATCGCTGTGGCTCAAAATCAGGAGCTATTGGCCCTCAAAAAGGAGTACCAAGCAGCGTTGGAAAAGGCTCCGCAAGTCAGCCAGTTGCCCAATCCTGAGTTAGGTGTGGGAGCCTTCATCCTGCCCGTCGAAACTCGGTTGGGGCCGCAACGAGCGCGGCTGAGCGTTACCCAGATGTTTCCCTGGTTTGGCACCTTGCAGGCCCAGGAAGCCTGGGCTAATGCCGAAGCCAGGGCGTCCTTTGAGCGCATTGCTGCGCTGGAGCTAGAGCTGAAGTATCGCATTGAGCGCGCGTATTTCGGCTTGTACGAATTGGGCGCTTCCCGGCAGATTTTGCAGGAAAATCTCGATCTGCTACAAGCGATGAAAGAATTGGTCGAAACCAATGTCGCCATTGGAAGCGCCACCGTTGCCGATGTGCTGCGCTTGGACTTGCGGATCAATGAGCTGAGCCAGCGCATCGAGCGATTAGCCAATCAAATGCGCAAACCACAGGCCGATCTCAACCAAGTCTTGCACCGAGAGCTAGACCAGTCCATCGACCTGCCAGATACGCTAGCCTTCGCACAATTGCCGCTGTCGCGAGATAGCTTATTGGCCCATGTTCGGGCATCGCATCCTATGCTGCGCATGTACGAGTTGCAACAACAAGCCAGTGAGGCGGCCATTCGCGCCAATACGCTACAGGGCAGGCCCTCCTTTGGGCTGGGCGCAGATTATCTCAACACCGGGCCACGCTCCGATGCATTCCCCGAAAACAATGGCCGAGATGCCTTTCTCGTGCGGGCCACAGTGTCTATTCCTCTCTACCGAAAAAAGTACGACGCCAAAGAGCGGGAAGAACGTCTGCGCATCGAGGCGCTTGAAGCCCGCAAAGTGGAAATGCTCAGCCAATTCGAAGCGATGATCGAAATGGCTCTGGCAGACCATGAAGATGCACGGCTGAGTCTGGCGCTGTACAATCAGCAAATTGAGACCACGCGACTGGCCCTGGAGATTCTGGAAGCCGATTACGCATCGCGAGGCAAGGGCTTTGACGAGCTATTGCAATTAGAAGTCGCCCTCCTTGACTACCAACTAAAGCAACTTCAGGCCAGCGTTCAAAGCCATACGGCCAAGGCCGCCGTCATGCGATACCTACCTTATTAGGTAGATCGTGAGATGTCTGGCAGCTTTTGTCCATTTACTTCATTCTACCGAGAAACGTCATGAATCCATTCTTTGAAAAAAATAAATTCACGCTGCTGATTGTCGGGTTTGTCCTGGCTATACTCAGTGGTTTGGGGTTAGGTTATTTGCTGTTCAGATCGGATAGTGATTCCGAGCAGACCGACCACAGCAATCACATTCATGAAGCCAGTGCCAGCGAGACGATTTGGACTTGCTCCATGCATCCGCAGATTCGGCAACCAGAACCAGGGGACTGTCCCATTTGTGGCATGGACCTGATTCCGCTGGAGGAAAATACCTCTTCTGACCCGCTCGTGCTGGAGATGACACCTGATGCAGTCAAGCTGGCCCAGATCGAAACCACCGTGCTGGGTGCCGGTGGCAAAGCGGAGCACACGCTGGCTTTGTCTGGAAAAATCCAGGCCGATGAGCGGCTTGCGGCTTCTCAGGTGGCGCACATTCCGGGGCGCATCGAGCAGCTTTACGTTTCTTTCAAGGGTGAATCCATCCGCCAGGGACAGCGGGTGGCACGCATCTATTCACCCGAGTTGATCACCGCTCAGCAGGAGCTGATTCAGGCCCGAAAGCTCAAAGAGCGCAATCCAAGCCTGTACACCGCCGCTCGTCAAAAGCTAACCTATTGGAAGCTGACTGAAGAGCAAATTGCGGGCATTGAGCAAAGCGAAACCATCCAGGAGACCTTCGATATCTATGCCGATGCGGCAGGGGTAGTAACCCGGCGACGCATAGCTGTGGGAGATTATGTACGGCAAGGCGAAGTGCTATTGGATCTGGTGAGTCTCAACCGGGTGTGGGTACTGTTCGATGCTTATGAGGAGGATCTGTCTCAGCTATCGGTGGGAGACGGGGTGGAGTTTGTTACGCCCTCGGTGCCGGGACAGACGTTTACGACACGTATCACTTTCATCGACCCGGTGATTGATCCGCAGACGCGGGTTGCTTCCGTCCGTGGAGAAGTCGCAAACTCGGGGCGCAAACTGAAGCCTGAGATGTTTGTCAAAGGCACCCTGGCCTCTAAGATGGGAGGTGATGCCCAATTGCTCGTTCCCAGGTCTGCGGTGCTTTGGACTGGGAAGCGCTCCGTGGTTTATCTCGCCGTGCCCGGCGCCAGCGTGCCTTCATATCGCTACCAGGAAATAGAGCTAGGCGAACGTGTTGGCGACGCCTATCTGGTGCAGAGCGGCTTACATGCTGGCGACGAAGTCGTGACCTACGGCAGCTTTGTGATTGATGCTGCCGCCCAGCTAAACAATCAGCAGAGCATGATGAATCACCTCATGGACTCGGACGCTGAGTCAGAGGCTGACGAGTCCCTTCCCAGTTATGCTGCGGAGACTCCGCAAGTGTTCCAACAACAATTGGCTCAGACTGTCGATGCGTACCTGAAGCTCAAAGATGCGCTGGTGGCCTCCGATGCGCAGCAGGCCAAATCTGATGCGCAGCAGCTCCTGAAGCAACTCGCCCAAATCGACATGGAGCCTCTCCCGAGAGAAATGCATGGCTACTGGATGCCCCAAACCAAGATGATTGAGCAATATGCTGAAGCCATCGCGGCGGAAAAAGACCTTGCCAAGCAGCGAGAGCAGTTCGATCCCTTGTCTGCGGCCCTGATCGAGGCCGTGCAAGTCATGGGCGTCGCAGGGCAGTCCCTATATGTACAGCATTGTCCCATGGCCCAAGATTGGGAAGGCGCCGATTGGCTGAGCCTGCAACAAGAAATTCGTAACCCTTATTTCGGAGATGAGATGCTGACCTGCGGGTCGGTAACGCAGCAGTTGCCAGCGCCTGCTCCATGATGAAAAGGTAAAATCTGGTTAACAGGCATAATCTATTCTATCCAACTGTATTTTTCACCTACCAATTAACGAAGACAATGAAACGATTCATTCCCATTTCCTTCCTGAGTTTGTTCATGATGATTCTGCTGTCTCTGGCAGCATGCTCAGATAGCAGCCAGCACCACGACCATGGCGATCACATGGATCATGCTGAGTATATGGATGAAGACACCCCAATGAACGATGCTGACCACACCGACCACATGGGTGATATGGACCACCAAGATCACATGGATACAAGTGCTACCACTGCCTCCATGGCTGGCGATCTGCCCCAAGCCCAGGCACAAGAGATTTTGACCATGTACCTGGAAGTCAAAGATGCGCTGGTGCAAACAGACGGGGTGGCGGCTCAAACCGCAGTCGGCGAATTGCTCGGGGCTTTGGGAGCAGACGGCAACGAACTGGTCGCGGAGATTCGCCAGCCCGCCCTCGAAATCGTCGAGACGGAAGACACGGAGGTACAGCGAGAACATTTTTTCACGCTCTCCCAAGCCGTGTATGCCATGCTTCAGGCTACCAAGGCCCATGAGAAGCCCATCTATCGCCAATATTGCCCCATGGCTTTCAGTAACACCGGAGCCTTTTGGCTAGCTGCTGAAAAGGAAGTCAACAATCCCTATTTCGGCGACATGATGCTCCACTGCGGCAAAGTGGAAGAAGAACTGTAAAGCGGCAGTAAGAATGGACTACTACACGCTTTTTCTCTGCTAGAGCTGATGATTTGGATCGGCTCCGGCCCCACCATGCGGTGCTTTTACCGAGAAGCCAACGGCTGTTTGCGCGGCTGTTTCCTTCTCAGGTGAAACGCTGTCCCTTTCTCTGATATTCAAACCAATTCCCATGCAACACCAAACGTCCCAACACCATCATTCTGACCACCACGACCACCACGACCACCACGACCACCACGAGTCGTATGATCATTCTGATCACCAAGATCACTCCGGGCACCACAACCATCAGGGGCACCATGCCCACATGATCGAGGACTTCAAAAAGCGCTTTTGGGTTTCTTTGGTTTTGACTTTGCCCATTCTGCTGCTTTCGCCACTCATCCAAAGTTGGCTGGGGCTTGACTGGGCATTTACGGGCGATCAATATGTGCTATTTGGACTTTCTTCATTCATCTTTTTCTATGGCGGTTGGCCGTTTCTCAAAGGCATGGCTGACGAACTGAAAGAAACGTCTCCGGGCATGATGACCCTCATTGCGGTGGCCATCGTGGTCGCATATGGGTACAGCTCGGCGGTGGTTTTTGGACTGGAAGGCAAAACGTTTTTCTGGGAACTGGCTACCCTGATCGACGTGATGCTGGTTGGCCACTGGATCGAGATGCGCTCGGTCATGGGGGCATCGCGTGCGCTGGAAAAGCTGGCTGAATTGATGCCTGACGAAGCGCATCTGGTTCAGGAAGATGAGGTAACAGATGTCCCTGTCTCCGATTTAAAAAAGGACGACATCATCCTGGTCAAGCCCGGCGAAAAAATTCCTGCCGATGGCACCATCATCGAGGGAGAAAGCAGCATCAACGAGAGTATGCTCACGGGGGAAAGTAAGCCAATAGGCAAGACCAAAGATGATGAAGTCATTGGCGGCAGTGTCAATGGCAAAGGCTCACTTCGAGTCAAAGTAGGGGGAACGGGAGACGAGGGCTACTTGTCCAAAGTCATTCACATGGTGCAGGAGGCTCAGGGGAAAAAATCCAGGACCCAGAAACTCGCCGACCGGGCGGCGTTTTGGCTGACCGTGGTCTCATTGACGGTTGGCTTTGGGACCTTGGCAGTTTGGCTACTACTGGGGAAAGAGTTTTCCTTTGCCTTGGAACGCATGGTTACAGTCATGGTGATAGCCTGTCCGCATGCTCTCGGACTGGCTATTCCGCTGGTAACGGCAATTTCCACTGCGCTTTCTGCGCAAAATGGGTTGCTGATCCGCAATCGGACGGCCTTCGAAAGCGCTCGCAAGATCGACACGCTGGTCTTCGACAAAACGGGCACCCTGACCACAGGAGAGTTTGGCGTCAACCGCATCATTAGCCTGCACAATGATTGGGAAGAAAACGAGGTACTGCGTTTTGCCAGTGCGCTAGAAGCCCAGTCAGAGCATCCCATTGCTGAGGGCATCATGGCCAAGGCCCAAGCAGAAGGCATTGATATCCCGGAAGCAAAGGACTTTCAGTCGATCACAGGCAAAGGCGTTGAAGCTCGTGTCGAAGGCCAGGCAGTCAAGGTGGTGAGTCCCGGCTATCTGAAGGAACAGGGCATGTCCTTGCCTGATCAGGCACAAAATGACGGGAGCGAAACCATCGTTTTCGTGCTGATAGATGAAGAACTGGTCGGGTTTATCGCGCTGGCCGATCAGGTTCGACCAGAAAGCGCTTCGGCCATCCAAACTCTGCATGAAAATGGCATCAAGACCGTCATGCTCACCGGAGACAATGCCGCTGTGGCACGCAGGGTGAGCCAGGAGTTGGGCATGGATGATTTTGTCGCGGAGGTGCTGCCCGATCAGAAATTGGACAAAGTCAAGGAATTGCAGGAGCAGGGGGCCTTCGTGGCCATGACAGGCGATGGTGTCAATGATGCACCAGCCCTGGCTCAAGCTGACATTGGCATCGCTATAGGCAGTGGGACCGATGTCGCTGCAGAGACCGCCGACATCGTGTTAGTGAATAGCAACCCACACGACATCAGCCAATTGATCCTTTTTGGCAAAGCGACCTACCAGAAGATGATCCAAAACCTCATCTGGGCTACGGCCTACAATGCAGTCGCGGTTCCTTTGGCGGCGGGGGTGTTGTACCAATGGGGCATCATGATTTCGCCTGCGATCGGAGCGGCGTTCATGAGTCTGAGTACGGTCATTGTGGCCATCAACGCCCAGTTTCTCAAAAGAGAACTGGAGTGAATACCCCTGTTATCTGGACTGAATCCAAAATGAATAATGGAAATTAGTCGAAATTTGGTGTTGGTAATTCGAAAGAAAAACCTCTAACAGTCAAGTTATTACTAAATCATGAATCGGTCGGTTTATTCATTCCGAAAATACCAGTGATTGGTAATTCCCAATTTAAAGTACTACTGGTCAGATATTTAAACCAATGGCATTGGCAATTTTACCCTTCTGAAAGCACTATAAAAACCGTTTTTCTGCATGCAGATCATTATTACCCCGTATAAAGTATAAAAACATCCATTTACCCACACCATATATCCATGAAATTCTTCCTTTTTGGACTTGTAACTATGACAACGCTCCTGTCTGTTGCCCAGGAGCGCTATTATTCGCCCCCAACGGACCTCTCGGATCAACTATTACTAATCAGGGAGTACCCTTCGGTCTGGACTGATTGGGAAGCCAGGGGCCTGGAAGATGAGCGTTTTTTTCGGAAGCAACAGCGCCGCTGGAACCGACAGGTCCCCAGACTTAATCAGGCCCTTCGTGACACATTACAGGCTATGCCGGGCAATTTTCTGCTCGTGGATTCAGCTGCTTTTGATTCAGCCATTGAGGCAGGAGTCCATTATGTGCTGGAATCCAGCTTTCAGTTTGGGCTACGTTACGATACCTTTCTGAAGGGAGAGGCGACCCTCGACGGGGAATTGGTGCCATACTACACCGGGCCTGTGGGACAGGAAACCCGCTATGCCCCTGACGGACAGGTTACCCTTCCGACGGTAGATGCAAAAAATCGCCTGTACTATTGGCGCATTCGCGACCTCCGTACAGGCGATGAGTATTATTTACAGGAAAATTTCGACGAAAAGATTGATGAGGATCTGGGCTTCTACGGATCACTTCCGTTCGCTCTGGCAGACCTCCTTCACTTTCTGGACTAGTGCTCTGTCAAATCCCCAATGATGGGTGATCGCTGAGTTCCTTCACTCCGTTCAGGACAGGCTTTTTCCGCATCTCTTCGTTGAGGCTCGTCTGTGGGCCCCTTTATCCCACAGTCTCGCAGTTTGGCTCGCCAAACTCGGATTTTACTCGAAACTGGAGCCCTTTTATTCCCAGTTTCTCGTGGATCTCCTCAACAATCTGCGACCGCTTACCCATCATTTTTCACTTGACAAAGCACTAGGAGGTAGCCTGCTCCTTGTTCATCAACATCCCGATGGAACTGGCAAGTTGAGCCTTCAGGTCCTTACGGTGCACAACAAAATCCAGGAAGCCGTGCTCCAGCAGAAATTCTGAGCGCTGGAAACCTTCTGGCAGGTCTCGACCTATGGTTTCCTTGATCACACGAGGCCCGGCAAAGCCAATCAGCGCATTGGGCTCGGCAATGTTCAGGTCACCCAGCATCGCAAAGCTAGCCGTTACCCCCCCAGTTGTCGGGTCGGTCAGAAGCGATATGTAGGGAAGCTTCTTTTCTGCCATGCGGGTCAGGTTGGCGCTGACCTTGGCCATCTGCATCAGGCTTAGCGCTCCTTCCATCATGCGGGCTCCACCACTTTTGGAAATAACCAGCAATGGCAGGTCATGCTCGACGCAGTAGTCTATCCCCCGCTTGATTTTTTCTCCCACGACGCTGCCCATGCTACCGCCGATAAATCGGAAGTCCATGGCACATACCACTAATGGAAGGCCGTTCACATCTCCTCTTGCCACACGCAAGGCATCTTTCAGTCCAGTCTTTTGGAAACTCTGGGCAAGACGATCGGGATAGGGTTTGGTATCAGTAAATTCTAATGGGTTTCCGGATACCAGGCCATCTTCCATCTCTTCATAGCTATCCCCGTCGAACAGTAAGTCGAAGTATTCTTCGCTTCCAATTCGCAGGTGGTGGTCGCAATGCTCACAGACATAGACATTGCGCTTCAAAGCCCTGGTTTGCAGGGCTTTCTTGCAATTGGGGCACTTGGCCCAAAGCCCGTCAGGAGTATTATTTTTGTCCTCTGTTTTGGTGAGGATATTGTCTTTTACACGTCGAAACCAGCTCATAGGTAATGGTCAGATTTGATGCCAAGACACATTTAGATATTTGAATGCTTATGCGTTTTGTAAGTATTAAGGTACAAGAACAGTCGGCATAAGTCCCAAATTTAAGCAATTATTCTTTGTACTGCGCGATCCACCTCTGGATGATCGCCTCTAAATCCACCGATTGAGATTCTCCTCCGATAAAACCCGTAGAAGATCTCGCCAGTGGAAGGTCTCTAACGAGGTCCAGCCGATGTTGGGACCTGCTGTGTGCAGCCCCCAATGCTGCCAGTCGATTCGCCAGATATTCCTGCTCAGTTTGGCCGGGCGTGGGCACTAGCAGCAGTCCAGAGGTCCCTAAAGCCGCAAAATCCATCAGGCTGCTGTACCCAGCTCTGGATATGATCACCGAGGCCTGCTGTATTTCCCTCGCCAGCCTTTCACCCCCAAGGAAACTCAACACCTGAACAGGACCTTCATGGAACTGCTCAAAGGGCTTATCAGGGAGTCCCTGGATAATTTTCAGGGGGATGTCATGGTTAACAGCCTGCTGGATCAGGGTAGTTTCCAGTATGGTTCGCTGTGGTTCCGGACCGGAAAGCAGCGCAAGCGGTATTCGTTGAGGGGTATTCTCGGGCACCTTTTTCCTATCAAATCGGGAAAGTGGGCCCAGGTAAACATCTGGTTTACGGTAGGTGAAGTCAGAAACCAGTTCACCCGCCAATCCATTTGGAGGCACAATATCCGGTACCCAAAGCTGATCAAATGGTGAGAGATATCTGGCATGCAACCAGTCCACCATTCTCCTTGCCCACGCGAACCCACCGGGCAATCTGAGCGATAACTGATGGGCGATCACCACACTGGGTAGTTTGGAACTCCAGACACCAAATCGATGGTCTGATATCGTCGCGTGAATTTCGTTGGCCTCAATATAGTCACGGGTCACTCGATGTTCCTGACTTATCACTTTGCGGACCCGGTTAAATTGCCGAATCAGGGTCCAGGCCTGACGTCTTCCTTTTCCATACCTCACATCATAACCGGGTAACTCACAAACAGGCAACTGCGGGAAGCTGTCCTGCAGAAATTTCAGGCTCAGCCCATTCCCTCCCAGGTGAACTTCTACTCCATGATGGATCAGGAGCTGAATGATTGGGTAACTCCGGGTAGCGTGTCCAAGCCCCCAATCCAGTGGAGCATAAAAAACCCTAAACGATTTTTCGACCTGAGAGTTCATAAAGCAGGGATTACCAGGATGAATCAGGTATAAAGTACAAAAGCCTGCGCAGATGCACAGGCTTTTAATTTTGCGAATAGAGTCTAGCTGTTTGGGGAAACAAAGCTAGAATCGTCTTGATAATTGCGAGTAAATCCCAGAAAGAATAGTAGTAAAGGTAGTAGTGTTATTCTGGGCAATCGGTCCCCTAAATGTAGTAGTGTAGGTAGATTATTGAATCCCTGTATTGAAATTCTCATAATCAAGATAGGGAAAATATTTAACACCAACCTAATAATGCAGCAAAAATCTTTCGACATACGGCAATACCCAATCCTAAATAGCTGAAAATCAACACACCCATCCCAATTTTAATAATTGCAATGAGAACAGCTTATTTTACGAAATCAAAAATCCCAGATTATACAGAAAAGAAAAGCCCCACCGAAAGGCGAGGCTATATAACGTCGTTATAAAATATACCCTGAATTTAAATCGAAGAAATATTCAGAAAAACAGAGTTAATCGAAAGAATCCAACCTACAACTTGGCCAACAACTCAGTCTTCTTGGTATTAAACTCTTCTTCCGTCAAAATTCCTGATGCTTTTAGCTCACCCAGGTCTTTTAAAAGTTTCATAATTTCATCCTTCGTCATTTCTGACTGCCCGGAAGTTCCCCCACCCGTGTTTTGAGGCTGATTTTGTGATTGGCTCATCATATCAGCCATCATTTTACCCATGGCCAGTCCTGTGCCCATGTCCATTCCGGCGTTGCCACCGCCTGGATTTTCAGCGGACTTCTGAACAGCGTTAGCAGCCTGAAATTGCATGAAGCGATTCATGTCACCCACCATGTTCATCTGGGTATTTTTGCGGAGGTATTCCTGCAATTCTGGTGGCAGCGTGATGCTCTGGATGGAGAAGTCGGTCAGGGCCAGTCCGAAGTCTGCAAAGTAATCCGCGATACGGGGCTGCAATGCGTTGGCAAACTCAGTCTTCTGAGACTGCATTTGGACAAAGGAGAAGTCTGTCTCCGCCATCTCGGCGACAACTTCGGTGAAGCGATCCACCAGCTTGCCACGCAGGGTTCCCTCGATGTCACTCAGGTTTACCAAAGGATCGGTCCCGGCAAACTCCTTGAAGAATCGTTCGAAATCCAGGATACGGAAGTTGTACGATCCGAAAGATCGAAATTCTACCTGCCCAAACTTGGCGTCAGGAATTGTCACCGGACTGGGAGTACCCCACTTATTGTCGGTGAACTGACGGGTATTGAAGAAATATACGTCAACCTTGAAGGGAGACTCGAAGCCAAACTTCCAGGATCGGAGGTTGGTCAGAATGGGCATGTTGCGAGTGGTCAGCTCATGGCGACCGGGCTCATACACATCGGCCATTTTGCCCTCGTTGATGAGTACAGCGGCTTGAGATTCACGGACGGTAAGCTGAGCCCCCATCTTAATCTCTTTGTCCTGGTCAGGAAATTTCCAGCTGAGCACATCGCGTGAGTAATCTACCCACTCGATAACATCAATAAACTGGCCTTTGATGAAGTCAAGTAATCCCATGGGGTTGTTATTAATTCTAAGTTGAAGGTTAAAAGTTCGTAGTTCGTAGTTCGTAGTTCGTAGTTCGTAGTTCGTAGTTCGTAGT
>CAYFIR010000088.1:0-29389 GCA_964343195.1 uncultured Bacteroidia bacterium | reverse complement strand
GTGCGAGAGAGGGAGGAACCCAGGATTTTTTAGAGCTACTTGCTCTCCTACAAAAAAAGGTAGGCGAAAAAACTCCGGCATTTCATTCTACCCACAGGCCACCCCGGTTCACCAAATGCCGCCCTGCGCCGCCCCAGGCTTGCTTTATGTCTCTTTTTGAGAGAGAGCTTTAAAATAGGCTGGGTATTATTCTTCAATTTGCTTCCCTACAAAAGAAGTAAGCAAGAAAAGCTCGGCATTTCAGGCTTCCCTGCAAGCCGCCCCGAGCGCCAAATGCCGGGCCAGCGCCGCCCCAGGTTTGCTTTATTGTTCTTTCTGAGGGGAGTTATAAAATAGGCTGGGTATTATTATTCAATTTGCTGATCTACGGTCGCATCATACAGCCATAACTTCGAACCTTGAACCCCGAACTTTTAACTACCCTATTCCATCTCTCCATCGCCGACCTTTACGTTGAAAGGCTTGCAGAAATAGAGCAGGTAGTTGTATTCATTCAGGCCGATGTCGCTGGGCAGCGTGTAG
Source organism: uncultured Bacteroidia bacterium (assembly GCA_964343195.1). Lineage (GTDB taxonomy): Bacteria > Bacteroidota > Bacteroidia > J057 > J057 > CAYVAP01. The sequence continues at coordinate 28,867 of CAYFIR010000088.1, read as the reverse complement.
GAATGTGCTCCTTCGAAGATGGTCACCTCTCCGATTTCGTAGGCCCCATTGGTGGTCGTGGGATTGTTGGTCAAATACACATAGAGCCCTGGCAGGCGATCAGAAGTCCGGTAGTCGTCGTTGATGTCGATGACCATTTCGCCCCCTTCATTGAGCGAAGCCGTAAAGGTTCCCTCCAGCAAGTAGCTGCTTGTGGTACGGATGGTTCCTTCGCGTACCATGGCGACGGGTTCACTGGTCGAGGCCCCAACGGTGATGAGAAAACTGTCCCGTACGGCTCCGCCCGACGCATCTGCGGTGGCGATCACCCAGGCCTCGCCTTCCATCAACCCGATAGCGAGGCCATTGGAAAGGAGCTGCAAAACGCTGGCAGGCCGGGCCGACCAACTAACCGAAACGTCCTCCTGCAGGCCGACCTGATTCAGGAAGGTTGCCTGAAACTGGAAGGTGTCGCCGACGGCGATGGAGTCCAGCGGATTGGTGAAGTTGATGCGGGCCGCGACGGTGTCGTCGATGATGTCGTCGCCGATGCAGCCAATTAGCAGGCTGAGGGCTAGCACCAGGAAGGGTATGGTCAGGTTTCGCATGGGTTCGGGTTATTCTACTGTGCAAGAATACCTTTTAAGCTTCACGAAACTATCACGGAGGAGACAAAACCATAGGAAATCAAGCTGTTTCATATGGTAGAATGTTTGATGGACAAAGTACAAACCCCGATGCTTTTCATTTTTTTCTCTAATCCATGATCGGTTTGGGAAACCGACTGCGCGTGTATGGGTGTTGGACAATTTCAATCACCTGTGTTATGAACACCCTAAACAGAATCTTATACCTTACGCTGGCCCTTTTGCTCCTGAATATTTTCAGTAGTTGCAAGAAGGAGAATATCGGCCCAGAGCCGATGCCGGAAGGAACCACCCCAGAAGAATTTTTCCGCAGCCTGCCCTCCTGGGACGACTTTGCCGACAATCCACCGGAAGCAGCTCCTGCACCCACCGGAGAAGCAGGCAGCGAGGTAAGCCAGACCGTCGATGTACCGCAGATCCAGGAAGATGGCAGCATCGACACCCTGTACAACGTCACCTACACCTGTCAGCAGACGCCATACAGCCTCACCGAAAACCCCGAACAAATCGTGATGTACAGCCCCGACGCAGAGATTCTCTGGCCGGGAGCCCTGATTCAGGGGGCTTCGCACAAGGATCCCATCGGCTCCCTGCGGGGCCTGATCATCCGCGAGCGGGACTCCATCAATGTGTCAATTCCCAACTTGCCTACCGGCCAAAACTTCCGCCGGGTGAAGCCCAATCAGGCGACCGTAGCCGCTGCCATTGGGGAGATGGTAGGTAATGCAACCGCGGATGAACTTTCCACCCCCTCGACCATAAATTTCAGCATGGAGACCTACCACTCCGAGCGGCAAATGGCCCTTAGCATGGGTATTTCCGGGCGCTACCTGGGCTTCAGCGGCTCGGCATCGGGCAGCCTGGACCGCAACCAGTCCGAAACGACGGTGACCGTGCAGTTTTTCCAGAAAATGTTTGAGGTGCTGGTAGAGCCGCCACAGACCCCTTCGGCCTTCTTTAGCGAGGAGTTTACGCCCGACAAGCTCCAGGAGCAGGTCGATCTGGGCCGCATGGGCCCCAACAATCTCCCTGTGTACGTCTCCAATGTGGTCTATGGCCGCATGATGATGTTTTCGTTGACCTCTACCGCTAGCGAGAGTGAGATCCGCGCCATGATGAACGTAGCCTACAGTGGAATCGCTGGCAACGTGCAGGCGGGCATGAGTGCCAAGCAGAAGACCATGCTGCAGGAATCCAAAATCGCAATTACCTCTCTCGGCGGCGATGCCCAGGCCACCATCGACATGATCCGCAGCGGCAACTGGCGAGATTATTTCACCAACTCGGCCCCCCTATCGAGTGCCGCACCGCTGTCCTACACCTTCCGCAACCTGGGCGACGGCAGCATCGCCAGCATCGTGGAGACCGACGAGTACAGCATCTCGGAGTGTACCGAGAAAATCGGGGTACCGGGAGTCTTTGATTTTTTGCCCAGCAAAACAGAAACCCTGGGAGATATCGGCTTTCCCGTCGAAACGTTCACCGGAGACTTCAACGGCGATGGTCGACAGGACATCGTGCTGAATCACAAGGAAAACAGCCTGAACCAGATCAAGCTGGGGCTCGGGCAGTCAGATGGAAGTTTTGAGTTTCAGCCGACGGTGGTACACAGTGCTTCGCCCACTGATTCATGGCAGCAGTATGAAACCCGCGTCGCCGACCTTGATGGCGATCAAGTGGACGATCTGGTCTGGAGCTATCTGACCTCGGACAACAACCTCACGTACTTTGCCCTCAGTCAGGGTGGCAGCTTTGAGTACAGCGAACTGACCGAGCGACCTGGCGGCGGATGGAATTACTACGATCTCCTGTTGGGGGACATCGACCAGGATGGAGCTGATGAATTGATCTGGAACATCACCCGTGACAATACCCACCTTCGGACCTACGTCGGAAACTTGAATGACGACGGTCAGGGCATTCATATTTCAACTTACTTTGACATTCCCGCCGCATCTGACTGGGGGAGCTACCAACCCTATATCGGCAATGTAGATGGCGGAGGAGAAGACCTGATCTTCAACAAAACCATCAGCTACAATACTACCTTCCTCAACCTCTCAAACGGCGATACCACCTTTACCCATCGAGGCCCCTATACGCGCTCACAGCGAGGCTGGCATCGCTACAAAACCTTCACTGGCTTTGCGGACAACAACACCCATACCGACCTGATTTTCAACGAAAACAGCAGCAGTGTCAATCGAATCTATGTCAATCTGAGCAATGGAAACGGCAGCTTCGATATGTCCATTGCGGGCCAGGACCACCCCGTCAGACAAGACTGGACCGGCTACCAGACGCTGGTAGGCGACGTCGATGGCGACGGGATCGACGACATTTGCTGGACCAAAATGGCCCTTGGCAGCAGCGAAAACGCTGTTTACACTGCCCTGGGAACCAATAGCGGTAACTATGACTTCTCCCCCGTCAAGCAATCGAATCCCTATCAGACCACCTGGTCACAGTTTAGCCCCTTCATGCTGGATGTCGATGGGGATGGGCAGCAGGACATGCTTTGGATCAAACCCAGCCGCAGCATGGAGTATTACGTTGCCCTGGCCAAATAATCCGGTGTTCATAAGCTGACCAACAGCCGTCCCTCGCCAGTAGGCGGGGGATTTTTTATTCGCCCAACTCCTCCTCAATCAGGTCGAGCCAGGCTTGATTGGGCTGGGGCTGCTGCTTGATGATGGTCCGGGTTTCTTCCAGTTTGGCTCTACCAGCCTCAACATCTCCCAGACGCAGGTACAACTGGCCCAGTGTGAGCACTAGCCTGATGCTCATCACACTCCCAGGGTCTCCCAACCTTTCGTTGAGATCGATTGCTCTGAGGATGTTTGAGAGAGAGGCTTCGAAACGCCCCTGCTGAAACAGCGTCATCCCCATCCCCTGGTAGGCAATGACGCCGGGATAGGCGTACTGCTTCTCCTGCCCATTGGCAATCAGTTGTTGAAAAATGGACACGGCTTCTTCATAGGCCGCTTCTGCCTCATCGTATCGGTCTTCTGCTAGCAATGACCTCCCCAGTTGTCCATATGAGGCGATCTGGTAGGGGTGTGCCTCGGGAAACAGTCGGGTAGTTGCCGCTACCATTTCCTGCTTCAGTGGAATTGATTCCTCATAGCGTCCCAGCCTGTCGAGAATGCGCCCGACATTTCCCAGGCTGGCGATGGTCTCCACATGGGTCTCTCCCAGGACTGCCTTACGCTGGATTAACGATTGTTGGGCAAAGGCAAGCGCGGTATCCAGTTTCCCCTGATCATAGTACAGGCTGGCCAATTGATTGAGGGTATAGGCGATCTCGGTGTGAGGAGTCTGGTAAAGTTCCTGTTTCAGACGCAGAGCAGCGCGGGCATACACTTCGGCAGAGTCATATTGACGCAGGCGGCGTTTTAGGTCTCCCAGGCTATGGAAGAGACCGGCGACTTCTGCTGATAAAGAGTCTGAATCGGTCAGGTATAGCGATAAGGTTTGGCGATACAGCGAGTCTGCTTTTTCGTATTGAAACTGTTCGTTGGCCAGATTGCCCAACAGCTGGTAAAACCGGGCGGGACTCCCTTCAGGGCCTAGCGCCAGGTCAATGCCTAGCCCCTCTCTGGCGGCCTCTTGGGCTTCTTCATATTGCCCCAGCCCATATTCCAGGTCGCTTTGGAGGAACACCAACTCGCTGTGCAAAACCGTCTCCCGCAGCTCTGGATGTTCGTGCAGTGTGGTCAGCGCCTGTCGTATGAGAGAGTCTGCCCGCTCATATTCATTCAGACTCAGGTAGATAGCCCCCAGGGTTTTCATCATTTCTACCGAAAGCCCCGGCTGGCCGCCCAATTCTGATTCCACTCGCTCCTGGGCCTGGCCTAGCAGGTCATACACCGTGAGGGTATCGCCCTGGGCAATGAAAGGATCTGCCTTTTGGAAAATATCCGTGACAAAGGATAGCAGTTGCTCGTTCTTTTGCGCCTCACTCAGGGCTCGGTTACGTTCTTGTTGCAGGCGAATGGTATAAAACGTTCCTAGAAGTAGCAGGGCCAATACTGCGACCGATACTCCCATCAGCCAACGGCTGTTGCGCTGCAAAAACTTCCTTGCCACATATCCCCGGTCATTTCTCTGCAGCGAAATCGGACGTCGCTGTTGCCAGGCTTCCAGATCTGCGATTAACTGCTCCACTGATGCGTATCGCTCATCGGGGTTTCGAGCCAGACAGGTCATCACGATGGCATCCAGATCTCCCCTGAGTCGGGGTGAATCCACCTTCTGACTGGGAGGGATAATGAGGTGGTTTACAAGCTGTTGCTTATTTTCTGCAGGCGAATTTCCGTCCACCTCTATTGGGAGGCTCCCGGTGAGGATTTCATAAAGAAGTACGCCCAGCGAATATAAATCGGTGCGGGTCGAGACGGCGCCCCCCAGCAACTGCTCAGGTGCTCCGTAAGCCAGGGTATAGCGACGGCTACCGCTGGGGTGTGGTGAAAAGTCTACGGATGAGACATCGAATTTTTCTGCTACGCCAAAGTCCAGCACTTTGACTTCGCCTTGCTCATTCACCAGGATATTGCTGGGCTTCAGGTCCAGGTGCAGCACCAGACGGGTGTGGGCATAGGCAATGGCTTTGCAAAGCTGAAGGAAGAGAGCGATCCGTATATCCAGATCCGCATGCTCCAAAAAGCTCACCAGACCCTTTCCCTCCACGCGCTCCATGGTGAAAAACAGCCTCCCTTCCTCCGTTTGCCCACCATCGTACAGCCTCGCAATGTGCGGATGTGCCAGTGACGCCAAAATCTGCCGCTCCTGCCTGAATTGCTGAATGGCATCCTGAGAAAATCCTCCAGGGCGAATCAGCTTCAGGGCTACCATTTGCTCGAAGTCCTCCTGACTTCGCTCTGCGAGAAAGACCGACCCCATGCCGCCGCTGCCCAGGAGTCTGGTCAGCCGATAGGGGCCCAGTTCGGTGCCTACGAGGGCTTCATCCTGCCCCAGATCCCACGATGCGGTCGCGCCGGTTTGCAGCGCAGGATGTAACGCTGCTTCCTGTGCCAATAGTTCATTCACGGCCTGATAGAGTGCTTCATCCTCCGCTTGGAGGGAAGCAAGCCTTTGCTGTTGCACATCTGGAGACAGGTCTGCGAGCGCATGAAATTCCTCCGAAATGCGCTGCCACTGCTGGTGATCCGAAGGGTTCATGGCGTCAGGTCTTTGAGTTGGATGCTCAGCCAGTTGCGGGCCAGGCGCCACTCGCGGCGCACGGTTACCTCGGAGATCTCCAGGATCTTGGCGATTTCGGCCTGTTTGAAGCCCCCAAAGAACCAGAATTCAATGATCTTGGCACCGCGCTCGCTCAGCGAATGGTAGCGGGTCAGGGCATCGTTGAGGTGGAGGATGTCCTCATAGGTGGTGAGGTGGGCTACCTCCTGGTTTTCCAGGGTAAGCCGTACCTGATCGCCACCGCGCTTTTCGCTTTTCTTCTGCCGGGCATAGCTGACCAGGATACGCCGCATGGCCAGAGCCGCCACGTGGAAGAAGTGGCCCTTTGACTCGAACTGCTGCTGCTCCTGCCGGGCCAGTTTGAGGTACACCTCGTGCACCAGCCCCGTGGCATTGAGCGTGTGGCCTTCCCGTTCAGAGCGCAGTTGGGCAAAGGCCATGCGCTTCAGCTCCTGATAAGCCTGTGGGAAGTAGCTCTCCAGGTCAAAGGCTCCGTCAATAGGGGGGCGATTATCCATTCGGTGGGAAGTGGTTTTCCCTTAAGATACGAGAATTATGTGGATCGCGAGATGTTGTGCTTCATGCGAAAAAAAGCCAGCCGCACGGTCAAGCACGTTTACTGCTCCGTTCCTCCGCAGCAAAAGAGCTTGCCCCTAGCCACCGCTGACTGAAAAAAACACTGATACTTTTTATATTGTTTTTCGAGATAATAAGTGTAGGATAATTATCTTGACTGAATAAATTTTGACGGACATGAACCGCATTAAAGAAGTTCTTGAAGAGAAAGGAATTAAACAGAAATGGTTAGCCGAACAACTTGGGAAAAGTTATAACATGGTGAACGGCTATGTGCAGAATAGACAGCAACCACGACTGGAAGTCCTTTATGAAATAGCAATAATACTAGACGTGAATCCGAAATATTTATTGAAAGAAGATTTGAATGACTAAAGAATACCAAATAGAAGAAAATCTAGTCGAGCAGCTCAAAGGGTTGAAATACACCCATCGTCCTGACATTACTGACAGGAAATCGCTTGAACAGAACTTCAAAGCCAAGTTTGAAACGCTTAACCGTGTGCGGTTATCAGACAGCGAATTCCTGCGCCTGAGAGAAGAAATCATCGAACCAGACGTATTCAAAGCTTCCCGAAAACTGAGAGAGCAACAGTTTTTCCAGCGGGAAGACGGAACCCCATTACATTACACCCTGGTGAATCTCAGAGACTGGTGCAAGAATGACTTTGAGGTGATCAGTCAGTTGCGGATGAATACCGAAAACAGCAATCAACGGTATGATATCGTTCTGCTGATTAACGGATTGCCTCTAGTTCAGGTAGAGCTGAAACGCTTGGATATTTCACCACGAAAAGCCATGCAGCAGATCGTGGATTACAAAAACGAACCTGGCAATGGCTATGGCAATTCGCTCATGTGCTACATGCAGTTGTTTATTGTGAGCAACCGTTCCAACACCATCTATTTCGCCAACAACAAAAAGCAGCATTTCCAATTCAACGCGGATGAGCAGTTCTTACCTATCTACCATTTAGCAGATGAGGAGAACAGCAAAATCAAGCATCTTGAAGATTTCACAGACCGCTTTTTGAAAAAGTGCACGCTGGGTGAAATGATCAGCAAGTACATGGTGCTGGTAGAAACGGAGCAGAAAATGCTGGTGATGCGTCCGTATCAAATCTATGCGGTGAAGGCCATTGACGAATGCGTAAAGCAAAACCGTGGAAATGGCTACATCTGGCATACTACTGGAAGTGGAAAAACCCTGACTTCATTCAAGGCATCTACCCTTCTCAAAGACAATCGGGAGATTGAAAAATGCCTGTTTGTGGTGGACAGAAAAGACCTTGATCGCCAAACTCGTGAAGAGTTCAATAAATTTCAGGAAGGCAGTGTAGAAGAAAACACCAATACGGAAACCTTGGTCAGGCGATTACTTTCTACCGATTATGCCGACAAGGTGATTGTCACCACCATCCAAAAACTAGGATTGGCCCTGGACGGAACCTACAAGAGAAATTACAAGGAAAGACTAGAACCATTGCGAGACAAACGCATGGTATTCATCTTTGATGAGTGCCATCGCTCGCAGTTTGGCGACAATCACAAAGCCATCAAAGAATTCTTCAATAACGCGCAGCTATTTGGTTTCACAGGCACCCCTATTTTCGAAGAAAATGCCACCTACTATGAAGTAAATGGAGAAGAAAAAACACTAAAAACGACCAAAAGTATTTTTCAACATGAGTTGCCTAAATATACCATTACCCATGCGATAGACGACCGCAATGTGCTCAAGTTCCATATCGATTATTTCAAAGGTGAAGGCACGGTAAAAGCCAAACCAGGAGAAGGTATTGCCCAAAAGGCAGTAGTAGAAGCTATTATCGATAAGCACGATAAAGCCACCAATCAGCGTAAGTTTAATGCGGTGTTGGCCACTGCTTCTATCAATAATGCCATTGAATACTACCGTCTGTTCAAAGAACTGCAAAAGCAAAAACAAGCGGAAAATGCGGATTATGTGCCATTGCACATTGCTTGCGTGTTCTCGCCACCTGCTGAAGGCAACAAAGACATTCAGCAGATTCAGGAAGACTTAGCACAGGAAAAGGAAGACAACAAACAGAATCCTGAAGAAAAGAAAAAAGCCTTGAAAGAAATCATTGCTGATTACAACACGAAATTCGGCACCAACCACGACATCAATAATTTTGACCTGTACTATCAGGATGTGCAAAGCCGCATCAAAAATCAGAAGTACAGCAACAAAGACTATCCGCACAAAAACAAGATTGACATCACCATTGTGGTGGATATGTTGCTCACGGGTTTTGACAGCAAGTACCTGAACACCTTGTACGTGGATAAAAACCTGAAATACCACGGACTGATTCAAGCCTTTTCACGAACCAACCGTGTACTGAACGACACCAAGCCTTACGGCAATATTTTGGATTTCCGTTCGCAACAAGAAGCCGTAAACCAAGCCATTACGCTGTTTTCTGGCGAAGAAGGCGGCAAAGCCAAGGAAATTTGGATGGTTGATCCCGCGCCTGTGGTAATTGACAAGTACCAGGAAGCGGTAGAAAAACTCGGTGCGTTTATGCAAGAACACAACTTGGTGAACGAACCGCAGGAAGTGTACAACCTGAAAGGTGATGCTGCCCGCATTGCCTTTGTGAAAAACTTCAAAGAAGTTCAGCGGCTGAAAACCCAACTTGACCAATACACCGATTTGGATGATCAGCAGCAAGAACAGATTGAAAAAATTCTTCCCAAGGAAACCTTGCAGGAGTTCCGCAGCTCGTACTTAGAAACTGCCAAACAACTCCGAGAAATTCAGCAAAAAGAAGGCGAAGACGCCCCAGACGATATTCAGCAACTGGATTTTGAATTTGTGCTTTTTGCTTCTGCGGTGATTGATTACGATTACATCATGAGCCTGATTGCCGATAGCACTCAAAAGAAGCCATCTAAGCAGAAAATGACCAAGGCGCAGGTGATTAGCTTGCTGAAATCCAACGCCAACCTGATGGACGAAGAAGAAGACCTGACTGATTTTATTGAGCAGGTAGATTGGACCACAGGGCAAACAGCCGAAGAGCTGAAACAAAACTTTGAAACCTACAAAGTAGAGAAGTACGATAAAGAACTTGCAACCATTGCAAACACGCATGGCTTGCAAACGGCAGAACTCAAAACCTTTGTAGAGAAGATAATGAGCCGAATGATTTTTGACGGGGAAAAGCTCACCGATTTATTGGAGCCATTGGAATTGAGTTGGAAAGAACGCAGAACCAAGGAGCTGGCTTTGATGGAAGACTTGGTCCCGCAATTAAAAAAACTAGCCCAAGGGCGAGAAATTTCAGGATTAGCCGCTTATGAGTAAGGATATGAAGTTGATACCAGAGTTGCGCTTTCCTGAATTTAAATCAAATGGGAGTTGGAAAGCGAGTAAAATAGGCTCTTTCGCTAAAGTTAGTTCGGGCGGTACGCCAAGTAGTAATGAACCAAAATATTGGGGTGGAGAAATTCCTTGGATGAATTCAGGAGAACTCAACTTGAAAAGGGTTTATGATGTAGAGAATAGAATTACTGAACTAGGTTTAAAAGAATCTAGTACGAAGAAAATCCCATCACTTTGTATATTAATTGGATTAGCAGGTCAAGGAAAGACTAGAGGAACAGCCGCTATAAATTACATTGAATTATGTACCAACCAATCCATTGCCGCTATACATCCGAATAAATCGAAGTTTGATAGCGAATTCTTATTCCAAAAGGTTGATTCATTGTATCAAAAACTAAGAAGGCTATCAACAGGACAAGGTGGCAGGGGTGGTTTGAATTTGTCAATTATCAGAGAAATTAAAATACCGCTTCCATCACTTGAAGAACAACAAAAAATCGCTTCCTGCCTTTCTTCTTTAGATGATTTGATAGCCGCCCACATTGATAAGCTGGACGCCCTCAAAGACCACAAAAAAGGCTTGCTGCAAAACTTTTTCCCGCAAGAAGGTGAAACCGTGCCTAAGGTTCGTTTTCCTGAGTTTGAAAATGATGGGGAGTGGGTGGAAGACGATATAGGCTCATTATTTAAATTCAAACAAGGAGTTCAAGTTCCGGTAGGTAATCAATTTACCGAGCAAGAAGATGATATGGTTCGTTTTATCAGAATTATTGATATTACAAGCAATACTGAACCACCAAGATATATAGAGAACCCGGGTGATGCACACGTAATAAGTGCCAATGACTTGTTTATGATTCGCTATGGTACACCTGGCTTAATTTCAATAGGGTTTGAAGGAGTAATCGCAAACAACCTGTTCAGGCTGATTTGGAAAAGTGAAAAGAGAAATCAGCCGAAGTATTGGTTTTATGCTTTTCAAAGGTTAGAAAGTTTCATTTATAACCTCTCTAGTTCTTCTTCCATGCCAGCTATAAGTTTTTCTACCCTAGAAGGTTTAAAGATTAGTTTTCCGCCGACAATCAAAGAGCAACATAAAATCGCTTCCTGTATTTCGGCTGTGGATGAACTCATCACTGCCCAGCAGGAGAAAATTGAGCAATTGAAGAAGCACAAAAAGGGCTTGATGCAGGGTTTGTTTCCGAAAATTGAGAGTTAATTATGGCAACAGTTACTGAAATAGCGCAGCAGATCATTAAACTTGATGAGAATATTGTTCTCATTTATGCATTTAATTCTACTGGAAAAACAAGGTTATCAGTGGAGTACAAAGATTTAACAAAAGATTCCGAAAGTGGAGCCCACGCAGGTGTTTATTATAATGCTTTTAGTGAAGATCTTTTTGTCTGGGACAATGACATGGACAATGGAGAACAAGACATTAAACTGGACATCAAACATAGTAGTCTAAATCGCTTGCACGGTTCATTTACGGAAGAAGAGATTTATGCGAAGCTAATTCCCTATAACCATAAATTCGATTTTTATTTTGTGCCAAATAAGGATCCTGAGATGGGTTATGATGCCATTCAGTTTTTCAAACAAGGTGACGAGGAAAAAATTCCTATAAAAATTTCCCGAGGTGAAGAACGCATTTTCGTTTGGTGCTTCTTTTTGGCTCTATTTGAAGTAGAGGGGTGGGCCGATCAGCAGAGTGAACACTTTTTTATTGATGATCCGGTGTCAAGTTTAGATGACCATAATATTTACGTTACTGCATATACCGTTTATGATCTATTAGAAAGAGAGTTTGAAAATAGAAAAATCATAATTACCTCCCACCACTTTGGCTTTCTTACTATTTTATCAAGCATGCTTGGAAAAGGACCAAATGCTTCCAAGTTCAGAAATAGGAATCAGTCCAAGAAATACAAGGAATTCATTTTGGAGAGTAACGATGGTGATTTATCATTGATAAAAACAAAGAATGGAGTTTTTCTTTATCATTTAAGACTCTTACAGATTTTAAATCAAGCAAAAGAAACCGAAGTTTTTACCTATCATTTTGCGTTACTCAGGCAAGTATTAGAAAATATTGCTTCATTTCTTGGCGTCGGACAATTCAGTTATGTTTTAGAACAGATTGGTATTACGGACAGAGACAGAATCGCATTCATAGTCAATGCGCTTTCTCACTTAAATGTTTATTACCAACAATTCGATAAGCCTGTACCGGACAACTTAGAAGTATTTGTGGAAGTGTTTGACAAGGTAATGACTAGATATGGTTTCATTATTCCAAAAGACTAAAAAATGAGACGAGGAGATCAAGATAAGTTAGGCAAAACCCTATGGGCCATCGCAGATGATTTACGCGGTGCCATGAATGCGGACTCGTTCCGTGATTATATGTTGTCCTTTTTGTTCTTGCGCTACCTCTCCGCCAACTATGAAGCGTCCGCTCAAAAAGAATTGGGGCCAGATTACCCCGAGTTGGAGGAGGAGGATGGGCGCACGGCCCTGGCTATTTGGTATGCAGCCAATGCGGAGGATATCGCTGAATTTGAAAAACAGATGCGCAGAAAGGTGCATTATGTGATTAAGCCGGAGCATTTATGGAGTAACATCACCGAACTGGCCAGAACGCAAAGCCCGGAATTGTTGGTCACGCTGGAAGAAGGCTTCCGCTATATTGAAAACGAATCTTTTGATAATTCCTTCCAGGGTTTGTTCTCTGAAATCAACCTGAATTCGGAGAAATTGGGCAAAACACCAGCAGAAAGAAACAAGAAGCTTTGCACCATCATTCAAAAGATTTCAGAAGGCATTGCTGAATTCTCTACCGATACTGATACACTTGGGGATGCGTATGAATATTTGATTGGTCAATTTGCCGCAGGTTCAGGAAAAAAAGCAGGAGAGTTTTATACACCACAGCAGATTTCAACCATTCTTTCTAAAATAGTTACGCTCGATAGTCAAGACCCATCCACAGGCCCAAAACAGAAATTGGATAAGGTACTGGACTTTGCTTGTGGTTCAGGTTCGCTGCTTTTAAATGTGCGCAATCAACTTAAAGAACAAACAAAAGGAGCTGGTACGATTGGCAAAATATATGGCCAGGAAAACAACATCACTACTTACAACCTGGCCCGAATGAACATGCTCTTGCACGGCATGAAAGACACCGAATTTGAAATCTACCATGGTGACACCTTAAAAAACCAATGGGACATATTAAATGAAATGAACCCTTCCAAGAAAACTGAGTTTGATGCCATCGTTGCGAATCCACCGTTTAGCTTGCGTTGGGAACCCAATGAAGCCATGGGAGAAGATTTCCGTTTCAAGAGTTATGGCCTGGCGCCAAAATCAGCCGCTGACTTTGCATTCTTATTACACGGTTTTCATTTTCTGAGCCAAGAAGGAACAATGGCTATCATTCTGCCGCATGGAGTTCTTTTCCGTGGTGGTCAGGAAGAAAAGATTAGAACCAAGCTTTTAAAGGACAATCACATTGACACGGTAATTGGCCTACCAGCTAACTTGTTTTATTCGACAGGTATTCCAGTCTGCATTCTTGTCTTGAAAAAGTGCAAGAAAGAAGATGACGTATTGTTCATCAATGCAAGTGAGCATTATGTGAAGGGAAAGCGACAAAACACTCTTGGAGATGGCAAAGATGGATCACCAAATCACATTCAAGAAATTATAGATGTTTATAAAAATCGTCCAGAGGAAGTTGAACGTTATGCAAGAAGAGTATCAATTGAAGAAATTGAAAAGAACGGCTACAACCTAAACATTTCAAGGTATGTAAGTACCGCAGAAGATGAAATTGAAATTGACTTGGACAAGGTGAACGAACGTTTGACTTCAATCAACGAACGAATTGAAACAAAGACAACCGAACACAATGAATATTTAAAAGAGTTAGGATTAAAAACAATATAAAAAGTGCCAACGCATGTTCAAGCACATTGCAATCCTCGTTCCTGCGGTGGCAAAGAGCTTTCACGCCAACGCACGGAAGAAAAAAATAAAGCATGAAAGCACAACGTTGGCTATACGTAATGCGGGCGAAAGTGCTGATATGAAAGCATTTACAATAAATAAACTTTACGGCAGGCAGACAGACAGAGAAGTGCCTTGAAATCCCGCACTACGCATAGCCGAGACCGTTGAGATACAGGACTTGTGCCGAGCATAGCCGACTTTGGATCGGAGTCCAAAAAATTAAGTTCCACCAGGTTCGGAGACCTGGCGGAACCGAAATTCTCTCCCTCAATCCACCACCTCGACCAAAAATCGGTTTTTCTTGCCGCGCTGGACCTGGAAGTAGCGGCCATGGAAAGCAGTATTCAGATCCAGTGTGGCATCTGATGCCTCGCACTTGGCGGCATTGATGGCGACAGAACGGTCCTTTTCGATGGCGCGGCGGGCTTCGCCTTTAGAGCTACAGATGCCTAGCTCGGTCAGGAGATCAAGCACACCGATGCCTTCTTCCAGCTTGCCGCGGCTGATCTGCCTGGTATCAGGGCTGTTACGAACGACCTGCTTCCAATCATCGGCAGATAGTTCTGCCAAAGCGTCGGGTGAGGTGTTGCGGCTGAAGAGGAACTGGGTCAGCTTCTGAGCCATAGCCAGACCCGCCTTGCCGTGGACCCGCTCGGTGATGTCCTCGGCCAGGGCCTGATGAAGTTTGCGCTGGTGAGGTGCTTCCTGGTGCTCGGCTACCAGGGCTTCGATTTCCTCGCGGCTCTTTATGGTGAAGATCTTGATGAATTTCTCGGCATCGCTGTCCCCTACATTCATCCAGTACTGGTAGAATTCGTAGGGAGAAGTCTTCTCAGCATCAAGCCATACGCTATTTCCCTCGGCCGTCTTGCCAAACTTGCTGCCATCTTCACGGGTCATCAGCGGACAAACCGCAGCATAAGCCTTGGCTTCGCCATCGGTCATGCGGCGGATGAGCTCGGTTCCAGTGGTGATATTCCCCCACTGATCAGAGCCGCCTACCTGCATTTTGACGCCTTCGTTTTGGTACAGGTGATAGAAGTCGTAGCCCTGCAGCAGTTGGTAGGCAAATTCGGTGTAGGAGATGCCCTGGTCGCCGCTCATGCGCTTTTTGACCGACTCCTTGCTCATCATGTAGTTAACAGTCAGATGCTTGCCCACGTCCCGCAGGAATTCCAGGAAGCCCATTTTGCCAAACCAGTCGTAGTTGTTGACCATGATGGCGGCATTTTCGCCTTCGAAATCAAGGAAGTGCTCCAACTGCTTGCGAATGCAGCTTACGTTGTAATCGATGGTCTCTTCGTCGAGTAACTGACGTTCTTTATCCTTCCCGGAGGGGTCGCCTACACGTCCGGTAGCACCACCGACCAGTGCATAGGGGGTATGCCCTGCCCGTTGCAGGTTGACCAGCATCATCACCGGCACCAGATTTCCAATGTGCATGGAATTCCCGGTTGGATCCACGCCCAGATAAACTGACACTTTATGGTCCTTCAGGTGCTCCTCAGTTTCTGGGGTAATTTCGTGGATCAGGCCTCTCCAGCGTAGCTCTTCGATGATGTTCATGGCAAATGGGCGATGTTTGCTAATGAAAAATTATTCTAGTTTCGGTAGGGTTTCAGCGGATAAAGGGCATATTGCTTTGAGTCCCTGTCCCCCTTGGTTTAATTTGTGGGCAAAGATGCGTATTTTCTACCAAACCCTTTGCAATCTCTTTACCTTCCCTCGATCATGAGAAGAATTACCGTACTACTGGCAGCTCTGCTCATGCTGAGCCCCGTTTTGATGCAGGCGCAGCGCGAGGCCATGAGGGTCTATCGCGAGGCTGAAACCCTCCGGGAACAAAACAAGTTTGAGACGGCGATCGACCGCTACAATGAGGCCATACGGGCTGATCCTACCAACTACCGCTACTACCTCCAGCGCGGTCGCTGTGAATATCGGCTCAACCGACTCCCGGCGGCCCAGGCTTCTCTTGAACAGGCTATCGCATTAGGTGAGGAGGAAATTCCAGCGTCGGTTTACTACCTGATGGGTAAGATACAGTTAACCCAAAACCCTGATAACCTGGGGGAAGCCGTCAAATACTACCGCCTTGCGGCTGATCAGGAGGTGGATGATACCCGCCGCCTTCAGTATCAGCTTTTGCTGGTTCAGTCGTTGATCAACCTTGGTCAATATTCAGAGGCCAGCACCTACCTTGACGATGTAGCAACTGCTGCCCCCAACAATGTTTCCGTTCTGTATTATCAGGGGAAACTCGCCGCCGCCCAGGGAGAGCATCCCCAGGCCCAGACATATTTCGAGCAGGCACTGCGGAGCACCGCTTTGCGCGAAGCTTCACCTGAAGAACGCGCCAAATACTATTATGGCCTGGGACAGGCACTTGAGGCTCTGGGCAGGGATGAAGAGGCAATTACAGCCTATGAACAGGCCAACCACGGTGCTATTAGTGCATTGGTCCAAAAGAAAATACAGCCTGTGACCCCGGCATCGCAGTACAAGCTCGCTGTAAGCTATTTCCTGGGAGAAGAATATGGCCGCAGCCGGGAATTCATCAACCAATTGCTGGCCTCTGATCCCAATAATGCCAATGCCTATGTCCTGCTGGCCAGGATCGCCCAGGAGGAAAATGACCTGCGCTCCGCTATTCAGAGCCTGGAACGTGCAGCCAGTTACGAGCCCGACAGCACCGAAAAGGCCAAAATCTATATGCAACTGGCAGACATCCACGATGCCAATAATGACTACCGCTCCGCACTGACCACGGCACAGAGAGCCATTGATGCGGACATTCGGAGCCTGGCAAGTAGTAAGTTGCTGCTGGTGAAAGCCAGAGCAGAGTACCATACAGGAGAATATGGTGCTGCAGTCAGCACCTATGATCGGATCCTCAACGCTCCTCGCCTCGATGCTCGCACCAAAGCCCGAATTAATTTTATGATGGGAATGGCCGCCAAAAATGCCGGAGACATAGAGACCGCCCACAATGCCTTCGAACGGGCTAGCTATGGCCCCTACCAGCCAGCGGCTGAGCAGGAACTAAATGCATTGAGGAGATAGGTGTGAAGAGAAAGCCTCCAGCATTTCATCAAAAAATCGGCTCGACTGCACATAGCAACCGAGCCGATTTTCATTTCATGACGGGCAGCTTCATGTTTGGCAGAAGCTCCTGGGTTCTCTTGCTAGTACACCATCAGGCGCTTGGTTTGGCGGGCCTGTGCAGTTTTCCAGGTAAGGAAATAAACTCCGGAGGTCAGGTCTTCAGTAGAGAAGCTAACGGAAGCCGCATTTGCCGATAGATTCCATTGCTCCCGTCCCTGAAGGTCTGTGAGAATCAGGCTACTACCCTCAAGCATATCTGCCGGCAGATCAACGGTGAAGCTACCGCCCGTGACAGGGTTGGGAGAGACGATCCATTCGGCCAAATTCCCAAATTTTACGCTCCGACGGTCCGACAGTACCTGCTGCCCATCATAGTCGATCTGACGAATCTGATAGTAGAGTTCCTGCTGTTGCATGCGTCCGGCCTTGGTGTCGATAAAGCGATAGGTAGCTTCTCCACTTTCCGGATTGTGCCCCTGTACCATTCCGACCTGCTCCCAGGCGTCTCCATCCACACTGCGAAGGACCTCATAGCGGTCGCAATTGAATTCTTCGGCGACTTGCCATTCCAGTTTCGCACTTAGCCCATTTGATTCGGCGACAAATCCCTGCCAGGTAACAGGCAGTACAGGGGTACCGGTGATGCCGAGATTATCCAGCATGGTAGCACTTTGGGTGTAACCAGAGCCGTCAGCATATTTGTTGCTTGCCTCCAGGGCTAACTCAAAGGTAGTCCCTACATAAGCCGTCAGGTCCAGATTCACTGTACTCCATGCTGTGCTGGCTCCAGCAGGTTGATACACACCTGAAATATCCGTCCCATCCACAGTCACGCGGAAGTTGGTATAGTTATCGTTGTAGCCATACATCTGTCGCATGTCAAAGGAGAGCTCCAGGTCCTGATAGCCTGTAGCATCCACACAGGCGGTCAGGCTGCTGCGGAAAAACGGGTTCCAGCCTTCGTCAAAGGCGGTCGCTGATGTAGGGGTCTCAAATCCCGGGCTGGCCAGATACTTCTGGCCTTCCATCAGGAATCCCAGGCTTCCTCCATTAGCCGCACTGGCATCGATAAAAGCCGAGTTTTTAAATGTGGTATCGACTCGCCATTTCCCGGCTCCCCCACCTTCAAAGTCCTGCGAGTAAGGCAGCGTGATGGGCCCCAGGTTTACGAATTCGTTTTGGGTCAACACGTCGTTGCCGACTCCGTCGGTTACCGTCAGGGTCACATCATACTGGCCGCTGGCAGCGTAGGTATGAGAGGGATTTTGCTGGTTGGAGGTATTTCCATCGCCAAAATCCCAGGTCCACCCTGTTGCGCCTCCATAGGAAACATCTGAGAAGTCCACTGTGGCCCCATCTGCGCAGTCTTCGTTGTTCACAGCTATGAAATCGCTGGTCAGGGCTGGACTGGCTGTCAGGTAACCGCGTAAGTTGATGTTGACCAGGTCCATACGGGCATACTGATCAGAGGTAAAGAGGGTACGGCATCCCTTGGATGCATAGGACATGATATTGGCTACCTGTGGGTTATATACATCTCCATTTCCATCAGTAGCAGCTCCTGAATAGGTACAACCCGCAGCGTTGGTCACACCGCTCAGGCTTGGATCCGCCGGTGTATCGCAAATCAGGTCACCCGCAGTACCGCAATTGGAGCCATCGACGAGCTCTGCTCCGCCCGCCGTACCGGTCTCGTGGGTATGATAGAGCCCAAAATAATGCCCGACTTCATGTTCGAATGTACTCCCATTGAGGGCACAACCAGCATCCAGGATGGTAAAATCCGGCCCTCCAGGGAAATAGGCATATCCACAATAATTCACAGACCCGTTGCCCACCGTATTGGCGACATACACATTCAGGACATTGCTGACCTGGTGTGCAGCCCTGAGTGCCGGCTCATCAGTGGTCACAAAATCATAGTAGGTGTCGTCGTCAATGTAGTTGATGCCGGCCACCTGATAGAGTCGGATATTGGCTGGCACATAAGCATCATTCACCCGCTCAAGGGCGGCCAGGAGTTCATCGGGATCTACCCCTCCTGTTCCCGCAGAAGTCCTGATGATGTGTAACTGCACCGGAACCATGTTCATACTGGCCCCCGCACGGACCGGGGTTCCATGATCCTGATGCTCCTGCCATCTTTGATCCAAAGCCGCCATGGCTCGCTGGTTTTCCGGGGTTAGTTCTGTCCCACAATCCTGTGCACTTAGACTGGTAGTCCAAAGAGTTGCACAAGACAGGACTACTGCGAGTAACTGTCTAAACATAAATGTGATTCAAATTGATGGAATTACGGGAATGAAAGTCAACTACCCCTCTTTGTCTATTCACGAAACAGGAAAGTTGAATTATCAAGATTAATAATGGCAATAAACATGCCTAAGCAGTTATTTTCCAAAATTCGAATCAAAATATAAAAACTTCATCGCTCTAACTAGCCCTGATATCCCAGAAAAAATCCCCACGATCTGCTTCCAGATTATGGGGAGACAATTTCGGATCGGCCTGAAGCCTCTAGAGTGGAATATTTCCATGCTTTTTTCTCGGCAGAGAAACAGCCTTGTTTTCCAGCATTTCGAATGCCCGGATCAGTTTGCTCCGCGTATTTTCCGGATATATTACTTCGTCTATGAATCCTCTTGCTGCAGCCCGGTAGGGATTAGCAAACAGCTCGGTGTATTCATCTACCTTCTCCTGCAACCTGGCTTCGGGGTCATCGGAGGCTGCAATCTCTCGTCGGTGAATGATCTCAGCCGCGCCCTTGGGGCCCATCACTGCAATCTCAGCTGAAGGCCAGGCGAAATTCATGTCGGCCCCAATGTGCTTGGAGTTCATCACGTCGTATGCCCCACCATAGGCCTTGCGGGTGATCACGGTGACCCTTGGCACTGTCGCTTCACTGAAGGCGTAGAGCAGTTTCGCGCCATTGGTGATGATGGCATTCCACTCCTGATCGGTGCCAGGCAGGAATCCAGGTACATCTTCAAATACGAGCAAAGGAATGTTGAAGGAATCACAGAAACGTACAAACCGGGCCCCTTTCACAGAAGCGTCGATGTCCAGCACTCCCGCCAGAGCTGCGGGCTGATTGGCCACGATGCCGATGCTGCGTCCATCAATTCGTGCGAATCCAACGACTATGTTGCTGGCAAAGTCCTTGTGAACCTCCAGAAAACTCCCTTCATCCGCCACCAGTTCTATGACCTCTTTCATGTCATAAGGCTGGTTGGGGTTGTCGGGGATAATGTCGCGCAGAGCCGGAACAGGACCATTTTTTCCGGTTGAGGGAAGCCTCAGAGGTTCTTCCTCACAGTTTTGAGGGACATAACCAAGGAGTCGCTTGAGGTTTTCAATACACTCTACTTCATTGGCGCAGGCAAAGTGGGTGACGCCTGATTTAGAAGCGTGGGTATTGGCACCGCCCAGTTCCTCGGCAGACACCTCCTCATGGGTGACGGTCTTGACCACATTGGGTCCGGTCACAAACATGTAGGAGGTCTGCTCGACCATCATGATAAAGTCCGTCATGGCCGGGCTATAAACCGCCCCACCGGCACAGGGGCCCATGATCGCTGAAAACTGTGGGATCACCCCGGATGCCTGCACATTGCGGTAAAAGATGTCGGCATAGCCGGCCAGGGAGACTACTCCCTCCTGGATACGAGCCCCACCGGAGTCGTTCAACCCGATCACGGGAGCGCCGTTTTTCATGGCGAGGTCCATGACTTTGCAGATTTTTTCCGCGTAGGTTTCGGACAGTGAACCTCCCATCACGGTAAAGTCCTGGCTGAAGACATAAACCAGCCGTCCATGAATTTTGCCATAGCCGGTTACGACTCCGTCCCCAAGGGGTTTTTGCTTTTCCAGCCCAAATTCTGAAGACCTGTGGGTGACCAGTTTCCCGATCTCTTCGAAGGTTCCTTCATCCAGGAGCAGATCGACTCGCTCGCGAGCCGTCAGCTTACCCTTGGCGTGCTGGGCTTCGATTCGTTTGGTCCCGCCTCCTAAAAGCGCCTCTTCATTGAGTTGGCGCAGGCGGTCAAATGCTTTTTCAGACATGTGTGTGTTACATTGACTATTGAGTGTTCCTCTTTAAATCTAATTTTTTTGACTTAATTATGTGGAGTCTCGGGCCGAAAATATGGGCATTAGCCTCAAAGAAATCTGGTCCGAGCCTCAAAGGCTCACCAAACTTTCAGGAAAAGGCAGCTCATACAACCTTATTCCATGGGAACTGCTCTTTACCTCACTTATGGCCCATACCCCTTCACAAAAAACTGGTGGCTACCCCATCGCCACCGTAGAGCAGGAGCTGATTGAAGGCTGCCTGAAGCAGGATCGTCGTGCACAGCGTGCCTTGTATGAGCGGTATAAAGATGCCATGTACACCCTGGCGTATCGCATTACGGGCGACTTTGATCTGTCACATGACGTATTGCAGGAGGCCTTCATGGCTGTTTTTAAGGGAATTGGTCAGTTTCGGCAGGCCTCTACACTTGGCGCATGGATCAAAACCATCCTGGTCCGGACAGCCTATAAGAAGCTAAAGCGGACGCCCTTATTGGAACCGTTGGAACCTCACCATACCCGTGACATGATCGATTGGGGAGATTTTCTGGATGCTACTTATCTGGAGCAGGCCATTCAGGATTTGCCACCGGGGTATCGTTCGGTTTTTGTGCTGATAGAAGTAGAAGGGTATGCCCATAAGGAGGTCGCTGAAATGCTGGGGATCAGCGTAGGCACCTCAAAATCGCAGCTTTATCATGCGAAAAAATACCTTCAGAAAAACCTTAAAGCTCTGGGAGTGTGGCCATGAATGAAAAGAATCGCAAAACCCTGCAGGATGCGCTGAACCGCATGAAGCAATACCAGGCTGATGACGAGATCTGGGACCAACTGGAGGATCGTCTGGAACAACCAGCCTCGTCAGAAGAAAATCGAAAAAGCCTCAACCAGGCCATTAACGATCTGCCCCGGTACCAGGCCCCCATATGGCTCTGGAGCAAACTGGAACAGAGACTGGATCGCAGTACAAAATGGGCAAAAAGTCGTCCGTGGATCGCCGCTGCCGCAGTAGTCACCATATTGCTACTTGGAACCTGGACTGTCATTCCCTCTGGAGAGGTCCCTGGGGAATTGCCTTCACCCCGGGCATCTGAACGCTCTGCTCCCGCCGCTCCCCAACTGGTACCGGCCCAAAGCCTCAATCAGGGGGAAGACCTAAAGGAATGCCTTCTGTATCCCAAGTTATGGAGTAGAGAAAAGCGCCAGGCCTGGAGGGAAATTGAAGCGCTCCATAAGCAGTTGGAGAGCACCAGTGAACAGGGAGAATCCCTGGCACAGGCTTATCAGGAAAAATTGGCTGATTTTCAGGCCAGGTTCTGCGACTAGCGTAACCCCTTGGCTACCAGTACACCAGAAAAAGCCGTTAACACAGACGAACTTCTCCCTAATTTCCTTCACGCTTGACCACCTTGGGTACGCGGAAGTACTCATCCGTAGCCTCAGGTGCCTGACCAAGGAATGATTCTCGATCCAGCCCGGGATGGGACTCATCTTTCCTCATCTGGTTAACTGCCTGAGTCATGTGAATCAGAGGCTCTACGCCCTCCGTGTCCAACTGTCGCAATACGTCTACGAAGTCCAGCATCCGCTGGAAATCCGCTTTCATCCCCTCACGCTCCTCAGCACTCAGGTCCAGCTTACTCAGCTGGGATAGGCGCTCGATTAATTCGTCGTTGATTTCCATGCTTCTCAAGTTTCGTGCATATTTTTTTGTGTGGGCTGTGCAGAGCACATACGATTAACGAGGGTGTCCACACTATTCCCTGTTTCGCTCCTTTTACCTTCCCCCCTTTTCCCTTTCCCGCCCATTCATAAAACCCGTCTCTCCTGCGCAATTTTACATAAATTGCAAACATGAAGGAGATCGAGGTAAAAATTTTGGAAATAGACCCTGCCGCCATTGAACAAAAGCTCAGTCAATTGGGGGCTACCCAAAGTTTCAATGGGCACATGAATGCCCTGTTTTTTGATTACCCCGATCGTCGAATCACCCGCTCCGGAAGTGTATTAAGGCTCAGACAGGAAGGAGACAGCACCCGGATTACCCACAAATATCCCCTTGCCAGTGAAGTGGCCAAGGTTATGCACGAGACCGAAACTACGGTAGGCAGCCTCGATGCCATGCGGGATATTCTGCTCGCTACGGGTCTTGAGGTCATCAAAGCTACTTACAAGCATCGGACTCAGTATGACCTGCCTGAAGGTCATGTCGTCATCGATGACTACCTGGAAGACCTGTCGTCGATTCCCCCCTTTCTGGAAATTGAATCCCCAACCCTGGAGCAGTTGCACGTTGTCGTAGCCCAGCTAGGCTTTACTCCCGCGGACACCAACCGCTGGAGCACCTATGATCTGGTCAGGCACTATCTGGGTGCCGATGCTGCTGATTAAGCTACATGGGAATCAGGCTGAACCACAACCTGACACCTTTTCTGCAACCCCTTGACAGAATGTCAATGGCACACAATGTGCCCTAGCACTCAGCGAAATACAATACAATGTCTAAGTTCTGGAAGAAAAAGAGACCGTCCATGAACAATCAGGAAAAAGATCAGGAGATTAAGGATCAGGCGACTGCTGCCGAGGAGCAGGAAGCGTCTGTAACCGAAGAAGCTGCCACAAGCCAGGAAGCCGAGGTAGAAGTGGAAGTTGTGGAAGAGAATCCGACTGAGGGGAATAATCCCTCAGAAGGGGATACTCCACAATCTTTGGAGGATGCCATGGAGGTAATTGCCAGGATGCAGGTTGAGCTGCGTGATGCCAAAGCCAAAGCCGACGAGGCTCAGGCCCAGGCCATGCGCCTTCAGGCTGACTTTGTAAACTTCCGAAAGCGCCAGGAGAAGGAGGCTACACAAACCATCCGGTTTGCCAATGAAGACCTGCTCACCAAGCTTCTCCCCATACTCGACAACTTTGATCGCACGCTGGATACCATAGAAAAGACTGACAACTTGACAGCTGTCAAAGATGGCATCTCCATGGTAGCCAAAAGCATGCGCAAGCAGTTGAATAAAGTGGGCCTTGAGCCCATCGAGTCCAAAGGAAAAACCTTTGACTCCGAAATACATGAAGCCATCACGACCATTCCGGTTGAGGAAGAGGCTCAGAAAGGAATTGTGATTGACGAAGTAGAAAAAGGCTACAAACTCAAGGATCGCGTCATCCGCTACTCGAAGGTGGTGGTAGGTGAGTAATATACCTGATTGAGAATATCAGCATATGTCAAGCAAAAGAGATTATTACGAAGTCCTCGGTGTAAGCAAAGGCGCAGAGAAGGATGAAATAAAGAAGGCCTATCGCAAGATGGCCATCAAATACCATCCGGATAAAAACCCCGATAATCCTGAGGCAGAGGAAAAATTCAAGGAGGCAGCTGAAGCATACGAAGTGCTGAGTGATGATCAGAAGCGAGCTTCATATGACCGCTTTGGCCATGCAGGAGTCGGAGGGGCCGCAGGTGGTGGCTTCCAGGGAGGAGCCAGCAGCTTTGAAGATATATTCAGCCAGTTCGGAGATATCTTTGGCAGCGACTTTGGCTTTGGTGGGGCAGCAGGTGGGGGCGGACGCCGTCGCCGTCGCCGTGGGCAGCGTGGATCTGATATCCGGATCAAGCTCAAACTAACCCTTGAGCAGATCAACGATGGAGTCAACAAAAAGATAAAACTCCCCCGTCAGGTAGCCTGTGAAGTCTGCTCCGGTACCGGAGCAGAAAATGGCACTGCCTTCAATACCTGCCCAACCTGTAACGGTCAGGGAGAAATACGACAGCAGGCTGGTGGTGGCTTTTTCCAGCAAATTGTGGTTCAGACCTGTCCCACATGTAATGGAGAAGGCAGAATTGTCTCAAGAGCGTGTACCAATTGCGAAGGAAAAGGTCGCGTAAGCCAGGAAGATGTCGTGTCAGTCGACATCCCGGCAGGTGTACAGGAAGGAATGAACCTCAGCGTCAGGGGACGAGGAAATGCCGGCGTCAGAGGGGGAGCACCCGGAGATCTGATCATTCAGATTGAAGAGGAGGCACACGAGCATTTTGAGCGTGATGGAGACAACCTGATCCATGAACTGTTCATCTCTTTCCCGCAGGCAGCACTGGGTACTCAGATAGAGGTCCCCACCCTTGAAAATCCGGTTCGGATCAAGATCGCACCCGGTACCCACGCCGGCAAGATGGTGCGCCTGAAAGGCAAAGGCTTGCCGAACATCAATAATTACGGAAGAGGAAACCTGCTGATTCACATCAATGTATGGACTCCTCAAAACGTTACTTCCGAAGAAAAACGACTACTTGAGAAATTGCAGAACTCGGCCAACTTTACTCCTTCTCCTACCCAGGAACAGAAGGGGCTATTCTCCAAAATCAGGGAATTCTTTAATTAGTCCTGAGTTATCCGATAGCTAAAAAAAACCTTCAGGTGATGTACCTGAAGGGTTTTTTTAGCTATCTGAATTATTTATTGAATATTTGTTTAATTGCGGACGATTCGGATGTAATCGGTATACACTGCCTGCTCGCTTCCATCCAATGGAGTAGCCAGATTACCGGCCCGGTCAAAAAGTTTTATTTGAAATCGAACAGAGTCTGAATTGATGCCGGGAGGAATGATGACGGTGGGGGAGAGCTTAACGGTTATTTCGCCCTGAATTGAGGGATTTCGTGCTTCTGGGGTAAGGCTGGGTAGGTTGTAGAAGTTTTCTGCCTGCTGCTGGGTAATGCGTCCCTCCCCAAAACGGCTGTCAACCAAAATCAGATTGGATTCTACATTACTTGCATTATCCAGATCTATGATGCCCAAATCGCCATCACCATCCTGAAACTGAAAGGTAATCAGAATAGAGTCCTGCAGCTGCACTACCTCTCTTGGTTGAATATCCAGATAAGCCACCTTGGGCTCAGATGGAAAAACAGGCCCATTATCGCAGGCCCCTACAGCCAACATCATCAAGGGAAGCCCGATCCACGTCAAAAGTTTCATCCGCATCATATAAAAGGTTAACGGAAAATAATGAATATCTGTTTCCCCTCCAACTGTATTGATCCCCGTTAAGTTCACGGCGATGTTAGTTTCCACAGCTAGACTAAAAAGCCCACATAATTTTTGGGATGTAGAGATTTCTGTGTAAATATTGCTCTCCTACCCTTGAGTTTCACTAGTATCTTCAATTGCTGTGTCATCTTACTCCAAAACTCCTGACGAAGCCATAATTGAAGCCATCATCCATGAGGGTAAGGTGGAGCTGTTTGATTTGCTCTATGACCGATATTCCGACAAGGTATTTCGTAAATGCATGAGCTTTGCCCATGACAGGGACATAGCCAGCGACATGGTCCAGGACATTCTGCTCAAAGTCTTCACCCAACTCCCAAAGTTCAAAGGAAACAGCCGATTCTCGACCTGGCTTTATGCCATCACCTATAACTACTGTGTTGAGTATTACCGACGAAGCAGTCGATTCACCACGGTAGATATTGATGAAGGGCCGGACTATACCGAGGATGATGATCAGGAAGAAAAGGATCTCCTTGCCCTGCGGTCAGAGAAACTCAAATATGCCCTTGATCAGATAAACCCTGAAGACAAAGTCATCCTGTTGCTAAAATATCAGGACGATGCATCGATCAAAGACCTGACCGAGCAGCTAAACATCACCGAAAGTGCCGTTAAAATGCGTCTTTCCCGCGCCCGTCAGCGTGTAAGGCAAATCATCGAAGAAGTAGAAAAGAACAATGCTTACCCATGAAAAATGTGTTCAAGCAAATAGAAAGTGACGAGAGTCTCCCAGCAGAAGTCAAAAAACAAACCCTGAGCAACCTGTATAACCTCCGGCTCATACTGGATGTTGTTGACCTGTTTTCAGTGAAAGCAGCCTCGACCTTCGTAGAAAGCCTGGGTAGTTCACAGGAACCTCCATCCAAACCAAAACCTTCACATTCTTAAGCAAACCAACCATCGATGGAAGAACTGTTCGGATCACTACGGGAAACCCTCGGACCATTATTGGATCTGCTTCTGATGGGAATCACCCGTTTTGTAGGGGCACTGGCCCTTCTACTCATAGGGTGGCTCATCGCACGCATCGTAACCCGAATATTGGGAAAAATCCTGGATAGGGTCGGGATAAATAAACTGGCTGACCACCTGAATAAAATTTCCACCCTGGAAAAGGCCAATATCAGGATTGACCTGGTCAACATCGTCAAGCGATTCGTGTACTGGTTGCTCATGCTGGTGTTCATCATCAGCGCAGTGGAGATTATGGGCCTAACCATGGTATCGGCCCAGTTGATGCAACTCATTAACTATCTCCCACAGGTATTCACTGCCTTTCTCATTTTGGCGGGTGGGTTCTATCTGGCAGATCAGGTGCGCGGACTGGTGGCCAATGCAGCCAAGTCCATGGGCATTTCAGCCTGGAAAGGACTCAGCGCACTTGTCTTCTACATTCTCCTGATTTTCATAGTGATCGCCGCCCTGGAGCGTCTGGACTTCATCGATACCGCCATTATTACTGACAACCTGAGCATCATTCTCGGTGGTATCGTGGTGGCTTTTGCCATCGGATATGGTTTCGCAGCCAGACCCATCCTCAGCAGTCTGCTAGCCTCTTACTACAGCCGTGGAAACTTTGAGATCGGTCAGGAAATCGAAGTGGATGGACACCGGGGGGTTATCTCCCAAATGACCAATATTGCCCTTACCCTGGATACAGGAGACAAGCAACTAATCATCCCCATTAGCCGCCTCGTAACAGATCAGGTTATACTCCATAATCCCCCATCCAACAGTTGATGTTGAGCTACTGACGAAACTTTTCGGAGTGATCTTCTGAAATTACCCTATATTTACAGCCGATTTAGCTTACCGTAAGCTGTACCAACATTTTTTTATGGGCCAATCTCTTAAATACATCGGCCTAAAAATGAGGGGATTATGATGAAAAAGTTCCTGCATGTTTGCCTTACACCTGCCCTGATCGATCAGTTTGATGTATCAGAGGCAATCGTAGTTGTTATCGACATCCTGCGCGCTACGACTACCATGACAGTGGCCTTTGACCATGGGGCAGAATTGATCGTTCCAGTTGAACACATCGATGAATGTGAAGACTATCGCCAACAGGGTTACCTGATCGCCGGAGAACGTGCCGGGGAGCAATTACCCGGTTTTGACTTTGGAAACTCTCCCTTTTCCTATACTCCTGAAAATGTAGAAGGAAAGCGAATTGCCCTCACCACCACCAACGGAACCCGTGCCATCAAAGCGGCTCAAAGCCGTGGGGCACTGGAAATAGTAGCTGGTTCCTTCGCCAATATCAGCCTGCTATCCCGCTGGCTCATCGAGCAAAACCAGCACGTATGCCTGCTCTGCGCTGGCTGGAAGGACAATGTCACCCTGGAAGACACCATCTTCGCCGGAGCCCTGGCCCGTAAGCTGCGCCATGACTTCCGCCGTTTCCAGGACACCGCTCTGGTAGCAGAAACCCTGTTCCAGGCTGCCAATATCCGCAAGCGCTACTTCTTCCAAAACTCCTCCCACTTCAACCGCCTGGTTCACCTCAACCTTCAGGAGGAAGTGAAGTTTGCCATGCACCGCGATACCCATCCGGTATTGCCGATCATGATTGGCGATGAGCTAAGAGACATCAGCCACTGCGAAGGCGATTACAAAGTGTATAAAGAAGCCATTCAGGCCATTCAGGACCGGGAAAAGCGTGAGACTCCCACTGAAATGACTCCAAAAGACTCTTCAGTCGAAACCAAATAATACCTGCTTTTGCAGAGAATGCTACAGAGCGCCGTACCCACGGCGCTCTTTTTTGTTGTAGCCTCCACCTTGCACTGGTGCGTCCTGCGCCCTATCTTGATTAACGTGAGTTTCGGGTATTACCGACTGTTTATCAAAGGTTTATGTAAAAA
>CAYFIR010000087.1:0-29402 GCA_964343195.1 uncultured Bacteroidia bacterium | reverse complement strand
ATACCCCATACCCCATACCCCATACCCCATACCCCATACCCCATACCCCATGCCCCATACCCCATACCTCTCCACATTTGTCGAGGAATTCTCCCATCACACCGAAAAGGCTGTTGATACAGCCTCAGGCGGTAGCAAGGATGCCCATCATTAACTAGTTTTAGGGATAACCCCAATTAACTACGGTATCGATGAACAAAGCTATTTCTTTTTGTCTGGTCATTATCAGCCTGTTTCAGCTGGTTTTGGCACAAGATCAACCTCTATTAAGGCACCCCGCCATCAGTCCGGATGGCCAGGCCATCGCCTATTCCTATCAGGGAGATATATGGATGATGCCAGTTGGTGGTACTGCCCAGCGCCTGACCATTCATGAAGCTTACGAATACAAACCTCGTTTCAGTCCGGATGGGAGCAAAATCTCCTTTAACAGTGACAGGTTTGGAAATGCAGATGTATTTGTGATCGGCACAGAAGGAGGAGGGGCCCAGCGGCTGACATATCACAGCGCCCGGGATGAAGCGAGTAGTTGGGCTTCCAATGAAGAAATCCTGTTGACTACCCGTCGCGTGTACTTTCAGGTAGAGCGGGAAGATGAAATTGCTGCTGTAGGGTTGGATGGAGGTACGCCAGTCCGCTATCTGGATGCACTGGGCAGCGAGCCTGTTCTGTCGCCCGACGGGAGATTTGTAGCATTCGTCAAGGGAAATTGCCGCATTACCCGTGAGGCATACCAGGGGCCAGCAAACCGCGACCTTTGGCTATATGATACCCAAAATGATACCTACCATCAGCTTACGACCTCTCCTTCTCAGGACCTTTCGCCTCGCTGGACAGGTGACCGCGAGCTATACTTCATGTCTGCCCGAAGCGGCCGATACAACATCCATGCGATGACCATCTCGGATGCAGGCGAAGTCGAAGGCGAAATCCAGGCGATTACAGCGTTTATGGATCATGGTCTTCGCTACTTTGATGTGGATGCATCAGGAGAAACCATGGTATTTGAGCGAATGGGGGGAGCTTTCATGATGAAATCAGGAGAAGAACCAGTGGCCCTGATGCCGACGATGACCGCTGACTATCGCTTTGATCCCATTGAGCACAAGCGGTACTCCAATGACATTGATGAATACGCTGTTTCCCCAGATGGAAAAAATGTTGCCCTCATCATCCGTGGAGAAGTGGTCCTGATGCGAGCCGATGAAGACCAGTCACGGGCCCTTAACCTGACGAAACATCCCTACCGTGACCGCGATGTCGCATGGCTGAGCGATACCACCCTCATCTTTGCCTCTGATCGGGAAGGCCAGTATGATCTCTTCTTGCTAAAATCTGCTGACCCTGCCCAGTCCGATTTGTTCCGTACCCTCAAACTGGAGACTATCCGTCTGACCGAAACGCCAGAAGATGAGTCAAATGTGGTCGTTTCTCCGGATCAGTCTCAGGTGGCATATCTGAGAGGAAGGGGCGAATTGCTGGTGTCAGATATTTCCGAAGCAGGCCTGCTGGAAGCGCCAGCCACCCTGCTGGATGGATGGTCAACTCCCGAAGGAGTGTCCTGGAGCCCTGATGGGAAGTGGCTTGCCTATTCCCTGGAAGACCTGGATTTCAACAGCGAAATCTACATTCATAAAGCTGATGACAGCATCGACCCCGTCAACGTCAGCATGCACCCCAAGAGTGATTATGATCCGGTATGGAGTCCGGATGGGTCCAAGCTCGGGTTTCTTTCCGTGCGAAATAACGGGGACAGCGACGTCTGGTTTGCCTGGTTGAAAGAAGAGGACTGGGAAAAGACCCAACAGGAATGGGAAGCGGGAGATGACCTGAGGGGCGTAATCGTAGAGGAGGATACCAGTGAAAGCGATGATATTCAGATTGACCTGGAAAATATCTACCGGCGCCTGACCCAGGTGACCGAGCTTTCCGGCAATGAGTATGGATTGGCCATCGGCCCCAAAGGAGAGAAGTTTTACTACATAACCAATGGAGGAGGACGCACCACTGGTTCCGGTGATCGTGACCTGTATGAAATCAAATGGGATGGCAGTGACAACAAGGCCATTACCCAGGGAGGAGCCTCCCCATATGGAGTGAGCCTTTCGCCTAAAAAAGACTACTTCTACCACCTCAATCTCCGTGGAACGCTGGGACGCATCAAGGTCGGGAGTACCAAGTCGAAGCGCCTGTCATTCAATGTGACCATCGACATTGACCACGTAGCTGAGCGCCAGCAGATACTGGATGAAGCCTGGCGAGTATTGGACGCAGGATTTTATGACCCGAATTTCCACGGACAGGATTGGGACCAACTGCGCGAAATCTATAGCCCCTGGGCTTTGAATGCTTCTAGCGACGTGGACTTTGCTTCCATTAGCAACTGGATGCTCGGGCAGCTCAATGCCAGCCACATGGGCATCTACTCTGGAGATCGCGCGGAAACCCAGCGAGAACGTACCGGGCTGCTGGGAGTGGCACTTGAACCTGTAAAGTCCGGGCTGAAGGTTACTCATGTGGTACCCGGTTCGCCTGCTGACAGATCAGCAAGCCGTTTGATGACTGGTGATGTGATTACCTCCATCAATGGCAACCCTGTCGGTCAGGGAGTCAATATATACCAGTACCTGATCAATCAGGTAAATGAAGAGGTGCTGTTAAGCGTATTGGGAGAAGAAGGCGAGCGTGAAGTGGTAATTCGTCCTACCTCCAGTCTGCGATCAGAACTATATGACGAATGGGTCGAAGAGCGCCGTCAGCTTACAGAGCAGTATTCCAATGGCCGTCTGGGCTACCTCCACGTGCAGGGCATGAACTGGACCAGCTTTGAGCGATTCGAGCGGGAACTGACAGCCGCAGGTTTGGGTAAGGAGGGGCTTCTGATCGATGTGCGGTTTAACGGTGGTGGCTGGACTACCGATTATTTGATGGCGGTTCTGAGTGTGCAGCAGCACGCCTACACCATTCCTCGTGGAGCAGCTGAGAACCTGGACAAAGAACACCTGAATTACCGGGAGACCTATCCATTTGGAGAGCGCCTGCCGCTGGCATGGTGGACCAAGCCTGCCGCCACATTGTGTAATGCTACGAGCTACTCCAATGCAGAAATTTTCTCTCATGCCTTCAAAACCCTTGACCGTGGGCCGCTGGTAGGGGAGCCTACCTTTGGAGCAGTAATCTCAACCGGGGGTGCCTCCCTGATCAACGGAGCAAGGGTACGCCTGCCATTTCGTGCCTGGTACGTGAAGGCCACCGAAGAAAACATGGAACTGGGACCTGCTGTCCCGGATATCATTCTCACCAATGCACCTGATGCAAAAGCCAAAGGAACCGATGCACAGTTGGAAGCCGCGGTCAATGCCTTGCTGGAAGGAATTGATGAATAAAACTATTTGATGATAATGTAAACAGGCCTTTCCAACTTTTGGGTTGGAAGGGCCTCTTTAGTACGCTAACTTAACCTGCAATCCAACCCCCGTGTGGGTTATTAACCTAACTATCAATATTTTATGCGTAACCTTCTTTCGCCCCGTTTCATGCTGCTACTGACTGCCCTGGCACTGGTAGCCTTCACCTCAGATCCCGAAGCAAAAAAATATACCCTCCAGCTCAACCTGGAAGAAGGGCAGACCTATCGCCTGGAATCAACTACCGATCAGGAGATCAACCAGGTGATCATGGGAATGGAAAATGTGGTAGAGCAAACCATGGGATTTACCTATGCCTATGATGTGACCTCAGCATCCAGTGAAGCCTATGACATTTCCGTAACCTACGATGAAATCCTGTATCGCCAGTCCGCTCAGGGAATGGAGGTTACCTATGACTCGCGTGATGAAGAAACCGATGTGCCTCTTCAGGCTCAGAGCTTTGCCAACCTGGTAGGGCAGTCGTTTGAAATGACTGTGACACCTGCAGGCTCAGTGACAGAAGTACGGGGCATGGATGAACTGATCGAGGCCATGATTGGGGAAATGGATATGCCAGGTGTTTCTGCCGATCAGATCCGTCAGCAACTCAAGACCCAGTTTAGCGATGAGAGCATGCAATCCAGCATGGAGCAGACAATGGCCATTTATCCGGATGGACCTGTCAAAAAAGGCGATAGCTGGACCCGTGAGATGAGCATCAGCACTGTGATGACCATGCAGGTGGTGAATACCTACACCCTGGACAAGGTGGAAGGCGGAAAAGCCTATGTAAGCGTGGAAGGAACCACCTCTACAGGAGAAGAAGGAAACTCCACCGAGATGATGGGAATGAGCATGACCTTTAACATGGAGGGGACACAGAGTGGCTCACTTGTGATCGACATGGAGACTGGTATGACCATAACTTCTACGATTGACCAGACCATTACGGGTGACGTGTCTGCTACCGGCGGGCAGATGGGAAGCCAAACCCTCGAGTTCCCTATGAGCATCGATTCGAAATCAACTGTCAATCTCCTCGAAGATTAAATTCTTCAGACTTGGGCCGATGAGTAGGAATTTGCAACCTATTCATCGGCCTTTGAGTATTTTTAGTAGCGCGAGAAAAATAACCTCCTCCTTTTGCGCCGAGATCTCGTTCGCAGACAAGGAAGAAAAACCGAGTTTGGCGGGCCAAACAAGGCTTTTTCTGACGCAGTATGCGGGCAGGGAGTCGCAGATCCCGAGCATCGAGAATCAAGCCAAAAGCGGAATGTTTTTTTTGAGCGTTACTTAACAGGACATATCCTTTTCACCCTTTACCCTTCAATACCATGAATCTGGAGCGAATCATGCTCATCGTAGCAGGACTGATGGGCCTTGGTGCCTTTTTTCTCCCTCATCTGCATTTTGAGCAAAGTTTTCTGGGAGTACAATTGGTGGAAACCACCTTCACCGGCTATAACTTCGTCCTGGGATGGTTGGATTATTTTGATCTATACCAGTCAGAAGCTGGCTCCAGGGTCATCGAAGTGTTGACCCGTCTTTGGGAAAATGCCACAGAAATGAAAGCCAAGGCCCAAATAGCGGGCATCCTCTTCGTACTGGCCGCTCCGCTGATTTATGCCTTGTACTCACTAGGGTACCTGATTCGGGGCCTGATTGGCAAGTCCTTCAAGCGGGGTATCTGGTTTAATCTGCTATTTCTTCCCGCTGCATGGGGCTTGCTGTACTGGATTTCACAGGACTACAGCACCCAGATTCTGGGGCGCGAAGTCGGGCTGCAGCTCAACTTCTTCAACATGGCGGGTATAGGGTACTGGCTCGCGTTTGCGGCAGTTTTTGTCGCAGGCTTTTCTCTCCTGTTTGAGAAGAAGAAATCAGCTTAAGGAACGCGAGAAAAATAACTTCCCGATTTTACGAAGAGATCTTGTTCGCAGGCAAGGAAGGGAAACCGAGTTTGGCGAGCCAAATGAGGCTTTTTCTGACGCAGTATGCGGGCAAGAGGTCAAGTCAAAAGCGGAACTAGTTTTTTGAGCGTTCCTAAGCTGCACAGGGGTCAGGAGGGTATGGAGAAAACGTGTAGGTTATCTCCATACCTTTTCCCCCTTCTCCCAACCTGTGCTTGCTTAAGAAATCCCCATACGCGAATATTGTCGCATGGCCCGACTCAGAGAGAACGTATCCCTTAAATCGCTCAATACCTTTGGATTGGATGTCGCTGCCCGCTGGTTCATGACCCTCGACAGCGAACAGGAAACCCTGGAGTTTTTAATGGATAACCTCCACCAGAATCAGCCTTTTATGGTGCTGGGAGGTGGGAGCAATGTCCTTTTCCGGCACGACTACCCAGGCCTTATACTGCACAATCAGATTTTAGGCAAAGAAGTAGTGGATGAAACCGAAGACTTTGTCTGGTTAAAGGTTGGGGCAGGGGAGGTTTGGCATGAACTGGTATTGTACACCCTTTCGCAGAACTGGGGTGGCCTGCAAAATCTCTCTCTTATTCCTGGATCGGTTGGGGCCGCACCCATTCAGAATATCGGCGCCTATGGGGTCGAATTAAAAGATGTCTTCCATTCCCTGGAGGCATTACATATTGGCACAGGTGCTGTCCACGAAATAGATCATACCGGTTGTCAGTTTGGCTACCGTGATAGCATATTCAAGCGAAAGGCCAAAGGGCAGTACATTATCATTAGCGTAACGCTGAAGCTGGAAAAAAAGCCTCAGCTCAACACGAGCTATGGAGCCATCAAGGCAGAACTGGAGCTGATGGGAGTTGAACCCGGCATCCACACCATCAGCCAGGCTGTAATTCGCATTCGGCAGAGTAAATTACCCGATCCGGCTCAAATAGGCAATTCAGGCAGCTTTTTCAAAAACCCTGTTGTACCCCTTTCTGTATTGCAAGCCATTCAGGAACGCTATGAACAGGTACCTCACTACCCGGTAAGCCAGGATGATGTGAAGCTGCCGGCAGGCTGGCTAATCGAAAAATGTGGCTGGAAAGGGTATCGCAGGGATAACTATGGGGTACACGACCGTCAGGCACTGGTTTTGGTAAACCATGGAGGTGCCAGTGGAGACGACATTTATCAATTGTCCTCCGAAATCCTTCGATCAGTATCCGACCAGTTTGGGATACAGCTTGAGCGAGAGGTTAACGTGATCGGATAATTCGCTCTGATCAACAATTGATCAATTAATACCCATTTTTTGTCCGTTTAAGCAAAGCTTTTCGTTTTAGGCGCGAAGCTTGTAATGGAAGGGGTGCCTGCCTGCACCATCCTTTCAGTTTGCATTTCAATGCACCACGGACTAGCTGGTAGGTGTCGGACTTCGGTCCACCCAAACATCCAACCAAGCTTCTATTTCAATGGGATTTCAGGCCTCTCTCCCATCATCAGATACCAAGGCCCCAACTCAGGGGGTAGCCCAGACGGCTGAGCAGATCAGTTCGGTGAAGGGAATTGGTGTTCCTGTTTGCCACCGGTGTGGAGAACTCGCTGATGTGGAAGAGTCCCGTTGCCCAAACTGTGAGTTTAGCCTGCCTGAGGTGGCGCGGTTTGAAGCACGTTTTCTCAAGCGAAAAAAGAAGTACCTGGTGGAAGTCCACTGGGAAGTGGCTGGAAGTGAGGAAATATACCTGGGAAATGAATTTCGGGACCTGGATACCTCAGGCAGCCTGCTATTGGAAACAGGAGATGAGGTCATGGTTTCGTTGGAGTTACTGGCTTACAACGAATATGGCTACACCCGCGCTCAGTTGACGATTGCGAGGGAGAAGCCTGTAATACAGGAGTTTCAGGCCTCCGAGTCGGCTATATCACTGGCTTACCCGACCATCTTTTCCTGGAGGGTGGCTCATGCGGAGCGCATCGAAATCAACGGTGGAGTCGGGGAAGTAACAGGACGGTCATTTGTCCAGCACCAGCTTTCCAAGCCTGGAGAATATACCCTCAAAGCCTATAATTCTGCCGGAGTTGTAGAGGCGAAAGTAGAGCTTTCGCTTCCGCTACCGGAAATTCACAGCTTTTTCACCAGCAGGGATCATATTCAGCTGGGGAATGGCAATACCCTATTTTGGGATGTAGCCAATGCCTCGGAATTACGCCTGGATCCCATCGGGGAGGATGTTCTGGATAAAACCCGATTTGAAGTAACGCCCGACCGCACAACGATATATAGCCTGGTGGCTTCCAATGCCAGTGGGGAGGTCCGCAAAGAACTTACCCTGACGCTGCCTGCGCCAGTGATAGATTATTTCGAAGGCGATCCTGTCTCAACGGAAGGACGCAAGATTTTCCTCGAGTGGGAAGTCCGGAATGCCCATACAGTCATCCTGGAGCCCGGAATCGGGGAAGTGCCAGCAGCGGGAGAGATCCGCCTGAAGCCCCCACAGGCATATACAACCTATCGTCTGACCGCAAAGGGACACTCCGGCACCACATCTGCTGAATTTACCGTGGTGCGCTTTCCTATTCCGCTGGAGATGGAATCGGTCGACCAGCAGTTCAATAAAATGCTCAAAATGTCTTCCAACGTAACTGATCCCAAGGACAACAAAACTGCACCTCTTGCCAGGGAAAAATCTGCTGATACTGGTTCAGCCAAAGCGGTCGAGAAACAGTCAGGCGATATCTCTTCCAACCCCGCCATTCGCCGTGTACAGGAAATGGACCTGGAGCCCAATCTGGTCTCCCTTGAAAGAACCAAAGCCCGACAGGAGTTTATCAATGGCTTGAGAAAACTCAAGCGGATCATTTTTACAAAAATCAAAAAGTAGCCTCGCCGCTATCATTCGCTTTAACCATTCTTTACCCTCTCCAACATGGATGCATATACCCATTATGATGAACCCCAGAAACGTCCAGGCACTCTGAAACGTTTCTTCTTTGCCTGTGCAGGTGCATACATGCGTATCCTGGATGAAACTCCTTCCGAACATGCCAAGTATGTGGGGATCGGTGCGACCATCTTTTTGACGGGTTGTATGGCCATTATCAGTGGTACATTTGCGGTGTACACCCTGGTTCCCAACCTGTTTGTGGCCATCCCTGCGGGTATCCTGTGGGGTGCCCTGATTTTCAACCTGGACCGGTACATCGTTTCCTCCATCCGAAAGGAAGGGCGATTCTGGTATGAGTTCGGGATGGCCCTGCCACGTCTGTTGCTGGCAGTCCTGATTTCCTTTGTCATTACCAAGCCCATCGAGGTCGAGTTGTTCAGCAACCAGATTGGATCGGAGCTGTTTTCCTATGTGACAGACCTCGAACAGGAAGCCGCAGCAGAACTCGACAAGAAGTTGGGGATCGACTCCCTGAATCGCGAGATTGCCCGCATCGATACCATGAGAATGCAGTACAAGGAGCAGCGTAGCGGTCGTCCTAGCTCCTTTGACTACGAAGAAATTTCCTCAGAATATCAACAGGCCAGGGAGCGATATGATCAGTTGCTGGCCAGTCATGGTCCAAGGATCAAGGCTAATGAGGCCGCACGTGTAAAGCTTTGGAATGACCATGGAACCCGTAGAACAGTAACCGGGGCCAATGGAGAAGAAACCACCAAGTATGTGCTACCCGAGGCCTACCAGGCGCGGAACCTCTCTCTCTATCGGTTGGTAAATGAACTGAAAGCAGAGTTGACCGAGGCCGAAAAGGCTTTGGCAGCAGTTGATGAGCAACGTAAAGGGGCCCGTGAGGAATTCTCCGCAAGTGTGGAGGAAGAGTTGTCACTGCTTTCTGACCACCGCGCTGAACTGGTGGCATTGCGTGCCCAGCAGGAGGAGCTAAGGAGAGCTGAACTTCCTGCTGCCTTGGAAAAAGCCCGCAATTATGGAGTCGGATTCCCTGCGAAAATTCAGGCTCTGGAGCGGCTGAAGGAAAAAGATAGCGCCATGTGGTGGATGAGCAACCTGATTGTGGCCCTGTTCATGATGCTGGAAACCTCCCCCGTATTTGTAAAACTGATTACCAAACGTGGACCCTACGATTACCTGTTGAGCCGTATCGAGCACCATCGTAAAATCGAATCTCTTCGGGAAATCTCAGAGATGAATTATGATCTCAACGCCACCATGCGCCTTCGTAGCCGCCAGTCACAGGCCCATCTGAATGGTGTATCGCGGGAGGAAGAACCGTATCTGGATTGATGAGCGAAGATAGGAAAAGGGTATAAGCTACCTGTGGCATTAATCGCTGGCCTTAATAAAAAACAATCCCGCTGGGACTCTATTGAGTCCAGCGGGATTTTCATTCTCGGGACAATGCCTTAGTGGGTGGCCTGGGTCAGCAATTCGGCTTTCCGAGCCATCATTTGCTGATAAAGTTCCACACGTTCCTGGGTAGGAGCACCAGCTCCCATCAGGCTGTCAATGGACTGATCGATACGCCTTGTAGGCGCTTCGGCTGCCTGTGGCAGTGCCATCATGCTGTCGATAGGGGCCTGATGAGGAGAGGTAACTTCGTCCCATGACTGGGGCGTGTTTGCCATGGGTTCCTCGTCCTGCTGGTTGGCCTGATTTCCGATATTGGCTATGGCACCTTTGGGGACATTGTCACCCAGGCGAAGGTACCAGAAGTAGCTCATAGCGGCCAATAAGGCAATGGCTGCAGCAATACGCATCAGGTTGGCCCGGCTCCATAGTTGGCGTGGGGCTTCCTCGTGCAATTCCCGGTTGATGCGATCCCAGAGATCATCACTGGGGCGCTCTATATCAAGGGCTTCACGGTTGTCCCGGATGTATGCCTCGATTTGTTTCCACATTCGATTTTCCTGCATTTCTTTGTTGCGTCGCGTTGGGCGTTGAATAAAAAATTTAGTTGGCGAGCTCCTTGCTCAGTCGGGTACGCAGCAGTTTTTTGGCTCGGTGATACTGCGACTTGCTGGTAGAAACGGATACCCCCAGTATTTGGGCGATCTCCTGATGATCGTAGCCTTCCAGCTGGTAGAGGGTAAAGACCACACGACATCCTTCAGGTAGGGACTGAATGGCATCATGTATCTGTTCAGGTACCAGTTCCAGTTCTACTCCATCATGATCATGGTCATCCGGGTGTTCCATCAGACGCTCGTCAATCGGCTCAGTGTAGAGCTGTTTTTTGTTGAGTTGACTCAGGCATTTGTTGATCACAATTCGCTTTAACCAGGCTCCAAAGGAAGACCTTCCTTCAAAGAGATGGAGTTTGCGAAAGGCATTGACAAATGCTTCTTGCAAGGCGTCCTCTGCGGCAGCCTGATCTCCTAGCATTCTCATGCAGATGTTGTACATCGCACGGTTATACAGTTGATACAGCCTGGCCTGGGCCAGTCGGTCCCCACGTTTGGAGGCCTCGATCAAGTCAGCATGAAGGTTAATGTTCGTCGCGCTCAAGGCAGTATTTATCGCTATTTACAGGAAAGATGGCCACAACTGGCCAGGGTTGGAATGCAGGTTAATTTTTCTACGGATAATTTACTGAAAAAGGTGTGACAGTGCCCACAGTTTTGGTATATAATCCAAAAGCAGCAATGGGGAAGGATACAGTATTTCGGAAAATTGGCTAATATTAAGGATATGGATAGCCTTCAGGTGGCCTTCCCTGCGGCGAGTTTCATTTCAATCCTGAGAACCAGTAATCCTTTGCCGATGATGAAGAAACTTTTACTGTTGCTATTATTTGGGGGAATGGTAGGAATTTCCACTCTTGTGGCCCAGCGATCCTATTACCGCATTGGGAATACACAGGTTGACCGGGTGGTGATCCTGGACGAAGGAGGATACCTTCGATTTGAAAGGATCAAGGTTCAGCATGCCGATTCTGCCATGTTCCTGTTCCCCGACCGGATAGACGAATACCGGAATTACGAGGAAGAAATTTTTCGAGCATATGAGATGGCTGATGGAAAAAGAGTATTCCTCCAGGTGCTGGAAGAAGGGTCACTGACTTTGTTGTTCATGATTGATCGCAACCAGCAACAGCGGTTTTTCCTGGAACTGGCGCCAGGTGCTCTGTTGGAACTGAACAATGTAAAAGGGGATGAACTCTACTATAAAAGTGTCCTGGAAGCATCCTGGAGGCAGTGTGATGGACTTCGGGGACTGATAAGAGATGCTACTTTC
Organism: uncultured Bacteroidia bacterium; assembly: GCA_964343195.1. Taxonomy (GTDB): domain Bacteria; phylum Bacteroidota; class Bacteroidia; order J057; family J057; genus CAYVAP01. The sequence goes on along the minus strand of CAYFIR010000087.1, from coordinate 17,888 downwards.
CAGAAAGCCTCGCTGCGATATGTAGTTAGGGCACATAATACCTGCAATTATGTACCACCTCCCAGGGCCAGACTTATTATGTCTGCAGATATGACGATGCAGCGACTCGCAGTCAATGAAGGAGATGCGGCTATGAGCTATGCTCCGATTGCGGCCTATCGCTCCATCGGCTATGATTGGGAAATGTCCTGGGGCGCCCGGGTCGCCTGGGAGCAGCCGTTGGCCTCATCCTACTGGCACCTGGTGGCTGGACTCCAGGTACAGCAATTCAGCACCCGCGAAACGGTCCCCTTTAGTGTGCGGACTTTGGGAGATCGTCTGTTCCGAGTCGAAATTAGCTTGATAGACATCAGTGTTCCCATGGGGATACGGTATATCCACGCAGCTCCCAAGCTGCGGCCTCATGTTTATGCCGGGATCGCCCCCAGTTATTGGGCAGTAGGCAAACTGGATGGGTTGGAAATCTTTTATAGATCCGCTGGATCAGGACCACAGGAGACCCCCTATGAGGAAAGACTGTCTCCGTGGGGAATGAGCATTCAACTAAAAGCCGGTTTGGATTATCAGTTGGCCCAGGAGCGCATCACCAGGTTCGAAATAGGGATGGAAAGGCGAAGTGGGCTTACGAATGACCGCATATTCGCATTGTCCACCTTTACAGTGGGGGTAGGCGTGGGGCTGTAAGGGTTCACTGCATTACTGACCGGGTCGCTTCTCTTCGTGTCCGTGCTTCCTCCAACGTTGCAGGAGGTACAGCTTCCAACAACTCCCGGGTATAAGCCTGGGCGGGATTGGCATACAGATCTTCTGCGTCTCCCTGCTCGACCACCTGCCCATTTTGCATGACCATGATTCGGTCGCTCATGAACCGTACCACGCTTAGATCGTGGCTGATGAAGAGGTAGGTCAGCCCCATTTCCTGTTGTAGCTCTTTGAGCAGGTTGAGGATAGAGGCCTGGACCGAGACATCAAGCGCAGAAACCGATTCGTCACAAACGATCAGTCGGGGTTCTACCGCCAGGGCTCTGGCGATTCCAATTCGCTGCCGTTGTCCACCACTGAACTGGTGGGGGAAGCGGTCATAATGTTCTGGCAGAAGTTGAACTTTCTCCAGAAGGGCTATAACCCGTTCCTTTCGCTCTTTTTCATTGGCTCCGAGGCCGTGGATGGTCATCGGCTCCTGGATAGCCTGTCCGATGGTCATTCGTGGATTTAGCGAGCTGAATGGGTCCTGGAATATGATCTGAAGGTCCTTGCGAAAGGGCCTCATCTGAGCCTCATTCAATTCGTCAAGTCTCGTCCCTTCGTAGGCAATGCTTCCCTGCCGGATGGGAACCAGGCGGAGAATGCTGCGCCCCAAAGTCGTTTTTCCTGATCCGGACTCTCCTACCAGCCCAAGGGTCTCTCCGGGATAGATGTCTGTGCTTACTTCGTCTACTGCCTTTACCCATTCAGTGACCTTCCCATACCAGCTTGTTTCTTTGGGAAACCAGGTGGAGAGGCCTTCTACCTTGAGCAGGGGAGGTTTGCTCCTCAGGGTTTCCTGGCGAAGTTGATGGCTTTTGGGGTCTATCGGGGGGAAGTTTTCCAGTGTTGGGGGTTCGTCTGTTTTGGTGAAGTCTTCCAGGACAGGCAGGCGTTGCAACCGCTGATTGAGGTTGGGGCGGCAGGCCAGCAACCCTTTGGTGTAGGGTTCCTTTGGCTCGGAAAAAATCTGACTGATGCTTCCCTGTTCCACCTTTTTTCCTGCGTACATCACCAGCACTTCATCGGCCATCTCGGCAATCACCCCCAGGTCGTGGCTGATGAATATGACAGCCATCCCCTGCTCGGCTTGTAACCGCCGGATCAATGCAAGGATATTTCGCTGGACCGTGACATCCAGGGCCGTAGTGGGCTCATCAGCGATCAAAAGTTTGGGTTGACAGCACATAGCCATGGCAATCATGACCCGCTGCTTTTGTCCTCCGGATAGCTGATGGGGATATTGGTCAAATATCTTTTCTGGGCGGGGTAGTTCTACCTGCTGGAACCAGCGAATGGTCTCTTCCCGCGCTTCCGCCTTGTTCATGCCTTTGTGCAGCCTGAGAACTTCGGCTACCTGTTTCCCGCAGCGGTGCACCGGGTTCAGCGAACTCATCGGCTCCTGAAATATCATGCCCATGCTTTTGCCACGGTATTGTCTTAGCTGGGATTGTTTGAGGGCAAGCAGATTGGTAGCGGTCTGGTCGGGAAGTTGCAGGTCAATGGTTCCGTCAGGTACCTGAGCCGATACCGGAAGTAGTCCCATAATGGCCAGTGAGGTCATTGATTTTCCACTTCCCGATTCTCCTACAATTCCCAAAGTTTGCCCGGGATTAATAGAAAAGCTCAGATTTTGAACCACAGTGTTTACAGCCCCGTCTTTGGGGAAGGCAATGCTGAGATTTTCAACCTTCAGTAAGGGAGAAGCCATGAAGTGGTCGTAATTTGAGAGAAGATCAGTCTGCGAAAAATAACCCGCTAAAGGCAAGGTACGTTAGCAATAGCAATATGGTCAAGCAAAAGCGCGATGAAAGGCGCCTAATGTGGAGTTTTCTCTATCCCACCATTGGTCTGGTGGTTTTGTGGGGTATTCATACCCTGGGCTGGTTTCTCGATTGGAACATGGCTCTTTGGGGGGTATATCCCCGGCACCTGCCCAATTTAACCGGAATCCTCACGGCGCCGTTGGCGCATGGAAGCTGGGCCCACCTCAGTTCCAATTCTTTTCCGCTCCTGTTTCTCTCGGCAGGGGTGATCTATTTCTATCCCAAAGTATCTCTGCCCGTTTTCATAACTTCCTACCTCGCCCCGGGGCTCTGGGTCTGGGTGGCCGGACGTTCCAGCTACCACATAGGAGCCAGTGGAATGGTCTATGCCCTGGCATTTTTCCTTTTTTTTATAGGAGTATTCAGCAAGGATGTTCGTTCTCTTACGCTGGCCCTCGTGGTTGCCTTTTTTTACGGGAGCATGGTTTGGGGAGTATTTCCGACACAGCCCGGCGTCTCCTGGGAGTCACATCTATTTGGTGGAATTGCAGGCCTGATCATGGGCTGGTACTTTCGGAAAAGCGGCCCACCGCCCAAGCGGTATCGCTGGGAAGATGATCCGGATGATGGACCATATGATGCGGTGGAACCGTGGAACTATCAATCCCTTTTTCCCCCACCAGAGCTGGGTGAGTCAGATAAATGACCTATTGTCCTTGGGGCAGAAGGTGGGCTTTGGTTATTTTGTCCTTCATCAGGATAACATTGCCCAACCAGTCAGGTTATCAAATCTATGAACGAGAAGGAAAAATCCAGCCAAAGCTCCTCTGAACAATCCGTTGACCAGGACTTCATCAATCCCATTGATGCGGATAAGGTTGCTGAAAATCCAGGCCTGCTTCCCTATGCCCACACCGTGGGAGGATCAGAGATCAAGCCGATCGACCAGGGGAAGGTCAAAGGCCGTGCGATGTTGGCCATGCAGGAGCAGACCAATATGCAGATGGATCAGATCAGGCAGCAGATTGAATTGCTGGCACAACAGGCCCAGCAGATCCAGAAGCGGGTGGAGATTTCCCGGCGGATATACGATGCTGCGGCAGGGTTTGAGCCTCTTATCAGCCATACCTACCATCTTTATGAGAAAAGAAAAGGTGGATGGGTGCTGTCGTTGGTAGGACCTGAGGAGTGGGGAGCTTCCATTCCGTTTAAATCCTTTCTGGCCACGGTGAAGCTGCTGGCAGACCACACCTGGGACGTTCTGACGGAAGAAATTGAGCTGGAAGACCTGGATTAGAAGGGGGCATAACAGGGTTTTCGGAATATGCTACAATTCTGAAACAGAGCCTTCCTCACTCATGTTTCCTATGGGAGCACTACTGCCCGCAGATTCCAGTTTATGCTAATGGCGCCACTGGTGCGCTCGGATAGAGGAATCCACTGGTTGTCAAAGGAATCATACAACCAGTCTCCCTCTGGATGAGCGGGGCCAGGGTCGCAGCCCAGGCTGCGGGTATCATACACATGAGAGAACCGCATGGCCACCCAAATATCGTCCTGATCCAGCAGGATGGACGTCGGGAGGCTAACGGAATTCCAACTGGTTGAGGCCAGTGTGCGTGGGTTGAGCGCTACTTCTGCTACGAGTGAGTCCGGAGCATCCCCGGTACTTCCCTGGTAAATCCGGATGGAAGCAGTCTCCGGCAGTTCCTGGACAAAGAAATAAACCTCGACCAGTCTCGCACTGTCTTCCCCAAACCAAAGATCTGGCGTTAGCCGTTGCGCAGCTTCAAAAAAACCATCTCCCGGAAGTACCGGAGCGTCCTGATTGTCACCATCATAGCTGATGAAGAACTTGGGGGAGGATAGCTCTGGCTGATCGATTATGGGATTTTCCTGCTCACAGGCATACAGCAAGGGGAGCAACAGGAGGAAAGGCAGAAGTCTTTTCATAGGGAAAAGGTTGAGGAGTAAACTGGTTTTAGGTTTTATATTCAAAGTTACGAGGAAGGCACCACTTGTGATGTGTCGTACAAAAATCCAACCGACACGGTTGCTCATCCATCCAGGGTTCCTATTGGTCGTAGGACGAATTTCTTTTATCACTTTGCACCCGACATTTCGCAAAAATAAACCTGTTGGATTCATGGATCGACCATTGGATTCTTTATTTTATGGAGAAGTTTTTTTCGGGGAAGTTGCTTCCCCTACCTGAATCGACTGTTTGTTTATGAACCAAAATATTACGCCAACAGGGCTTTTAGGGGCTCTGCTACTACTTTTATGTTTCTTCTCCTTCTCTCCGATTTCTGCACAGGAACGAGGAGAGCTGGTTGCTGATTCATTGTATTTCGACTATGATCTGGACCAAATAGACAGCCTTTATCAAACGCTGGGGCTCCCCAGCGTGCTGGCTCCCATTGAGTACGGTGTCAAAGTCTATCGCCTGGTTTACTGGACCCCAGCTCCCAAAGGAGATAGCCTGACCCTTGCTTCCGGACTGCTTTTTTTGCCGGATGGCGACTGCCTCTGGCCAGTGAGTTCCTATCAACACGGTACCAACTATTATGGCAATGCTCCCAGCGAACTGGGATCAGAATGGGTCCTGGGAGTACCTTTTGCCACCGGAGGGTATCTGGTTTCCATGCCGGATTACGTGGGGTATGGTGCCACGCCAGATATGATTGGCCACCCCTATCTGCACGCAGAGACTGAAGCATCAGCGACCATTGACATGCTACGAGCAGTTCGGAACTGGTGCGAAGATGAAGGAGTGGGGCTGAGTGATCAGCTCTTTTTGGGAGGGTACTCCCAGGGAGGACACGCTACCATTGCCACGCAACGGAGCATGGAGCAGGACTTTTCGGAGGAATTTTCCATCACTGCTTCTGCTGCTGGCTCGGGGCCCTACGATCTGGAAGGAACCATGGTCAACTACATTCTGACCGATTCCAGCGAGGCAGATGCTTTTTTCATTGCTTTTGTTGTGATGGAGTATCAGCGGCTCTACGGCAATCTCTGGGATAATCCGAGCGAAGCACTTGTAGCGCCGTATGACACCATTCTCCCACGTTTTTTTGACCCGGCAAATCCCATTCCCGGACCCCTACCCGATACGGCGATCAGGATGTTTCAACCAGCATTTGTGCAAGCCGTCAAAACCGACTCCATGCACCCTGCACGAGTGGCCATGCGTGAAAATAACCTGTTTCAGTGGTCCCCTCAAACGCCTACCCGATTGAGCTATTGCGATGCAGATGAACTGGTTCCATTCCAAAATAGCATTGTGGCAAGGGATAGTTTCCTGGCCCGGGGAGCGCTGGATATCACAGCCATTAGCCTTGATCCGACGCTTGGCCATGAAACCTGTGCCCTTCCGATGATCTTCAACACCAAATACTGGTTTGACGGATTGAAAGATAGTTGCGTAGTGGATTCCGGAGAAGTGAACCAGCTGCTGGCTCAATCTGCATGGGAGGTGAACGTATATCCCAATCCAGCAGATGAATTCCTGACCATCGACCTTCATACTCCGAGCCTTCAGGCGGTTCATGTGAGCCTGCTGGATATAACCGGAAGGGTGAAAATGGAGACCAGGATGGCTGTACATGACAGGGTAAAGCTGAATGTCCGTGATCTTTCACCTGGGACCTACTGGATTTTGATTCGTCAGAATGAAAACCTGAAGCGGCTTCCTGTGTTGATAGTAAGATGATTGACCCCAAACCTAAACAACATGCCTCGACACTACCTGTTACTCCTACCTTGGCTGATTATCAGCTCGCTGGCCTCTGTTTCACAACCTTTGGATGATGAGGAACTGCTATTTATCACAGCAGAATATGGCCGGCTCAACCCCAGGTTACTGGATCTGGATTCCTATCCGGAAGCTCCGGATGCCGACGTGGTCATCCTGAATGACATTGGGGAAGCCAGCCTGACCATGATGACCACCAGAACCAGTATTCGCTATCGCTACCATCGGCGACTAAAGTTTTTTTCTGAAGCTGGCCGCCCATATGCAGATATCGCTATTCCATTCGACCAGTCTGTTTTAACCCTGACCAGTGTACGAGGGGTTACTTACAGTAAGGATGCAAATGGAGACCCAGTGGGGTTCGAAGTAGATAAGCGGGATATTTCCATTGTGAAACTGGAGGGCCAAATGCGGGAAGTGCGCTTTCGGCTACCATTGGTGAAGGCCGGATCGGTTTCGGAGTATCTCGTAGAATTTACCGCTGATGATTTGAGCCTACTGCGCCCCTGGAACTTTCAACAGGAAATACCGGTTGCGCTAAGTGAATTCCACTTACTGCTTCCAGGTAATTTTCAGTATCAGGTGGTCCCTCAGGGAGATACCCGCAGCATGTTACAGGTTGAGAAACCTTTCAACTATAACGCTCCTGACAGGCTCCAGAGGAGTATGTTTGGGGCTGCGAGGCCAACCGATGACCAGTCTAACCCTTGGGCAAAACTGGGAGGAAGCCACTACATTTTTCTCATGCAGCACCAACCGGGAATCAGGCGAGAGTCCTTCAGCAGTGACCAGGGACTACTTCCGGGGCTAAGGTTTCAATTGTCCAGCCTGCCGGGAAATTCGACCAGTGAGGGAGTATTTGACCGCTGGGAACAGCTACAGCGTTATGTATTGCGTCGGCAGAAACCCCGTCGCATCAAAGCAGATCAGACGTGGATCGAAAAGAAAACCAGGCAACTCGTAAGAGGAGTAGATGACCGAAAGGAAAAAACCCAGCGAATTTTCTCTTGGGCAAGACGCAATCTGGAGTGGGATGGTACCTATGGCGTAGAACCCAGCCGACTGGATCGACTCGCAGCCGGGCAGCCAGGTAACGCAGCTGCGATTAACCTGACCCTTATGCTGATGCTCCAGGAAGCCGGACTGGATGCTCACCCGGTGCTCGTGAGTACCCGCGATAATGGCCCCATCCAGGTCGTGGCCGCGAACCTGCGCCAGTTCAATCATCTGATCGTAGGGTTAAATCTGGGGAGTGAAGAGTACCTGTTGGACGCTTTGAGCGACCTGGACGATCTCGGAGTTTTGCCCAAGAACGACCTCAACCAGATGGGGTACTGGATCGGGGAGGAATCATCCCGCTGGGTAAGGCTGACTTCCCGCAACCAGGTAGTTCGCTTTACCTACAGCCGCTTTACCCTAAGTGAAGATGGCTGGCTTACCGGAGAGGTAGATGTGCAGAATCGAAACCTGAGTGCTGCGCTGGAGCGGGCCAGGCTGGAGTCCCTCGAAACCCAGCAGGAGCAGGACTACCTGCGCAATACTGTCCTGACTGGTATGAGCGATCCCCGCATCATGGGGTATGACTTTGATCCGCAGGCTGAAGAAGGCAAGATGGTTAATGTGTCTATAGACCTTCAGACCCAGGACTTTGTGGAGCGGGTAGGGGACCTGCTTTTCATCAAACCCATGATGACCAAGATGGTGGAGGAAAATCCATTTGATGAGGACCAGCGAACCACCCCGGTAGACTTAAACTACCCCCTGCGGGAATCCCACCTTCTGGGGCTCAGAATACCTCCAGGGTACCAAATTGAGCAGTTGCCAGAGCCTATCAAGGTCATGATGCCAGACAACTCTGGAATGTTTATTTTCAATGTGCTGGAATTGGACAACATCGTCCATGTATCCAGTACGATTTATGTCAATCAGACCGTGTTTTTGCCTAGTGAATATGCGGCGATCCAGACATTCTTTGATTACATCGTCCTCAAACACCAGGAAGACATCGTACTGAAGCGGATAGAGGAAAGCGTGGACTGAGGCTCCCATTGTCTGAAATCCCAATGGCACTGCCCCAGACATTTACTCGTTTACAAAAACCATTTCATCCCTTTTAAGGTTTGGCATGGATAACAAACTATTTGCACCTTTCAGGCGGAAAACAATCTCCCTGACGACAACCTCACCACTCAAGAAGAATCTTCATCCACATGGAACTGATCGCACCATACGCCCTGTCACATTTCTCCTACCGCCGTATTCCCAGCCGGGAAGTTAATATTGGGGGAGTACCAGTTGGAGGTAATAATCCCATCCGAATCCAGTCCATGACTACCACAGATACGATGGACATCATGGGAACAGTAGAGCAATCCATCAGAATGGTAGAAGCCGGATGTGAGTATGTGAGAATCACGGCACCGAGTAAGAAGGAAGCCCATGCACTGGCGGATATCAAGAAAGAATTGCGCCGTCGAGGCTATGATGTCCCCCTGGTGGCAGATATCCACTTTACGCCCAATGCAGCTGAAATCGCAGCCAGAATAGTCGAAAAAGTCCGGGTAAATCCGGGCAACTATGCGGATAAAAAACGATTCGAAGAAATAGAGTACACCGATGACTCCTACCAGAGTGAGTTGCAGCGTATTTATGATCGTTTCACCCCTCTGGTGAAAATCTGTAAGGAAGAAGGGACTGCCATGCGCATTGGCACCAATCATGGCTCTCTGTCCGATCGCATCATGAGTCGCTATGGAGATACTCCACAGGGAATGGTAGAGTCGGCCATGGAGTTTGTGAGAATCTGTGAAGACCACGGCTTCCATGACCTGGTGATTTCCATGAAGGCCTCCAACCCGCAGGTTATGGTTCAGGCTTATCGGATGCTGATGGAGGATATGATGCGCCGGAACATGGTGTATCCATTGCATCTGGGAGTAACCGAAGCTGGAGAAGGGGAAGATGGTCGTGTAAAGTCTGCTCTGGGAATCGCCACCCTGCTCATGGATGGCATCGGCGATACCGTGCGTGTTTCCCTGACCGAAGAGCCCGAACATGAGATGCCGGTGGCTGATTTTCTGGTAAAGCACTATACCGGGCAGGCCAATAAGCTAAGACATACAGAGCCAGAACAGGCAGAGCTGGACCAGATCAGGTTGCCTTTTGATCCCTTCCAGTTTGAACGCCGTCAGGCAGTGGAGATGGAGAACCTGGGGGGAGATCAGGTGCCCAGAATAGTGGCAGACATCCGGCATCAGTGCGCGGAGCCCGCTGACCTGAAAGCCATTGGGTATACCTACATTGAGTTGTTGGACAAATATAATTTCTCTGACACTGCGGCAGATTTTGCCTATCTGGGAGATCAGATTCCTGCTTATGAGCTACCTGGAGGGCTGAAGCGGATTTTTGATCATTCTACCTGGCGGCTCATGAGCGACCGCGCGGTGAACTTCCCTTTTTTCAGCACCGTCAAAGCCTGGTTGTCTGCTGAGGAGAAGAGCGACAGGCTAAACTTTGTTCAGATAACGAGGGAAACCCTTGAGGAAGTGGTTGCCAACCCATCAGCCTTCGAACGGGTTACCTTTTTGCTCCATACAGAAGCTTCTATCCCGACCTACGATCTGCGTTACATGGCCTATCGCCTGGTGAATGCTGGATTTAAGCAGCCGATGATCGCCTGGATGTCCCTACCAGGAACTTTTGATTATTACGACAACAACCGCTATCCGGACAATGTCCAGATAAGCCACGATGCCCAGACTCAACTGGCACTTTCTGCAAACGGTTCTTCGCTACTGGTTGATGGACTTCTGGATGGGTTATGGATGGATCGCGCTGATGGGAGTCGCATCCGAACGGCATTTGGGATGCTGCAGCTTTCGCGTCTGCGAATTACCAAGACAGAGTATATCTCCTGTCCTTCCTGCGGGCGCACCCTGTTTGACCTGCAAGAGACCACTGCGCGAATCCGCAAGCGTACAGAACACCTGAAAGGGGTGAAGATCGGGATCATGGGCTGCATAGTAAATGGCCCGGGAGAAATGGCCGATGCGGACTATGGCTACGTAGGAACCGGCCCAGGGAAGATTTCCCTTTATCGCGGAAAGGAAGTCGTACAGCGAAATGTCCAGACAGAACAGGCCGTAGATGCATTGATCGACCTGATTCGTGAAGACGGAAAATGGCTTGAACCCGCCGGTCCCGAGGCAGTACAGGGCTAGTGGAGGGCTCAGAAGGAAGCCACCTAAAACGTTTTTGATAGAAAAATCCGGCTTGGGCATTTCGCTCAAGCCGGTTCCAGTTTGGGGATGTAAAGCTGGTTATATTTTCGGTATGCTCAGCACCTGGACAGAAAAGACCGGGTATATGGTATGCGGTATAAGGTATGACATCCAGTACCTATGGAATTAGGTAATTGACCATTTGTAATTCGTATAAAATGCTCACCAGCAACACTTTCAATTGCAAATTACGAATGCGAAGCACTAGTTCTTACGCAGAAGCCACTGATCGAGTCTTCCGCTAGCCCAGAGGGCGCTTCCGATGCTGCTCCACAGGCCCAGAACCCACAGAGCGGTAAATCCACTATGAAAAGTTGTGTTCTGAAAATCCTGAGCAAGGGCGACAATCCCCAGGGTAGCAATCATCCCAACTCCAGCCTGAAGGAAGAGATAGTTTTGAACCTGTCCGTACATGGCGCCGGGAGTAATCAGCATGAGTATCACCCAGACTGCAGCAATGGTGAAGATGAGGCCGATCAGTAGAGAAAGACCTGGCTCAGCTTGCATCCAATCCTGTAGGTACAGGACGCGCTCATCGGTGATCGATCGTATAGATCCCTGATAATGAGCAGAATACTCGCTGCGAATAGGGCGAAATATCGCCATGCTGGCCAGCGAAGCGGTCATCAGGGTGAGTAAAAGTGGTGTTTGATAGGAGTTTCGCAGCATATTAAAATATACGCAGAATTAGCGAAAAGGTGTCAAATGCTGCTAGCTTTCTTACGGTACTTTTTGTGCAAAAATCCTGAAAACCTTTCATCCAGGGACCTGGATGATTTCATGCAGAATATTGAGAAACAGCAACGCCACTAGAGCCACCTGCCCAGCTGCCTTGCCCAGTCACTTGGGACCCTCCCTTTTATGCCATAGGCTTGCAGGCGGGTGTCCAGAAACCGGGCGGTAATTTCATCCTGTATCAGTACCTGAACCAGGGTGGACCAGTCTTCAAACTGGTACCGAATGCTCATGTGGGGCTTGGCAGGATTCAGTGCCTGCTCGTAATGATCCCACCGCTCCAGTAACCGCCCCAGCATCCATTTAGCCGTTTGGAAAGAAACGATGTCCTGGCTGATTTGGTCGACGATGTGGTGAAAAGCCCGGTAATATAGCGACCACGCTTCATCCTGCCATCCTTCCCAGTCCGCCTGACGGTTGAGAAATGCCTGTTGGATACCTTCATTCCAGCCCAGGAGGACCACCATCACATTGGGCCAGTCAAGTTCCTTGCGCCAGCGGGACAGTTCGCCTCTGACCGGCTCAAAGGCCCGCTCCAACTGCGGTAGCAGAGAGGCTTCCGCGAGTTCCCACGAAGGATCGTCACTCAGGGGTTCCAGGTTTAGCTCTTCGTCATGCAGAGCGGAAAGGTCAACCTGATCAAGCTGAAGGGTGACATCCTTCCTCAATCGGCTCAGGTCAACTCGAAGGGTAGGCTGGGCAGACGATTGCAGGTACCGAACCCAGGTAGGCTGGACATAGGGTTGCTTGGCGATGAGTTGCCGGAGAAAGTTGAGTTTTTGGCCTTCTGTAGCACGCTCCCACCACTGGTCGAGTTCAGCTGGTCGCATCGGCTCCTGCCCCGACCGAGCGTGCTGAACCTGCAGGCTTTTGTATTTGCCATCCAGGATTGCAAGCCCCACAGCGATCAGGTGTTTGCAAAATCCACCACTCTGGTACGGGCAGGTACAGGTCATCTCGGGAGTGGCACCGCTCAGGTCCACCACCTGATGGTAGGGTTTGCTTCCTTGCACTTTGGCTTTATAGATATCGCCTTCCCTGACAAGTTCCCTGATCCGCTGCTCCTGATAGTAGCCTTCTGCCCGTTCAAAACTGCCGGCAGTGGCGTGCCGACGTAGCCATTCTTCAGTAAGGTCCATTCTGGACAAATATTTGCCCTAAAATACAACCTTACATTCAACAGGAAAATTTCCAGCCAAAAAGCTAACTTGGAATTGTTGGTAGATGGTTGAGCGAACGGGGAATATAGAACAGGGGATGGGCGTTAAGCCTCATATCTTATTCCCCCTTTCCTGCCAGAGACTGTAATTCAGAATATGATGCTGACTTTGCCTGTTATAAAAGCTTACCGTTTGGTTTCACGTATGGGAGTCCCCAAGGTCCTGCTGGGGATCCTGCTTGTTTTTGGTGTGCAGTCGGCTTCGGCCCGTTGGTATATGAGTGTTAAAAATTACCTGCAACCTCATTCCAACGTTCGGCTATTTCTTGGGTATCAGACCCTCGGAGAGTCTGAAAAAGAGTTTGAGGTCAGGATTGATTTCCGGGTAGCAGGTCAGCCCCAGGTCTTTTTGCACAAGGAATTGAGGATATCCATGCAGGGATCCGATACCATTTTTGTGAACCTCTCCCTACCTCCCGGAACTTATGAAGTCGATGCCGAGGTCAAGGACCAGCGACTCAATTTTTACGAATACCTGCAACTGGAGTCACCTCTTCGGATACGTATTCCTGGTAGTATCAGGATCTCCAGCATATACCTTACTCCGGAAGGCCAGGACCGGTCGACCTTTGAAAGGCCTATGCTGGAACCCAAGCTGAGCTTTGACCAAAGCACTCTCAGATATAGCATGCAGATCGCCAGTACCTACTATGACGTATTAAGTGTGCGGGCCGTGCTGTATGAGGAAGTGGAGGAAGTGCCTGCTGGTGGGCCTACAGCCTACACCTCGCTACAACAAGCCAATCGAGTCGTCAACCTGTCGGGAGGTGGCCCCGTGGTTTTTAGCGATACCCTGAACCTGGTAGATTTACCAGGGGGAGAATATATGATACAGGTGCTCGTCTATCAGGGCGATGAATTTAAACTGGATGAGAAAATCTGGTTTGTAAAAGGCGGGGACATCAAACAGCGCATTTTCTCAGACCTGGATAACTCTATCCGGATGATGAGGTACCTGGTGCCCTCGGGGCGGCTGGAAGATATTTTACAGGCCGAGGACAGTGTGGTGAAGCAGTCAGAGTTTCTGAAAATCTGGGAACAACTCTACGGGGCTGAGTCCGAAACAGAAATGGAAAACTACTTCTTCAAAGTATATCAGGCCATAGACCTCTTCACCGAAGGCGAAACTCCGGGATGGTTAACAGATCGCGGCAGGGTGTTCATAGAGTATGGTCCCGCCAGGATATCTGAAGTGGAAATTCGGGGGAGTCTCTACGAAAGGTGGATCTACCCCCGCTGGGCACTGAGTTTTTTGTTTCAGCCAAATGAACAGAAGTACACCCTCGTGAGGTAATCTGTGCAAAGAAAGGGAGAGCAAAAATTTTGTGCCAACGTAGAATATATGAACCCTCCCCAATCCCGGTATTTTGAACCTCTTGGATGGTAAAGGGTCTTTGAGTATAGTATTGAGCATACCCTAGAAGAAAGCAACAATTGGAAGATCAGATTAAAAAATATCTCAAGGAATATTTCCCGTTTGACAACCTCTTCTCGCGGAGGCCACAGCGGGATGAGGAACTGGCCTTCAACCAGTTCAAGATGAAGCGCAGCATGCGTTGGGTGATGAATACCCTAAAGATTACCCCCTGGCTCTGTCTGGTGGGATTTTCCTTCACATTTGGCACCATATTGCTAGGCGAAGGCGGCTGGATTGAGGGAATCACCAGCTTCTGGAGCCAGAATCAGGGAATCATTGAGGCCCTGAACATCATTTCCATCAGCGGCCTGATCGGATATGGGACCAACTTTATCGCCATCCGCATGCTGTTTCGTCCCGTCCAAAAGCGCCCGATCTGGGGACAGGGGCTGATTCCGGCCCAAAAGGACCGCATCATCTATACCCTGGCGCAGGGCATGCACAAACACATCCTTAGCCAGGATCTGATCCGCAAGCGAGTCGAAGACACTGGTCTGGTACGGAAGGTCAATCACCTGGTGATGGACGGAGCCATTGGGCTGGCTCAGGACCAGCGCTTGAGAGACGAAGTCAAAAAGTTCCTGGGTGAGGTGATGGCGGAGTGGGCCAAAAAGCCCCAGGTACGCAAGCAGGTAGTCAACATTGTAGATACACACCTTTCCGATAGGGTAGGGGAGAATGAGTTTGGCAGCTTTATCCTTTCGACCTACAAGCGATTTAACCGTGAGCGGTATGAAGAAATGATCCTGAGGCTGACCGAGGAAATCCCGGTTGTCGCCATGCGGGTACTCGACCGCCTGGAGGACGAACTCGACACGGTAGCTGCCTTCCTGCGCATGCACAAGCCAACTACCGAGGAGCAGATCATGCGCATCTTCATCGACCTGCTCAACCGGATCGACATCACCGATCTGTTAGCCAAGCAGATGGCTCACTTTGACGAGGCGAGACTGGAGAAAATGATCTGGGAAGCCACCAATGAGCAATTGCTCTACATCCAGTACCTGGGTACCGTGCTGGGCATCCTGGGAGGACTGCTTATCTGGCAGCCAACTGTCATGGGGCCCAGCTTCCTGCTGATTTTTGGTTTGCTATACGTGGTGGATAAACTGCTCTTCAACTGGCAGCAAAAGCGTAAACAGCGGAAAGAAAATGAAGTAGCCGAGCCCGAGCTTCCAACCCAGACAAAGGCTGAACCTGCTCAAAAGAAAATTGCTGCTATTCCAGTGGAAGAGACATTACCTGAGGAAGCAAAGCAGGACTGATTTTTTGCCAGGGCAAACCCTGGAGCCCATTCGCTTAGCTCAACTACGAGTTTACACCTACTCCCACTGCCGCTGCGCGTTGATTTCTTCCTTTTCCAGAAATGCCTGCTGAAGGTCAACATCAAAGCGGTTGGCAAGATCAAGCAGGTAGCTGAGGATATCAGCCATTTCATGGGCCAGCTCATTTTGATGCTCCTGGCTGCCAGGCTTCCCCTGCTCCTGAAATAGCTTCCGCCTTCTTCTGATGGCCTTGGCCATCTCGCCTACCTCTTCTGAAAACAGCAGAAATGTCTCCAGGTCGCTAGCTTTATCCCAGCCCCGCTCGCGGCACAGGTCAGCCATGTATTGTTGGAGTTGGGGAAGCGTTGGGTCATTATTCATGGATCAGGGTTCATTTGGCGAAGTCGAGTTTTGAGCTCCTCCCAATCGAGGCGGGCTTCATAGCTCTGAGGAACAAACTTACTCTCTGACCGGAGAATGACCAACTCCCCCTGCTTTACTTCGAAGGCCAGTTTATCAAATTCTCCAATTTTGATTTCCTCGTCCAGGTCGATATCTCCTACTATTCCCGTTTCGGGATCTATGAGAAAGAGCTGGTTCCATTGCATAACGGGAGCCACATGATGCAGGAGAATCAATCCATCTACTACCTGGATTTGGCTCAAGGAGGAGAAGCTCAGTTTTTGAGGCCCACCGGTTAAATTTCCATTGGAGGTAAACAGCCAGGTGTACTGGTTGCCCTTCTGCCAGATGAGGCCATGGGCCGTCTGCCAAAGCCGCTGATTGCGTTTTTTCCAAACCCTGCGATATGTGCTGTCCTTGCCCCAGGCCAGAAAATGATTTTTTCCCTGGTACTGCATCAGTCCGGCTCGGGCGCTGCTATCATGGCTGTTTTTGGGAATAAAATGCTCCTGGAACTGCGAAAATTCTTCCCCATTCAACGTTAACCATCCATTTGCCGGGGGCAAAATCGGTGTAGGGTGCCACTCCTGCGGGACGGCATAATACCGATGGAACAGGCTGTCCCCGTTTAATTGATGCGAATAAGCCTGTATCAGCCACCGCAAATCCGGTTCTCTACCCGTCAGCTTTTCGTCCAGCCCAAATATAGAATCGATTTTGGGTTGATAGGGATCCCATGAGGGCGAATTCCACTCGCCTGGAAGCTGGAGCAGAGACAGGAACTCTGAATTCCAGTGGGTGTGATTCAGGTGGAGGACCTCCCTGGATTCGCCGGACTTGGCCAGGACATAGGTGTCAGTCATCACAGAGCTAATGGCCCGGTCGATCACGATGCTGTCCAGCATTTCCTGACTTCCTCCAAAGTGTCCGCTGATAAAATACTGCTCAATATGTTGAGCCGGAAGACCAGTGGTAAAACAGAAGGGGAGGATGCAAAGAATCCGGAATAGCGTCATAGAATAGAGTTGGCAAGGATGCCTCTGATATACGGGCTTTTGGTAGCGGTAGGTTTTTCAGCGTTACAAGGAGTCCAAACCATCGGGACATTCCAAGCCGGGTTA
Source organism: uncultured Bacteroidia bacterium (assembly GCA_964343195.1). GTDB lineage: Bacteria > Bacteroidota > Bacteroidia > J057 > J057 > CAYVAP01. The sequence goes on along the minus strand of CAYFIR010000087.1, from coordinate 1,182 downwards.
GGGCCTGGCCTTTCACTTCAATTGTTTCCAATTTGTCGCAAATGCTGGGTGTAGCTACCCCAATCAAGGATTACTTCTGCGTACTCATAGGCAGCCCCCTCCTTTCGTTCAATCCGTAACTGTCCATTCTCCCTCTCCCAGTGGTATTGGTCCATATGGCCCTCTTTAAAATCCTCATCCAGTGCGATCACTCCCACGGCACCTGTCTGGGGATCAATAAGCAGGAATTGATTCCACTGAACAACCGGAGCGACATGTTGCACCAAAACAAAGCCATCGATGACTTCGATCTGATAAAGTGAGGACCATCGGAGCTTCTGGGGGCCACCCGTCAGGCTACCAGAGGAGGTAAACAGCCAGGTGTACTGATCGCCCTTTTGCCAGATGAGGCCATGGGCGGTCTGCCAAAGAGCCTGCGAGCTAGAGACCCAAACCCTTTGGTAGCTGGTGTCCTTTCTCCTTCTCAGCCCTATGAAAGCCAAAAAGTGATTGTGGCCATTGTACCTCAGCCAGCCTTCCCGGGAAGTTGCATACTGCTGGCGGTAGTAGGAATCCTGATACAGAGATTCTCCCAATAGTGCATATTTATCTCCTTCCAGGTGATACCAGCCTGAGGTGGGCCTTGCAATAGGCATCGGATTCCAGGTCTGTGGTACAGTGTAGTAGGTTGAAAACAGGCTATCGCCTTCCCTTCGATGTTTATAGCCCGCCAACAGCCATTGAAAATCCGGCTCCGTCCCACTGAGAGCCTGTTCAAATCCAAAGATAGAGTCGACAATTGGGTGAAATGGCTGCCATTTGGCTTGATCCCAGCCGGACGGAATGGAGAGCAGATTCGTGAAGTCGTAGTACCAAAAGGTGTATCCGAGTTCGATTTCTTCATGTGCCTTGGCAGACTTGACGAGTACGAAGCTTGAACTTGCTCCCGAACCCGCGTCGGTTGACTTGATGATTGTATCTGGTATTCCCCCGCCAGAATAAAACCCCAGCAAGGTATCCTGCCTGAATGCCTGAGCTGAACTATCAGTTCCGATGAAGATCAGACTCAGAAAGGTGATCCAAAAGAGGCTGCCAGGCAATATGTTGGAAGGAATCATGAGTAGACATAACTGTTTCTTCTTTTTACGTAAGTAACGCGAGAAAAATAACCTCCTCCTTTTGCGCCGAGATCTCGTTCGCAGA
>CAYFIR010000086.1:0-29563 GCA_964343195.1 uncultured Bacteroidia bacterium | reverse complement strand
GTGAAACGGGGAGGCGACATAACACTTTCAGAGGAAGCATATTAAAAATCCATTTTTGGACCTACAGACGCCCGTTGAAACAGTATGCTTGTGCCAACCGAGTCTTGCAGTTCCTGCGCTGAGGAAAATGTATGGTTCATAGGGAAAAAATCCCATTTCCTGCCCATATATCCCATACACTCCATACACTCCATACACTCCATACACTCCATACACTCCATACACTCCATACACTCTATACACTCCATACACTCCATACACTCCATATACCCCATATACCCCATATACCCCATATACCCCTCCCCACCCCCTTCGTGCCCTTTTCTTTAAAAATGACGCCCAAAGCAAAAGTTTGGAAGACTGCCTTTGGCCGTAAATTCCCTTATTGAGGGATGCACAGCCATTCCCTCTAACCCAAATCATTGCTACTCCATGAGTACTGCCATTCGTTTAATTCCCGTTTTGCTGTTCCTTTCGCTATTTGCCTGTCAGGCGCCAGTTACCAATGAGCCAGACCCGGAAGGACCTACCATCGACGAACTATACGCCGATTTACCCTTCGAAATGCCTCGTGTGGAGGCTCCAACTTTTCCAGCTTATGAAGTTTCCATTGCCGACTTTGGCGGAGTAGGTGACGGTGCGACCAGCAACACGAACGCATTTGCCAAAGCCATCGAAGACATATCGGGCAACGGCGGCGGGACCCTGATCATACCCCGTGGCATATGGCTCACAGGTCCCATCACGCTGACCAGCAACCTGCGCATTCATACCGAGTCCGGAGCGCTTGTGTTATTCAGCAAAAACAAGGACGAATACCCATTGGTGGAAACGAGCTTTGAAGGACTCGAAACCTACCGTGCGATGTCCCCGATCAATGGCCGCAACCTTGAGAACATTGCTTTCACGGGTGATGGAGTGTTTGATGGCTCGGGTGAAGCCTGGCGTCCGGTCAAAAAGAGCAAAATGGCCCCCTCGGCCTGGAACAAACTTGTGGCCTCCGGGGGAGTAGTCAGCGACGATGACCGGATCTGGTACCCTTCGCAGGAATACAAAGACGCTGAAAGCCGCGGCAACAATTTCAACGTGCCCAACCTCTCTCATCGCGAGCAGTTTGAGGCGATCAAGGACTACCTGCGCCCGGTGATGGTCAGCCTGGTCAAGTGCAAAAATGTTCTGCTTGACGGCCCGACTTTCCAGAACTCTCCCGCCTGGAACATTCATCCCCTGATGTGCGAGAATGTCATCATCCGCAACCTCTCCGTCCGCAATCCCTGGTATTCGCAGAATGGCGACGGCCTGGACCTGGAGTCCTGCAGGAATGTGCTCATCTACAACAACACCTTCGACGTAGGCGACGATGCGATCTGCTTTAAGTCGGGCAAAAACGAGGACGGACGCCGTCGCGGCATGCCCACCGAGAACGTCATCGTGTCGCACAATACTGTTTACCATGGCCACGGTGGTTTTGTCGTCGGCAGCGAAATGTCCGGCGGTGTGCGCAATGTCCGTGTTACCCATTGCACGTTCATGGGAACCGATGTCGGGTTGCGTTTCAAGAGCACCCGCGGCCGGGGTGGGGTAGTGGAGCACATTTACATCACCGACATCGACATGATCGATATCCCTACCGAGGCCATTCGCTTCAACCTCTTCTACGGTGGCAATTCTCCCATTCTGGAAGAAGGTCAAAGTGCCGAGACCGAGGCCCGCGACGAAACCCTGATGCCCGTTACCGAGGAGACCCCTTCTTTCCGAAACATTCACATGGAACGCATCAACGTGGCCAGTTCTAAAGTTGCAGCGAAGTTCCAGGGACTTCCTGAGATGAACCTGCAAAACGTAACGCTGAAAGACGCGACCTTCGACACCGAGTATGGCATCACGGTGATCGACGGGGATGGTCTGAGTTTCAGCGATATCCAGCTTACCCAACAAAAAGGAGCCGGGATCACCTTTTACAACACCCAAAACGTCAGCGTGGAATCGGTCCTCTTCGCCAATGATGCCGAATCCTGGGTGCGCGTACTTGGTCCACTATCTTCCAGCATCAACCTGGTCATAGACGGCCTGGACGAAAGCAAAGTCCAGGTAACCCGAGGAGCCGCCCGCGACGCCATTACCTGGTAGGGGCGAATAATATTCGCCCAGTATCCCGGTAGGAGCGACCCGCAGGTTCGCCCAGAAGGTTGCCGTAAAAAATGCGACAATGTCGCATTCGCTCGTGAGCTTTTGAAAAGCGAAACGTCCAGGCTTAGCGTCTCTGACGCACATGCATGTATGGCAGCCCCAATACCGTATCCCGGTAGGGGCGACCCGCAGGTTCGCCCAGAACACCCCCAAAAAGGAAGGAATGAAGGCCACAAACCTTCATTCCCTCCATATACTTCATACCTCCTCCACTTCTACTTTAATTCCGAAACGGATCGCTCCAGCGCTCGTCGGTATACACATTGGTGCCGCCGAGTGTCTCCAGGAAAGCCACGAGGGCATCCTTTTCACCCTCGGTGAGATCGAGGTTTTGGCCCTGTCCCGGGGGATTTCCAGGACCCGGGGCCGCGCCACTTAGCCTAGGGTCAAGATTGGTATTGGCCTGGTCAATGCTGATGTCGTTGTAGTGGTCGATGACGTCGCGGAGAGTTGTCAGGCTGCCATCGTGCATCAGGGCACCGTTCAGGTTGCCAAAAGGATCGATCATGTCGCGCAGCGTCGGTGTGCGGGTAACGGTAACATCAGCCAATTCGGGATCGCCGATCACCCCAATGACGCCATTGTTCAGAGATGCTGGGTCGATGCTGAATTCGGGCGGTTGGTGGCAGCCTGCACAACCTGCTCCACCTCCATTGGGGCCACCTGGAGGGGTGAGAAAGAGTGTTTTGCCCAGGTTTTCCTCCGCCGTGAAGTTGGGGAAATTGGCAGCGAGATTTCCATTGCGAGCGGTCAGACCTGCGTCAAAGCGCGAATCAAAGCTCTGTATGCTGCGGACAAACTGGGCCAGGGCATCCTGCATCCGGGCTTCGGTAATGGCCGCGTCGCCATAGACAAAGGTGAACAGTTCCTCGTAGTAGTCTATATCTTCCAGCTTGACGATCAGCTCATTAATACCAGGATCCCCATCCTGTCCACTGAATCCCATCTCGACATGGTCCTGAATCGGCATGGTCGTTTGACTCTCCAGGCTCATGGCTCGTTCGTCCCAAAAGAAGCGCGTCTCGTCTCCGAAGCGGGCGTTGATCAGTCGCATGGAGTGCCGACCTGTCGTGCCTGCTACACCGGTACTGGCCAGGCTGCGGTCGCCGAAGCCTTCCTTCTGCTTGTGGCAACTGGCGCAGGCGATGGTATTGTCCACCGAGAGGCTTTTGTCATAAAAAAGGACACAGCCCAGCGTAGCTCCTGCATCGGTAATTTCGTTGCGGTCGGTGTTGTCGCGGGTGATGTAGTTGGGCACTGCCTGATTGGCATAGTTGAGGAGGTTGCTGAGGTCGATGCGCCCTGCAAACGCCCGTTCGATGGGGGATAGGTTGTCATCTACCGTGTCGTCTGCGTCATCGGCATTGGCGACGTAGCCGGAAGGTTGTTCGCAGTCGCTGAGGGTATTTTGAGGGTCACCCAGGCCATCTTCGTCGGTATCGGCGTACCAGGTCGGGGCACCGGTTCCCCCGCAGACGCCACATTCATCTACATTTTCTGCGCAGACATCGTTGTCATCATCGGCATTGGCAACGTAGCCAGTAGGCTGCTCACAATCAGAAAGACTTACGTCTGGGTTTCCAAGGCCGTCGTTATCGGCATCCTGGTACCAGGTCTGAGAGGCGCAGGGCTGGTCGGGGTCTTCTACGCAGGCTACCAGGGTGAGGGCAGCCATCATCAACAGGGTGATTTGTTTCATCAGTATTGTCGTCGTTTTTATGGAGAATTCGGCGTAAAGACCGACCTGATGACCTAATACCTACCTCGGGATCAAATTTTTTTTATTTTTCGTAGTGTCAAATTGAGATTTGGCCTCCATTATTACACGCATATGCCCCAATCTGATCCTTCCCTATGTGATGAACTGGTCTTTTCCCAGGTGTTTCGCGACTACGCGGAGACGCTGCATAACTACCTGTATTATAAGACCGGGGACACTGATCTCGCCGGGGACCTGACGCAGGAGGCCTTTATCCGCATGTGGAATCACTGCCGGGATGTTGGCTACGAAACAGTGCGGGGGTATGTGTTCAGAACTGCTAACAACCTGCTGCTCAATCATTATGAGCATCAAAAGGTCCGCCTGAAATTCAACCACTATCAACAGGCTCAGAACCCACAGGAAGGTCAGGACCCGGAATATTTATTGGAAGAATCAGAACTCAGGCAGACGTTGGAAGCTGCGATTTCTGCCTTGCCTGAAAAGCAGCGGGTGGCTTTTCTCCTTAGTCGCATGGATCGCAAAACCTATCATGAAATTGCCGATATGCTGGGCATCAGTCGGCAAGCGGTGGAAAAACGCATTTACAATGCCCTCAACACCCTTCGCAACATTTCTCCCAAAATCCGCTAACCCAGGTAGGTGATTGCCGTCTCATCCGGTCTTCAAGCTGACCATCAAATAAATTAATCCATGACACATGACGAACTGTTACATAAGTGGATAGCGGGAACCCTGAATCCCGAGGAGCAGAAGGAATTTGAGCAGCGGCCCGAATACCCCGAACTGGCACGCCTGTATGCCGATACCGAAGGCTGGCGCCCCCCCACTTTTGATCAGGAAGCCATGCTCAAGCGGGTGCTGGCCAGTAAGCAACAGCCCGGGGCTAAGGTCCGGAGTTTGGGCCTGCCTGTCTGGGGCTGGGTAGCCGCAGCCGCCTCAGTGATGCTGGTGCTGGCGCTGTGGTTGTGGCCAAAAAGTGCTCAGCAACAGCACTTTATGGCAGGAGCAGGGGAAGCCCAAACCGTGAAGTTGGCCGATGGATCCTCTGCAGTCCTCAACGCTGAGTCCAAGTTGGATTTCACCGTAGAGGAAGGAGAGAGACGAGCAGAATTGGCGGGGGAAGCCTTCTTCGAGGTGAAAAAAGGCGAACCTTTCATCGTGTCTACCGACCTGGGCGAAGTTCGAGTGCTGGGCACTGCCTTCAACGTGCGCGCCCGTGAAGGGAGCATTCAGGTGCAGTGTTTCGAAGGCCGGGTGGCCGTTACGGTCGAGGGCGAGCGGGTAGAACTTGGCCCCGGCGAAAGGACCGCCATCGCCGGAACGTCGCTTGCAAAAGAATCCGTCGAGGCAGATAATGTACCCAGTTGGCAGCTAGGGATAACCCGTCTGGATGGTGTAACACTGGCTCATGCTTTGGCCGAACTGGAACGTCAGTTTGGCGTAACGATTCAGGCCGAAGGAGTGAACCTCGATGGAGTGGGGAACTATCGCTTTCCACACAGCGATCTGGAAACCGCCCTGCTAAGCTTGCTGGGGACTGGGAGCTTTGATTTTCGCATAGCAAACGACCAGGTGATCATAAGCCAGAAGAATGATTAGGAGTTGGCGTAGGTGGTTCTGGACAGGAGTAGCCCTATTATTTTCCCTGGGAATCCAGGGACAGACCTTTCGTGTTCCTGGAAATGGGCAGTCTCTCAGCGAAGCATTGCACACCCTGGAACAGACCTCCAGCTGGAACTTCTCGTACCAGATCCAGGACCTGGCTGGACTCACCGTCACGCAGTCCGTCGAAGCCTCTGATATGCCGACCTTGCTGGCCGCCTTGTTGCGCGATCAGCCTCTTGATTATCAGGTGATTGGTGAAGGATTTGTCGTGCTTACCCGATTGGAAGCCCCCAATCCCTTGCTGCAACGATTTTGTGGGCAGGTGGTTGATGCGGAAACGGGTGAGCCGCTCCCCTGGGCCACTCTTTTTCTCCGGAATGGGACGCAGGGAACCAATGCCGATGAGGAAGGCAGTTTTGACTGGAGGGCCGAAGCCTCGCCGTCGGATACCCTCGTGCTGAGCTACGCCGGATATCAGCGGAAATATGTGGAAGTCGGGGAGTTCCTGAGCAAAGGGTGTCTGGTGTGGACGCTTTCGCCGACTCCCCTTGCCGTAACCACCGTCCACATCACAGATTATCTCACCGATGGAATCAACCTTGTCGAGGAGGGACGTGCGACGCAACTTTTGCCCCGCAAAATGGCCGATTTGCCCGGACAGGTGGAGGCCGATGTATTGCGCAGCATCCAGTTTCTCCCCGGTGTCAACAGCCCGAATGGGGAACTTTCGCAGCTATACATACGGGGCGGGGCTCCTGATCAGAACCTCATTCTGTGGGAAGACATTCCCATCTACCACAGCACCCATTTCTTCGGGATGGTCAGCGGCTTCAATCCCGAGGCCATAGGGCAGGCCAGAGTCTATCGCGGGGGCTTTGACGCTGCGAATGGCAACCGGATTGCCGGAGTGATCGACATGGGGACCCTGGTGTTCTCTCCAGATGAAGGACCACAATTCGGGGCCGGGATAAATGGCTTACTGGCTCATACCGAGGGGATTACAGCTTTGGGGAAAGAACAAAAACTTCGGTTTTCCTATTCGCTGCGTCATTCCATTCATGATGTGTGGGAGACGGCGACTTATCAGCGCTATACCCAGCGGGTGCAGCAGGGAATTCTGTTTCAGGGACTGGATTCCTACAACCTGCCAGCCTCGATCCAGATTGACAATCAGATCCGGTTCTGGGATGGACAGGTAAACCTGAACTGGCAGCCTTCGCCGAAAGACGAACTCAATCTGGCGCTGATGGCAAGCCGGGACGCTTTTCAGGATTCCATTTTCGACCAACGAAACTCAAATCAGAGCGAAGATTCCCTTATGACCCAATCTCAGGGAGTCAGCCTGCGCTACCGCCATGAATGGAACCCTCGCTGGAGAAGCGAAGTGTTGCTGGTCGGGGGTCAATACCAGGAAGACTATCAGTATGCCGTGCAATGGGGGCAGGGGAACCGCACCAGCCTGGATGGGCTACGCTACAACCGTCTGGCCGAGTACCAGTGGCAACTGAATCAGCGGTATCTTTCCCGCCAGGGATGGAGCCTGAATGCTGGCTATCAGGGATATCGCTACGAGGTCGGGTACAACATCCGGCAGTGGGGCGATGGCGTGCCAAGGCTTGCAGAAGGCGACGATTATCAGAGTCCGTTGCACGTGGGCTACTTCACCTGGCGACCCAAAGTCCGCGAAAGCTGGGGAGGACATCTGGGGTTGAGGTACAGCTATTTTGGCATCAAAAAACGCAGCTATTGGGAGCCTCGTGCCGATGCGTGGCTGCGTCTGGGGCCAGGGCTGATCCTGCAAGGGCAGGTAGGCCAGTACTTTCAGTTTGTCAGCCAGTTGGTCGAATTGCGCGGGGAGCCGGCGGGAATTGACCTGCCGATATGGCTTATGGCTGCCGACGCTGCCGATCCGGTTCTGGCCGCTACCCACGGACAGATAGGGCTACTCTGGCAGCCAGTTTCCTGGGTGATAGATTTGCAGGTTTATCACAAGCAGCTCAAGGGCCTGACTTCACTGGCGTATGGCTTTGATGTCAGCACCCAGGGGCAGGTGCGCTACCACGTGGGGGATGGCATCGCCCAGGGCATGGACCTGCTGGTCAAAAAACGCTGGCCCCATTACAGCAGTTGGTTGAGCTATTCGCTCAGCCGGGTGAACTACTACTTCCAGCGATTTACGGACAGTGAGTTCCCAGCGGCCTACGATCAGCGGCATCAGCTCAGTTGGGTAAATGTCTGGAATTACCAGGGATTCGAAGCTTCTCTTGGTTGGTACCTGCGAAGTGGCCTCCCTTACACCGAGATCGTGGACTTTAGCCTGCAGACAGGACCGGAACCTGGGAGTCCGCCGCGTCCGTTGCTGATTTTTGAAGAATATCTGGGCGAAAGGCTATCCCCACAGCACCACCTCGACGCAACAATTCGTTACAATTTGCCCGAAAATGAGAGTCGGAGATGGAGGCTTTCTGCAGCAATCGGGGTGATGAATCTTTACAACCGCAAAAACCCCATTGAGCGCGGCACCTGGGTCGAAATGCGCCGTGGAGGCATCGGGGAATTGAGCACATATGAGCGCTATGATATTGGCATCACGCCTAATTTTTCATTGCAGCTGGGGTGGTAGGCCATGTAGAGAAGGTGATTGTCCGAATGCTGCAACAAAAAGAGTGGGACTGAGGTTACCTATTCTCAAAGACTTCCCCCTCAAAAAATGAAAGCCTCATTTGAGCATTTTATCAGGCTCCACGTCAAGCACCCTCGGGATGCTGAGATTGCAGAAATTCTGGATCTCTTTGAAGAAAAGTCCTATGCCAAAGGGGATTACTTCAAGATGGCGCATGTCATCGCAAAGGAAATAGGATTTTTGGTGGAGGGAAGTGCCAAGTCGGTCATCGTAAAAGACAATGGAGACGAGATATCGGGTCGATTGATCTCCCATTCCCACTTTATTTTCGACATGATCAGTGCCAGGACCCTGGAAAAGAGCAATCTTGCCTTCAGGTTTTGTGAGGATTCCAGAATGCTGGTGGCACCCTATGCCGCTATAAAAGACCTGCTGGACAGTAATCTGACGCTTAATATCCTGATCCGGGAGTACACCGCCGACCGCACAGTCGAGATGGGCAAATGGTTGATGCTATTTCTCACCGGTTCTGCCAAGGATCGCTATCAATTTATCCTGGAGAGAAACCCCAAGTTGTTGAATAAATTTCCCCTGCGGGCCATCGCCTCCATGATTGGCATCACGCCTACTCAGCTCAGCCGGATTCGGAAGGAGCGTGGGTAATTTCGAGGAAATTCTCAACATATGTTGAAGGCTTTTGAGGGCCTCCTTCTCTAGCTTTGTGGGTGTTCAACCCACTAAAAGTGATGAAACAATTCTTCATTTGTTCCCTGCTACTCTGGCTGGGAACCTTGCCTTTATTGGCTCAAACAGACGAGCCAAATTTAAAATTATCCCTGCAAACCGACCTACTCGCCTACACCACAGCGAGAGGCTGGAGCGCCTGGGCCTCTGCTCAGGTACGCCTGTAGAAGCTTGTCCCCGCACCCCACCCTCAAACAAATAGATTTTATGCGAACCCCCATCCCCCAAGCCCTGACAGCCCTCAGCCTAATCCTGCTGATAGGCTGCAATTCAGAAGCCGTCCTCACTACCGCCATCCAGAAACAAATCGCCAATGATCAGCCCCCTGCTTATACACAGGGCACAGTGGGCATCACCGTGGTGACCGTGGGTACGGCTACGCCCCTACCGGGGGAACGGGTGCAGACCGCCACCGCCGTGTTTGTCAATGGCTATTTTTTCATGTTTGATGTCGGAGCTGGCGTGGTCCAAAAGTGCGAGAACCTGGGGATTCCGCTGGAGGAACTGGACGGGATCTTTTTCACCCACTACCATTCGGATCACATGATGGGGCTTCCCAACCTGATCAGTCGATCGTGGATGCTGGGCAGAACCCATGAACTGCCGGTGTACGGCCCGCCCACCCTGAACAAACTGGTCGCGGCGGCCAACGCCTATGTGGCCATTGACAACCCCTACCGACTGGCCCACCACGGCCCCGCGATCATGGATACTACACTGGGGAAGGGCATTCCGCAGGAATTTCAGATTGCGCAAAACACCACCAAAGTGGTGTTTGAGCAGGACGGCATCAAAATCACCGCCGTCGATGTGGCTCATGAGCCCATCGAACCCGCCGTGGGCTACGTCATCGAGTACAACGGCAAAAAAGTGGTACTGAGTGGCGACACCAAAAAGAACGCCCTGTTGCAAGAGATGGCCCAGGATTGCGACCTCCTGGTGCATGAAGTAATGCTGATGTCGGTGCAGCGGAAGATCGAAGCTGCCCTAAGAGAAGTTGGTCAGGAGCGGAACGCCACCCTGGTCCACGACATTCAGGACTACCACAGCAGCCCTGCCGAAGTAGCCGATCTGGCCCAGCAGGCCAGGGTGAAAAAGCTCGTGCTGAACCATTTGGCCCCCGCCCCCGACAATCGGTTGTTCAGGAAGCTGTACCTGGAGGAAATGAAAGCCTATGAAGGGCCTATTCACCTGGCGAATGATGGAGATGTGTTTGTGGTGGATTGAGCCGGAGTTCAGCTAAAATGTTTGAAATCATTTTGGGCCTACTTCAATCCTATAAGTAGGAGCCCATAAATAACCATAACCAAGAGGTCTGGAGGAAACGAAGGCGCTGCCCTGAGCCTTGTGCTGAGCGAAGTCGAAGTAGCAGCCGAAGGGTCTGAAGGACTCAAACGGCAATTTGCCTCCATATCCTCCGTTCCTTCGGCTCCGCTCCCCGAGTCTCGCTCGGGATCTGCGACAGGACAAGACTTCATACCTATTTAATTCTTTCCAACTACCTACACATGAATACCAGCGTTTCTATTTCCGCTCTCCTCCTGACGGCTGTGCTCATGACACTGTCAGGCTGTGCCTCTATTTTGAAATCCCGGGGGGTACACCCGGATTATGACAGTGCAACCTTTGACCTCACTGGCAAAAAGGCCCTGATCGTCACTACCAGCCATGCGGTACTCAGTAAACCTGGCGAGACCACAGGAGATGCCACCGGTGTTTTTGCGTCTGAAATGACGATTCCCTACTATGAATTTCAGGATTTTGGAGGCATGGAAGTGCATGTGGCCAGTATCCAGGGAGGGGAAATTCCGATTGATCCCCAATCCTTCAAAAGGGCGATTCGGGCCGATGAGGACGAGCGCTTTTTGGAAGACGATATCTTTCAGGAGAAAGTCAACAATTCCATTCCGGTCTTCTCGGTAGATTTCAAGGAATATGATGTGGTCTTTTTTGCAGGAGGCTGGGGAGCAGCCTACGACATGGGATCTGATGAACTGGGAGAAAAAGTGTCGGACGCCTACTACCATTCCGACGTTATTTTTGGCAGCGTCTGCCATGGAGCCCTGGCGTTCCCGCCTGCCAAAGACACCCTGGGTGAACCCCTGATCAAGGGCCGCACCATGACTGGCGTGACCCAGGGACAGTTGGATCAGTTGGGCATTGAATTTACTCCACTTCATCCAGAAGAAGAACTCAAAAAGGCGGGTGCCAATTATCAGTGCAGCACGGGTAGGAGAGACTTCTTTGAAACCCTCACCGTAGTCGATGAAGAAGAACGGTTTGTAACGGGACAAAACCAGAACTCAGGGCACGAAACTTCCCAGAAGATCATGGAAGTTCTCTCCAAACTGTAGGCACCAATCCGAATAAAATGAACAAGCGTCTTACCATCGTGCTCCTCATGCTATGGGGAGCCATCTATCCCGCCTCGGCACAGTCAGATCAGGAATCGACCCCTCCTAACATCGTCCTGATCCTGGTGGACGACGCCGGGTTGATGGACTTTGGAGCCTTTGGCGGAGAGGCCCGCACCCCCAACATTGACCGACTGGCCTCGCAGGGAATGATGTTCACCAACCTGCATGCCTCTCCCACCTGCGCTCCTTCCAGGGCCATGCTCATGACTGGCTCAGACAGCCACTTGGCAGGAGTCGCCAATCTCCCCGAGATGCTGCCCAAGTCCTACCAAAGCATAGAAGGGTACGAAGGCGTGCTGAACAACCGGGTGCAAACAATCGCAACTCGCCTGAAAGAACTTGACTACAACACCTATGTCGCAGGAAAGTGGCACCTGGGGTATGATGAGTACACCCTACCCAACAAGCGGGGATTCGATCGCTCCTTTATCCTGTCAGGCTCGGGAGCCGACAACTATGAGCAGGTGGGATACCTTCCCTTCAAAGCCGAGGTCCAATGGTTCCAGGATGGAGAGCCAACAGATTTGCCCGAAGACTTTTACTCCTCCGAATATTATGTGGACCAGTTGATCCGCTTTCATGAAGAGGAAACCGAATCCTCGCAGCCATTTTTCTCTTACCTCCCCTTCCAGGCAGTACACGCTCCCCTACAGGCCCCTGCGGAATTTGCAACTCCCTACCTATCCGTTTACCAGAAAGGTTGGGACTCCATCAGAGAAGCTCGCCTCCAGAAAGCCAGGGAAATGGGCATCATTCCTCAGGAAGCAGAGATGAATCCTGTGTTTGATGAGTTTCAAAAATGGGATGAGTTGTCTGCGGAAATACAGGAAGAATACGCCCGAGACATGGCCATGCTAGCCGGAATGCTGGAAGTCATGGATTTTCACATAGGCAGGTACCTGAGCTATCTGGAGGAGCAGGGACTGGCAGAGAATACGATATTCATCGTCACCTCAGATAATGGGCCGGATGGGGGGGATTATCAACAATTGGCGAACAGCCGATGGGCAAGGCGGCATGGCTATCATCGGGACCTGGATACCCGGGGCGGAAAGCGCTATTACGGTGGCATTGGGCCCGAATCCGCCTCAGCGCTGGTAGGTCCATTTTCCTTCTTCAAGTATTACACAGGTGAGGGAGGCTTGCGAGTGCCCCTGGTCATGGCGGGTCCAGGGATTCCTGAGGGCGAAGTTTCCGGCTCGTTTTGTTATATCGCCGACATCGCCCCCACCATCTATGACATTGTCGGTATCTCCACCCAGGCTAATGAGGGGTACGTTCCCATTTTGGGGCATAGCTTGCTACCCCATATCATAGACCCCAACACCCCGGTGTATGCGGTAGATGAGGGCCTCGGAATGGAAGCCGGGGCGAGTGCTGCCTACTTCCTTGGAGGCTACAAGATTGTGAGGAACAATATCCCACTAGGAGATGGCAAGTGGAGGATGTACAACCTTGTCCTTGACCCTGGAGAGACCCGCGACATCTCAAGCGAGAATCCCCTCATGTTCCAGGTCATGTTGTCAGCTTATCAGCAATATGCCGAGGAGGTAGGAGTGCAGGAAATGCCCAAAGGGTATTCGCCGGTGAAGGAGGTAGGAAAAAAGTCCATGAAGGCTATCTTGAATCCGTTTTCAGGTTAAGGTGTCTTCGAAAACCTCGGAGGGGCGGCCCGCAGGTCCGCCTGGACATCAAAGTTGCATCTGAGGGGTACCTCTACCCCAATTTTTCCAACGCACATGCCAGCCGGAGAAACTGCCAGGCCAAATACATGAGCATAAATCATTGCATCTCTCAACATATGTTGAGGAATTACCCTTAGCGATCATTATATCTTTGCGGTGAACTATGCAGACAAGGAAGCCAAGACTGATCCCGTAGTGCCAAAGGCAAACCCATCGGAGAATTATGCCCGGCTGGCTTCCTTTACTTTTACCTCATATTAAATGCGTTTCTTTAGGTGAATGAAAATGCAGGAATAAGCGTGTAAAAGCTATGAAGTCTCAAACTGGCGCATTTCCGTTACTCCTCCAGATACGCCCTGATGGCGCGGCATTTTACCTTACCAAAAAACATCCACATGAACCGCCTTTTACTTCTAGGTCTGTTGGCCTTTCAGTTTCTTTGGGCACAAGATAGCTACCGGGTACGCATATTGGTGGAAGACGGGGAGCAACTTCAGTCCCTGGCCGGAATGGTTCAGCAGGAGCTTTCTGCGGTAGCACTAGGCCGGATGAACCTCACCTTTGAGACCTTTACGGCAAAAGAAGCCCCACAGGAGCTTCCCGACCTGCTCATCAGCCTCGGGCCCGCCGTAAGCCAGGAACTCATCCGCAGGAAGGGTTATCCCGTGCCTGTCATCATCGGCACAGTCCTGGACCCTGCCTTACAAGGTCTTCCCATGACGGAGGAAGGGACCTCGGGGGTACCCAACCTCAATTACATCCTCAACCCCTTTGATGTAGAGGAAGACCTGGATTATCTGAGGATGATGCTTCCTTTTACCAATCTGGTCATTCTCGTAGATGAGCAACTGGTGGAACTGGATGCGGCCTTTGCACAAAATCTGACTACTATGGGGCAGGAGGGCGAAACCGTTAGCTTACTCCGCATCAATACCTCCCATGTTGACGACATTGTGGCTCAGGTTCCACCTGAAACAGATGCTGTTTACCTGTTGCCATTGGGGAGGGAATTTCCTGCTGAGAAGCGCCCCCAACTCTTCGAAGCCCTGAGCCTTCGTGGCCTGCCTACCTTTTCGATGCTTGGCAGCCAGCAGGTGGAAGAAGGAGTCATGGCCAGTCGGGCTCCCAATCAATCCGGCCAAATCCTGGCCCGTCGCATCGCACTCAATGCCCTGGCCATCCTCGAAGGCGAAAATGCCAGCGAGCAGCCCGTCGCCACGGTCGATGCCGGTGATGACTTTGTCATCAACCTGCAAACTGTGGAGCAAAGCGGTACCTATCCCTCCTGGGAGGCATTTGGGAAGGCACGCCTGCTGAATGTAGCCATGCAACCAGCAGGAAATACCGTCAACCTGCGATCAGTCATTGACAAGGCCCTGACCCAAAACCTCACCTATCAAATCGCTGAACTCGAAACCCAGGCAGGTGCTCAGGAAGTGGAACTGGCCGTAGCGGAGTTACTGCCTAATCTGGAGATCAGCAGCAGCTTTGTAGCGATTGATGAGGCCCGATCTGCGGCGTCTTTTGGATCCAACCAACCCTACACCTGGGCTGCCAGTGCAGAACTGGACCAGGCCATATTCGTCGAACCGCTGCTCGCCAACCTTCGCATCCAGAAACTCATACAGGCTACGCGAGTAGCCAGTCAGGATCAGACCGAGCTGGATGTGATCCTCGAAGTTACCGAAGCCTATTTCAATATCCTGTTTGCGCGAAACGTCGTGTTACTTCAAAATCAAAACGTGGACAATACCCGCATCAACCTCAATCTTGCCCAAAACAAGGAGTCCGTGGGATATGTCGGGGTATCGGAAGTGTACCGTTGGGAATCCCAGTTGGCCTTTAACAAGATCGACCTCAATGATGCACAGGCTAATTATCGCTCAGCTCAGTTTCGCCTAAATCAGCTCCTGAACCAGCCTCAAAGTCAGGCGTTGGCTTTGGCTGAAACCGAACTGGGAGATGAGATGCTCAGCCTGCTGGACGAGAAGATTTTTTCCTATTTACAATACCCTGGCCAGTTGAATGAATTATCTGATTTTCTGGTGGCAGAAGGTAAGCGTAACCTGCCCGAACTGGAACAGGTGGCGCTCAGCCTGGAGGCGCAGGAGCGTCTCCTGCTCTCACGAAAACGATCATTTTATCTCCCTACCCTGGGCCTCAATGCCTCCTCGGGATATAACCTCTATCAGGGAGGCTATGAGTCGGAAGAGCCGGTTCCCCCGCAGTTTGAAGCCATCTTGCCGGAACCCATTACCACCCCCACCTGGAGCGTAGGGGTTGGGCTTTCCTTGCCCCTCTATCAGGGCGGCAGCCGTCAGGCCCAGCAGCAGCAAGCCCTGGTGGAGGTGCTACGCATCAAGCGGCAGCAACAGGACCTCCAAAATCAGTTGGAATTGCGCATCCGGAGTACGCTGCAACAGACTGGCGCTTCCTACGCTGAGATTGGCCTGGCCCGTCAGGCGGCTGAGGCAGCGCAAAAAAACCTCGTTATTGCCCAGGATGGATATCGCGAGGGCATCGTACCCGTCGCCCAGTTGATCGACGCCCAGGAGGCAGCCCTGCAGTCGCAGATTCTGGCCTCCAATGCTGTTTACGCTTTTCTCCTGGATTTCCTCACCGTCGAGCGTGCCATCGGATTTTACTATTTCCTGGCCGAACCTGCTGAGCAGGAAGCCTTTATAGACAGGTTAAACGTTTTCCTTAACCCATAAGCCATTACCCCCTCACCTTTTATCCCTTTCACGCATGAGATACGCATGGATTGTGTTGTTGCTACTGCTAAGCGCCTGTCAGGAAGATACTATACGGGAGTCGGCACCAGTACGCCCGGTGAAATACCTGACCCTGAGCCCCGGTCAGGCCAGTGAAACGGCCACCTTTACCGGCATTACCCAGTCAGATCAGGAGGCGGCTCTGTCTTTTAAGGTCGGAGGGGTGATCGAAAGTGTCAAGGTAAAAGATGGCCAAAAGGTCCGACAGGGGCAGTTGATCGCGACAATTGATGATGAAGACTATAGCCTGCAGGTTGAGCAGGCGCGGGTGCAGGTCAAGCAGGCTGAGACCAGCCTCAACGTAGCGCGTTCGACCTATACCCGTGTAGAACGGCTCTACGAAAACAATTCCGTTTCGCTCAGCGAATTTGAGCAGGCCAAGGGTAACTACGAGGCTTCTACTGCCCAACTGGAAGCGGCCCAAAAGCAGCTACAAGCCGCTCAAAACCAGGTTCGCTACACCCGTTTGCTGGCTCCTTTTAATGGACTGGTCAGTAGCATTGGGGTGGAAGCAGGCGAGTTGGTAGGTGCGGGCAGCCCGATAGGATTGTTGAGCTCGGAAGGAAATCCCGAGGTTATCTTCGGGGTAGCTGGCAGCTACGTGGGGTTGATCAGGGAAGGTCAGCGGGTAAAAATTCGCCTGTCGGTTTTGTCCGGTCAGGTCTTTGACGGAGAAATCACCGAGGTGGCTTTCTCACAGGGAAATGCCGCTACTTACCCTGCCAGGGCCCGCTTTCTGGAGCCAATTGCGGCCATTCGTCCTGGCCTGTCAGCAGAAATCCAGTTTCCCCTGACGTTGCAAACCGGGGACAGCGAACCCATTCTCCTACCGGCCAAGGCAGTGCGTGAAAATGCCGAGGGGCAGCGGTTTGTGTACAAGTTGGAGGGCACCGGTGACACCCTTACCGTTGCCGAGACGCCTGTCGAGCTGGGTACCCTAAGTACGGAGGGGTTTGTTCTCAAATCCGGACTTTCGGAAGGTGATCGCATTGCCACAGCGGGGCTCAATTCTCTGCTTGATGGGATGACCGTTACCCTGCTTCAATAGGTTGGGTGAAGGACAAAAAGTTGACATTCCCTGTTGTTGGAGCTTGACTTTTCACCCAGACCAAGAACCTTCTTCTCCCATATTCACAAAACCTACACTGTGAACCTCACACAACTCTCCCTCAATAACAACCGCGTAACCTTCACCCTGCTGGCTGTGCTGGTTGCGCTGGGGATATCCACCTACAACGGCCTGGAGCGCAACGACATGCCCCCCTTCACCGTACGGGTGGCACAGATCGTAACGGTCTTTCCGGGTGCGGGGCCTGAACGGGTGGAAGCGCTGATCACCAGCCCCATAGAGGATGTGATTCAGGAAATCCCTGAACTGGACTATATGACCAGTGAATCCCGAACGGGGGTGTCGATTATTAAGGTTTCTCTCAAGCAGGATGTGCAAAAAGACGAGCTACAGGCCATATGGGACCGGGTGCGCAGAAAGTTGGAAACCCTGCGGCCTGACCTGCCCGACAACATACAGGATCCTGACCTGAAAGATGAGGGCCTCGGGGTGGTGTATGGCATCATGGTGGGAGTGGAAGGAGATGGGTTTGAATACGCGGAACTGGAGGAATATGCCGATGTCATCAAAGACAACCTGATCCGTTTGCCCAATGCTTCACGTGTGAGCGTTATGGGAAAACAGGAAGCACAGGTCATGGTGGAATTTGAACACGCCGTGCTGGCTCAGTACGGCCTGACTGCCGGGCAACTGCAGAACATCATCTCTTCGACCAACATCCTCTTTCCAGGGGGGCAGGTCAGCCTGGACGAGGAACGCATCATTTTGGAACCAACGGGAAACTTTGAGTCACTGGAGGATTTGGAAAACCTCATCATTCCCATCGGTCAGCGAGGGGAAACCGTGTTCCTGGGGGATATCACAACTATCCGGAAAGGCTACGAAACCCCCACCGAGCGCATTGTGCGGGTAAATGGCAAACAGGGACTGGCCGTTTCGGTAGCGCTAAAAGAGGGGGCCAACATCGTTCAGCTAGGAAAAGAAGTCGACCGTACCCTCGATAGCCTACAGCGGATCTTTCCGGTGGGCATTGAAACCTTTCGCGCAGCTTCTCAGGATGTCGTGGTGGATCAATCCATTATGGATTTTGTCGGGAATCTCGGGCAGTCGGTGGTGATCGTGTTGGTGACCATGCTGCTCTTCCTGGGATTCCGCACAGGTGTGGTAGTAGCCAGTCTGATTCCTCTGGCCATTATCTGTACCATCTTCATGATGGGACTGCTGGGCGTAGGGTTGAACAAAGTCTCGCTGGCCGCTCTCATCATGGCCCTGGGCATGCTGGTAGACAATGCCATCGTGATCGCCGAGTCCATCATGGTCAAGATGGAAAAGGGGGAAAAAGCCACCACCGCTGCTATTGGCGCCTCCAAAGAGCTGGCCATTCCCCTGCTTATTTCTTCCCTGACTACCTCGGCTGCTTTCCTGTCCTTCTTCCTCGCCGAATCTACCCTGGGAGAAGTGGTTGGCTCCCTCTTTGTGGTGATCTCGCTGGCGTTGCTGTCTTCCTGGCTCATGGCCCTCACGGTCGTCACGCTACTGGCGACGGTGCTGATCAAGGTGAAGCAGCAGTCAGCGGATTCGGAGGAAAAGCCCAGCATGTTCGACCGGATCAATGAGGCCTATATCAAAATTCTTGTGCCGGTCCTGAAGCGGCCTGTGCTGTTTTTGATTGTAATCATGGGAGCTTTCGTGCTGTCGTTATTTGGCTTCGGGCAACTGCCTTTCATATTTTTCCCCGACTCTGAGCGCAACCTCATCACCGTGGACATCAACCTGCCAGTGGGCACCGCCATCGAGAGCAGTGAAGCTGTTATTGAACAATTGGAAGGCTTTTTGGAGGACGAATTACAGGTAAATGACGAGCGAACCACCGGTGTCAAGTCCTGGACCTCCTTTGTCGGAGAGGGACCCCAAAGCTACGATCTTGGCTACCAGCGGTCTCAGCCACAGTCCAACTACGCCCACATCCTCGTCAACACTACCTCGGGCGATGACAATCAGGCCGTCATCGATGCCCTCAATGAGTTTGCCTTCTACCACCTGCCCGATGCGGTCGTCAAAGCGCAGCGCCTCAAGCAGGGGGGTGGCTCGGGAATACCCGTCCAGGTTCGTGTGAGTGGCACTGATCCCGATGTGCTTTTTCGCATATCGGAGGAGATCCGAGGCAAGCTCAATGAAATTCCCGGCACCCTCAACATTGAGGATGACTGGGGGCCTAAACTCAAAAAGTTGGTGGTACAAATAGATGAGGCCAAGGCCCGTCGCGCAGGACTGTCCAATCAGGACATTGCGCTCTCCCTGCAGACTGCCCTTATTGGTTTCGAGACCGGAGACTTTCGCGAGGGCGAAGAGAGCCTGCCCATCATGTTGCGCAGCCAGAACACCGAAGAACTGGACATCAGCCAATTAAAGACGATCAATATCTTTGCCCAAAGCAGTGGCAAATCGGTCCCCCTGGCCCAGGTCGCCGAACTGGTGCCAAGCTGGCAGTTTGCCAAGATCAAGCGCCGGGACCTCTACCGCACCATCACGATCAATTCCTATCTGCGAGGTGGCTTCACCGCTCGCGACATAACCAACGAGTTTAACCCATGGTTGGAGGAGGCATCTCAGGCCTGGCCGGCTGGCTATTCCTACGAGTTGGGCGGAGAAGCTGAAGACAGTGCCGCCGGTCTACAGGCAGTCATCGACCAATTGCCTATTTCGGGCTTTCTCATCATCCTGCTATTGGTCCTGCAGTTCAATTCCTTCCGCAAAACGACCATCGTGCTGGGGGCCATACCACTCGGCGTGATCGGGGTGGTACTCGGGCTGCTGTTGTTCCGTTCTTACTTTGGGTTCTTTGCCTTCCTGGGCATCATTTCATTGGCGGGGATCATCATCAACAACGCCATTGTGCTGATAGACCGCATTGACATCGAGCAGGAAGAGTTTAACCGAAATCCCTGGGAGGCCATCATCGAAGCCTGTCAGCAACGCTTGAGACCCATTCTGCTGACTACTTTCACCACTACGCTGGGCCTGATCCCACTCTACCTGGGTGGCGGCTTGATGTGGGAGCCCATGGCGATTGGGATCATCGTGGGGCTGCTGTTCGGGACGATTATCACGCTGCTCTTCGTGCCGGTGATGTATAGGCTGTTGTATCGGGTGCAGCCCCAGTAAGCAGATTTAGTTGGTTCAATCCGTTCTGGTAAACTCATTCAATCCTTCACTCAGAGCCACTTCTTCTCCCTCCCAAATCAATTTCCCCGAGACTCCATCGGGGAGGGTGATCCGAATGTTCCATTTACCATCCTTCAACTGATAGTAGGTAGAGAGCGTGCCCTTCGGGTGTGGGATGCTCCCTGATATGTCCGAAAAGCCATTTAGGTGCGGCTCAATGCGAACTTGTGCGAAACCCAGTCCATCGCTGTCAATGCCCAGGATCGTGCGGAAGAATTCGATGTTGGGGCTGGAACCCCAGGCGTGACAGTCTGAACGTGAGCCGCTTACGTCTGAGGTCTCGGCCCAGGTGCTGAGCCCTAGCTGGATGTTTTCGCGCCAGACATCCAGCCAACGGAGGTAATCGTTGCCCAGGCCCGCCTCGATGAGGGCTTGGTGCAAGTAGTATTTGAAATAAATGGAAGCGGGGGCGAGGCTTTCGTCTGAGAGGAGCTTTTGTGCCAATGTCTTTGCCTGATCGCGTGTAACCGTTTCGGTTAGAATTGCCAGGGTGTTGCTGTGCTGTGAGAAAAGGTCTTTTTCCGCCCGATCTGCGAATAGCTGCCTTTCTTCGTCCCAATACTTCTCCCAGATCGTTGCCTTCAATTGCTCGATGCGGTTTTGATAAAGCTCGGCATAGGCAGGCATGCCCAGTTCGGCTTCCAGTTCAGCCGCGACCTGATAGGCCCATAGCAGCTGAAAATCCAGAATGGCCGAGGTGCCATCTTCGCCGTAAGGCCCCTCTCCCGCTCGCCAGCCCTCATGGTCTGTCCAGTCGGTGAACATCCACTGCGGCACGCCCTTTAGCGAACCATCCTCCTGCTGAAAGCCCCGGAAGTATTCCAGGATTTGCCGCGTTCCGCTCAGTTTGTCCGTGACAAAGTCGAGGTCACTGCCATAGCGGCTGTAGTCGTATAGCATGCCAATGTACCACAGCGAAAAAGTGGGAATGTACTGCGGCGTGTAGGAGGGATGCCGACTCAGGGTAACGCCCTCAGGCTGCCGGGATTGGTCCATCAGGTTGAGGGCGTTTTTGACCAGGCGGTCGTCGCCGCTGTTGTAGAGCGAAACCAGCGCCTGAATGCGGGTGTCGCCGATGTATTGCAACTGTTCGTAGTAGGGACAGTCCATGTAGGTCTCGTGGGCACAGAGCCGCGCCGTCCGCCAGCCGATGTCAAGAATCTGCTGCATTTCGGAATTATTGACCTCCAAAGTCGCCTTTCGCTCGAAGGGATAGCCCGTGAAGGTACCATGCAGACCCTTGATCACGAGGGGGGCATCGGAGTTTTGAATCTCAATCCGGATGTAGCGGTAAGTTCGGTAGGTCAATGGGGTAAAGGTTTGATTTTCAGTTCCGTCGGAAATGATGCTGTCCATTCTCCCGATGAATTGCTTACCGACTGTCTCATTCCGGTTTCCTTTTTGGGGGAAGTCTGAGTACAGAGACTCTGCGTATGAAAGGGTGATGCTGGCATCCTTCCCTCCGCTGAAGATCAGGGTAGGGTAGGCGTTGGTGAGATAAGTTTGATCGAGGTAGAATGTGAGATGCATCTGTGGAAGAATAGCCATCACTCCATTCATTTCTGACTTAGGTGATTCCCAATCGATAGGCTCTCCTCGTAGGTTGATCAACTTTTTCAATCGCTGTGGGCTCATTTCCATTTGGGGAATGGCAGAAGGTACCAGCATCCAGCCAGCCACCGTCCCAAATGGGCCGTTGAGGTTCCTGGGAACTCCGCTGGAAATCGGGGAGGCGTCCAGCCAATCGCTGTCGTCAAAATCGGGCTTTTGCCAATTGGGGATACGCTTCGCCATGTCGCGGATCTCTCCCGCTCCAGCCACGTAGTAGGCCCGCACCCGAAACCGCAGCGGCGCATAGCTGCTATCGCGGACGCATTTCCAGCTCTGGTTGGTGTTCAGGATGGATTCCTGCTCGGTATTTCCCTGGAGGATAAACCCCGTCCGAAAGGTTATCTGGGCCTCGGGACGGTAGCTGCCTTCGTTCCAGACCTGGGCGGCCACCACATTTTTACCTGCATGAAGAAAAGGGGCCAGATCCAGGGTCTCGAAGTTCCAGTGGTTGAGGTCGCCCCGAGCCGGACCCTGCGAGACCAGCGAATCGTTGACGAAGAGCTTGTAGCGGTTGTCCGCTGAAACGTGAACCATGAAGCTCCCGGGCTGCTGTGAAAGGTCGAATGTCTTGCGAAAAAGGTACACCCCGTAGCCATCGGGTGTCTGATTGGGTACTTCGATCCAGCGGGCGTCCCAACGCTGGGTCAGCAGGTCGGGGTTGATTTGTTGAGCGGTCAGGGCCAGTGAGCTCAGCAGCAGGTAGGCAGCGAGTAGGAGCTTTTTCATTGCGAAGCAGGTAGATATCCAGAGGATGAGAAAGGTATTAAATTTCAGCCTCTCGGAAAACCTATCTTCCTTCTGCCTGGCTGTCGGGAAGTTCCAATTTTACAAAAATGAAAGCCCCAGCGGTAATGGTCGAAGTGGGTGGATTAGGTTGGTATACGAAGTATCCCGCTTCTACGACACGCTGAGGAAGGGATGGTCCATGGGCGGTAATTATCGAGATGGGGGTAAAAACTTTAGTTTTGATGATAAACGAAGTATCTCATCTCTACGACACGCCTATGGACAGTTTTTTTCAATGATCAGTGTTCATGGTTCATTAATCTGTAAAGAAAAGGATGATGATTCCATTGAGCACTCCTGCTTTCTATTCAATGAACCATGAAAAAAGCCCCCGGGGCTACAGCCGCCTTGCGACCATTATGACCTGCTCTTCCGAACTGAGCTACCGATGGCGAGCCACCGAGTGGGATTTGAACCCACGACCTTGTCTGCTTTCTCGAAGTAACGCAAGACTACGGCACCCGGGGGAGTTTTTCGCAAGAAGTCAGACCGCTGCGCTGCGAGAAGCGAGACCACTATGCTGTCAGAAGTTAGAGGAAAAAAAGACAAGAATTTTCGAAACCCATGTTTCGCCAAAGCAGTACCCTTCTGACTTCTGACTTCTGACTTCTGACTTCTGACTTCTGACTTCTGACTTCCTGTTGAACGAAGTGAAATCCCGAGCATCGGGAACTTCTGACTTCTTATATCTCAACTCTCTCGATCTCCTTCACCGCCGAACTGCCATTCTCCATGGCGTCCAGCATATCGAAGACCTTGTCCGACCAGCCAGCGATCAGTTTTACCTGAGAGCCATGGGTGCTGATCGGCGTATTTCCGTATCCCGCGAGGTCAAACAGATATAGTTTAGCCTCTGGGAAAAAATGCTGATAATGCTTCCAGTACTGGGCAATGGTCTCATTGCTGCCCCAGTTGCTGTTCCACAATTGGCAGTCGGTGAAGATTAGCACTTTATCCACCATGATGCCGTTTTCCAGCAGGTGTTTGATGGCCTTGTAGCCGTTGGTGCTTTGGCCTACATTCACCTTGCTAAGGCGGCGCACATTGGAGAGAACCCCATTCCTGGGGTTGGTCTGCACCATCCTGAAATCCTCCCCGAACAACCCGGTGTAGGCCAGCTTGACAGTCCGCCGAAACAGGGCACTCAATACCAGCCCAACCTCGTAATACTGCATTGAGCTACGTCTGGACAGGTTGGTATGCATGGAGCCAGACACATCGGTGAAAATCGCCACGCGGTCCTCTGGAGCAAAACCCGCGATATTCGCCGCAGAAGCCGTCATCGCATCATCCAGTGCTTGCAGGAATGTTGCCACGCAGGCATGAGACACTCCTTCCAGTTCGCGGTAGGCCGCATAAAAGCGAAATGGAAACTGGCGAGAGCGCCTTACCTGCTCAGGATCTGCGATCCGTTGAGCGACCAGTTCCAGCACTTCCTCTGAAACATCGGCTCTCAGGAGGTTGCGCAGATTCCGCAGCAAGGCCATATGGCCCATTTTTCCACTGCGAACCAGCGTTTCCCACTGCTCGCGGAAAGCTGCCCGTTTGGCTTCTTCGTCTTCCTCAGACACTTCCTGCCCGGTACGAGACAGTTCCGTCTCCCAGGTATAAGCGGTCTTCAGCGAATTAGAGGCGATTCGGTCAAAAATCTGCTGTTGAGTCTCATCCTTGGCCTTGGGGTGAACCAGGAACAACGCATCGCGCAGCTTCACTTCGCCATCGCGGTTGTATTTAGCGAACTGGTACTCATCGAAGCGATTGAAGGCATCGGCCAGGCCGCGCTGCAACTGCTTGGACAACCGGTGCAGGCGCTTGGTGCCAGACCGGCCATTTGCTTGCTGGTAATAGGCCAGCAACTCGGTGATCTCATCGGCGCGCTGCACCACCTGACGGGTCGTCCGGCGGATCAGGTCGTCGCCAGAGTGGACTTTGGCCAGTTCCACCAGCAGCACCAAAGGCACGGAGCGCAGGTGCATCTGTTGGCGGGTATATACTGCCAGCTTCGCGACAAACTGAGCATCCCGGGCCGCGACTACCCGTACCAGTTCCTGGATACGGGTCAGCCTGGAATCTGCTGATTCGTAAAAAGTATCGCTTAGGGCCGTCGCCGCTACTGCTGCATATAGCTCTTCCTTAAAGGAAAGCGTATAAGCCTCGGCCCCTTCGTAGTTGGTCGTGCGATTAGAGCCGCGTTGTGTCTGGTTGAATTTCATGAAGGGTTCGCCTGTTAGGGGTTTTCAATATACCAAAGCATGGGGATAGACTGGAAAAGGTGCTTTTGAAGCATGCCTATTCAGCTTGAAACCTTTGCAATTGGCAAAAATGATTCAAGGGTAAAATATCCTGCACAGAAAAATTACCTATGCAGGGTATTTGAGGGGAACCCAAAATTAAGTGGGATGGTAGTTGTTACGCCACCTCTGAAAAGAGGTTGCCAATTTTATGAGAAAAATGAAAAAATGGGTGAAATTGTAATTCTCCAATGGTGAAACTGCCATAAACCTCTTCAAAACCCGATGAAAAAGGCTCAGTACCAGGATAAACCCCAAATCGTAGAAATGCTTACCGAAGCCTTTCATGACAACCAGAGTGTGAATTATGTGGTGAAACAGGATGAGAAGCGCATGGAGCGAGTCAGGGCGCTGATGGAGTATTCCTTCGAAATGTGCTGGAATTGGGGCGAGGTGTATCTAAGCGAAGATGAAAGCGCCGCGGCGTTATTGCTGGAACCCCACCGCAAGCAGACGAATCTGAAGGCCATTTGGCTGGACCTGCAACTGGCGCTAAAGGCGGTCGGGTTACTCCGGGTAGGCAAAGTCCTGTCCCGGGAGTCCCGCATCAAGCAGCACCATCCCAAAGCGCCATTTTTTTACCTTTGGTTCATCGGGGTAGCGACAGAGCAGCAGGGAAAGGGAATCGGAAGCCAACTCCTGAGCGATATCATTGGGGAAAGTGAACAGCGTGGCTACCCCATTTACCTGGAAACCTCAACTGTTCGAAATCTACCGCTTTATGGGCGACATGGATTCGAGATCTATGAAGAGATGGACTTTGGCTTCACGCTGCATTTGATGCGAAGAATGTAGGCAGGAGGGGTGCTTCCCCCACCCAACAGGCCTTTTATCCGTTATTCCCCAAAATCCCATAACCATGCCCCGTCTCCACATTCCTCGTCCTTGTCCCGCTGACCGTTCGAAGATGCCCCCGACCGAGCAGGGCCGCTATTGCGAGCTTTGTCAAAAGGAAGTGATCGACTTCAGCTGCATGAGCGATGCCGAAATCCGCTCCGTTTTGGCGAAAAGCAAGTACAAAGTCTGCGCTTCACTGCGGGAAGATCAGGTAGGCCGCTACATCGGGCCAGTTTCGTGGCCGAAGCGGTGGTTTGCCCTGGGCCTGGGAGCCTCATTGCTGGGACCGATGGTGGGGATGGCGCAGACGCCGAGTCCTGATACTACCCAGTCTGAAATGATCTCTCAAGATATTCATGCACCTCAATCTAATGGCATGACTGGAAATTGGTTTTGGGGAAAGATTGTCAATGAAAATCATGAACCTTTGGTAGGAGCAACGGTGGTTGTTAAGGGAACAGAAATTGAGATCTCATCAACTGGGGATGGACATTTTGAGTTTGAAAATTCAGATAAGATTGAAGCACAAAGTGGAAGTGGATATCTGGTAGTGGCAATTTCTCACGTGGAGTATCTTGAAAAGGAATTTATTCTGGCAAAAGGGCAATACTCAGAGCTAGTTCTCTCGGAGCTCAGATACGAACGCATTCAAAGAGTTTCGGGAGGAATAACTGGTATAACCCGCTGGCAGCGCTTTTGGTGGTGGATTACCCGTCCATTTCGGTGGTAGGAAGCCTGCCTACTTTTCAAACATTTCGCCCAATTGATTGATGCCCAATACCCGCACCCCATTAGCTTGATCGAATGGCTGGTCAACCGGGCTAACGATGTAGAGGCGCTGTACCTCAAGGTCTTGCTGAGCAATAAAAAAGCCTTTACTGGGTTTTGGGGTTTGGCTGTATTTGATTTCGACCAGGATTTCCGCTCGACTGCCACGGGTGATCACGAGGTCGGCCTCGGTGCCACTGTGGGTGCGGTAAAAAAATAGTTGTGCCCAATCAGGTAACTGTGCAGCTATCTGCTCGATGACGTAGTTTTCCCAGGAAGCTCCCAGCATGGGGTGCCCACTCAGGTCCAGGAAGGAAGAAATCCCCAGCAGTTGATGTAGAATACCAGTATCGCGCAGGTACAACTTGGGGGATTTGACCAGGCGTTTTTTCAGGTTGGAGAAATAGGGGGGGAGTCGCCTGATAAGGTAAGCAGCTTCGAAAAAGTCCAGGTAGCGTTTGACGGTGGTGCCATGCAGACCGAGAGACCCGGCAAACTTTTCGAGGTTGAGGGTACTGCCAGTTACGTGCGCGCACATGCGCCAAAGGCGGCTGGTCAGATTGGGATTGGCCCCCAGGCCTAATGCCGGAAGGTCACGCTCCAGGTAAGTCTGGATAAATTGCTGCCGCCATAACCGGGAAAGCGACTCCTCTGGAGCAAGAAAAGAATCTGGAAATCCTCCTCGGACCCAGTGGCGATTGAGATCGCCCAATTCTCGCACTTCCTCCCAGGTAAAAGGGGGTAATTCATAAAACCCGATCCGGCCCGCCAAGGTCTCGGAGCTATCGCGAATCAAATCTGGGGAGGCTGACCCTAGCAGGATAAAACGGCCTGGTTTTCGGTCGCGATCGATGATCCCTCTCAGTTCAGGAAAAAGGTGAGGAGCCTTCTGGACCTCGTCCAATATCACGGTGTGGTCGGCAAAAGGATCAAGAAAGAGCGAAGGCTGGTCTAGTTTTGCCAAATCAGCAGGATTTTCCAGATCCAGGTACAGCGAGGGCCGATTCAGAACCAATTCAAGGTGCCGTACCAGTGAGGTTTTTCCTACCTGTCGTGGGCCGACCAGGGCTATGGCCGGGAAAAAATTTGCCCATTGGAGTATCGTTTCTGTCGCTTTACGGGGAATGTATGTTTTCATAACCTTGAAAATCCTGTATACAATACAGAATTTTCAAGGTAAAGTCAAGGCCATACTTGTATTGACAGCACTGCTTGTCAGTGGGGAACTTCCTGTTATCGGAGAAAAAATGGTGATAGCGACGGCTTCGCCCACCCCAAACGCCTTTTTTTCGTTATTCTCAAAAATCCCATAACCATGCCCCGTCTCCACATTCCCCATCCCTGCCCCGCCGACCGCTCACAGATGACCCCGACCGAGCAGGGGCGCTACTGCGAGCTTTGCCAAAAGGAAGTGATCGACTTCAGCCGCATGAGCGATGCCGAAATCCGCTCCGTATTGGCGAAAAGCAAGGGCAAAGTCTGCGCTTCCCTGAGGGAAGATCAAGTAGGCCGCTACATCGGGCCGGTTTCGTGGCCGAAACGCTGGTTTGCCCTGGGCCTGGGAGCCACCTTGCTGGGGCCGATGGTGGGACTGGCGCAGACCCCGAATCCTGATGTGGAGCAGGCGGAGTCGAATTACTCCATGGAGCCAGTTTCAGTTTCTACGCCCAGCAGAAGCGATTCTGTGGTTTTTCGGGGGAGAGTTATTGATGCCGAGACGGAGGAACCAGTGAGGGGTGCCGCTGTCGTAATCCAGGGAACGGATATCGGGGTTTTGACCGATGAAGCAGGAAGGTATGAACTGCTGTGTCCTGATCGTATGATTCGGAGAAAAGATTCTGTGACCCTAACATTTGCCTACTTAGGATATGAAGCACAAAAGGTCCTGGTCTCGGCCGTGGGTCATGAAGTTGATGTGAAGATGGTGGCGATGGATGTGGTTTTTACTGGCGAGATCCCCCTGACCCGTTGGCAACGCTTCCAGTGGTGGATTACCACGCCATTTCGGTGGGGGAAGGGATTTCGGTAAGTCCTGTACTCCTTGATGAGCATTTGAGGCGGAGCATGCCATCACCGTGATATCTTAACGCAAGTCAATGACAGGCAGGGGTATCCGTGATATCTTTGGGTAAATTAATCGAACCCCAAACGAATTGCGATGAAGGTATTAGTCATGGGCGCCAGCGGTGCCACCGGAAGACAACTGGTAGAGCAACTGCTGCTGATGGGCCATCAGGTCAAAGCAATAGCTCGATCTCCACAGAAGTTGCCCGAAACCTGGAGGAATAACCGCGATGTTTCAATCATCGAGGCGAGCATCTCGGAAATGAGCAAGGACGAAATGGCCACCCATTTATCCGACTGCGATGCTGCTGCCTCCTGCCTGGGCCACAACCTTACATTCAAGGGGATCTATGGCAAGCCCCGCAAGCTCGTGCGGGATGCCGTTGCCCTGGTCTGCCGGGCGATAAAAGACCGTTCCCCTCAACAGCCCCTCAAATTTGTCCTGATGAATACCACGGGCAACAGCAACCGCGACCTTAACGAACCATTGTCGTTTGGGCATCGGGCCATAGTAGCTCTGTTGAGGATACTGCTTCCCCCTCAACCCGACAATGAACAGGCTGCGGACTACCTGCGGGTAAACATCGGCCAGGATGATTCTGCTGTGGAGTGGGTAGCCGTTCGGCCGGATTCACTGGTCGACGAACCAAAGGTTTCTTCCTATACCCTTCACCCATCTCCTACCAGAAGTGCTCTGTTTGATCCCGGAAAAACCAGCCGCATCAACGTGGGGAATTTCATGGCCAGGCTGGTAAGCGATGAGGGGCTTTGGAACCAGTGGAGCGGACAGATGCCCGTGATATATAATGTAGAGACTCCCCAGAAATGACTCCCTAGTTTTCTCTGAATCAAGGCGTCCATTCCTGCGCATCCGTCGCTGCAGGCATGGACGTTTTCTAATGTTCCAATTCCTCCCTTCCTATTCCCAAAATTCCTACTATTTTTCGGGGGAAATAAAAGAGACCGCTGTGTTGTGAGAAGTCAGACCGCTTTGCTGTGAGACCGCTGCGCTGCGAGATCACTTCGTTGCGAGAAGTCAGATGGAAGAAAAAAAGAAGAGAATTTTCGCAACCTTGTTTTGGCTACGCCAGTACCGCTCTGACTTCTGACTTCTGACTTCTGACTTCTGACTTCTGACTTCTGACTTCTGA
>CAYFIR010000085.1:0-29564 GCA_964343195.1 uncultured Bacteroidia bacterium | reverse complement strand
ATTCTTCCATTTGCTACCCTACAAAAGAAGTAAGCAAGAAAAGTTCGGCATTTCAGGCAGCCCACAAGCCGCCCCGAGCGCCAAATGCCGGGCCAGCGCCGCACCAAGGTTGCTTTAGACTTCATCTTCAAGTTACTGTTTATGAGAGGCTCTCCAGGAATTAGCCAACATCAGGCTGAAATTGCGATGTTGATTAATTCAAAAGACCGGTTTCCAGGTTTTGGGAAAAGATTTCTCCTTTTTAAAAATGGCTCATGTCATAGCGCCCAAACCCCAATAAAAATAGCTAAACCAACCCAAATTAGCAAATCAATCTCCTTTATTTAGCCAACCTCTGATCGCAGCGTCTAGTTGATCCATTTCTACCAAAAAGCCATCGTGGCCATACTGAGAATGGATCACGGCTAATTTTGCCTGCGGAATATGACGGGCTATCAATTCCTGTTCGGTGAGAGGAAAGAGTAAATCTGAATCAACCCCGATGACGAGGGTTTGGGCTTTGATCTGTGCCAATGCTTTTTCGACTCCTCCCCTACCCCGCCCCAGGTGATGGCTGTCCATGGCCTGCGATAATGCCCAGTAGGTAAAGGCATTGAACCGCTGGGAAAGTTTGTCGCCCTGATATCGCTGGTAGGAAGAAGCGCGGTAGTCCCCGATTTTTTCCAGGTCGGTCTCGGCCTGCTTCATTTCATAGGTCGGATAAGACCGATAGGAGAGCATGGCAATGGCCCGGGCAGTTTTCAAGCCTTCCTTTCCAGCATCAGGCTGATCTTCCTTCCAGGTCGGATCAGAAGCAATGGCCATACGCTGGGTTTCGTTGAAGGCAATGCCCCATGGAGAATGCTGGGCGTTGGTAGCAATTGGAATCAGGTGCTGGAACACCTCTGGTTGCAGAATGGCCCATTCCAGCGCCTGTTGCCCCCCTAGTGAGCCCCCCATGAGAATTTCCACTTTCTCAAGGCCTAAATGCTGACGCAACAGGTCAAAAGCCCTCACCATGTCGCGGTTGGTCAATTCAGGAAAGTCGTGAAACCACGGCAGCTCAGTCTCTGGATGAGGAGATAGTGCATTGGTCGATCCATAGCAGGAACCCAGCATATTGGCACAGATCCAGCCGTACTCGTCAGGGTCAAATACTCCTCCCTGGTCAAACAATTGCGGCCACCACTCAGGGACCTGGCTATGACCAGTCAGGGCATGGCAAACCCAAACCACAGGTTTTCCGGCTTTCCCAAAAGCACCTCCCATGTCATATGCCAGGGTAAAACCAGGAAGAATGGCTCCGGTTTCCAGTTGAAAAGGTTCTGAATAGGTGAAATAGTGCGGCAAAAGATTTTGAGAGGTTGAGATTTTAAGATACTGAGAGGTTGAGAGACCGAGATCTGCTAGCTTATTGATGAAGCGGGTCATACATCTTCCCTTTTCTGGCTTTGCCCCATCAACTCCATGAAAGCCCACACCAGATTGCTGATGCGGGCTAATGATGGCAACTTTAAACCTAAAACTTTGAACTTACAACTCTTTAGGCCACGGGTACTTGCCCCACTCTGGCAAATGCCTGCTCAAAGTCGGCCTTGAGGTCGTCGATGTGTTCATATCCGGTGGAGATTCGCAGTTTGGTCGGCGTTACTCCGGCAGCTAACTGCTCACTGTCGGTCAACTGCTGGTGAGTGGTAGAGGCTGGGTGGATGATCAGCGTCTTGGCGTCCCCCACATTAGCGAGGTGGCTGACGAGTTTGAGGCTGTTGACAAATGTTACGGCATCCTCACGAGACCCTTTGAGTTCCAGGGAGAACACTCCACCGAAGCCATTTTGCAGGTATTTTTTGGCGCGCTCGTGGTAAGGGCTGCTTTCCAGGCCCGGATAGGAAACCGCCGCCACCTGGGGGTGTGCCTCGAACCAACTGGCCAGGGCCAGGGCATTATCAGCCGTGCGCTGCACACGCAGGGATAGGGTTTCCAACCCCTGAAGCAGCAGGAAAGAGTTGAATGGACTGGCTGCAGGCCCAAAGTCCCGTAGCCCTTCTACTCGTGCACGGATAGCAAAAGCCACGTTGGGAAGCCCAAGCGGATTATTTGGCCCAAATACATCGTTAAAGACCAGGCCATGGTATCCCTCTGAAGGTTCGCTAAAGCCGGGGAATTTGCCATTGCCATAGTCGAAGTTGCCTCCGTCGATGATCACGCCGCCTATGCTGGTGCCATGCCCACCGATCCATTTAGTAGCCGAGGCGGTTACGATATTGGCCCCCCACTTGAGAGGCTGAGCCAGAAATCCTCCGGCACCGAAGGTATTGTCCACCACGAGTGGAATGCCGTTCCGGTGGGCTACTTCGGCCAGTGCCTCAAAATCAGGCACACTGTACTCGGGGTTTCCGATGGTCTCAACATAGATAGCCTTTGTTTTCTCGTCGATAAGCGGTTCAAAGCTTTCGGTTTTTACCCCGTCGGCCCAGCGAACTTCGATACCCAGACGCTTGAAGGCGACTTTGAACTGGTTGTAGGTGCCGCCATACAGGTGCGAACTGGACACAAAGTTGTCTCCGGCTTCCAATAGATTGTTCAGCGCCAGAAATTGAGCCGCCTGCCCGGAGCTGGTCGCCAGGGCCATTACTCCGCCTTCAAGGGCTGCAAGCCGCTTTTCAAAGACATCGGTAGT
Organism: uncultured Bacteroidia bacterium; assembly: GCA_964343195.1. Classification (GTDB taxonomy): domain Bacteria; phylum Bacteroidota; class Bacteroidia; order J057; family J057; genus CAYVAP01. Next base: position 26,905 of record CAYFIR010000085.1, on the reverse strand, counting down.
GGGGTTCATGATCCGGGTATAGATGTTCCCGAATTCCTTCAGAGCGAACAGGTTTGCAGCATGTTCACTGTCCTTGAAGACATAGGAAGAAGTCTGGTAAATGGGGACTGCCCGAGATCCGGTGGTGGGGTCAGCCTCCTGTCCTGCGTGTAGCTGTAGCGTTTCAAATCGATGGTTTTGACTCATGGTGAATAGGAATTAGTTGAAAGTGGAAATAGGAAAAATGAAATTGATCCCAATATCCCCTGCAGTGGCAGTCTACTGATGTGGCCCTGGCTTCCCATGAGATGCAACAAGGCCTATGAGCTTGGGGAAGAATTCTCCAAAAGGAGAAAATACATTCCCTAAGCCATCAGCTTTGTGCAACAACACTGGGCTACCGGATGCGAATCGACAACAAAACGAAAAATGGAGTCGGTACTGATCAGAGAAAAAATGCTCATGTTTGACAATTTGAGTAAGTCTATATTTCCCTTTCGGGCCTGAATGGGGCACCTTACAGGTTGAGGTTGCCAGAGGGTCAAAGAGTCAGGTCTCTCGCCTCGTTCTTTATAGACCGATCAAACAGAGCGATCGGTACGCAGCAAAGATGTGATACCGAGCCAACAAATCCAAGGGGAAAAAATTGATTGGGGTAGAAGTGAAAAACCGAACGACGACAATCCACTGAAAATCAGTCGCCTATGAGACAAATCCCAAAAAGTATTTCTACTTAGGCAACGGGTATATTTTAAAATTTCGATGATATCAGTAACTTACATTGCTAAACCGGATCTTTTACCAAAACCATCTTTTTAAATTCAATTCGGATCATGAGAAGATTTACTTTTCTGTTTTTAATGGGCCTGATCATGGGCCAAATGGCCTGGGCGCAGGATGCTCACATGGTGAGCGTACATCCTGACCTGACCGAGGCTCTACAGGCTCCTGACAGGAGTTTTATGGAAATGCCCAGCACGGGTATTCCTTCCGGCCGGGTTTCTACCCGACCTGTAGGTACACGTGTAACTGGTAACATTACCGCAACTAAAATTGGGGAGGCTCCTAACGGCTTCACCATGCTGTCCACCAACGTTCAGCCCCTCACCTACCTTCCCTCTCAGAACTTTATCTCTGCCATCTACCGTCAGGACCCCACCAACTGTGGAGGTGCTTCTGGTCAGTATCGTTATTCCTACTCCGATGACGGAGGTGCGACGTGGCAGGATGCATCTGTAGGTATTGGTTCCTGCTATGGATATGGTGTCCTGAATGTGGACGCGACCAATGCTGCAGGTAGCCGCTACCCAAGCATGGCTCCTTTTATGCCAGCAGGTGGTACCACTCTTGCTGACCTGAAAATGGTATTCACTGGCCGTGTATCTGCTGGTGGATTCTGGACTGGTTCTGTAACAGGTGTTGTATCTGACCCTACCAACTTTGTGAACACCGCGACCAACGTTACCCAGGAGTCTTATCCAATGGATAACACTGATGACTTTGGCTCCGGTACTTTCGCAGAGCGCGTACCTGGTGAGTACTGGCTGCTTTCTCCAGTTTCCAGCACAGATCCTAATACGGATGGAAACATGAACCTTTGGAAGGGCATCTATTCCAATGCTACCCAGCAGGTGAACTGGAGTGTTGCTGCTACCCTGGATCCCAACCACCTTGATCCTGCAAACTGGGTGGTAGTAAGCCCTATGGTTGCTTTCGGCCCTAGTGGAATGAGCGGTATCGCAGTATGGTCTGGTGACCTTGCCAGCAACACTGGCGTTTATGGTTCTGACTCTACCCTGAGCATCGTTTACTCCGAGACTTCCGATGGTGGAAACACCTGGGGTCCTGTTGAGGAAATCGACATGATGAGCTTTGACAACCTGCGTGACTCTCTCCAGAGCTTCTGGATTACGACTGACACAACCAACAATGACAGTGTAATTCCAGCTTCCAGCGGTGTCCCCACCACTGGTTTTGACCTGGACGTGACCGTAGATGCCAATGGTAATGCTCACATCTTTGTCCTGATGGGATCTGCACAGTTCAATAATCAGGATGGAACTACCACCGAACTGGGTGTTTACTCTATCTACTCTGGCCTGCGTAAGTTCATGTACGACTTTACCCGTGACCAAACTGGAAAATGGAATGGTATCTACGTAGGATCTGCGGCGACCTTCCGTGGTTCATTTGGTGCTGGTCCTGACATATCCATTGACCCATACATGAATGTTTCCCGCTCGGAGGATGGAACCAAGATTTTCTATTCCTACACCGATACAGATACTACCGGAAACTTTGGTAGCTCTACCAACTCTTTCCCTAACCTGATCGGCCGTGCCCTGAACATCAACACTGGCATGATGACAGCAGACTCTCTGTGGACTGCTGGTGACCCTAACTTCGACGGTGTTGTATATACTCCCAATGCCAGCCCTATTGCAATTGACAATGGTGACGGTACTTTCGGAGTACCTTACGCGTTCCTGGGCTTCACTGACCCACTGGCTACCACAGACGTATGGTACACCAACCTGAAGTACGATACCACTGACATGAACCAGCCTATCCAGTACCTGGATCTGTGTGCTGCAACTGACCTTCAGGTATCTTCCCTTACCACCAATGCTCCAACCTGTGGTGCTTCTGACGGTGCCCTGAGCGTAGATGGACAGAATGGTACCGCTCCCTACAACTTCCTTTGGGACGGTCCTGGCGTAGCAGGTAACGCATCTGCAAACATCAGCGGTCTTGCAGCTGGAACCTACACTGTAACCATCACTGATGGCAATGGGTGTTCTGCTCAGCAGACCTTTGTTCTTGAGTCTGTGGGTGCCGCTACCCTGGCCATCGCTGACGAAAACGACATCTCATGTAACGGATTTGACGATGGTAGTGCTGCTGTCGTACCTACTGGTGGTACTGCTCCATTTAGCTTCTCATGGGACAATGGCGAAACCGATTCTGTAGCTACCATGCTACCAGTTGGAACTACCGGAGTAACCGTAACTGATGCTACAGGATGTATTTCTTTTGCAGAAGTAACCATCGAAGAGCCTAGCGCCATCGATATCATCGCTGTCCTGGATGGAACTACCACCTGCTTTGGTGACGCTGACGGTGAAGTATACGCAGAGGCTATCGGCGGTACTGGCACCCTGAGCTACGAGTGGGCCGGAGCCTTCACTGGTCAGACTTATACTGGACTTGACTCCGGTACATACACTGTTTCCGTAACTGACGAAAATGGATGTATCACCACTGCTGATGCAACTGTAAGCTATCCACCTGCGATGGCCATCACTGGCTCCGAGCTCCTACCAAACACCGACGCTAACGGTGGAGACGGTGGCCTGAACATTGACTTTACCAGCACTGGTAACGGTGTTCCTTACACCATCGTAGCTCGCCTGATCGAAGTAAATGGTAATGTACAGGATACTGTTCTCGTTAACACTACCTCTAACAACACCTCTGATGAGCAGCTGCTCTTCCTGTGTGGCGGTACTTACGAGCTAACCGTATCTGACGCTAACGGTTGTGCAGGGGTTGACACTGCCATTGTATCTGGTGAGCCTTGCTTCTTCGCAGTATCCAATGTCAGCGATGCTGGCCTGGAAAGCCTGAATGTCTTCCCCAACCCAACCAATGGCATGGTGGAAGTCGAGCTTTCCATGAACGAAGCTCGTAGCCTGCAACTTGAAATCTTCAACGCTCAGGGTCAGCTGATCATGGGTCAGAATGAAGAGCTTACTACCAACTTCCGCACCCGTTTCAACCTGAGTGAGCAGCCTGCTGGTATCTACCTGCTGCGCGTGTCTACTCCTAAGGGTGTTGAAACCCGTCAGATCATGCTGCGATAGACAGCTGTACTCCTTTGGGAGACTGACCAAATGACCATGAGGCTGCCCGATAATCTTCGGGCAGCCTCATTTTTTTCCCCAACGATTCTCCTCGCCTGCAAGATGCAGCACTTCCTGAGCCCTTTCCGTTTATTCTCCAAAAGCTACTCTATGAATAACCTCGTGATTACACTGGGAATACTGGTACTCCTTTGGTGTAGTTGCCGACCAGCGGACCCCGTTGAAGAGCTGAATCAGGAAGTTTACTTTACCATCCATGAAAAAGGGGGATTTGTACCCCTAAATAGAACCTGGGCCCTGAGTAATGAGGGATACCTCTATGAACTTGACCTGACTGACCCATTCAATGGATGGACTCAGGAAGGAGATACCCTTTGGTGGTTGGATTCAGATCTACATTTCGACATGGGGCTGCCACACATATTGCAGGACAGCATAGATACCCAGACCCTTGGTGAGTGGGTAGCCCTTATTCCGGCCACAACGCAGGTTATCACCCATGAAGATATCAGCTTCTGCTGCGACAGGGTGAGCATCCACTACCTCGCATGGCAATATGAAGAAAAGGGCAACCGTTACAGGGGTAGCCTCATTGGCACGGTCATACAACCTGGATACGTATATCAGGAACCGGGTTTAAGCGAAGGCCAAAAACTGCTAGGATATTTGAGGCAACTCCATGAGGATTGAGCCAACACTTTTTCCTCTACAATCGTTAGGAAGCGGAGAATACCCAAGTTACTATCCCATTATGAATAGAGTTGTCTTTGCTTTGTTACTCGCTTTTTTGCTGGGTTCCTGCGCACAGGAGGAACCGCAAATTCCCCTTGACCAGGATATCTACTTCACCATGCAGCAACTAGAAGCGGGGAGTACGATAACCCGAACGTACCTGCTTGACGATGAGGGCTACCTCTTCAAACTGGATAAAGGGGATCCGTTTATGGGCTGGGAAATATCAGATGACACCCTTTTCTGGGCGAGTGCTGCCCTACAGGCCGACCTAGCTCTTGATCACGAGCTGATTGATAGCGTCTCACTGGAGGATCTCAGAGATTGGGTATCCCGTATTCCCCCTAATGAGGGCGTAGCAATCAATCGGGCTATCATTCCCTGCTGCGGACTGCCCATCGTAGACTATGTAGCGTGGGTATATGAACCAGAGGAAGACAGATATCGCTCCATCATGCTGGGTACCAGCCTGGGAGAACAGACCATGTACAGAGAGCACAGAACCCGGCAGGGGAGAAAGCTGATGCAGGACCTGATGGACCATATTACGATATAAAAAAAGCCGCTGCAGAAAACTGCAACGGCTTTTTTTACTTAATCAGGGGACAATTACCAACGATTGTTATCATCTCTGTTACCATAATTGTCACGACGTCCGCCACGGTCGTATCCACCGCCGCCTCCGCGGTTTCCACCGCCATAGCCGCCACCACGGTTTCCACCACCGCCGTAGCCGCCTCCGCCTCCGCCGCCACGACGGAATCCGCCGCCACCACCACCACCGGTGCGAGGACGAGCCTCGTTAACCTTCATGGGGCGACCTTGCATGTCAGCTTGGTTCAGGGCTTCGATAGCCTCACGAGCTTCCTCATCATCATCCATCTCTACAAAACCAAAGCCTTTAGAGCGACCAGTTTCCCGGTCTGTAATGATCTTAACTGATGTTACAGTACCATAAGCACCGAAAGCATCTTCCAACTCTCCCTCAGTTACATGAAAAGGGATGTTGCCTACATAAATGTTCATCAAAGAAAAATTAGGAATGAATAACGACCGCAAGGTACGGCTATATTTTGGGAATTCGAGTAGGTGTCAAGAAAATTCGAAGAATAAATTTTTTCTTAACACAAAATCTCGTCCCAGACCCTTATAAGGGGCTTTTCTGAAAAGTCCATACTCATCTGCCAAGGCTAAAAACCTTGATTATCCCCCAAAATTCACCTTGTTTTGCGGTTTAGGAATAACCATAGATATGCCAGTATTACTGACCAAGCAATTCAAATTTGAAGCGGCCCACTGGCTGCCCAATATGCCTGACGGCCATAAATGCAGGCGACTGCATGGTCACAGTTTCAGATTTGATGTAAACCTACTGGGAGAACCAGATCCCCACACAGGCATTCTGATTGACTTTGGGGATATAAAAGAGGTCGTCAAGCCATACGTGAACATGCTTGACCACTATTGTCTCAATGATATCGGTGAGGATCAAAACGAACCTTTGCTCCAAAACCCGACATCTGAAAACCTTGCGAGATGGATGTACCATCAGCTGGAGGATAAATTAGTAGGATTGTACAGCATCGTATTTTATGAGACCTGTACCACTCGCTGTGAGTATCGTCCTTCCTGGGCTAGTTCCTAGTGGAATAAGTTCGTAGTTTCCCGCTATTCGCGGGATTTCGCTGCGCTCAACAGAATCTGATGTTCATAATCTAAAGTTGCCCGCTCTGCGGGATTTCGCTGCACTCAACGTGGTCAGAAGTTTACTGGATTTTAAAATGAGTAATTCGTACAAAATGCTCACCAGCAACAATTTCAATCACGAATTCCGAATCCACAGCACTTGTTCATTACCAGATATTTGACTGACTATCAATGAGTTTCAGCACTATACCAGATTCCATTTATCCCTCCTGACCTCCTTACCATTATCTCATGCCTTTCATCATAGCAATAGATGGATATGCCGGTTGCGGCAAAAGCTCTACTGCCAAGGCCGTAGCCAGAGAACTTGACTTTCTCTATATAGACACGGGTGCCATGTACCGCAGTGTCACCTGGTACTTTTGGAAAAACGATATTGACTTTCGTAATGATTCTCCCAAGATAAGAGATGTTCTGAAAGATATTCGGCTGTCGTTTGAACGCTCTGGCAATGGAAACATCCCTGAAGTGTGCCTGAATGGCGAACCTGTGGAGCAGTATATCCGGAGGCCAGAGGTCTCCAGTCGGGTCAGCCCTGTCGCAAAGCTGGCCAGTGTCAGAGAGGCAATGGTAGCCCAGCAGCGGCGCATTGGACAGGAGGAAAATGTGGTGATGGATGGCCGGGACATCGGAACGGTTGTCTTCCCCCAGGCAGATCTCAAGGTGTTCATGACCGCAGAAATAGAAACCCGGGCCCGACGTCGACTCGCGGAATTGAACAGCAAGGGAATTGAGAGCACACTCGAAGAAACAATTGAGAATCTTCGCGAGCGGGATCGCATTGACACCACTCGTGATATTGCCCCGTTAAAGCAGGCTGAAGACGCCATTGTCGTCGATACTACCCACTTAAAATTTGAAGATCAGGTTAGAGAAGTAGTGACTCTGGCGACAAATCGATTAAATTCTATGCGTTCTTGATAAATATTCCCTGACAATCTACGTACATAGGACAGGGAAACCGATCCACTCAACGGTTCTCCACTCGCATGCCAATGCCCATCAGCTAATTCCACCACTCACCTCACCTTCGAAACATAACCCATCATGCTGAAAATTGAGATAGACAAGAATTCCGGATTTTGCTTTGGCGTGGTTTACGCGATTGAAATGGCCGAGGACTACCTACGTGAACATAGTAACCTGTATTGTCTGGGCGACATCGTGCATAATGACAAAGAGGTTGAGCGTCTGCAAAACCTGGGGCTGGAAATCATTGATCATGAAGACCTGAAGAATTTAAAAAATGCGACGGTGCTGATACGCGCACATGGCGAGCCACCATCCACCTATCTCACCGCCATGGAAAACAACCTGGAACTAATCGATGCTTCCTGCCCGGTAGTACTCAAGCTCCAGAATCGCGTAAGAAATGCTTTTGACGATGATCGACAGATCGTCATACTGGGTAAAAAAGGCCACGCCGAGGTCAATGGCCTCATAGGCCAGACACAAAAGGAGGCCATTGTCATCAGTTCGGTGGAAGAGGCACTCGCACTGGAAATTACCCGTCCGGTATCGCTCTACAGCCAGACAACCAAGTCCACCAAGCTATTCTATGAGATCAAGGAAATCCTGGCTCAGAAATACAAAGATTTCAAAGCCAACGACACCATTTGTCGACAGGTGAGTAACCGGGAGCCTGAACTGGAACGCTTTGCCCAGCAGCACGACGTACTCATTTTTGTTTCTGGCAAAAAAAGCTCGAATGGCAAGGCGCTTTACGGGACCTGCAAGACAGTGAATCCTCAAAGCTACTTTATCTCAGACACTGAAGAGATTGACTTTAACTGGCTGGAAGGGGCCTCCAGTGTGGGGATTTGCGGTGCCACCTCCACCCCCATGTGGCTGATGGAAAAGGTCGCCGACCACATCGACCACGAGGTGAATCAGAAGGTTGTAGCCTAACGATCAGGCGAAACAGTATCTCGAAAATATTTATTTATGATCACCTGCTTTTCCTGGCGGATATAATCCAGAAATGCAGTTGAAGCCGGAGAATGTTGTTTTCCCTTCAGCCAGATCAGGTTCCAGGTCGTCACTATCGGGAAACCCGCAACGGGGATGACTTTGAGGGTACCCTTCTCCAACTCTCTTCGGATCCCGATCAGGGGCATTATGGATATGCCCAGACCAGCCATTACAGCCTGTTTTACCGCCTCATTGGATGTGAGCTCCAACAATCGGGAGTTAGAGATCCCCATGCGCTCGATATATCCCTCCATAGCCTGCCGGGTAGCTGAGCCCGGCTCACGAAAAATCAGGGGAAATCGATTCATGATTTCGGGTTCGAGTGCCTCTGTATCAGGAACCAGCGATGGGTTGGATATTAGAAAAAGCTCATTATCCATCAACTCCTCCCGCTCTACCGAAAGTTGATCAGGCAGTACGGATACAAGCGCAAAATCCGGTTCATTCTGCTCAAGGCTATGGATAACAAATTTTCGGTTGGTGACATCCATCACCAGTTTTACTCCCTCATGTCGATGAGTAAACTCTGACAGGAAATAGGGCATCACATATTTCCCGGTGGATACCACTGAGATTTTCAGCTTTCCGGAGAGGTTTCCCCGGTAGGCATGAGCTAGGTGCCCCACCCCCTCGACCTCCTCCATAATGCGTTTGGCTGCTTCTGCCAGTTCCTTCCCAAAGTCAGTCAGGTAAAGTTTACGTCCAATCACCTCCGTTATCGGGATATCAAACTGATCCTGGAGTTTCTTCATTTGAATAGAAACTGCCGGCTGGGTGAGGTGCAGACTTTCTGAAGCCTTGGTAATACTCTGATAGTGAGCAACCTGAAGGAATATACGCAGTTGGTGCAGGGTAAAGTCCATAACCAAATCTAATATATTTCATAAAAAATATAAAGTATTTATTATGGAGTTTCCTTCACAATTTTGCGCCATCATCCACAAAAAAATTGGACACTCAGATGGAAACAGAAAAAAACTTCACCCTCATCAAGGGCACTTTTAATCCCGATCAGGCTGCTGATGTCCTGTTCAAACTCATCAATGACAAAATTACCTATCACCAGCTTCTGCTATTCAGTCATGAGGAGCGTTTTGGGGCAGATGTAAATAATTCACGTACCCGGATAGCTGAATTAACAGATATGAAGTCCCGCCTGGAAGAGGCAATTCTCGAAGCACAGGAAAAAGGCTACCAGCTCTCTATTCAGAGTGATATCCGCATCACAAAAGCAGAACCGGTAAGTGCCCATTCCTAAGTGCATTTTTCATTTATCCTGACCTAACGACACACCCTTGATGAGTCTGGACTTATTGTCAGACAATCTGACCAACTCTGCCCTCCTTTTTTATCCTTGGAATTCTTGCCCTACAGGTTAAAAGCGACCTTGAAATTCCCCCCAACTCAGCCAGGTTTATTTCCCTATACCTGCTGTTTTCAATCGGATTTAAGGGAGGGCAGCAACTTTCGCATAGCGACCTTGACATGGAGATTGTCTGGTCGTTTTTTTGGGGATCATATTGGCCGTGGTGGTACCAGTTTACGCCTTCTTTATCCTGAAGAGGAAGCATAGTGTGGAAAATGCAGGTGCCATATCAGCCGCCTATGGCTCTGAAAGTGCCGTTACGTTTGTAACATCGGTCTCATACCTCGAAGCGCACGACATCTTTTTCTCCGGGCACATGGTGGCGGTGATGGAGGCTCCATCGATCATCGTGGGGGTGCTGCTGATCTTCCCTGTTCAACAAAGAACGGGGTTCCAAACTCTCCTTTCAGGATATCCTGCATCATTCTCTCACCAATGGCTCCGTCATCCTGATTTTGGGAGCCTTGCCATAGGCTTTCTGGCCAGTGAGAAACAGACCATGGGCATAAAACCCTTCACGACGGAATTCAAGGGGTTTCTCGCTGTATTCCTGCTGGACATGGGCACCACGAGCGGCCGCAAGCTGTCCTCATTTCTGGAAAACGGATGGTCTCCTCCCCCTTTTCGCCATCATTGTTCCTTTTCTAAACGGGGTGACAGTCGCCATGATCAGCGGACTGGTTACCACTGAACCCGGAGACCGCTTGCTGTTTGCGATTCTGGCAGCCAGTGCACCCTATATTGTCGTACCTGCAGCGATGAAACTAGCCGCTCCAAAGGCCGATCCCAGTATGTATATACCGATGGCGATGGCTTTTAACATCACGCTGGGGATCCCGATTTATCACTGGGTGATAATGATGAGCTAATGCGTTGGATTCGGAATCTTGTGCCTGTCGCAGATCCCGTGAAACGGGGAATGGTAATCGAAGCATCTGATGAGCCCTTCGAAATGGAAAGTGCTGCTAATTAGCATTTTACCCCAAAACCAGATGGTTCATTACTTTATTCCAAATGCACCAGGTAACTTTTCAAACTCCAGCTGCATTTGCTCTGCCAGGTCCTGAGATGCTTCGACCAACGGCAGGCGAACGCCTTTTTCACAAATTCCCTGCAAGGCCATGAGTTGTTTCACTCCTGCAGGATTGCCTTCAGCGAAGTTCAGGTTCATCAGCGGAAATAGCTGGTAATGCAGCTCACGGGCCTTCTCCCACTCATTGGCCAGGGCAGCTCGCACCATATCGGTGAAGGGTCGGGGAAGGGCATTTCCGATAACGGAAATAACTCCAACTCCTCCGATGGACATCATCGGAAGTGTCAGGCCATCATCTCCACTGACTAGCAAAAAGTCTTCAGGTTTTTCCCGCACAATGGTCATACACTGATCCAGGCTACCGGAAGCCTCCTTGACTGCCACAATATTCGGAACCTCATGTGCCAGCTCGAGCGTGACTTCAGCGGGGATATTGGAAGCCGTGCGGCCTGGCACATTGTAGAGAATAACCGGCACATCTGTGGCCCCGGCAACTGCCTTATAATGAGCCAGCAATCCCTTTGCCGTAGGCTTATTGTAGTATGGACTTACGGACAAAATGGCCGCAGGCTGATACTTTTCTGTAAACTGTTTTACCTTCTCGACGACAGCCACGGTGTTGTTGCCTCCCGCTCCGAGGACCATAGGCACTCTCCCTGCATTGTGTTCAATGAAGGTTTCAATCACCTTTGCCTGCTCATCTGCGGTCAGGGTGGCAGACTCACCCGTCGTCCCTAGTGCTACCAGGTACTCTACTCCTCCGTCGATCAGGTGGTCAATGATTTTTTTCAGAGAAGGGAAATCCACATTTCCAGTCCGATCAAAAGGAGTAACTACTGCGACTCCCGTTCCATGCATAAATTCCATTCTGACAGCTTCATTTATCCAGTTTCCAGAGCAGAGGGGCAATTGTTATGGTATTTGGGGAATGTGGCATGCGGGATAATAGCATGATATCCGCACTTCTACCCTATTCCCTTGGACTTTGCTCAGGGCAGCGCCTCATACCGCATTACTTATGCCCAACTGCGTAAGCAAGTGAACAGATGTAAACCAGCAGAAGGTATGGAGGCATAAAGGTATGTAGGACCTCTTTTCCTTCATTTCCCCATACCCCTCATACCTGATTTCTTCTGTCCATGCGCTTATTTGGCAGCGCGAATATAATCAGGGAAAATGGCTTTTCAGATATTGAGCGATTTCTGCTTCAATTCCAGCAGGAAAAGGCTTTCCTTCCTCTACCCCCACATACACCAGGCTGACCGATGAATCAATCTCAAACAGAGACTGAAACTTGCTTTGCCATATCAGCAGATGATCCTCCAATTCACTTAGCCGGGGCAGCGCCATTTTGAGCCCGGGGTGTGCCTGCAGGGCTTCCAGGACCCGATTATTATAGGGTGCCATGGGGTTACGTGTAAGGCCTCTTATCTGTTGATGCAATCTACGCTCCGACAGTTCCATCTGATCATAGAACCTGGAAAAGAAAGTCTCATATTCCAGGTTGAAGCCTTCTCCCAGACGCATGGCCATATCCCGATAGAGCCGATTTCGCAACTGAGCCTGGACCTCAAATGCAGAGTAGGTTTTCTCCAGGGCATCAAGTAGGGTCCGCAGTTCTGCCTCCAATGAAAACATATGCTCAGGTTGAGGGGCTGCTGGCTCTTCAATCGGCAGGAAATCCCCTATAAAAATCAGGATGGCTTCCAGAATCTGGTTGCGCTCCCGGTTCAGATCATCCCGGGATGCGACACCTAAAGCCTTGTCTTTTTCCCAGCGACTGAGACGTGCCTGCAGCCCCAGCAGCAGAGAGCCATTCGCAGAGGAATGCCCCTGCGTAATCAGCAATAATATCGCTTGCCGTAGGTCGTCCTGGGCTACCAGTTTGGATACTCTCTGTCGAAGTCCCTCCATGGCTGGTACCATTCCTATTTCTTTAGGCCAATTTCACGCAGGCGTTCATCAAGATATTCTCCGGCAGTCATGTCCTCAAACTGCTTGGGGTGATCCTCATCAATACAACTTTCCAGACAGGTCAGGTCCATGGTGGAGACTGGATGCAGGAAGAAGGGAACTGAATATCGGGGCTCAGTCATGCGCTCACGTGGCGGATTCACCACACGGTGGGTAGTGGACTTGAGGCGATTGTTGGTCAGGCGCTGCAACATATCTCCTACGTTGATCACAATCTGATTGGGCTCCGGGCTTGCCGCAATCCATTCTCCCTGTTTGTTCAAAGCCTGCAACCCTTCTGCACTGGCACCAATCAGCAGGGTGATCAGGTTGATGTCTTCATGTTCTGCTGCTCTGACAGCTCCGTCGGGTACTGCGTCCGGGTTTTCGATGCCATAGTAATGAATCGGGCGAAGGATCGAGTTGCCATTTTTGATTTTATCATCAAAATAGTTGGTGGGCAGTCCCAGGTATTCTGCAATGGCCTTCAGAAGATAACCGCCAGATTTTTCCAGTTGCTGGTACAGTTGTACCCCATACTTTTCCACTTCGGGCACCTCTTCGGGAAATACATTTTCGGGATATCCATACTGATCGGCCACATCGCCGGACACAATCTGCCCGATATGGTAAAATTCTTTCAGGTCTCCCACGTTTCGCCCTTTGGCATGTTCCTTTCCCCGGGAGGTATATCCGCGCTGTCCCGCCAGCCCCTCGATTTCATACTTGTTCTTCTGTTCGTCTGGCAGGCCAAAGAAGGATTTGAATGCCGCATAAGAGCCGTCAATGACCTCCTGGGGGACTCCGTGATTGCTCACGATGGCAAACCCAATATCAGAAAATGAATCTCCCAGCTTTTTAACAAACGCCTCCTTTTTTTCCTGGGACCCATTGATATAATCGTCGAGATCTACAGTCGGGATGTGGTTCATGAGAAATATTTGGTTGAGTGAGTATGAAATGCTTATGCCAACTTTGAGCGGATTAGTGGGATAAGTTCGAAGTTTCCCGCTTCGCGGGATTTCGCTGTGCTCAACAGAGTCGCTAGTTCGTAGCTTAAATATACATAAGTCAATGAAAAATCTGCTCAATAGGTCAAACCGCGATTGGACCTCCCCCCTGAACGCAGGTTCTCCTGTCTGCGAGCAGATTAGCCTGCAAGCATTAGCTCACCTTCGAATACCCGGGTAGCCGGACCGATTAACCAGACTTCCTCGCCTTCTTCACCCAGATCGGTAATCTTTACTTCCAGGTTACCGCCCGGGGTGCTTATCCCGACCTCACCTGAAAGCCCTTCGCCACCCGCTCGTTTGAGGTAGGCGTAAGCGCAGGCGGTGACTCCCGTGCCACAGCTTAGGGTTTCTCCTTCTACCCCTCTCTCAAAAGTCCTGACTCTGAGCTGGTTATCCTCGAGTATATTTACAAAGTTGGCATTGGTTCCGCCTATGGCTTCAAAGGCTTCGCTATGCCGGATTCTTGCCCCTAGTTCAGCGACGTCCAGGTCTGCAATGTTTTCGGTGTGGAACTGGACGTAGTGGGGACTGCCCGTATCGAGCCAGTTCTCATCCTGACTGATCTCCTGCCAGTTGGCAGGGCGGGTCATCTGCAGGGAAACCCTACCGTCGGAGTGCCAGACCGCCTGGTGCAGCCCATCCACCGCTTCGAATGTACAGGCTCCGTTGTCGATCATTCCTTTTTCATGGGCAAATGCTACGAGGCAGCGTCCGCCGTTCCCACACATGGTACTTTCTCCGCCATCAGAATTGTAGTACACCATCCGAAAATCCTCGGAAGGGTGTTCTTCCAGCAGAATCAGTCCATCAGCCCCAATTCCAAATCTCCGATCACACAAAAAGGCAATCTGCTCCTGAGTGAGGCCAGAATAGGGCCTTTCTCCCCGATTGTCCAGCATGACGAAGTCATTGCCGGTACCCTGGTATTTGGTAAAATGGATTTGCATACAGGCCTTTGCTCAGGATTTTGTTGGAATTTCTTCTGGCTCTACTTCGCCAGGCTCAGTCGGGAAATATTTTTCTACCCACAGGTCCAGTTTTCGGCCTTCTCCAATGTAAATGGTTTCCCCAAATCCCAGTCGGTCCGTATGGCACCATTCATGGGCCAGCGGCTTGGGTACAAAGACCTTGAGTTCATTTGCGATCAGGGTCACGTTCAGTTCCTCGTAGGAATGGCTGTTGCGGAGTGAAAAGATGAACTTGTCTCCGAATGAATCGCCAAAAACTACTGACTGCTCGACTTCGGAGTCTTCCTGAAATCGGGCAACATCTTCAGGAGAGCAGAGCAAATTGATGGAATTATCTTCCAGAATCAGGCGCATGGATATTTAATTGGATTGGTTTGTATCCAGGCAAATTAAATGAAGAATCTCCAGATTCTTCCCGAAAACGGATGAATTGAGCCGATTTCTCCGATTGCTAGGCCTCTGCAGCTGCTGATACCAGAGAGGTATTAAAGGCATATAGAATGACCTCTGCAGCTGTAGTCACCCCCAGCTTGCGCATGATGTTCTTGCGGTGGGTATAAATGGTGTGAACGCTGAGGGAGAGTATTTCGGCGATGTCCTGGGTAGAGTGGCCTTCTGCCATGAGCTTCACAATCTCGGTTTCGCGCTCAGTAAGCCGGGTAGGAATACAGGCTTCTCCACTGCACGGAGGAGACTGGGTGCGACGTTCAAGGATGATGTCGAGGACTTTTCCACAGAAAAACTTCTCACGTTTGGCCACGGCAGTGATTGCCGCAATGATTTCCCCCTGATCGCACTCCTTTAGCAGGAATCCCTTGACCCCAAACTCAAGCACCTGCAGCACCTCTTCACGCTTCAGGTCCGATGAAATGATGAGAATGTTACACTCAGGAGCATGCTCTGCGACGTACTTCACATCGTCTACCGAAAAAGCATCCGGTGCGTTGTAGTCCATGATGAGCACATTGGGGCGAGCCGTGTCCAGACGCTCACGCAGTTCAGGCCCCCTGACAGCCTCTTCAATCACCCTGAGATGAGGATAACCGTCCAGTACTGCCTTGATTCCCATCCTTACGAGAAAAGCTGCATCAGCAATTAGAATATCAACGGGCGCCATGTATTCACTTGATTTTCTGGGGTTACAATGTTAGAATTTATTTAGATTTATTCCAAATAAAGGAATTGAGACCATCTGCCCTGATTAAACAGGGGCGAAATACAGATGTTAAGATTCGGCCAATTTAGAAAGATTGACAGGCGTTCAGAATTCCTTTGGCAAAGGAATAATTTGTATATTGGATACTAACCCACTTACACTAAGTCGAATCATATTATGTCTGAAAACCAAAGAAACTTTTGGATTGTTGTCACCATGGTTGCACTCGGCCTTGCCTCTCTCCAGTGGATTACCACCTGGGAACATAACCGCGAAAAGGCCGAATCATCCTGCCGCATGAGTTGCAGTGCTACCACCTTCCAAACAGCCCCACGAATTACCACTCCACATGGCGTAGATCAGGCACCCAAGGCTCTGAATATGTACGAAGTAAAGCGTCGCGTGCTACGCAGTTACAGTTGTGGACAGCGTCGCCACGGTGTGGAAGGCGAAGTACTCGCTCGGGTCTGGGTGGATCAGGATGGAAATTACATCAAGCACCGGGTCCTGAATCAAAGTAACGCTGATATGGGCTACAGAGTGTCACGTCAGCTCTCACACCTTCGCTTTCAACCTGCCCGACATCATGGTCAGCGAGAAGCAGCGGCGGTTGATATTCTGATCACCTTTCCTTACTAGCCAATATCATTAGGACAATATCCATTTGGGAATAAGATTCTCAGGATGGCAAAGGGCGTATCGAAGATCAACCCTCACAATATCCCATGACAGCATGTTGCGACCAGGTAAGAACCGGTCGCAACATTTTGCTTTTTAGGCAAAAACTGTCCTTTACACACCATTTAAAGACGGACCAGCCATATTTATTGACCATTCGCGATGTAAGAAATTACTCGAATTAGCCCTCTTGCTACCTTCGCAATTGGTCGGTCTGGCATGGCCTTTGATCCAAAATGAAAGAAATTACCAGGTTCCGTACCTGATCAAACTACCCTAATACCAAACCCATGAGATATCCAAACCAAATGGTCCTGACGGTAGCCCTGATGGCCTTACTGCTGAGCATGCCGGGAGGAAAAAACCTGGCAATCGGAACCAGCGACGGAGCGGATGTTCCTACTACCGCACTGGATGATCGCATCTGGTCTCCAGAAGATGTGGACCGGGAACCTGAGCCTCTTAACTACGATCAGATCGTAGAAGGAATAGGCTACCCAAAAGTAGCGTATGATGCCGGGATACAGGGAGACGTTACCCTGCGCATCCTCGTCGATGAAAAAGGCAACTACATCTCACACGAGGTGCTGGAAAGCCACCACCCATTGTTGGGTATTGCATGTGAGGTCTTCAGTCCACTGCTGACCTTTAAGCCAGCCTACCGAAACGGGTCAGCCGTAAAATGCTATACTGAGGTATCCTACCACTTTGAGATCCCTGACTACGGAAACTAGCCCGCCGAAGCCAGCCACGTCAAGACATTATCCCCCTCATCCCAATTTGATGAGAGGGGATTTCTCTTTTGGGGAAATTTAATATTGAGTGAATATCCGTAGATTTAACCTCCAAAGCTCCAATACTAGGCAAGGCATGATTCAAAGCTACCATAAACTCTTCTGGCGTGTCCTCATGTGTGTAAGTCTGATGGGAATCAGCACCACTTCCTGGGCCCAGATTACCACCTTCCCATATTTCTCAGATTTTGAAACTGACAATGGCGGTTGGACCTCACAGGTCATTTCGGGATTTTATAACAACTGGACATGGACCAGTCCTGCCAATCCCCTTATTAACACCGCCGCTTCCGGCACTAAGTGCTGGATCCTGGGGAATAGTGCGGTCGTATTCCCTCCCCTTGAACCATATTACTACGGACCTGACGAGCGATCCGCCGCTGTAAGTCCAGAGTTTGATTTTAGCAACCTCACCAACCCCGGTATCAAAATGAATATCTGGTGGGAGTCGGAATACTCTGTGGATGGTACAGTGCTCCAATCATCCATTGACGGAGGAACCACCTGGCAAACAGTAGGAAACTACCTGGATGCCACCAACTGGTACAACGACAGCTCCATATCAGCTATGCCCGGAGGAGGGGTTGTAGGCTGGACAGGAGATACTGCCACCAGCCAGACCGGCAGCGGGGGATGGGTGGAAGCACAACACCCTCTGTGGGGCCTTGGTGGAGAATCCAGTGTGAGGCTGCGCTTTGCATTCGCTTCTGATGGGGGCCAGGACTCAGCAGTCAGTGTCTTTGACGGGTTTGCCTTTGATGACGTTATCGTCGCCGAAATGCCCAACATTGACCTGGGCAATGACACCATCCTCTGTTTTGCAGACTCGCTGGTACTTGATGCCTGTGATCCAGGTGTCGTTGACTATAAATGGAATACAAGCCCTCTGGACACCCTCTGCAACCTCGTTGCGGTTTCAAGTGCCCGATACATTGTTACCACCATTGATACCCTGGGATTTATCGTAAGAGACACCATCAAGGTGACGGTATCCAGTACATACGTCAACCTTGGTCCTGATCAGATTATTTGTCCAGGAGATACCGTAACCCTGAATGCCTTTAACCAAAATGCCTCCTATCTATGGTCCCCGACGGGGGATACGATATCGGCAATCAAAGTGACTGAAACGGGCCAATACAAGGTCACCGCCATAGACAACTTTAACTGTATAGAATCTGATTCCATCAATGTAGTTGTGGATTATGTCCCTCCTGTGGACCTGGGACCTGACACAGTGCTTTGCTCCGGCCAAAGCATCCTGCTGGATGCAGGCTCTGGAAATCCGGGAACGACTTACGAATGGGATCCTATTACTGCAACCACCCAAACGGTGTTTATTTCTTCACCTGGTACCTACTCCGTTCTGGTTACTTCACAGGCCAACTGTACAGAGACAGATACCTTGACAGTGGGAGTAGGCCTGACCCCTCTCATTGACCTGGGTGATGATCGAATATTTTGTGACTCAATAACCCTGGATGCCACAAACTCGGGAGCATCCTTTTTGTGGGACAATGGTGATACCACCCAGACCCGTACGGTATTGACAAGCGGAACTTACATCGTCCAGGTTACCAGCCCTTCTGGTTGCTACTCATCAGATACAGTTGCTCTGACATACAGTACCGGAACTCCTTTCAGCCTGGGTGCTGACCAGATACTGTGTGGAGGCGACCCTATCACACTTGATATGGGAATCAGTGGACAACAATACTGGTGGTCTACAGGTGAAACATCTCAGACTATCGATGTTGATTTCACCGGTCGAATTATTGCCAGACTCACCAACCTCCAGGGCTGTGAATATCGGGATACCATCAACATAGGCCGCTCCAATCTGGTAGTGGATCTGGGTGACGATGTTTCTATCTGTGATGGTGACTCTATCCTGCTTTCAGCTCAGCCCGGTGCGAGCACCTACCAGTGGAGCACCGGTGAAACCAGTAAGGATATCTACGCCGATCAGGATGGCGACTACCATGTCACGCTTAGCGATACCCTCGGCTGCGAAGTTAGCGACACCGTGAATGTCAATGTCACGGCCTCCCCTACCCCGGACTTTGATACCTCCGGAGACCTGGTTCTCTACAACAACATCACCTTCAACGACCAGTCCAGCACTGGGGTAAGCAGTTGGCTATGGAATTTTGGGGATGGCAACACCTCCACCCAGCAGAGCCCTACACATGCCTACGTTGCTACCGATACATTCAATGTTTGCCTGACAGTAAGTGACGGCGTTTGTAGCCGGACAATCTGTAAGCCTATCTTCATTGACCTGTTCAGTGGAATTTACGGGTATCACCCTGGTATTGACCTGAAAGCCTACCCCAACCCCGCAACCGATGTAGTAAACCTGGAACTCGACCTACCGGTAATTGCACCCGTTGAGGTCAGCATCACGGATCTTCAGGGACGCACCCTGATAAGTGAAAGCTGGGGAGAAGGGCAGACCTTCACCAGAGCCCTCTCCGTTGAGAATCTCAACGCTGGCATTTACATTTTGATGATAGAAGTGGGAGAGCAACCACTATATTTGAAGTTAAGAACCGAATAGGTTGACATATTTTCATATATTGGCGCGTCAATCTGGTCACGGTCAGATTGACGCTTTTTTTGTATTGGACCAAAAGGCCCAGTTATTAGGTTAGACACAATGAGAAATGAGGTACAGGTGTTTGCTCCAGCTACTGTCGCCAATGTAGCCTGTGGGTTTGACACTCTGGGATTTGCATTGATGCGTCCCGGCGATGATGTGATTGTCAGATTTTCCCAAAATCCAGGACTTACCATCACCAGCATCAAGGGGGACGAAGGAAAACTTCCGACAGCCCCTGAGAAGAACACTGCAGGGGTGGCGGCTCTGAGCCTGATCCAGCATTTGGGGGTGGTACAGGGCATCGAAATGGAAATCATCAAGGGAATTCCTGCCGGAAGTGGCCTGGGATCAAGTGCCTGTAGTGCAGTTGCGGCTGCTGTGGCCATCAATGAACTGATGGGCAGGCCACTTGAGAAGAAAGACCTGCTGCCGTTTGCCTTGAAGGGCGAAGCCATCGCCAGTGGTGGCGCTATTCATGCCGACAATGTAGGCCCCAGCCTTTTGGGGGGAATGGTGCTGGTGCGCAGCAACCACGACCTCGATACCGTGCAGCTTCCTGTACCGGATCAGCTATATGCCGCGGTAGTCCTGCCGGAAATGGAAATCCTGACCACCGAGGCCCGCAGCATCCTTCGGACAGAGATTCCGATGAAGGACGCCGTCACCCAGTGGGGCAACCTTGGCGGAATGATTGCAGGACTTACCCAGGGGGACTTCGAACTAATCAGCCGTTCCCTTCAGGATGTCATTGCCGAGCCTTATCGCTCCAAACTGATTCCCGGGTTTTACCACGTCAAACAGGCAGCCATCAATGCGGGCGCACTGGGATGCTCTATTTCAGGGGCAGGTCCCGCCATGTTTGCCCTGTGCAAAGGTGACGAAACAGCATTCAAGGTCGGCATCGCCATGGAGCAGGCATTCGTGGACATGGGAATTCCAGCAGAGCGGACGATCTCTACTGTGAACCCAATGGGAGCTCAGCGGATTAAGTAGAGATGAGAGGGTATAAGGTATAAGGTGCTTACGTCAATTCCGTTTTCCGCATACCCCATACCGAAACCGACTCCCCCTGGTTCTTTTACATAAGCTATTCTACTCGCTCGTAGGTCGCATAAAACCACATTTTGGGGGTCAGGCTGGGATCATCCTTCCCATAGTAGCCCCACCCCAGGATGGAGTACGTACTTCCTTCTACCTTTTCGTAGAAATACTCCACCGTAGTAGGATTGGATAGCTTTCTTCCCCAGATGATGGTTTGCGGAGCGGGATGCTTTCCGATGTGAACGACCTGTTCTCCGGGTTTATTCACCACACAAAGCAGGGTATCTCTCCGAACTTCATTGTAGCCAGCCGATTCCACCTGTCGCCCATCAGCGTAGGTATCAACGATTCGGACAGTCTGGTAGAAAGGGGACGTGGATTCGTAAAATTGCTCGACCGCTATCTGAGACGAAAGTTCAAGCCCCAATGAGTCGAGGATGGATGGATCGGATACGCGAGGTTGAGCTTTACCCGGTAGCTGCCCGTTGGGATCGAGGTAAATGGAAAAGGTTCCCTTCCAGTGTCCATCCCAGGGTTGAAAGACATCTGCAAGAGAAGAGTCGGGCAACATTTCTTTCCGGGAAGAATCAGAAGAGGAAGTTTCCCCCTCTGAGCTAACCGACTGGCAGGCCCAAAGGCCCCATAAAAGCACAACTATTGCCAAGTGAAATCGAGTCATGGTTTAAATAACATGAAACTATACAGTACCAACAATCCCGACTTACGGGTATCACTGCGAGAGGCAGTACTACAGGGGCTCCCCCCCGACAACGGGCTATACATGCCCGAGGAAATTGTTCTACTTCCGCAGGAATTTTTCGAGCAATTGCCCAATCTGAGCTTTCAGGACATCGCCCTGGCAGTCAGCAAGCAGTTGATCGGAGACGCCGTCCCAGAAGCTGAGTTGAAATCGATGATCGAATCGGCCCTAACCTTTGACGCTCCTGTTCATTCTCTCGATTCAACCCTGCATTATCTGGAATTGTTTCACGGGCCTACGCTGGCCTTCAAGGATTTTGGCGCACGGTTCATGGCCCGCCTGATGGGATATTTTGTCGCGCAGGACGAAGATCCCCGCGACCTGCACATCCTCGTGGCAACCTCTGGTGATACGGGGGGGGCCGTAGCCAGTGGTTTTCTGGCAGTGGAAGGCATCAAAGTCGTCATCCTGTATCCCAAAGGTCGCGTGAGTTTCCTCCAGGAAAAACAGCTAACGGCCCTCGGCCAAAATATCACTGCGCTGGAAGTAGCAGGCTCCTTTGACGAATGTCAGGCGCTGGTCAAGCAGGCATTCCTGGATCAGGAACTTCGCGATCAGATCCGCATCAGTTCCGCCAATAGCATCAACATTGCCCGCCTGATTCCGCAGGTTTGGTACTACTTCCGTGCATGGCAGCAATTGCAGGATCACAGCAAGCCAGTGGTTTTCTGTGTGCCCAGTGGAAACTTTGGTAACATGACGGGCGGTCTCATCGCACAGCGGTTGGGGCTCCCCATTGAGGGCTTCGTCGCAGCAACCAACGTCAACGATATCGTGCCCGAGTATCTGCGTGAAGGCATTTACACGGCCCGGCCATCGGTAGCGACCATTTCCAACGCCATGGACGTGGGGAACCCCAGCAACTTTGTCCGCATGCTGGACCTCCACGATGGCTCTTGGGACGAAATGAAAGCAGCCATTCATGGAGTGGCTTTCGACGACACCCAGACCCGAGCTGGAATCAAGGAGGTTTTTGACAAATATGGCTATGTAATCGACCCACATGGAGCGGTCGGCTACCTTGCTGCAAAGGACTACCAAAGCCTTCAGCCCGATCATCAGATCGTGATCCTCGAAACCGCCCACCCTTCCAAATTCCCGGACGTGGTGGAAGAAGAGATCGGTGGGAAAGTCGAGATTCCAGAGCGACTGGAGATTTTACGCCACCGCGAGAAGGTCGCCATTCCCACTCAGCCGGACTATGCCGGGTTCAGGAAGTGGATAATGGAATTTTAAGAGCGTGAGATTTTTTGAGCAAAAAAAGACGAGGCTGCCTCAAGTTGAGACAGCCTCGTTTTTTGTGCCGCCGCCAGGACTCGAACCTGGATCTAGAGTTTAGGAAACTCCTATTCTATCCCTTGAACTACGGTGGCGTTTTTGGAATAGCGGCAAATTACTGAAATTTCCCTGCAAGGTTCAAACCAGTAATATGCATATGGATCATTTCGTAGTTGCTTTACGCCTGTTTGGGGGCTTGGTTGCCCTAAATATCTTCGCAATGGTTGGCTGTACCACTTCTCAGGAGAATCCTTCCGACAATCTCCTGGTCAAAATCCTGCAGGACCGACAAAACCCTGCGGTTGATTCGGTCATGAGCGATCCTGGACGATTTGAGCTGCAAATTCTGTACACACAGATCAACCGGGATTCAAATGGCAGCCCCACCTTCGTTTCCCATTCGTATCGTCTGGACACAGGCGCTTACTTTTATCCGGCCAGCACGGTCAAGTTCCCCACGGCGCTGGTGGCGCTGGAAAAACTAAAGGAGTTGGACATTCCGGCTACCACTCCCATGCTGACGGATAGTATAAGACCTTCGCAAACAGCCGTTACGGCGGATAGCAGTGCAAAAGATGGTCTTCCGAGTGTCGCACACTATGCCCGGAAAATTTTCCTTGTTAGCGACAATGACGCCTTCAACCGACTGTACGAATTTGTTGGGCAGGGGCCCCTCAATCAGACGCTTTGGGACAAAGGCTACCAAGCCATCCGCCTGACGCACAGGCTCTCGATCTTTTTGCCTCCGGAGGAAAACCGCTACACCAATCCTGTGAGGTTCATTTTACCAAATGGCAATCCTCTAAACCTCCCTGCGCAATACAATGAAACGCACATTCCACTGCCTGATCCCATTCTCAAAGGCAGGGGAGAATTGATCGGAGACTCGGTGGTGAGGGAGCCCAAGGATTTTGCCAGCAAAAACTTCTTTCCCCTACAGGATCAGCAAGACATGCTAAGGGCGCTCATTTTCCCGGAGTCTGTTCCAGTTCATCAGCGCTGGGACCTGCGGCCCGCCGATAGGCAACTGGTGCTGGAAGCCATGTCTCAGTTACCCGGAGAAAGTCAGTGGCCCAGTTATGATCCTTCTGACTATTACGACAGCTACGTCAAATTTTTCATGTTTGGCGATTCGAAAGAACCTATGCCAAAGCACATCCGGATTTACAACAAGGTCGGAGTTGCCTATGGCTACCTGACCGACAATGCCTACATCGTCGACGAGGAAAACGAGGTAGAGTTTTTCCTGTCGGCGACCTTGTTAGTGAACAGAAATGGCATTTTCAACGACGGAAATTATGAGTACGATGAGATCGGGTTTCCCTTTCTCGCTGAGTTGGGACGGGCAATCCATGAGCATGAATTGACCCGATAATTTTTTTCAAAAAGAGATGTAGTTTCAAAATTTTGTTCGTCCCCCCTTTGAGAGGAAACTGTGTCCTCTCATCGGGAAGGCTTAAATGGTAGCGTGGTAACCGGAACAGTGAAAAGGCACTTCCCTCTACAAAGCTGTCATCCATTACCCAATTTATCATGAAGTACTTTCCAGCTTTATTCATTTGCCTGATCAGCCTAATGCCAGCCATGGCCTCCCAGGGCTCAACTCCGTTTGTCACAAATCCTCGGGGAATCATTCAACACATCCCCACCGAATCTGATGCCGAGATGAAACCTGACGGCCACAGATTGAGGGATCGCATACTCAAGCATCAGGCTGATGAGCGGTTGGCACGAGTAGAAAGGCTGTATAAAACCTTTGCTTATACAAGCATGGCATTTTCAGTAATCAGCATCCTGAGCAGCTATACCCTCTCATCCCTTTCAGCCATTCTGATTGTGGCTGGTGGCGCACTGGGAATCGCCATTCTGTTCCTCATTCTGGCTTTTGTATATTTCATTAAGTACAAACGGCTCAAGGAGGAAGCAGACAGCGCTGCCTGATTTTTCCAATAAGCCCCTATTCTACCGATCAATCTTCAGGAACTGCTCCAGAATCTTCGAACCGACATCACCGCTTTTCTCTGGGTGAAACTGCGTAGCGTAATAATTTTCCTTGTGCAGAGCCGCACTAAAGGGTAGCCCATAGTCAGATGACGCGATGGTGTCAGGTCCTACGGCTACATAATAGCTATGGACAAAATATACATATGGATCTTGAGGCAATGTCTCAAAAAGTGGACTGGAATAATCAAGCAGCTTATTCCAGCCCATATGAGGCACTTTCAGCCCCTGATTGGGGAAGCGTTTGACTGGCTCAGAAAACACACCCAGGCAATCGACATCGCCTTCTTCGGAATGCTGACACATGAGCTGCATCCCCAGGCAAATGCCCAGAAATGGCTGCTTTAATTCCCGAATAACCTGGTCCAGCTGATGCCTTTTCAGGTACTGCATGGTGGTACTGGCCTCCCCTACTCCGGGGAAAATAACTTTGTCTGCCTGTTGGAGTTTCTCAGGATTATCTGTTAATATAGGTGAAACTCCTAACCTTTCTAACGCGTATGTAACTGATTGGACGTTTCCTGCGTTATACTTTAAAATTGCAACATTCATATCTTTATGGGTAACTCGTTGCGGGCAGTCATCAAATAATATTTTTCAACGTAACCAACTGATCCGCGATGGACTTTCTTGCCGCCCGTAAATTTATCTTATCCAAGCTCAAGTCTGAGCTTCAAACGGAATTATTTTACCACAGTTACGCCCATACTCTGGATGTATACGACTCTGCGGTCGAAATCGCTGAGATGGAAGGTATTTCTGGTAATGAGCTTACCCTAATTAAGACCGCAGCTCTGTACCATGACTCGGGCTTTCTGAAGACCTATCAGGAACACGAAAAGGCAGGATGCGAGCTGGTCAAACAGGTTTTGCCGGATTTTGACTATTCCCCACAGGAGATCGAAGTAATCTGTGGGATGATCATGGCCACCAAAGTCCCTCAAAAGCCGCAAAATCACCTTGAAAAGGTCATTTGTGATGCAGACCTGTACTACCTAGGGCGAGAAGATTTCTTTCCTGTAGGCAGAAACCTCTTTCGCGAATTCATGCATTATGGCGTGGTTCACACCGAGGAAGACTGGAACCGTATCCAGATTGGCTTCCTGTCAAACCATTGCTATTTCACTGAAACAGCCAAACGGTTGAGGGCCCCTCGAAAAGCAGAACACCTTGCGCAAATTCAGCGCCTCGTGGGCTGAAAAATAATCCCGCATTGCAGTTCCATCCCCCTGCGCCCAGCATTCAGATTCCTGATCACGAAGCCAGCTATTGTTCCATCACTATTTCTCATCCTCCCCAAAGACCAGGCCTATACGCAATATCTTACTCTTTTGGGATCACATCAATTCCTGTTCTCATAGATCATCCCGCCTTTGATCAATGTCTCATGCCTGGCTACGTCAGTTGATCTTTAATATGCTTCCTCAGAAAGTGTTATTTCGCCTCCCCGTTTCACGGGATCGCGGATCAGCGGGACCTACCTTTTTTCTAGCTCCGCAAATGGACTTTTAATACGCTTCCTCTGAAAGTGTTATGTCGCCTCCCCGTTTCACGGGATCGCGGATCAGCGGGACCTACCTTTTTTCTAGCTCCGCAAATGGACTTTTAATACATGATTTCTGAAAGTGTTATGTCGCTTTCAGCGGGACTTACTTCTTTTTTAGCTCCGCCAGTTGATCTTTAATATGCTACCTATGAAAGTGCTATTTCGCTTTCAGCGGGACCTACTTTCTTTCAAAAGAAAGTAGGCAAAGAAACCTGGGCATTCCATTCAGCCCCGCAGGCCGCCCCGGTTCACCGAATGCCCCCCTACGCCGCCACAAGCCCGCTTTATGGCTCTTTTAAAGGGAATTTGATCACCGGCAGGTTTCTCTCTGCGTCCCTGCGCCTACCGCTATGCGGCATCTTCGATCTGCGTGAGAATAATTTGCAGCGTATTATTCTTCAATTTGCTTCCCTACAAAAGAAGTAAGCAAGAAAAGTTCGGCATTTCATTCTACCCGCAGGCCG
>CAYFIR010000084.1:0-30219 GCA_964343195.1 uncultured Bacteroidia bacterium | reverse complement strand
GATTAGGAAGAAATTAGCACTTTTTATTAAGAAATTAATCTGTCAGTGCACTAGTTTTTCTGAGGGAGTATTTAAAAAATGATTGAAAGTAATACTATTTGAACTTTGAGCTATCGAGGTAATTTTCAGGAAATCACGATAATCAATTTTTTCATCCATAACAGCCTTAAAAACCACCCCCAACAGATTTGATAAGTGATGGTCTTCGATCCTATCTACCACATAAATCAACTTATCTCCAACTTTCATCCGGAACTCTTTAGACTCGTCAATTTTCTGGATCAACTTTTTCCTACGTTCAGTCGAAATTTATTTAATTGGAAGTAAAAAATGAATTAACTTCTTTGTGAAGATGGCATCGCTGATACTACCTGAGGTTTTCACGATACCCACTAAGCTTCCAATGATAGGAATATCTCGAGCAACCCCTTCATTTAAAAAGCTATCTAACGCAACCTCGGCAAGGTTTACAGATAAGTTTTGTAAATCCGAGTTTCTGAGGGTCTTGTCGAGCGATTGAGAGAGTTTTTGGTGGTTATTCATTTAAGTAACTTATGCATCAGTTCGCCTTACTTATACGATTAGTTGCCTATTATGTAGGACAATTGTCCATTCAAGACTAATGCCTTTTCTGCTCCTGCTAAGTCTTGACCTGCCCTACGCTGCTTCCCATACCGTCTAACAGTCCAAGCCTTCGGCGCGAGTAGCTGTTTCGAAATTCTGGGCCAAGAGCTGTAATTGCTCCAACTGCCGCTGCAAGCGCTGGGTGATGGCTTGCAGGCCGTAGTAGGAGACATCGCCTACTTGGAGGTGAATGGTTTTTATGTTGAAAGGTACTCAAAAGGGGGGAGAATGGCCAACGTTGCCTGCCTAGGATAAGCCCCCTGCCCCCGTCCCCCCTCACCCCATCGCAAACCCCATGTCCCCCCGCTTGACGGGTGCCTGCCAAGCCAGCACGATATGTTCTTTGGGAATGCCTCTGTCCATCAATTGCTGGGCGATAACCAGGTCAGTGCCATCGTGGTGGAGGTACACCTTGCCAGCCTCCGTTACTTCGAGGTGTAGGTAGCTACCATAGGTGCGTTTTTCGCCGCGCCAGCCGTTGAAGTAGAGCAGGTAGTGGCCGCGCTCGTCATCCAGAATGAACTGGGTCTGCACTGGGTTATCGGGGCGCTCACCGAGCTTCCCCGTCTCGATGGCAATCTCTTTAGCGATCTGTTTGTAGCGGGTTACTTGATCCATACTCCTTCGGTTACCATCTTTTCCACTTCAAGTAAATCCACATGCTTCAACGTCGGGTAAGCCGCCATCAGCCCTTCGAATGTTTCTCCTGTAGATAGTTCCTCCAGTAGTAGGTCGATGGGAATTCGCGTCCCCTTGATTATAGGCCTCCCATAGAGGACTTCGGGGTTGGTGGTTATATTTGCTTGCCAGTTCATGTAAAGGCGTTCTTGATGTTATTTCTAAATATACGAGACAGTAATTGAGGGTGAGAAGGAATACTTGGGAATTTCCTTATTGTTCTCTTTCAACCAGAGCCGATAAAACAAACCGCCCCCCGAGTCCTAAAACCCAGCGGAGCGATTCCTCAACAGTCATAATCGGGATATTCTACCCCATTTACCTCAATGGTGGTGCAGGGAAGCAGCCGCCTGATTCGTTCGATTTCAGACTCGGAAATCTCTCCTTCCAGGTATAGCCTGGACAGGAGCCAGTTGCCGGCTAGTTCATCCGGGATGTCAATTTTTCCAGTAAAATGCAGGCGCAAATACCTGACGTCAACCCGTGGCAGCTCTTTGCGATGCTTCAACAGTAACTCCCTGATTTGCTCATGCTCAGGCCCTTTAGCCATATGATAGAATTCCAGTCCCTCCCGATAGGAAAAGTTCCGATATTCAGGAAAGGCGGTGCAGAATTCTTCCGGCCACTTCTTCAAAGTCATCCGTTCCAGTAGGTCCTGGGGGAACTTCGTTAAGTTCCGGAAGGTCATGTTATTCGCCTGGTCAGGGAACGCCTTCGCCTCCGGGTTAGGCTCTATGATCCAGCCGATGACGGGCTTCAGCGCCATGGTATCAGGGTCCTGCTCGGAACCCAGGAAACCAGCGTGGAAGTAAAAATGCTGTTTTTCCAGGGGCTGTGATCCATCAGCAGACAAAACATCCATGGTAACGGGAGTTTTGAGCATGTCGGAGGGCAAACGATCCAGGCTTTTAAGCCGAATGGGGCCAGCATTGCGACGGGTTCCATCCTTGTTGTAGGGATAAAAAGTCGTAACCCAGCCGTCAATCTGGTCCTTTTTGTCATAAGGACTCTTTCGGCGTCGGCGTCCGCGGCTACCGGGTGCTGGTTCCGGCCATGGATCGGGGTCATACACCTTGAAAATTCCCCGCCAGAAATCAATGTCAATGCTTCCTGCTGCCGTCTCGGTAAATTTGCCGAGAATGGGCAATAGCTGCTCAATCCAGTCATCCAGCCCATAACCCCGAAGGTCGCGGGTACTGGCTTCTATTTTCTCCCAATCAGATTTACTTCCCTCAAGCGTGACATGGGTGATTCCACATATCGGACGGTCGATGTGATATTGCAGAAATACGTCCATGGTCGCCATAAGGGTCACGAGACTGGCGGTTTGAATCGTCGGGGTGGTGGTAGAAAAGCTGGTGAGCAGCGTATTTACCAGTTCGGGTTTGACCGCAGCGCGGATATTCTCCTCAAAGAGCGCGAATATCCATTCTTCCTGCAGCGGAGCACCTTTTGGCGCAGCAGGAAGTGTAACGGAAATGCCGCCATCATGACCTGGTTGCATGACCAGGGAGCGTAATTCATGAGCATTGGCATGTACATGGGCCGAAAACCCCTGGCAGATGACGAGCCAGATCATATCGGGATCGATCACAATGGGTCTGTGATCTGACCACGCCCGGTAGAGCATCGACAGAAAGACTGGAGACGCATGGGATACCAGTTCATCCACTGGAAACCTGTACTGAGTGGCTCCGGAGAAATGGCGATCAACGATTTCTGCGACGGAGTGTGTGTACAGGAGGTTCTCGGCGGGCTCTACTGGCTCTAATTCAAAAGTAATACGTGAAGAAACAGACTTCGTGGGTCTGGCTTTTAGCATAAAAGTATTTGGATAGGTAGTGACAGGGATAGGGGATCTTACGATGGTTACTCTTTACGCTGTCTGCCCCAATTATGTTTGTTCGAATCGGAATATTCGTGTGAAAAAAGGAACGGTGGCTCTGATCGGAGCGGATTTCGTTGTATTTGCCCAGTTGGAAAGTCGGCAGACTGGCGAAACTTATTGGTTCAACCGATTATCGACGTTGCTATTGACACACTGCCTGGATGTCTGGAATCTCCATCCAATTGTGTATTGGTTTTTGATGCTACTGCTCCTCAGTTTTGTAGTAGGATTAGTCGTCCTTTTCTACTGGGGGGGTGTTTTACTTTCGCAAAGAAGATGTGGGGCAAATGTCTGTAAGTCAGGAGGATGTGCTGCTGATCAAACGGATGTGCTCGGGCAACTCAAGTGCGTGAGGGTGAATGGCCAATGGCCGAACTGATCCCAGGATTCAAATATGAAGCCCCTGTCAGATGGCGGGGCTTTTGTTTCTCTCTTGGTTAATCGACGTCAGCAAACGTCGACTCTGGTAGTTTTCGGGATTCCAGCCCGCCTTTCAGAGTGGACCCATCGGATATGGAAGCCCGACGGAACCCGTTTTAGGTATCAACGCAACCCCCAATACTCCGAATCCTCAACGTCTTCCGGTAGCCGATATTCAGCCCACTCCTGGTACACAGAAAGAATCCTGACTCCCTCTGGAGGGCCATCGACGAGGTTCAAAAAGCGCACGGCAAAGGGAACAGGTCGTTTACGCCCTACTTTAACTCCTACTATCAACCCTTCCAATTCCTCGAATGACAGCGCATCGACGAGCTTCGCTTCCGTTCCTTCTGGCATGTGGGGCCATGGATTGGGGCCTACGGTGACTTGTACTCCTTTAGGCAGAGGGTGATGCTGGAAGTACAGCTTCCAGTTGGTTACATCAGAGTCTGACGGGCTCATGGATAGGACTTTGGGGAGTAGCCTCCTGGCATCGTCGGAGAATGGGCGGGTCCTGAACAGGTAGTCGAGCAGGGACTTCCGCGCGACCGCCATGCTTTCCTCCGCATCAAACCTCTTTTGGGAGGGCTTTAGGTCCTCGGTTGGAATGGTGATGAATGGATAATATGGACGATCCACGACCATGTCCTCCCATCCTTCGTCACTCATAGCACGATAGGCCTGAGCCTCGACCAGTACATCACAGACCCAGGAAAAATCATCCAACTGGTAAGTTTCGATTACAAAACCTTTGGTTTTGGGGCTTATCTGGATGGATTCATTGCCTTTTCGGGGTTGGTACATGACCCAATCCCCGTAGGCAAATGGGATGTCATCGTCATCGTCATCAAACATGCTACCCATCATGTCCATGAGCATGTCTTCCAGAGTAACTTCCGGTTCCAGTTCTCTGGCAAGTTCGGGAGTTACCTTGCCTTTTTTCAAGGCATCTTCGAAGACCTGCCTGGATCTTTCAAGCCCCTCAAAAGCCTCATCCATCATGGCCATTTGCTGATTTAGGCCATATCCACCACGTTCACTACGGTCGTAGTCGGTGAGGGCCTGTCCGGAATCGGACTGGCGGATGTCCTTGATTTCGACGCTGAGGCGGTCAGCCTGACTCTCCAGGAAGCTCAACTCCCGCTCCAGTCGGGCGATCTTGTCGTCGAGGAGATTGGGGCCAGAGGCTTCTTCAGAATCTTCGAATTCATCCCCCAAGAACTGCTGCTCCAACCGCAGCAGAGCCTCAATGTCATGCTGCTGATAGGCGGCAGAAATTTGCTGCATGCGGCGGTGGTATAGCTCGCGGTCTGCATCATTGCGGGCCATATCGGGGTGGAATGCCTGTGAGAGCTTGAGATATACCTTGCGGATGTCGCGCTTCTCTTCTGCGCTTGGTTCTGGACGAAACTCCGCAAAGGCATCCGCCGACCGGGCGTCTTCCTCGTAGTCAAATCCTTCTGGCCCGGAATTCATTTGTTCCCAGGCATCTTCGAGGGTTGCCTGCTCCTCTGGATCATCGGCTCCCCGAAATTGCTCCAGCATATCCTCCGCGATCGCACGCTGCTCTGGCGTGAGTTTGATCTTTTTATGCTTGAGCAGTTTTTCCATGACCTCTGCCATTTCCTGCTGCAATTTCACGGTCTTCTCTATGGCATCCATGGCGGCACTGCCCATCTTTTGCTGCATGGCGCGGATATCCTTCTTGAGGTTTTCCAGCCGGGTGCGAAGTCGTTTGATGGTGGTGCGCTTTTTCTTGACGGCAGTCTCTAGCTCCTTGATCTGGAGTTCTTTCTGACGTGCTTCGTTGGTTTTTTCGACTTGGCTCATAAGTGAGCGAATATCAGAATTGCTCTTAAAAGCCCCAAAGCATCTACCATAAAGTTTTGATCAAAACAGATTGGAACGAGGCACCGATTCATCGCAGGGATCGTAGCTGGTACTCAGGTAGTAGCGTTTGAAATAATCTGACTGAAATACCGGGATGGTGGTGACGGCCATGTGCTGGGGTGGGAGCCAGATCGTCCGCCATCTTCCACAAGTATGAACTTTCCGGGGATACAGGTGGGTGGCAACACTTTCGGCATCCAGGGCATGGCAGTCCAGCAAGAGAACCTGGGCCTTGTACCCAATTGGAAGAGCATGGTGGCTGGTATTTTTGACGAATACAGGATAGCAGGGTTGGAGGAACCTTCCTTGTTTGAGAATCTTTAGTACCTGGGTCGTATCTACGATTAGCTCCAGGCTATCTGATTCGATTTTTTCCCACTTATCCCACCTGGGATACTCGGTAAATGATCCGTTTTGGGCTGGATCTCCCCAAACTCTGAGGTCGGGTATAATGGGATCGTCGAGGTGTAAATAGCCGCTTGTAACAGTCGGCCCCAGATAGAAAATGGGATACTCCAGATATTCATATCCCAGGATATCGGAGGGCCGGACCTGAACAACCTCCAGCAAATTTGGAAGACCGTGTTGCCTGTTAAAATCTGGCACTTGCTCCCCCTTTTGATACAAGGGAAGGCTTACCCTCGGCAAACTCTGTGGCTCTAGCTCTGGGAACTCAAACCTTATCGGCTCGGGAGGAAACAGACGGTGGTAGCTAAGCCAAGCCATGCCACAAAGAGCCAGGAGCAGGGTAAATCGGATGAGGGTACGCATGATACTTTGGTTTGCTCATCAGATGAAGTCAGATCAGTTTTTCCATAAACCAGGAAGCCCAAAATCCTGAAAAAAACACAATTCGACTCTTTTCCATTTCAAAAAAGTGAATAACTTGTCAAATGGAAGGAAGCCATTGTTCCATTTCTCCCACCTTTCAACACAACCAACATGATCGGATTATTACTGATTTACTTCATTGGTCGCTATTTTTACCACCTCGCCGAGGATCACCAGAAAAGCCGCTGGGGATTTGCCATCCTTGGAGTGGCCTCTTACTATGTCGGGACCTTCGTTGGGGGAATCATCGTGGCCATCATTATGGAACTGATCACGCCATATTCCAGCGATAACATTGGCGACATCGGACTTAGCTTCATGGCGTTGCCATTTGGGCTGCTGGCATGCTGGGGGCTGTACAGCCTACTCAAGCGTAATTGGGAGAACAAACAGCGACGGGAAGAAGACATTATCCAGCAGATCGGGGAAGAAGAAAGTGAGCAGCGGCCATAGGCTTCTCTGACGGTCCTCCCATTCAATGAGATCGCTAATTCCTGTTAAGTAGTCGGACGGAATGAAGTATATGAGGACATGGAGGCAAATCACCGCTTGAGTCTTTCATACCCTTCGGCTAATACTTCGACTTCGCTCGGCACAGGTCGTTAAAAGACAAGTTTGACCCGTAAAGGAAAAGTCCAAGCAGCCTATAGGCTATTTGCCAATCCTTTCACGTTGTGCTTGCCATTTTCACGAAGCCAGGGAAGGCGAGTGGCTCCACTTGTCCAGCATGGCCTTGAGGGTATCCTTGCGGATGGGTTTCCCAAGGAAATCATCCATTCCGGCGTTTCTGCAGGCATCCTGGTCTTCCTGAGACACATTGGCGGTCATGGCAATGATGATGGGCTGCGGAATAATTCCGGGGCAGCTTCTGATCTTTTGGGATGCCTCCAATCCATTCATCACGGGCATCTGCATGTCCATGAAAACCAGGTCAAAAGTTTCTTCCCGAAGTAGGTCCAGGGCTTCTGCGCCATTGGCCGCTACCTTGGCTGAGTAGCCGATTTTGCGAAGCATGTTGATGGCAACCTTCTGATTGAGCAGGTTGTCCTCCGCTATCAAAATCCGGAGTTGTTGAGGTTTGGATGGGGCTTCCTGATCTTCTACAGGGGGAGTGTAGGGAATTTTAACGACAAACTCCGACCCTTTTCCAGGCTCACTCACCACTGTAATGCTGCCCTTCATGAGCTGGGTCAGTTTTTGCGAAACCGTCAGGCCCAGGCCCGCTCCGTCATGAGTCCGCTTCGAGAAGGAATTACTCTGAAAAAATGGTTCAAAAATCTGATCCGTGAACTCTGGCGGGATGCCAACTCCACTATCTGAAACAGAAAAGCAGTAGGAGTATTGATCGTGCTGCTTTTCGAGGTAGGCACAGAGGGCTACCGAACCTGATTTGGTAAACTTGATTCCATTGCTGATCAGGTTTCGGAGCACCTGGGTCAGCCTGCGGTCGTCCACCAGGAGCTTATCCGGCGCATTTGCCTTCCGCTTCCAGGTCAGATCCAGGCCTTTTCGCTTGGCATCAGCCTGAAAAGGGCCGACTGCATACTCCAGTATCTGGTCCACCGAAGCCAATCTGGGAGATAAAGTCAGGGTTCCTTTCTCCCCATGGGAGTACTTCAGGATATTGTCCAGAATGACATACAGGTTTTCTCCACCCTGACGGATCGTCTCGGTATAGGTATTCTGTTCGTTGGAAAGAGGGGTGTCTGCAAGTAATTCCACGGAGCCAATGATGGCATTGAGGGGCGTGCGTAGCTCATGGCTCATCACGGACAGGAATTCGGACTTGGCCCGACTGGCAGCCTCTGCTTTCTCCTTTGCTTCGGTCAGGTCTCTCTCTTTGGTCCGGAGCTGGGTATTTCGGTGGGAAATGGCCTCTATGTGCAGGGAGAGCTGATGATTAAGGTCAGACTGTCGGCTGGCTCCCTCTACCAGCTGTTGTTGGTGCTTTCTCGCCAACTGGAAGTAGTGATGGGTGATGGCTATAATCACCGTACCACAAATAACAAAGTTTATGGTGAATATCTCCCGTATTTTATTTTCCTCAAATGGAGTCTCTGGTGCCAAAAGCTCGTATTGAGTAAGCTCCAGACCTGTAAAGGCTGTGATGGTCAGGCCCCAGATGAGAAGGTGGTCAAGTAGGTATTTTCTGCTGCCATAGGCCAGCAGGATCCCCATGATGAGCGGGATAAAGAAGAGTTGCTCTCCTGCGGCATGCCCACGATAGGATGCCGAGAAAAATATTTTGAAAATGGCAGTGAACAGGATCACGAGTATGGCCGTCCGACGCCAGCCCAGGTAGTGCCAAAACAGTACGCTCACAAATCCAGCAAAGGAAACGAGTTCAACCCAGCTCCAGGTATCCGCAGTAGGGTTCACGGCAGGCCAGAAGAAGGGGAGTACCAGTAAACCCGTGATAAGCCCTACTCGGTTTAGAGTCTTGACCACCCTGACCTCTTCAACCTCCAGACTGGCTTCAACGCCAACTTCTGAAATCTGGTTCCAAAGATTCTGAATAAGTGGGGGGCATCTTAGCATTTCGGGGATTTCAGGAACGGTCAACTGTGGGTATGTTTCTTTCCCTGTAATTTGTGCTCATATGATAAAAATTAAAAGACAAAATATTTCATTATTGAACAGTTGGGCTGTTTCTATCATGAGGGCCGTTCCCTTCTCAAGTGGTAAATTGGGGCCTTCAGGGACCTGGAATGGGGGGCGGATATTTCAGCCTTTTCCCGGTTTCTTACTATGTAAGGAAGTTCATCAGTGGGAGGTAATGCGGTAGAATAGGCCTATCTTGGATGTCTTTATTGCCACCAATTATTTTGCATACATGAGTTTGTTACCATCCAAAACGGACGTCCATGCCGCAGTAGTAGACCTGCTCCAATCCAAAATCGAAGGCCTGTCGGTGCGAATTGCCGAGGCGCAGCAGGCAGCTAGTGAAGATACCAAGAGCAGCGCCGGAGATAAGTTTGAGACCTCCCGTGAGATGATACGGCAGGAGATCGATAAGGCCAATGCGCAGTTGGGAAGTTTTCGACAGATGCAGGTCCTGGTGGAGAAGATAAGTGTTGGCCAAAAGTCGGGAGAGGTTGGCTTTGGCAGCCTGGTCGAGACCAGCGAGGCCACCTACTTTTTTTCTGTGTCGCTGGGAAAGCTGGGAGTAAAGGGTAAGGAGGTCTATGCCCTTTCTCTGGCTTCGCCCCTGGGAAAATCCCTTCATGGAAAAAGGGTAGGGGAGAAGGTCAGCTTTCGGGGCAGAGACCTGGAGATTCTGCATATCACCTGATGGGGGGATTAGAGAATCCCCTATCCTCGTTTATCCCCGCGTCCCGTCCGGATGGGTTCGACAGGCTCACTAAGCGAATGCAGAGACGACCGCTACCTCATTTCTCGTGGACTTCTACTTCATGTCCGTTCCAGGATTCCTGATAGGGGGCACTGTGATCACTCGAGTTCCGCTGCCGCCTGAGACGGTCCAGCCTGAACAAAATGGGGCGGCCTGCCCCCAAATAATGCCCTAATATTCCGATCCCCCAGCCAAAGGTGGGGTAAATGGGCCAGGGGTGCCCCATCCCGGTGAGCGCCCAGATCAGCCAGAGGCCGGAAATCACGAAGACGTAGTTCATCAGGTGGATTCCAAATCCGACTTTTTTGCTACGATGGCAGGATTTCATTTTGTGTGGATGCATACAGGTTTGATTGATGAATGATCGATGCTGTAAACATCTTATCTGAAAGTGGGTTATTCCATTGATTTCCGATGAGTGGGGACATTTCCGGATGAATGGGCATTCATCGATAGAAAGAAGCCAGAGGCAGAATGTTCGGCAGCACTCCTCCCTGGAAATCAGTTCTTCCGTAGGGTGAATTTTTGACCTAAGCTTTTAGTTATATATATTTGCCCAACGATTTAGTCAAAAATAAATCAGGCCATAAATTATCTCTTTCTCATGAACAAGCAATTTCTGATTGTACTGCTTGCAGCCAGCCTCGGACTGATGGCTTGCCAGACTTCTAGCAAAACTGAAGCTAGCAACTCTGATGCAACTGCCACCACTTCCCCAGCGGTAGCTCCCAAGCCAACCGAAAC
Organism: uncultured Bacteroidia bacterium; assembly: GCA_964343195.1. Taxonomy (GTDB): domain Bacteria; phylum Bacteroidota; class Bacteroidia; order J057; family J057; genus CAYVAP01. Next base: position 19,792 of record CAYFIR010000084.1, on the reverse strand, counting down.
CCGTGGTCCAGAGTGGCAGGAGCAGGCCAAAAGCATGGCTTCTACCAGTGTAGAGTGGGCTTCCAAAGAGTTCAACTACGGTAGTGTACCTACTGGTACCACGGTTACCCACCAGTTCCGCTTTACCAACACGGGTAGCGAGCCGCTCGTACTTACCCGCGTGAAGCCTTCATGTGGATGTACCACTCCTACCTACAGCCAGGAGCCTATCGCCCCAGGTGCTGATGGATTCATCGATGTAGCCTTCAATACCACTGGCAAGCAGGGCATCCAGAACAAGACCGTTACCGTTAGCGGAAACTTTGATGGAAACATCACTCAAATCCTGCGCATTACAGGTGAAGTTACGGCTGCTGAGGCACAGTAATCCCTGACAAAACGTATATTTGCGGACAGAAGAACTGATCGTGGTTCTTCTGTCCGATTTTTTTTATTGAAACCAATACTTCATGACATCTCTATTCATTCTACTACAAGAGTCTGCTGATCCTGCAGGCGGTGGGTATTTTCAGTTTATTTTCTTCATCGGGATCATTGCCATTTTCTACTTTTTCATGATTCGCCCTCAGCAAAAGAAGGCGAAGGAAGAGAAGAAGTTCCGTGAAAGCATGGAAAAGGGCGATAAGGTAATCTCCATCGGAGGTATTCATGGTGTGGTGGAAGCCATCGACGATGATTCTGTGCTGGTAAAGGTAGACCAGAGCACAAAGCTGCGCTTTGAGAAGAGTGCTCTGAAATCTCCTGCTGCTCCGGCTCCTGCCAAGTAATGGTCGCGCAAATTCTATCTACGGCTTGCGCACTTTTATGAGAAACATATTGCGATTGCTGCTGACCTCCGAGCCTTCTCGGGCCAAGCAAATACTCACCATCACCTTATCGGTGGTGGTGGCCACTTTGCTTTGGGCAATCGTAACCCTCAATCAGCCCTATTCCCCGACCTATGATATCCCGATTAAGGTAGCAGGTATCCCGGATAGCCTGCACCTCACCTCCCAAAGCGCAGATGAAATCTCGGTTAGGGTTTCGGGACTGGGGGTAGACCTTGTGCGTGGCCACTGGAAACTGCGTGGGGATACGCTGGTCCTTTCGTATGATCAACTGAAAGAGCAAAGCGACTACCTGCGCGATGCGCAGTTCAAAAAACGCCTTGAAGCCATTTTCTCAGAGGAGGTAGAAGTGCGTCAGGTTTCTCCTGGGAGCCTCAATCTCGCCGTGGAGGCTGAGGTGAAAAAGGTTGTGCCAGTCGTCTTCGATGCTGAAATTCGGCTCAAACCCAGCTATCAGCTCAGTGAATCGCTGCTTTATGAGGATCATGAGGTGACGGTTTACGGTCCACCCACCATGCTGGATACCATCGAGGAGTGGAGTACTGAACCGGGTTTTGTGGTGCAGATTGATAGCCAATCCGTCATACAGGTTCCGCTTGTAAGGCCTCCTTCTGGCATAAACATTCGTCCCAGGTCCATCGAGGTATCTGTCCATCCCCGTCGCTACACCGAAGCGACGATTGAATTGCCCGTCATGATCACCGATAGACCCAAGGGGGTAGAGGTTCGGCTGGATCATCAGAATGTGGAGGTGGCCTGCCTGATTCCCATTGAGATGTACCATGAAACCCTGTGGGCCTTGAGAAATTACAAACTGGAGGTTCCATTTTCGCAGCTCGATCCCCAAATTCCCTATTTGATTCCCAGCCCCCAGTTCCCCTCAGAAATAAAGCCCATCAGCCAGAATCCCAAGTACCTTTCTTTTGTAATTGTTGAAAAATATGAAGCTGATTAACAGGAGTTCCGTTTTGAGTGAAGGCGGCATGTGTACATTTTCTGATTTGCTGAACAGGAGAGCATGGGGGATGATGCTTGCCAGTGTGTTGGTGCTGAGCGTATCCTGGGGGTGCGAACGCCAGCAAATCAATCGAAATGCCTGCACGGTTCCGGCCACACAGGTGACAGTGGAGGACACCTGCCGGATATCCTTTCCCAATATTTTCACCCCTAATGGGGATGGGATTAATGATGTGTTTGGGCCTATCACCAGTTGTCAGCTCCCGGGATATTCGATAGGGATATTTGCCTCAGGAGGCCGTCCCGTGTATTTCGCCAGTAACAATCCCGATGAGACCTGGGACGGTGTGTACGAAGGGGAGTTTGTCGTGGGAGAAGTGGTTTTTGAAGTAAATTTCGTCATTGGAAACACCCCCGTAAATACCACCGGAAAAGTAATGGTACTCCCATACAAGGTCAGCCTGGATGAAGCGTTTAAAATCCAGAATTGCTCGGACTGTCGCTTCCCGGATCAGGCCAATGCAAACTCGGAATTCGTACTGGGCACACAGGAGCCTGTGGTCAGGATTTGTGATTGATAGGGGAGGCTGGATGCTGCCTTTGCTACATCAATACAATTCCATCCTTACTGGTTATCCAGTTTGCCAGCTCAGGTCGGTCAGAGAGAAATTCGTCTTCCCCGACTTTTGAGATCGGGATCCGGACTGGAGTTCCCTCTTCTATTGTCTTTTCGGTTCTGAGAAGTAGGGCCCTTCTACCTGAGGGCCTTCCGAAACTGGTGTTCTTGTTGAGGACCCCTTTCATTTGATATACAAACTGGTCTGGACAATAGAACTGGTAGGTACTGTGCCATTGCTCATTTGTTCGATTGATCATCAGGATGAGGCCCGTGTGGTTGCGGAAGGCCATGCCTTGAAGGATGTATCCATCGGGATGCTTGAGTCTGACCTTTCCTCCGGGCAGGATTTCCACCAGAGATTTAATGAGCTGGTCCTGATTGGTGGTGAGATAATATCCCTCAAAATTCCCCAGGTAGTTGTGGCTGATGGGCTCACTGACAGGCAATGCGAACCAGTGTTTGAGGACCTCCATGCCATGCTTGGGAGACAGAGGAGTGTCGTCCGGATTGAATTCTTCAGTCGAGGAAATAAGGTTCCGGATCAACTGGCTGGCCTCAGGGCTGTCGTATCTGATATGGCGGGCTTTTTCGTCTGTGAAACATTGCCTGCCCAGCCGCCTTACGATGATTTTGCCATTGACCAGTTGATTGGAATGGTTGATGCCTGTGTAATTCCCTTCGATAACTTTGCCTCGGGAGAGGGACTGGGGTAGCGGAATGAAATGCACATACCTGGCCATGCGTCCAGGCGTGGTTTTGTTGACCAGGTACAGAAACTCCTGGTCCATCAATCGGTAATTACCCGAATAGGTGTGGTTTCCCTTGGTTTTAAAAGAGGCTTTCCCATTACTTTGGAGCGAGAAGAGGCCACGCAGGATGGTTTTTCTGGTGCTGTCATAACTGAAAAATTCATAGTCCCCCAAAATATCCCGCTCGGTTTGAAGCTTATCCTCCCAGTGAGGCCGCTGATCATTAAGGATGTTTCTCAGGGTTCCCAAATCGTTTACCCGGAATGAGTCCAGGCAGATGAGGTTGTTTTTCGATCCCCTCAGAAATTCCTCATACTCCAGAGGGATGGGGTGATGTATGTCCAGGGCTGGGTGCTCATCGTGGATGCGATGCAACAGGATAAGCCCCAGGTCCGGAAGGCCTCTCGCATTGGTTTCCCGTTGATAGGTGCCCAGGGTAATGTCACGGGTTTCCAGGGGAAAGTCGCCTGTACACAAGTCTATGTTCGCGATGCGCTGGGCACGGATTTGACCCCCATTAGACCTGGTTTTTACGGATATGACGACTCCATTTCCTGAGTGTTCCATACTCCCGGTGAAGTCCCCGTCCTTGCCGTTTTCGTACAGTAGGACCTGTCTGGTCAGGGCATTTACTTTGAGGAAGAAGCGACTTACTCTGAATCCCTCTTCCATGTAAAAGGCCTGGTAGGTACAGGTGGGCTCATCCAGGGGATGAGTGCTACGGGTCATCGGGACAAGGTAGGAAGGGGCGTTATCTTCAAAAATCTGCATGGAGGTAAGTGTTCGGTTCAGCTCCCACTTCAGGTCCTCGGCCTGTCCAATTTCAGGGAGGGGAAAGGGCTCTCCAACCGCCCACAACGCTTCCCAGCGACGAAACTGATTGCGGAAAAATGGAGTATCAGTTCCATAGTATTCCCGAACTTCCTGTATGCCTGACTCTTCTCCGTATCCAAACTGGCCTATGTAGGCCTTCTCATCGATGAAGTACATCGGACTATCGTGGTGAGCATCAAAGAGCCTCAATTCAATTTTTCCCCTTAGAACTCCTGTCTTTGCGAGACTGATCAGCGTCCGTTTGATCTGACGCTGGAATGACTGGTAATCAATCCCGATTCCAGCAGCTCTGAGCCGTGCAGAGTGGCCATAGGGATGCATCAGCAGAATTTTGATAGATGGACTGCCGGCTGAGATGCTCTTGACCATGGCGCGGATCAGGTCTTCTACGCCAGGGAGGTTGCTGTCCACTATGCAGATAGAGTGCTTTGCCTTGCGAATTTCCCGGTTGATGTTGTCAACAGGCGATTCATCCCATATGGCGATCAGCCCGGCTTTTACGAAGTCTTTGGGTTTCTTTCGCTTGGAGGCTGGCTTTTCTTCTGCAAGTTCCAGGGTATTTTTCAATCCCTTTTGAGGATAGTAGCCTGCATCTTCCGTAGGGTAATCGGCCAGTTCCGGTGGTTGGACGTATGCAAGCCCCATTTCACGGAGAATCTGCTCCATGAACCAGAGCATTTCAGCATTTTTGAGATCCCCCAGATCATGGTTCAGGACGGCATAAAAGGTTGAGCTGGGAAAAAATCCCGGGGCTCTCCCTTCCGAACTGATCAGCGCGTGCAGCTCCTTTCTGGAGTAGGGAACCGGAGGCCATTGTTTTTTAATCGCAGCTTCTGCCATTTCAATGCGATTTTCGATCTCTTCACGGCTAAGGTCACCGATGAGTACTTTTCCATTGGGCTTTTTGGGCCAGGGGATTACGGGTGGCTTAAATCGGCACATATAGCAAGCGGTTAATCTGGGTAAATGTTCTCCTGACTTATATTCGAAATGTCGAATTAAGGTTGGTTTGTTGAAATAGCCATTATAGGCTATCTCGATTACGATTGGGTTAGTCGATACCTAGCTATTTAATATGTGTATTTTTGACTAAAAATCAAAGTGGTTGGGCTGGAAATTCAATAATTAACGTTGGGTTATTATTTGGTTGCGTTGCCTTAACACATTGGAACAGTTGGAATACAGCCTTGTGCTGGAAAAGTATAGTAGACTATATGGGCTACATGACATCCTTGAGTTAATTCGTATTGTCTTCGAGACGGAATGATGCGGCCGATCACTCCCTGATAGAGGACACTGAGTCTCATTCTTAAACATCTCAAGTTATGTCTGTATCCATGCAAATGGGCGGTGGAGTCTTGTACTCCCGCCTAAAGGGAATCTTTCTGTGTCTGTTTTTGTTCGGGTCCCTTGGGTATCAGCTATGGGCGATATCCGGTGGAGGATCCATCATCATCCTCGAAGACCCACCGGGATTGGCACCGGAAGAGGATTTTGCTCCTTTTTTCGCCTCCAATCCTGCCGCTGAAGGGGATGATGTCAATCTCTATATCATGAGTGCCGGGGACCTGGATTCTTTCTACCTGTACGATTCAAACAGCAATCAGGTGTTCGGATCTACTGGACCATTTCGAGAAGAGGATCAACTGGATCCTTCCACCCTGGAAGCGGGGTACTATCATGCGGTCCTCACAATTAATGGTGAGACGGTAACCCTGGTGCTCCAGATTACGTCTTGATAGTTCTTTGATTCAGGCAGGTGAATTATTTGGGAAAGCGTCAATCCTGTCAAACCCCTGTGGCCCCGGGCATTGCCTGGGGCCTGTTATTTTCGCAAATCAGCCTCGGTCAGTTTGATTCTCCGCTGAAACCACGCCCGATCGTTGAACCAACCACCGGCTTCCAACTGTTGTTTTATGGGGATGAGGTCGTCTAACTGCTTTGCATTTTTAAGTGATTTGAGCAGGCTTAGCCTGGTTAGCCATTCTGCTTTGGTCTTTTGACTGACACCTTCCAGGCTTTCAATGTGCTTATTAAGGCTATTCAGGTCCCGGTTTAGGTTGCTGCTTTTTTCGTCGTACAGATACTGGACCTTCATGATCCTGAAGTGTAGCCTCAGATAGGTGTCCCTGAACCTGTATTCGTTCTTCTCTTTTTCGAATTCTTCATACTGCTGGGTGCAGAAAATCATTACCCATTTGGTATAGACGCTCAATTCTTCCCTGGCATTAAGGGGCAATTCCCGACAATATTGATCCAGTTCCTCAAGTACGGCGGGTATTTTTTCTTCTACCGGCTCGTCGTTCAGTCTCCAGTGGTCGATCAGGTAGCGATAATAGGTTACCAGGTGACGGTAGGCCTGTGGCCGAATCTTTCCGTTTATTCGTAGTTCACCCCTGTCCATCAGTTCCTGGTAAAAGGAAATAAGCGCCTGCAACTCTTTTTCGCCACCCTTCTGACCGAACTGGCGGATTCGCTGGTTGATCATCAGAAGGTAAATGTGCTGAAGGTCAGTTTGAGAAAGACTTAGATTCTCAATCCATTCCAGAGATTCCAGCGTTGGGGCGTCAGGGTTCAGCAGGTTTCGGGCTACCTGAAGCCAGGATTGGAGACCAGGATCCTGAATCCAGGGAGATTTTTCGATGTCCGCCAGGCTTAGGGGCTCCCATCTGGGGAGATGAGTGGTGTTGGTGACTTTGGCGTGATTGTCATTGGCGAGCAGTTGCAGGAGGTATTTTGCAAGCCACTCTTTGGTGAAGTATTCGTAGAGAAGAGGCTGAATCTGTCTGTGTTTGCCGTTGATCCCAATCTTGGATTGATTGTAGAGAAATAGCTCTTCTACGTCGTAGGCAAACCGGCATTGGTCAGCATAGCTGAGGTCAAGTTCCTCTATGGTTTCACGGGCCTGGTTGAAAGCTGATTCAGTGAATGAATCGAGGTTTCGGTTGTTGAGTGCCTTGAGAAAACCCAACTCCATATGAGCCTCATCTTTTCTTGCCTCCTCCAATGCCAGGTACTCCTTCAGTTTGCCATAAAGCTCTGTATTGAGGTTGGCCAGTTTTTTTCGGACAAATCCTTCCCCCGGAAATAACCGTGAAAAAAGTTCGTTTTGTGACTGAGTTTCTACTGCAGCATCTACGAATGCCAGGAGACGAGAGGAATGGTCCCCCAAATCCCATGCTAACCACCCTCTGAACCGTTTGAACTCCTGTACGCTAAATTCCTGCAAAAGTGAGACTGCTTTTCCAAACTTGTGCTGTGATGCTGACCCCATTTATTCGAATGTGGAATTATCCATGATGAATACCAATCTGTATTGAACAGAAATAATACGTCTTTATACGCACTTTTGCTAACAGACAGACAACAGCTATCCTATGGGATAGTACGGGAAAGCGCCTCAACCATGGAAACTGCCTCAACCGGATCCAGGTTGAGGTTTTTTTATGCCTCTTTTTATAAGCAAAGAACCAGAGCATCTCATTGTAGCTCCACCAGTTGATCTTTAACTCGGTATAAGCACCAGGACAAAAAAAATAAGGTATGAAGGGTATGGGGAAATGAAGGGAAAACGCTGCTTGAGACCTTCAGACCCTTCGGCTCCGCTCAGGGCAGCGCCTTCATTTCCTCCCTACCTCTCTTTTATAGTTATTTCTGATCTCCTACTTATAAAAATGAAGGAAAAGAGGTCCTACATACCTCTATTCCTTCATTGCTTCTGCTAGTGGATTCGGAACGAATAAAAATACAGTAAACTGCTGACCACGTTGAGCGCAGCGAAATCCCGCAGAGCGGGAAACTTTAAACTACGAACATCGAACTTCGAACTTGTACCACTAGTTTACATCTGTCCACATTGCTTAATGCCTTCCTAAACCAGGAAGGGGATCACAATCATTGCGGTAATGACCAGCAGGATCACAGACAAAATCCGGTAGTTTTTGTACCAGGGAAGAGCGGCAAGCTCTTCGGATTCTGCCGCCAGGATATCGCGTCTCCAGGTATAGCCCTCCAGTTTTTCCTCTGATGGTGGGGGGGTAATCAGGCTAATGACTACGTGCATTATCGCACAGAAGAGGAATAACAGCGGAGCTTTATGCAGGAAATGAACTTCGTTGATCTCCGGGAACCATCCATTCATCTCCGAAAGCAGCAGGAATACTGCGATGGCAAAACCCGAAATCAGCGACCAGAAGGCTCCGTGTGCATTGGCACGTTTCCAGAAAAGGCCCAGCATAAATGCTGCCACTACGGGAGGGCTGATAAAGGACAGCACCAGCTGAAGGTATTCAAAAATCGATGGAAAGCTTTCAATCTGTGGTGCCCACAGCGCGGCAAGTACCACCAGCCCCAGGGTTATCCCCTGTCCCACCCGGACCAGAGATTTGCTACTCAGGTTGGGATTGATCTTGGATACAAAGTCCATGGTGATCAGGGTCGAAGCAGAATTCAGCGTGGCTGAAATGGAAGAGGACATGGCTGCCAGCAGTCCTGCCAAAACCAGTCCCAGCAGGCCTGTTGGAAGCAGCTTGAACAGCAGCATGGGATAGGTGAGGTTGGGGCAATCGATCAGGTTGGCACAAACCTCGCCGGTATTTTGGGGGTCATACTGTAAGAAGCTGATGTCGGTCTCGGCGAAAAGTGGTATCGCCAGCATACCTGGAATTACCATGATCAGCAACACCGGCAGCTTCAGTAGTCCGGCAAAAATAGCTCCCCAACGTCCGTGGTTCACGTCCTTGGCACTCAGTACCCGCTGTACCATGAACTGATTATTGGCCCAGAAGTAGAAACCCAGAAGCGGAACCCCAAACAGCAACCCGGTCCAGGGCATTTTGTCGTCATCTATGGGACCCGCAAGACTCCACATGTATTCGGGCGTGCGTTCCAGATACCCTGCCTCATGTTTGCTCTCCAGGGTCGTAGTGAGAACATCCCAGCCCCCCACTTCGTTGAATGCGAAAAAGGTCAGCAATACAGAGCCCAGTACCAGCAGGATTGCCTGTATCACTTCGGTATGAACCACTGAAGAAAGGCCGCCTGGAATGGTATAGGCTGCTGCTGCAAATGCCAGCAGGATAATGATCAGCAGAGAATCAGCCTCTGGAAAGAGGATTTTCAGGACCAGATTACCAGCATATAGTGCAGAGGCGATGTCGATGATGACATTGCCGATCACGGTAATGAATGAGAAATAGTACCTGGAGCGGCTGTCATAGCGGCGCTCCAGAAATTCGGGCATGGTGTATACCCGGGATCTCAGGTAAAATGGCAGGAAGAAAATGGCAAAAAATACCAGCACCACGGCGGCCATCCACTCGTAGTTGTACACGTTGATGCCATTGGCGTAGGCATCTGATGCCAGCCCGGTGAGGGTATTGGACGAGATGTTGGCGGCGAAGAGGGATATCCCCACGATGGGCCAGGTCATATTTCGTCCCGCCAGAAAATAGTCTTCCGATGAAGATCGCTTGGCCTTGCTAAGGCCATACCAGATAATGACGACGACATAGGCAATCATAATGCCTATGTCCAGATAGCTCAGGGAAAAATCGTTCGTAAGGTCCATGCGCAAAATTGAGTAGTAGTAGGATGGAGACCGGCCAGGTCGCCGGTCCTTTTTCAACAGAGTTCCGATTTCGCTATTTCGTGCCCGTCAGGCCGAAAAGCCGGAATTATTCATTTTCCACAGAGGATGAGACTTCCTGTGGCTTCTCGCGGATTTTTGTCTCAAGATGAGCCACCACGTAATTTCCGACCCGCTCCCCCTGCTTGACGCCCTGGTCGATGGCTGGCATGTAGTGGATACCTCCATAAAGGCGGCTGATAGCTGCTTCTTCTGATGCCTCCATGAAGGAGCTGTAGTTGCGTACTGTCAGCCCATACTCTACCTCAGTGGAGTCCACGAAGGCAAAGTTGTCTCCAAATACGTCGGTAAGGGTAACTGCTGCGGAGCGGGATATCACGCTATGGCCGCTGGTATATTCCGGGAAGGGAGGAGTTTGGAGCAAAGGCCTCCATTCTTCGTCTATGTGCTGATTGATCACGGTTTCCGGGCGAATCAGGTTGGAGCGGTACTTCTCATCCCAGCAACTGATAAAGCCATCTGCAAGGGCAATCGAGGTACGGGCATAGGCGTCAATAGTGGTAGCCCAGTCGGCATCAGCGGTGCGACAGGCCTCATAGACGATTCCAATCCAGTGCCCGCCTGGGGTAATTTTCTTGGTCGCAAACATCACATGGCCCTGATGGTGAACGACATAGGGGTTACAGTCCCAGAACTGGGCAATTTCCTGCTGGTCATCATCCAACTGGTTGACGACTTCATATACTTCCATCATGTCCTGGTAAAACTTGGAGTTCTCATCCAGGCTAAAGGCAGGAGGAGCCGGAGGGATAAACTGCGTAGCAGAGTCAATTACAAACGGCCGAATGTCGTTCCAGTGAGGCTCGATGCCATCCATATAGTCTGGAGGGGTTGGTGTCCAGCGTCCTGGATTTTCAGCTTCAACAGTGTATTTGGGGAAGGTACGGGTCTGCTTGTAGTTATCGCCACCTGACCACTCAAGGATGTGCGTAGCCACTTCCCTGGCATACTCCACAGAGTTTTCGATTGTGGCGGCTGGTACCCCCATGGCCCTGAATTCGTCGATGAGGCTTTTCTGGTGAGCTTCCATCTGGTCGATAGAAAAAATCAGTGCATGCCCCACCTCTGTGAAAGCGTAGAGCGCCGCCAACTCACGTGAGATCTCCCGGTCTCCAGGGGCCGGGATGGGAGTCAGGTCCGTAACCTGTCCCACCATGCTGCGGTAATCCGGGTTAGCCTGGGCCATGATCTCATAGGCTGCGATATTGGGATAGGCATATACCCTGCTCGCTACAGGAGGGGAAAAAATATCATACACGATGATATCAGTTAGCTTTTTGACTGTCCTGTGATAAAGAGTTGGGTCCTGGGTCTTCGCCTCGTAATCTACAGGATCCTGGGTGCAACCAGTCATAACCAGCATCGCTACCATCGCGAGTGACAGGGTGGCTACGGAAAAGAAATGTTTGAGCATAAGTAGTTGAAAGTAAGTAGTACACCTTATTTCGCAGGGATACCCAAATTTATATCAACCGATTTTCATATCCCAGTTATGCCAGATGTTTGCTGCAAACGGTTTCGGGATGCTACCTGCCTGGTTCAAATCGCTCATTTATCCATTTGTAGCCTGTATCCTATCCCATGAACACTCTTAATCTGGACAGAGGCATCTCTTTTGAGTATTTTTCTAAGACGGGAAATGAAGACATCCAGGCTTCGTCCGACGATTACCCCCTCTTCTTCCCAGACATTGTGAAGAATGACACTTCTCTCCAGCACCTCATTTGGATGCTGGACGAGGTAGTGGAGGAGCTTGTTTTCGCGGAAGGTGAGGGTGATTTCCTCTCCCTCGATAACGAGCAGTTGATTGGCCGGATCATAGGAGTAGCTTCCCAGTCTGATGTTTTTTTCTGGTTGACTGTCAGACTGTTGTCCACCCATCCTGCGATAAATCAGCAGTCCAAGGCCTGCCGCTAGCGGAATGAGGAGCCATGTGTAGGGGAAACTGGATTTGTCCGCTGGGTCAATGGGGAGGTCAAAATGTACATGGATATTGGCGCAGGTAGTCTGCTGACCCCGGCCGACACATGGGACATTGCCTCGCTCGAGGGCGATCCGGTTAAAGCCAAGGATCAGGATTTCCTCCTCACAGTGCCTGACCACAACTTCATAGGACTCCGAGATGTCGTAGTCTTCCAGGGCCTGTTCCAGCAGTTGGGGAAGGAGGTCGTAGTCAAAGCTCTGCTCCAGCGAAAGGGTAAAGCTATTACGGCCATCATGGAAAATCGGGGGAATGGTCGTGGTGGTGTCCTGTTGGGCAAGCAGCAGGTTATGTCCCGTCTGACGAAGCGCCAGATTGGCTCGGTAGGCAAAATCCTGTTCTTTATTGGCCTGCAAGGGAAAAACAATCAGTCCCTGGAGCAGACAAAAGACCCACAAACGGCTGTGCAGAGCAATAGACTTCATGGAATAAATTTACGGTCTTTATCGCAGGAAATCTCGACATTTACAACTCCTTTACATTCTTTTACCGCTATCTATCAGTCTTTTACACGGATAAGTAGGCTGTCTCTATTTTTCGGGCAAAGTTTGTCGGTGACGAATTGACAACACCTTTAATCAACATTTCATGAGAGAATTAAGGATCATCACCCTGCTGGTTTTCATTTTTATTGCGTTTTCCCAGGCTTTTGCCCAATCCTTTGATGTGGCTGGTTTGGTGGACTACGTCGAGGTAGAAGAGCCGGAGAACTTCACACAGTTTGCAGCCGTATTGCTGGAGGGCGAACCGCTTATCAACAAGGCAGCCAACGAAGGTTTTCTGACAGTTTTTCCGGCTACTTCCGGTAAACTGAGTGTGGCCGCAATTGACCGCTCCGATGAGAAAAACGTCGTAGGAGAACGGGTTGGGTTTCGGGTCGGAGTGCTGGACTGGCGTACCCAGACCCTGTGGATGTTTTCTGATAAAGTGCTCTACGAGGTGGAACTGGCGGAGCTTATACGCGAATGCGAGCTTGGGGACCGACTCATCTTTATGACCGTTGACCGAAAGTACAGACTTCCCCGACACGAAGTAACCCTTATAGATGGGTGCTAGTGGGATAAGTTCGAAGTTTCCCGCTTCGCGGGATTTCGCTGTGCTCTACGGAGTCGCTAGTTCGTAGTTGAAAGTGCTGCTGGATAGTATTTTGTACGAACTTCGAATGAATAATTGCTTGATTCCGCAGGCACTACTGGAACAAAAGTACCCTGACCAGTGAGAGGTGATGGTATCTCCAGGCAGATGGACAGATGCAAACCAGCGGTTGAAGGTATAAAGGAGGTAGGAACCCTTTTCCTTCATTTCCCCATACCCTTCATACCTGATTTCTTCTGTCAACTCACATTGGTCAGGGTTAATCATTTCCAGTGAAACAGCTATTCTTCCAACGTCCCCGAAAGCAACCGGACCTCCGTAATTTTAGGGGTCCACTTCCACTCCTTGGCAGCGATTTTGACCGTGAGGGTTTCATTGTTCTGTGCGCTTGCTGGAATAGGGATCATCGCGATCTGGCCTTCATCACCAGAGTCGCCATCGGCCTGAATCACGGCCACTGATTCGCCATCGACAAATACCTCAAAGGCACGAGCCAGATCAAGGTTGTAGTAACGCACATACAGGTACTCCGCATCCTGGGCCGGATTGCGCATCTGGTAGCTGAACCAGCCACTTGCCTCACGCCATTGGCTTTCCAGAGAAAATCCTGTCCAGGAATCTTGGGATTCCACAAAGTGATCTGATTCTGGTTGCTGCTCTCCGCTGGCGATTTTGTCAACGCTAATGGTTTCAAGCCTCAGCCTGGCCCGCTCCTGCTCTTCTATTTCTGCCTGACGCTGAACAAGTTCAGCCTCGGTTGCCTGCTGCCAGTACAGGATATAACGGGCTTCGTGAAGCTGATAAAAGGGAATCAATTCCATCCCCTCAGCGTATTCTTCGGGCTGCAGGCCTTCCAGGTGGAAGGTAAGCGGCTTACCTGGAATGGGAGTCGCTTTTTCCAGTAGCTCATTGGAGTCTCCCACAATGATGGGCATATCTCTCATGGGGATGATCTGGCCGTGAGCGATGTGGCCTCCCCGGCTATCGTCAGCAAAAAGCCCGGGCATGTTTTCGGTGCTGTATTTGGCAGCAAGGACGATGGGGCCATATATATAGGCGTAGTAAGGCGATCCGTCGGGCAGTTGGACTGTAGAAAGCTCCATGGGGAGCTGCACAATTACCTGGTCTCCTTTTTTCCACTTTCGCTCGATGTTCAGATAGCCTTCTCCATCCAGTGGCAGCGAATACACGGACCCATTAATGGATACTTCCATGGTTCCGCTGATCCATTGAGGCTTCCGGATTTTGAGAGCGAAACGGGTCCGTTTTGCGGGATTGATGGTCAGGGTAGTTTGAGATTCCTGGGGAAAGGAAGTCTCCTGTACGATTTCTACCCCCTTCTCTTCCCAGTTCAGTTTCGAGGGAAGAAAGAGATTGACAAAGACTGCTTCCTCCTCGTGGGCGTAGATCATCTCACCGTACTTGGCGTGGTTCTCAATGCCGGAACCTACACAGCACCAGAAGCTGGTGTGCGGCTGCGAATACACGCGGTAATGTCCGGGTCTCATTTGAGTGAAATACACCAGTCCGCCCGTTTCGGGGTGCTGAGAAGACAGGATGTGGTTGTAAAGCGCCTGTTCGTAGTAGTCGATGAATTTCGGCTCCTGCGACGACTGAAAAAACATCCGGGTGAGCCGCATCATGTTGTATGTATTGCAGGTCTCCGGTCCCTGCTCCGCGTGAATCATTCGGGTAAAGTCCGTCTCTGGATGAAAGTGCTCGTAGGCACTGTTGCCCCCTATGACCACAGAGCGGTCTTCCACGACGGTTTCCCAGAAAAATTCTGCTGCATCAGACCAGTCTTCTTCCCCAGAGAGGTCAGCGATGCGCTTATACCCAATGACTTTGGGGATCTGTGTGTTGGCGTGCTTGCCAGTCAGGTCATCTTCTCCGGCAAGGAGTGGGTCAAGGATGACCTGATGGGAAAATCGACGTGCCAGAACGAGATACTTTTCCTCGCCCGTGATTTCTGCTACATCTGCGAATACTTCATTCAAGCCTCCGTGTTCACTGCGAAGCATGTTCTGGATTTGCTCGTCTGACAGGTCCGCCGTCAGGTCTATGGCCCAGTCGGTCAGGGAGATGAGCATTTCTCTGGCGGCTTCGCTTCCTGCGTGCCAGTAAGCGTCGCGCAGGCCTGCATAGACCTTGTGGATATTGTAGAGCGGAACCCACTTGTCGTTGAGGCTGAAAGCCCCGGCACGGATGTTTCCAGCTTTGATTTCTGCCCACATGGCCTGCCCGCCGGGAATCCCCCCGAGGTACCCATTTCCGCTGGCATCCTGGCAACGCTTCCACTCGCTGAGCATGTAGTCCAGCCGATCTTTGATGGCTTCGTCTCCTGTCGAGGCATACATCATCGCCAGGGCAGATACATAATGGCCGCCGATGTGGCCGTCAAGTCCGGTATTTTCCCAGTTGCTGTAGCTCTCGGCTTTGGGTTCCAGCCCCGCTTCACGGAGGTATGGGGCGAGTAACCGGTCGGCTTCCATTTCCAGCAGGTACTGCTTGTCCAGTTCCTGGGCGTGCTGAAAGGGGCTGGGGAGAAGCTCTACGTTGTCAAGTGAGAAGTATTGGATGGATTGAGCCAGGAGCAGGTGGCCGGTACCAATCACGATCAGGAGTAGAATGAATAATCTTTGCATGGCAAGAAATAGTAGCAAAAGCGAAAGTAATGGTCTAAAGTACACTTTTTTCCCAGAGTCAAATTGGACGATTTGGGCAACAGGGTGGAGAAAAAAGGAATAGCAAATTCCTCAACCATGATGGCAATACAGTGTAGAACTCTTTGATGGAAAAGATTGCGTTATTTGGAAAAATAGATATTCGACTCAGCTACGTAAGGAGTGGAAATGGGGCATGCGATCGGCCTGGAAGGCCGAGGTACAGAGATTTGACATTCCACCAAGAGTGTAGTTGAGTCAGATATTCTCACAAGTATCATCCTCCCAACCCAATCCACATGATCCATCGCTTCTGCTACCTCGCACTGATGCTGGCTACCAGTTGGCTGCTCCTGCTTACTGGCTGTAGCCAGTCGGAAAAAGAGCCTGACTTTGAGGCCTATCTTTTCACCTATTTCGTAGGAAATGGCCCCGGACAGGAGTCGATTCACTACGCCATCAGCCGTGATGGCTATCACTTCTGGGCCCTGAATGACAATGAGCCCATCATCAGCTCTGACAGCATCAGCCACTCGGGTGGGGTGCGCGATCCGCATATCCTGCGGGGCGAAGATGGGATGTTTTACATGGTCGTGACTGACCTGTATGTCCCCGAGATGGGCTGGTCCAACCACGCCATGGTGATGCTCAAGTCAAAAGACCTGATCAACTGGACCTCCAGTGTGGTGGACATTCATGAAGAGTTTGCGGAGGAATTCGGGACCGTGAGCCGGGTATGGGCTCCCCAGACCATCTACGATCCGGCGAGTCAGCGCTACATGCTCTATTGGTCGATGAAGACCGGGGATGACCCCGACAAAATCTACTACGCCTTTGCCAATGAAGACTTCACAGGGTTGGCCACGACGCCGAAACAGCTCTATTTAAGTCCGACCAACAGTTCCTGCATCGACGGTGACATCATTTACGATGAAGGGAAGTATCACCTGTTTTTCAAGAACTCTGGCTCCGCAACGGGAATCCTCAAGGCGGTCTCTGATTCGTTGACCGGAGGATACGTGGGGAGTGAGGAATACATGGACCAGACGGACGAGTCGGTGGAAGGATCGGGGATCTTCAAGCTCATTGATTCTGACGAATACATTCTGATGTATGACCTCTACCACAGCGGAGGGTATCAGTTCTGCCGCTCGACCGATCTGCAAAACTTCGAAGTGATCGACGAGGAAATCAGCATGAACTTTCACCCGCGTCACGGTACCGTGATTGGAATCACCCGTGCAGAGGCCAACGCCCTGATCGCTGAATATGGCTCCATGGCTTCTGGAGCGGTGTTTGGAGCCGATGCCCCGGCCGTCAAGCAGACCAACCTGATCGTCAATGAAGCCGAGCAGGAAGTGACTCTTCCTGTAAAGCCAGGAACCGACCTGACCTCATTTGATCCACAGTTGAAGCTAATGACTGGAGCAACTGCCTCGCCAGATGGCCCACAGGATTTTTCGCAGAGGCCAGTCAGCTATGAGGTTTCTCTCAATGGACAAAAGTGGACATATGAAGTATCTGCACAGTTGAACAGCAATCCTGTACTGGAAGGCTACTACGCTGATCCTGAGATCATTTACTCCGAAAAAGACCAGAAATTCTACCTCTATCCCACCACCGATGGGTTCACAGGCTGGTCGGGAACCTACTTCGAGACCTTTTCCTCTACTGATCTGGTGAACTGGACCCCTGAGGGCAAGATCCTGGATCTGGAAACTGATGTTGATTGGGCGGAGCGCCACGCCTGGGCCCCCTGTGCCATTGAGAAGGAAATCGACGGAGAATACAAATATTTCTACTACTTCACCGCCGCACAAAAAATCGGGGTTGGGGTCGCAGACGAACCGACCGGACCGTTTATTGACAAAGGTGAGCCCATCATTGGCTTTAAGCCAGAAGGAATCAACCGTGGGCAGGAGATTGATCCGGATGTATTTGAAGATCCGGTTTCTGGCAAGACCTATCTCTATTGGGGCAATGGCTACATGGCCGTGGTGGAGCTGAATGAGGACATGGTCTCATTCGACATGGCCTCGCTGAAGATCCTGACCCCAGCGGATGGGACCTTCCGCGAAGGGACCGAGGTCTTCTACCGTGAGGGAACCTACTACTTCCTCTGGTCTGAAAACGACACCCGGAGCCCCGATTATCGGGTGCGCTACGCGACCGCCCCCTCTCCATTGGGCCCCTTAACCATCGCAGAAGACAACCTGATCCTGGAAAAGCGTCCCGATGAGGGAATCTATGGCACTGGGCATAACTCCGTGATTCAGGTTCCCGGCAAAGACGAGTGGTACATCGTTTACCACCGTTTCACAATCCCCAAAGGCATCGAAATGGGCCGTGCAGCAGGCTTCCATCGGGAAACCTGTATTGATCGCATGACTTTCGATGCCGAGGGGTACATCGTAGATATTGTCCCGACGCTTGAGGGCATCGAACCAGTAAGTGAGTAAGTTGATTGTGAAATTTCACGTAATCTACGCATGCGAAAACTGTCATTGCTGTTGGTACTTGGAGTAGGCTTCTTTGGTTGTCAACCAGCCAAACAGGCCGAACCATCTGCACAACCATTCATCTCCAACCCAATCCATGAAGATTTCATGGCTGATCCCTCCATCGTGAAGCTGGACGACACCCATTACCTCTACGCCACGATAGATCCCTGGGGCGGTGACAGCTTGCAGGTCATTTACTCCCGGGACTTCGAAAACTGGACAACAACTCGTCTCAACTGGCCTACCAAAGCGGCCTGTCAGACGCCCATTTCGCGGAGCTCTCGGGTGTGGGCACCGGGGGTGACCCTGGGGCCGAACGGAAAGTACTACATGTATGTTTCCGTGGGAAGTGAGGTCTGGGTCGGCGTCAGCGAACATCCCCTTGGCCCCTGGAAAAATGCGCGGGAAGATGGCGGTACGCTGGTCTCTACAGACTTATATCCGGAGTTTCAT
The DNA here is from genome assembly GCA_964343195.1 of uncultured Bacteroidia bacterium. Classification (GTDB taxonomy): domain Bacteria; phylum Bacteroidota; class Bacteroidia; order J057; family J057; genus CAYVAP01. The sequence goes on along the minus strand of CAYFIR010000084.1, from coordinate 1,466 downwards.
ATGATTGACGCTGAACCATTTATCGATGACGATGGGCAGGCTTATCTCTATTGGGGTTCTGGGCTGAAGTGGGTGAACGGGCATTGCTTCGTCGCGAAGCTCAATGAAGACATGGCTTCATTCGCCGAAGAACCCCGTGACGTAACCCCTCCCAATTACTTCGAAGCACCGATCATGATCAAGCGGGATGGCCGCTACTACCTGATGTACTCTGAGGGCAAATGCACCAATGCGACCTACAAGGTGCAGTATTCAGTGGGAGATTCGCCCTACGGTTCCTGGGAACTGGGGGCCAATAGTCCCATCCTCTCGACGAGCGCGGATAGCACCACCATCGGGCCAGGACACCACACGGTATTTTCGGAAAATGGGCAGGACTACATCCTGTATCACCGTATTTTCTCCAGCGATACTTCGGCGCTGTTGCGGCAACTGGCCATTGACAGCCTCAACATGGACCAAGCGGGAAATCTGCTGAAGGTGCAGCCATCCGGGGTGACATCTTTTATTCGGTAGACGGGAAAAGAATCTGCATTTTTCAACTTATCATCCCCATGTCATTAGCCAACAAAGTCGCCATTGTTACCGGGGCCGGACAGGGCATCGGGCTCGCCATCTGCCGCAAACTGGTAGCCGCAGGTGCCTGTGTCATCCTCAATGACCTGGATGAAAAGCTTGCTGAAGAGGCTGCTCGGCAGTTAGGCGAAAGGTGTACAGCTGTTCCTGGTGACGCCAGTGATCCGGCCATCATCCAGCAAATGGTGGCTATGGCGGTTGGCCAGCACGGCCGACTTGACATCGCCATAGCCAATGCGGGGATCACGCTGTTTGGAGAGTTCCTGACCTACGAACCAAAGGACTTTTACCGCGTCATGCAGGTCAACCTGGCCGGGACTTTCTTTCTGGCCCAAGCGGCTGCAAAGCAGATGAAGGATCAAAAGAGCGGAGGAAAGCTGTTGTTTATGTCTTCCGTAACGGGCCATCAGGCCCACAAAAACCTCGGAGCCTATGGCATGAGCAAGGCTGCGTTGGAAATGCTGGCGCGAAACCTCGTGATCGAGCTGTCTGATTTTCGGATCAATGTCAATGCCATCGCGCCAGGAGCGACTAACACAGAACGAACCCTCAGCGACCCTGATTACGAGGCCGTTTGGTCGGGGCTTACGCCTTTGGGACGCCCCGCTAGTGTGGAGGACATCGCGGATGTGGCGCTGTTTCTGGTATCTGATGCCGCGCGACACATCACCGGACAAACGCTCGTGGTAGATGGAGGGTGGACTTCCATAAGTCCGTCGCCTTATTGAAGCCCACCTGTATGTCAATGGCAATCATCAACGTAAAGGCCATCCACTCACATTTATTCTTTTAACGTAAGTTTTGAGTTTCTGGGCTTCAATTCCAATTGGAACAAGCAACCTAAAGCAAGCCTGGGGCGGCGTTGGCCCGGCATTTGGCGCTCGGGGCGG
>CAYFIR010000083.1:0-30374 GCA_964343195.1 uncultured Bacteroidia bacterium | reverse complement strand
CATACCTCATACCTCATACCTCATACCTCATACCTCATACCTCATACCTCATACCGAACAGAAAGAATAGAGTTTTAGAGTAGTAGATAGCTTTTCCTTTTGACTTGAGCCGGGCTTCCTGATGGGAGCCCGGTAATTTTTATGGTTGGAGGGATAGTTCCTGATGAAGCCAGCGGGTGTAAGCGGACGCACCAAGCTCATTTAGATGACCTTCGTCCATGTGCCAGGCGGCCTGATGCCGCAGATGCGCCGGGGGAAGGTGGGTCTCTCCCATTTTTTGATAAAAATTCAGGTAAATGGGTTCCTGTTCCGGTGAAAGGCTGTAGGCAGGCAAATAGACCAGATGGAGGCTTACACCGTGTTCCTGTGTCAGTACCATGATTTTCTCAAGATAATGACGGGCAAATGAGGAAGGTTCGGCTTGCTGGGGCATGATAGGTCTTACCTGCTTGGAAGAATCCTCCGCAGAAAGCCTCAGGACGGATGGCGCCGGGACAAACGCATGGGTAGGGGGAGTCTTGGACTTCCAGCTGGTATCGGCCTTTCCCTGAATTTGCTGCTGAATCCAATTCAATCGATGCTCGGTGCCTGCTACCCAGTTGCTGAGGTACCGTGGGTTCAGAGGGGCATCCCATAATTCCCCGGCATGTGCAAACCAGGCAAAGTTGCGGTTTCCAGCAGGGTTCTCAGTTGCACGAATCTCCAGTACAATCTGACGAACGGGGCGACGGTTTAGTAAACGCTTGACTATCAGGTATTGGAGGTCTCTGCCATAAAAACAGGTGCCAAGGTTGGCTACGCTAACCGCCTCCTGATGTGAACTCCCTAACTCAGCCATCAGGCTGTCGTTGAAGGCACACATGGTACGAGAACTGCCGATAAATGCGAGATCCAGCGTGTCGGATTCCTGGTAGAGGTGATGATGTAGAAAGTAACCCCTGCGGCAGTTGTTTTCGAGGTAGGTCCATCCCGGATGAGCATCAAATGGACGAATCATCAGCAGCAGCCAGCCAATTACCAGGGGGAGTAGGAAAACAGCTAACCGCATGAAAAAGGCCTTCATAAACCGCGAGATTTTCCCTTTGAACCGATAACCATCAGCCAAGTTAGTAGTTAGCCCACAAATATCTATTCTTTTCAACTTGGCTTCACGATAAGATTGTAGAATTGTCGCGGGAGTAGTTTATTTGTACATTCTACCCTGAGGAGAGGGACATCTATGAAAAACCTGAGGAACTTTTGTATAATTGCCCATATTGACCACGGTAAGTCTACCCTGGCTGACCGTATGTTGGAGTCCACGCACACACTTTCGCAGCGCGAAATGATGAACCAGGTGCTGGACAGCATGGATTTGGAGCGGGAGAAGGGCATCACCATTAAATCTCACGCCATCCAGATGTATTATCAGAAGGATGGAGAGACCTATACGCTCAACCTGATTGATACACCCGGACACGTGGACTTCTCATATGAAGTCTCACGCGCCATCACCGCCTGTGAGGGAGCTTTGCTGGTCGTAGATGCCGCCCAGGGCATTGAGGCGCAGACCATTTCCAACCTCTATCTGGCGATGGAGCATGACCTGGAAATCATTCCAGTGCTCAACAAGATCGACCTGCCCAGTGCCAGAATTGAGGAAGTGTCTGAAGACATCGTCAACATGATTGGCTGTGAGCACGATGACATCATTCATGCCAGTGCCAAAAATGGGATTGGGATTGATGATATCCTCAAGCGGATTGTCGATGTGATCCCACCGCCTAAAGGAGATCCCGAGGCTCCGCTGAAAGCCCTGATTTTTGACTCAGTCTTTAACCCCTATCGGGGTACCATTGTGTACTTCCGGATATTTGACGGTGTGTTGCGTAAGGGCGATGACATCAAGCTCATGGCGACCAAAGCCGAGTATGGGGTGGACGAAATTGGCGTCCTGCGCCTGCAGCAGCACCCGATGGAAGAAATCCCAACCGGAAGTGTGGGCTACATGGTGGCGGGTATCAAGGAGCTGGAAGAGGTGAAAGTGGGGGATACCATTACCCACTCCAAGCGTCCGGCCGAGACGATGGTAAAGGGTTTCCAGGAAGTGAAACCCATGGTCTTCGCAGGAATTTATCCCGTAGATACAGACGATTTTGAAGAACTGCGCGACGCACTCGACAAGCTCAAGCTGAACGATGCTTCGCTGGTGTATCAGCCGGAGACTTCGGCTGCTCTGGGGTATGGATTCCGCGCCGGATTCCTGGGCATGCTCCACATGGAGATCATCCAGGAGCGTCTGGAGCGCGAGTGGAACATGACGGTGATTACCACCGTCCCCAACGTTGGGTTCCGTGCCATCCTTACCGACGGTGAGGAAGTCGAGATCAATAGCCCCTCGGAACTTCCTGAATCTACCCGTGTCCGCGAGATGCAGGAACCCTTTATCAAGGCCTCCATCATCACCAAATCCGACTTTATCGGCAAGGTCATGGAGCTATGTATGGAGAAGCGGGGCGAATTCAAAAATCAGGTGTATCTGACTCCAGAACGAGTGGAACTGGCATTTGACCTGCCACTTGCTGAGGTGGTTTTTGACTTTTTTGACAAGCTCAAGACCATCTCCCGTGGATATGCATCCTTTGACTACGAATTGGACGGCTTCCGAAAGTCGCATCTGGTGAAGCTCGACATCCTGCTCAACGGTGATCAGGTGGATGCCCTTTCGGCGCTGATTCACCGCGACAAAGCCTACGAATTCGGCAAGAAGATCTGTGTTAAGCTCAAGGAGCTGATCCCTCGCCAGCAGTTTGAGGTAGCGATCCAGGCCGCAATTGGTTCCAAGGTCGTCGCCCGTGAGACCGTAAAAGCCATTCGTAAGGACGTAACCGCCAAATGTTATGGTGGGGACATTACCCGTAAGCGCAAGCTGCTGGAAAAGCAGAAGCAGGGTAAAAAGCGCATGCGCCAGGTGGGTTCTGTAGAAGTGCCACAGAGTGCCTTCCATGCGGTGCTGAAGCTGGATTAATTGATTCGGAATTCGGAATTCGTAATGTATGCGGCACGCCGCCTTTACGAATCACGAATTCTGAATTTCCAATTCCCTTCCTCTCACCCGCCCACCAAAATCTTCACATCATCTGTCGTGGGATGAGCTTGACAGGTGAGCACCTTGCCGTTCTGGATTTCAAACTCCAGCAGAGACTCCGGATTCTCCATATCGACCTGCCCCTGGAGCAGGCGGCTCATACAGGTGGAACAAATGCCCCGTTTGCAGGAGAATGGCAGGGAAATTCCCTGAGCCAGCGCGGCTTGCAGCACGGTCATGCCAGGGGGAACCTGTACGCGGTAATGGTCGTCGCCATACAGCAATTCCACCCATCGGGTAGGGCCTTTGATCTGCTTTTGGGCAGCTGTGGTTTCGTCGGTAGCGACAAATCGCTCACTGAAGATGGCTTTGGGAGGAATACCTGTGGCGGTAATGGCCTCCTCTGCCAGATTCATCATCGCTTCTGGGCCACATAGGTAAAATAAGCTCGGAGACGGCTCGGTTGGCTGAATATCCGCCAGCCATTTCTCCAGCTTTGGTTGATCAATGCGCCCTGTCCAGTAGCTTTCAGGGAGTTCTTTCCTGGGGCGGGAAAGAACATGCTGTACCTGAAGGCGCTTTGGAAACTGCTTCTCCAATTCTTCCAGGGTCTGCCGAAAAATGATGTGCTCCTGATCCCGGCTCCCATATAGCAGGCTCACCCGGCTTTTGGGTTCGCCAAACAGGGCACTTCGCAGGATGCTCATCAGCGGCGTAATCCCACTACCAGCCCCGATCAGCACAATATGCCGCTGCTCCGTTAGTCCTGCCAGGAAGGTGAACCGTCCACCAGGGCGCAGGAATTCTACCAACCTTCCTGCCTCGAAATGGTCATGGATGTAGTTGGAAACCAGGCCATGCTCCACCCGCTTAACCGTAACCGCGATGTGATCATCCAGCCCCGATACGCTGCTCATCGAGTAGGTACGGTAATGAGCATGCCCATCGATTTCCACTTTTAAGGTCAGGTACTGACCCGCCAGGTAGTGTATCCGGTCCACGGCAGGCTGATCCAGAATGAGGGTCCTGGTATCAGGTGTTTCCTCGATGACGTTGGTTAGGGCCAGGATGAAGGTTTTGGGCATCGTGCAATGCTTGGGTTTACTTGAGTCGATCGATTGCAGCCTGCAGGTCATAGTTTCCCGGAGCCAGTTCGGCTGCTTTCTTAAAACTACTGAGAGCCTGTTCTGGTTTTTCGGCCAGCTCATATGCCTCCCCCAGTGAACGATACACGCGCCAGGAACGGGGATAGGCTCCAGCATTGAGCTGGAATACCTCGATGGCAGATTCGTACTCACCCATTTCCATCAACCGTCGTCCGACTTCTTCCAGCGAGCTTTCGTCGAAGTTATATTTTCGCTTGAAGATGTCTTCGGCCTCCAGGTCCTTGTATTGCTGACGAAGGGCTTCAGCTCCTCCTGTTTCAAAAGCAGTTATCATCATGGGGATGATCTCCTGTCGCTTGTGTCGGTCTTCAATGGTGGCCATTTTCATTTGAAGGGCTAGCTTCTGGTAATATTTGCCATCCAGCACGACTCCTTTGACCTCGCGGGTATGTCGGATGTCGAGCAAGGGATTTCTGTCCAGGATAACGAGGTCAGCAATTTTTCCCACTTCAACGCTCCCATAGTCTGACTCGAGCCCAAAGAACCGGACCGGGTTTAAGGTAGCAGTCTGCAGTGCTGTCTGAATGGTCATCCCACCATCGACCAGATGAGCAAGTTCGTCGTGGAGGCCACTGCCGGGAAAGACATAGGGCTGTCCGGTTCCACTTCCGGCCAGGACGGGTACTTTGGTCACTTCATATCTTCCGGTGAGATTTCTGAGAATCTCAAAAAGGGCTCGCTCCACTGCAAAGTGTGACCAGGACAGTTGAGGGTTTTTGGCTTTGGCCTCCCAATCATCTCGTAACTGTGGGGAAATATAGGCCATGCGCTCATCCTGGCGAAAAATAGAGTCTTCCATATTGCCAAGGGCTTCCTGGGCGGTGAGGGTAGGACAGAGCCACAACCCTCGGCGCCCTAAAATGGCGGTAACCGAATCGGCTTTTTGGCGGGAATAGGTCTCCATCAAAAAGGAACGAACCCCGGCTTCTGTTTCCAGGCCTGGGTCGGTGCGTACTCCCCAGGCAGCATCGCGCAGATACTCTTCCTGAATACTACTGGCAATCAGGATTCCATTTCCCCCTTCGCTGCACACGATTCCTTTACGTAAGGCTTCGTAAATGCTGATATCCGGTGGAAGAGTGGCAACAGCCGGAATCCTGCGTCTCTCAGCGGCATCCAGTACGGCCAGGAAATCGGTTCTTGACTGATTGGGGCTAATGTCGATGAAGTCTACTCCGGCCCGTTGCAGACTTTCGAGGTCACGCCAGGCACTGTCGGGGTGGGTGGGGGCTACCGGAGCAGCAGTTCCTCTGACGATGGGTAAGGCCTCTCCGGCCTCTTTCCGTTCTTTCCAATGGGCGAGGCTGTCCGGGTTTACCCCCATCAACCGGACCCCGGTAATTCCGTGGGCCATCATGATGTTGAACCACTCGGTTCCCAGGCTATTGTCGACCGACATATCCCACAGTCCCGGCATGACATAAGCACCGTTGAGGTTGAAGGTGCGCTCGATGCGGCCGGTGATAAGCTGTTGATTGTCAACAATATCGACAATTCTTTTTCCCTCTATGACCAAATGCTGCCTTGGCTGTACGGTTCCCTTGACCACATCAACGATGTTTACATCTGCCAATACATATCGCTGAGCAAAGGTGGTGCTGGGAATCAGTAAGGCAATCAGGAAGAATAGAAGCAGGCTACGGATTTCGTTCATACTAGGCTTGGGTTTTTTGGATTCCCAAAGAACGAAGTTGAACGGCTAAATGCCTAATGAAGGCGAGTTTGGAGTTGAAAGTATGATGGTTAAGGTGCTGTCCCAATACGCCCAAAAAGCAGGGCCACCCCTAGTTGGTGGCCCCGGGTTCAAAGAGCGCACGAATCACCTAACCTGCACCTTTCGGACGAGGAGGCCCTCGCGGGTGTGTACCTTGAGCAGGTATATCCCGGCAGGCAGGTGAGCCGTGGTCCAGCGATAGGACTGGCTTTGGGGTTTGACAGATCCTATAAGGGTACCGGTAATACTCCAGCACTCTACTTTTTTCAGTTCCTTGTCTGAATGGATGACGATGGCAGCTGCTTCTGTCGCTACGTTAATGGTGGGCTGGTCCGTAACCAGGACTTCTACTGTTGGAGAATATGAGTAGGTTCCGTCCAGGTCCACCTGCTTGATGCGGTAGTTGAGCCTGCCTGCTGGAAAGTCTTGATCCTCAAAGGGGTAGGTCTGGCTGGTTTCAGCATCACCCTGCCCGTAAATTCGGCCTATCTTCTGAAAGGAACGGGAGTCTACAGCTCGTTCTACTTCGAAGTAGTGGTTGTTGATTTCGCTGGCAGTTGTCCAGACTAGCTGGACGTTTCCATTCCCGACCAATTGGGCATCGATGGTAAGCCATTCCACCGGGAAGGTGGCATTCTGGAAATTCTCGACACAGTCATTATTGGTTCCTGACAGAGTTGCAGGGCTAAATCGGCTTATCAGGGGGAGGAGTGCTCCACTGCTGCCGGCTCCTACGGTCGCGATGCCGTCGTAAAATGCATTGCCAGGGTTGCGGGTGGTGATGTTCTGACTCTGGCAGGTTTTGCCACGGCTGACTCCTCCGATCAGGTACTCGTTGCTGGAGTTGAAATCGATGGTGTAGAGGTAATCTTCAGCTCCATTTGATCCGCTTCCTCCGTAATAGCTGCCATAGATGGGCACGCCACTATTGTCAAATACCGCCAGCGTGCCATCAAATCCTCCTGCCGCTGATCCCTAAAACCCACCAGGATTAACTCGATACATCCCGTGGGTGGCCCGGCCCACGGCTACGAGGTTGTCGTTCTTGTCAATCTCAATGTCGTACACGCTCACTGCCTGGTTGGCATTGGCGCTCTGGTGGGCACAGGTGCCCCAGACCATGGCGTGATTGGTGTTGAATTTGGCAAAGTAATGAACCCCGGTATTTGCCCTGTTGACGAAGCTCGGATAGCCCTGAAATAGCGCCCCATTGCCTGGGTTTACCAGAGGTACAGATCCACTGTAGGTGTAGGGCCATGCCGCTCCATAAAACAGGTTCCCATTGTCATCAAAGGCGATCTGTCCTGAAAGGAACCGGGTAGCCCACAGCCGCTGCCCTGTGCTGTCAAACTCAACTATCATCCCCTGTTGGGACCATGGACTGGCATATGCACCGGATGGAGTTAAATTGGAAGGGATTCCCTCAAGGCGGCCACAGACTGCCACGTGTCCATTTGATTCGCTGTAAGCCAATGAATAAGCAAAGTCACTGTTTTGGCTATCACCATAGTAAGTGCTGTAGAGAAGCTTTCCGTTTGCACTGAATTTCGCGATGAACCAGTCCCTTGCACCCCCAAGTGATCCATCAAAGTATGCCCCAGCCTTCCATTGGGTAGGGAAGTCGCTGGACCGGGTATAGCCTGCAATCCAGAAGTTGTCGTTTTCGGCTATAACCACCTCGGTGATGTAGTCATTTCCACTTCCTCCGAAGTAAGTTGACCAGAGCACCTGACCCCGCTCGTCAAATCGGGTGATAAGTCCATCGACACCGCTGCGGCTGTCGTCGTAGTAGGCCCCATTGCCCGGGTCTACAAGGGGGAAGGAGCCTCCGCCCCCGTCCCCCACTACAATGATGTGGTCCTGACTGTTTACGGCTACTCCTTCTATGTGGTCTCCTCCTGATGACCCATAATATGTGGCCCAGATCCGCTGTCCCTGGGCGTCAAATTTTGCGATCAGCCCATCGTCACTTCCGATGGGACTCGCGTTAAAATAGGCCCCTCCAGCTGGATCGTAGCTGGGAAACCCGCTTTGGAACCCTTTTCCTACGAGGATCAGGTTGTCGTCGCTATCTACCGCGTTGTCGGTAAAAGTAAAGTTGGCTTCCCCAAAATAGGTGCTCCAGGTAAGCTCTGATGAGACCTGGGCCTGCGAAAGGTGAAAGGAAGAAAAAATCAGGCCTGATATCAGCAGGCCCATGAAGTTTAATGTACGCTTCATGATACTAGGTTTTTAGTTACAAATGCGCTCAATGCTGTCAAAAGACCTTTCTGATTCGTGCGGTTCAGAGACATCCTTCTGACACTTCAAAGTTCATAAAGCGACTACCCTGATAGCTCAGGGGCATTGGGGATTTCACTACGTAGTTCTCGGTATATGGTGACCGCTTCGCTGTGAGATCGCTGCGCTGCGAGAAGTCAGACTCCCGATTCTCGGGACAGGCTGCCTGCGCTGTCAGAGGGAAGAAAAAAGAGGAGATTTTGTAAAACCCTGTCCTGCCGAGGGCAGTACCACTCTGGCTTCTTCTCACTATCTCTCTTAGGACTTGGGGAGTTTGCTTGCGTTTGCTATTTTCACACAGGAAGCTACTGCATCTCAAAATATTTGTCCATGGCTTGCCGTCTATCCCTGTAACTTTCCCAATACATATGGATCAAACAGAACAAACACCCCTGGAAAATAACGAAATCGAAGTAGAGGTAAAGGTCGATCCGGAACCCAAGACTCCCAAGGTAATTGTCCCTGAGTGGGTTTATGAGATCAAGCGAAAGTACCTTTCGGAAAATCTGTCCCAGTTTATCGTCCACGGCAACATCAATGACTTTGTCCGTGTTGAGCGGGATGGCAAACACACCTATTACCGCCTCCGTGAGTTCCTGAATTCCGAACTGTTCAAGGGACGGGACATCGTCATCAACTACGACCGCGCTGCTGGTGTGCGATTCAAGGACGACACCCGCTTTGGTGGAGAGAGCAAGATGCGTAAGGAAGTAGAGGGCACGCTGGAAATGCTGGCCGAGCTATCCGGCGGGGTAGGGACCAAACTTGCCATTGACCCTGCCAAGGCATTTTATGCCCTGGACAAGTATTTTGACGTTTCCCTGAATCAGAATCTCATCCGCTACCTGATTCGTCACCTCGAGAAGTGGGCCGGAGTAGCGAAAAAGGAAGATCCCAAGCAACAGAAAAAGCAGGAAGACATCATCGAGCGTTTCATGCGCATGACCCTGCCTGATTTTGGGGATGAAGACGAAGATGACAAGGCAAGTCGCCCCAGCAAAAAAATTACCATGGAGCGGCTGGAAGACCTGCGCAAGCAGCTCAAAAGTCCCAAATCCATAGGCCTGATCGTAGATTATGCCGAGACGCTGATTCCGATGGGAGACATCGGGAGTGGCCGCCCGGATGAGAAGATGGTGTTGGTCTTTTTGCAAAAATGGGCTAAGGAAGAACGCTTCCTGGACTCTGATTTTATGGTGCTGGTACTGACTGAAAACGTCAGCTCCCTCAACGATCAGTACCTGCGAAATCCCAATACCCATGAAGTCAGCGTACCCTATCCTGACGAGGATGACCGGCTGAAGTTCATCCAGTACTTCTTTGAGCACAACAAAGAGGCCGAGGAGTTCTTTGAGATGAGCAAGGAAATCCTGGCGAAAAACACCGCTGGCCTGGGGCTGATTCACCTGCAGACCATCATGGCTGAGGCGACGAAGAACCGCCTGCCCTTCACCAATGAAGAGCTGATCCAGAAGAAGAAAGAGATGATCGAGTCCGAGGCGGGAGGTTTGCTCGAATTCGTAGAAACCAAATATGGCCTCGACGACGTGGCTGGCCATGCCCAGGCCAAGAAGCACCTGATGGATGCTTCCCGCGCCCTCAAGGCCGGTCGTCCGGACGTGATGCCCATGGGCTACCTCGTTTCTGGTCCTGTCGGAACGGGAAAAACCTTCATGATCCAGGCGTTTTCCAGCGATGTGGGCGTGCCCATGGTCGTGCTGAAGAACTTTCGGGGCATGTACGTCGGCCAGTCGGAAGGAAACCTGCAGAAGGTCCTGAAGATACTCAAGGCCATGTCCCCGGTAGCGGTAATGATCGACGAGGCTGACGCCTACCTGGGTAACCGCAGCAATGACGGATCCAGCGGGGTCAATAGCCGGATTTTCTCCATGCTGGCCAGTTTCATGAGCGATACTGACAACCGTGGCAAGATCGTCTGGTTCCTGGTAACTGCCCGTCCGGACCTCATGCCTGTGGACTTCAAACGTCAGGGACGTGCGGAAGAACACATTGGGCTGTTCTATCCAGAATCTCTGGAAGAGAAAAAGGAACTACTGCAGGTCATGCTGCGCAAGACTGGCCTCAGCTACCTGGATATGGAGCAGTTTGACGAAGAATTCTTCGAAGACATCACGGTGCGATCCGGTGCTGACATGGAGGCCGCCCTGACACGTGCCAAGTTCAAGGCCGCCAGTTTGGGCCTCGACGAAGTCAACCTCGACATCATCGTACAGGTTTTCAGCGACTTCCTGCCTCCGACTTATCCAGAAGAAATCGAACTGATGGAGTACTCCGCCGTGCTGGAGTGTACCTCCAAGGAATTGCTCCCACCACGTTTCCGAGTAATGTCCCGTGAGGATGTGCTGGAAAAGGTGGAGGAACTGAAGATGCGCATCCGCTAGACTGGGCGGTGTCGAACATGAAAAACGGGTTAGAGGTCCTATGTGGCCCCTAACCCGTTGGTTTTTGTAATTCCTTATTACGCTACAAAATGAGTCCGATCAGCCAGATGGCCAGGCCGACAACCAGGACTACCAGCCCCAATTCGATTAGGATGGAGCCAATGCCCACAAAACCCAAGACAGCTACAATGGCCCCAACCAACAGGATGGCCAGGCCCAGTCTGGCTGCTCCGGTATCCTGAGAATCCTGGGGCGAAAGATTTTTCCCAAACCAACGTTTGAGACGTTCTGTTCGGCGCTCAAGTTTGCGCTTCTGTCGCTCGGAAAGGTCCTCAAGTTTGGCTTTGAAAGATGCCTCATCAGAGGTCGTTAAGGCATTGTTGGGAGAGGATGCCTGTTCTGGCGCACGCTGTCCGGCAAAGGTCAGGCTAGCAGAGAACAGGATTAAGAGAGTGGTTAATAGGTAGGATTTGATCATGTGGTCGAATGATTGGGTGTGTGAATTTGTTTGAGAATTCAACAGAAGCGGAAAAGTGTTTGTTCTTTTCCCCCCAATCAGAACCTTTTGATTTATCAGAAGAGGAGCTGAAAACTCGGTTCCTGGCCCAAAAGGAAAATGTCCTCACCATTGCGGGCAAGGACATTCAATTAGAAAATGGACGCAAATAAGCTTTTTAGCGCTTCATCAGTTTCAGGTTGGCTACTCCCTCTGAGGTCTGGATGCGGAGGGTATATACCCCTGCGGCGAGGTTGGCTGGCAGGGCTACCTGGAACTGGTGCGAACCGGCTCCAAGGGTGGGCTGATCCAGAAGGCCCATGAATTGCCCCTGCAGGCTTAACAATTCGATGCGGAGAGATTCTGGCTGACGCAGGGTCAGGTCGATGTTCAGGGTTTCATCTGCGGGGTTGGGGTAGAAAGATAGCTCAGCCAGGTTCCCAATGGCCTCGTCAATGCCAGTCGTGACGGCTGCCAATACCGGATCTGTATAGCAGGAAGTGTCAGTTGGGCTTGCACTGCGCAGGCGGTAACTATAGTACCCGTCAGGCAGTTGCTGATCGGTATAGGAAGTCGTGTTGGCGGGCAACACGGCAATTTGGGTGTAGCCTCCTTCATCCAGCTCACGCTCCAGGATGTAGGCATCTTCAGAATCGGAGATGTCGGTCCAACTAAGGGAAATCTCATCGTCCACCACTTCGGCCGTTACCTCAATGGGGCGAAGAACGTAGGTGAATGCTTCCACCAGAGAGTTTAGGTACTCCTCAAGGTTGGTGTAGCCATTGTTGTTGTCGTCGCCATTTCGGTCAGTAGGATCGTTGGGGTTCAGTCCGCGGTTGGTTTCCCAGGCGTCGGGCATGCCGTCGTGGTCGGTATCATCGGGAGGAGTCGTGCTGTTAAGGGTAGGCCAGCCCCCGACTTCGCCCTGGGAGTCGATGATTCCCACGGGGTCGTTGCTGTATGCTCCTCCATAAGCCGCAGTTCCCGTACATGCCTCCATGACCAGGCGGCTATCATTGGCATCTCTTGCAGGGAGGACAGCTCCTACCCGTGCGAGGACATGCTCAAAGGCCACTTCTGCCGACATGGTACTGTCCGTGTGGAAGGGGAATGGGTCATCAACCTTAATCTCATCCTTGATGGTCTGGTTGAGGCCCTGTACGCCAAAGCGCCAGTTGTCTTCTGTTACCTGCGGATAGCCCCAGGTGTAGTTGCCATCGACATACCAGAGGCTGTAGCCCTGTCCATTTCCTGAAGGGTTAACCACTCGGTACTTCATGCTTCCAGCGCCAGTTGCAGGGCCGTATTTGTAGTAATTGTTGACGACGTTGATATGGGCTTTGGCTCCATCATCTTCATTGGGATCGCCCCCATAGGCACTGTTAAAGCCCCAGTTATAGATCGCATTGTTGCGGAAGTCCACGTACTCGTTCCAGCCAAGTTCGTAGCGGGCGCCATTGAAACGAGGGTTACGACTGGTGTGATGGATCAGCATGTTGTGGAGGAAAGAAGCAGAGTCACCTCCCCAGATACCTCCGTAACCATGGTCTCCCTTGTCGTGTACCGAGCGGAAAAAGCTTTCGGAAACGATGTTCCACTGAAACGAAGTGTTGTGATTGAGGTACATGGAGGCCACCTCGTCGATTCCCCAACTGAAGCTACAGTGGTCGATGATCATGTTGCTCACATATCTGGCTGAGAAGGCATCTGCTTCCTGATCAAAGTTGTCTCCCATCCGTGACCGGATATAACGGATGATGACGTTGTTTGCGTTGACGCTCAAGGTATAGTTGGCCAGACAGATTCCATCACCAGGAGCAGTCTGACCCGCAATGGTGACATCCCCCTGGTTGATGCTTAGGGGGGAGTTAAGGTAGATGGTTCCTGAGACCCGGAAAACGATGGTACGGGCTCCGGGGGTATTTACCGCTGCACGAAGGCTCCCCGAACCACTGTCATTGAGATTGGTGACTTCAATGACGGCTCCGCCACGTCCACCTGTGGTAAAGCGTCCAAATCCTTCAGCTCCCGGGAAGGCTGGTAAGGCAAAGCTAAAATTAGCCTGGAGGGTGTAGTCCTGATCGACCAGTAGGTTCAAGGGGTTGGTGCTGGCAATGGTGTCTCCGGTCCAGCCGGAAAAACTATAGCCTGCATCTGGTACCGCAGTAACTTCTACCAGTTTACCAGCCTGTACCGAGTCAGCCGCAGCAGTAGAACTTATGGATCCGCCAGTTCCGGCAGTGATGTTCAGGTCGTAGTAGGGCAGGGCGCTAGTGTCGGCCATGATGCGGAGGTGGTCCACATTGGGAGCACCTTCGGGATTGATTGAAACCAGCTTGATGCGGCTGAGTCCGGCTGGCAGGCTGTAGGGCACGGACTTGTAAATGTAATTGGTGAAATCTGTGGTATTGTCAAAGTCGATGGTATCTATCAGTACCTGATTGACATACACTTCCATGTATCGGTTTTCTTCCTTGCCAAGGGCATAGCGAAAGTCAAGCGTATCATCAGAAGCGGCATCGAGGTTGATGAACCATTCGATAAATTCTCCTACGGCATTGTCGGTATTGACAAAGCCGGACCCTGTAAATCCGATATGTTCGGAATCAATGGTCCCAGAGGAGTAGTAGGCATCCTCTGCCTCCAGAATTGATTGCCCCAATATGATCCCGGGCATCAAGAGGATTCCTGAAAAGAGGATTAAGGAAGTAAACGAGTAGAAAAGGCGTCTCATAAATTATTGAGGATTGGATTTGTAGATAATACAAAATGCCTAATCCCATTCAGGGTAGCCTGTCCATAATTATCAAAGACTCGCCATTTTCTTTCAAAGTCAGTGTGAGGACAATGTTGATTATGGAATAGATGAATGGGAAATGAATTAGCAGATTGTTACTGCAATCGATTGCGATCTGTTGAAAGACCGGTTATTAAATGCTTTGTCCTCAACAGACCATATCAGGACCGACATGGTATGGGGTTCCGCTCGGTCAAAGCGGGGTTCCTGTTTCAGTATCGTCAGTGAACTGGTCCCGAATCAGTCATGTGTACGAAGACTTATTAGGTGTATTTTAGTGGTTAAGGTGAGGGCCGCTTCCTTTGGGAGTGGCCCTACATTTTGGCATTTATCCAAACATAAGGCCCACCAACCGAAGTCAGTGGGCCTTTTGCCATAGCAATTGTGGAGGGGGAATAGGGGATCGAAATCAGGAGGAACCTTGTGCGTGAGCAGTCGGATCGCCCTGGATGCCTCATCCCTAATTTCTCACGACCAATATTCGACCAGCAACTGGTTGATGATTGACAGAAAGTCGGTACAGGTAGGTTCCACCTGGGGTTGAAGCGGTATCCCACTCTATCTGATGGCTGTTAGCCTGTTGGAATTCGTCCACCAGGGTGGTGATCAACTGACCCTGTAGGTCAAATACCTCCAGCTTTACTTCTCCGGGCACACGGAGTTCGTAGCCAATGGTCGCGCTGGCAATGGCTGGATTTGGGTAACTCTGATGAAGAATGGCGGCTCCTGGCTGTACATCCAGGTCTCGGATTCCAGTAGGAATCGCATAGAAATCCTCATAAAACGCAATTGGGCGCGGAGCCACTGCTGCTGCCAGGTCTGGCATGTCATAGAATTGCAAAGCTCCCGGAATCTCGTGGGTCATATTGTGGAGGGTTCTGGGGTCTTCTACCATCGGAATCCAGGATTCGGGAGATACCCGTATGACAGTCTCCTTGATGCGGTTATCCAGGGCCGCAGCGTGAAGCGCCACAGGACCCGCCCGGTCCAGGCCAACCAGCATGATCTGGGAAGAGTCGATTTCGGCTCGTTCTACCAGTACATCCATGGCTTTCATGATATCCTTCACTCGTTGACCAATCAGGGTTTTACCAATGTAGAGTGAGATTACGGCATTTCGGTGTTCGCGATTGCCATGCTTACTCTCATTTCTGGAGGGGTTGTCCAGGGTTTCTCCAAATCCACGGACATCAATGGCCAGAACCACTTTCCCCGAATCGACAAAGACTTTCTCAATGACTCCGCCTTCTTCAGCATCTTCATCTTTTCCGCGACCGTCCACATAAAGAACTCCGGGAGCATCACTTGTGACGCCATCAGGAACAAAAAGAAGCCCGGTAACGGGGACTTCCCGCCCATGATCAATTTGAAGTTTGGTAATCGTGTAGCCATCACGTGCGATCGTGCCCATCTCCTGGACGGACAGGGAATCGGGATTCACAGCCTCGTAGCGGATCAGTTCACGGACTTTGTTAAGGGCAGAGTCCTGAGTTTGCTGACTCCAGAAGTCACTGCGGTCAGAAGCATAGGCGTTGGCCTTGGCGACATCGAGGTCGGTGACGGTCACCTCGTCTGCATACTGATAGACCACCTGTCCGGTGTCAGTTACCTGAAGGCTTTCATATGGGAGGTTGGTGGTAGCAGGCTCGGTGACTGCAGTGGAGTCATCGTAGAACCAGGTCCGGAACCATTGAACGGCTCTTTCGCGTCTTGCCAGTGTGTATCCGTGGGTCGTGTCTTCCTCCAGGAAGGCGACCTTTTCAGGAACTCCCAGCGTCGTATAAACAGCCTTTGCCTCCTGGTAGGTTTCACGAGTAGCGGTGATGTCAAAAAAGTCCTGTGTAGCCCCCAGAATCAGGTAAGGCTTGGGAGCAAACATCGTGATGTAATCCGGGTGGTCGATGCCATTGGCTCCTTCGTAGGACAGGTTCTGGCTGGCAGTCTGTGGACCGATGGTGCTAAACAGCGTCTCTTCGTTCATCAGCAGGCTGTTGACGGCAGCAACCTTGAGTCGCTGATCGTATGCCGCCAGGTACATGGCTTGTGATCCCCCTCCAGAACTACCGGTACAGCCTACGCGGGCGGTATCAACAACATCCATTCGGGAATAGAGGTAGTCAACACCCCGGTGATTGTCCCATAGTTCGTGGGCGGTCACGCTGGTTCCAACGAGGACTGATCCCACATCCAGGCGGGAGTGAGCAGCCGTACCACTTTGCCCCCTGAACAGCAGTGCGCCAGCCGTAGGATGCTGGATCTGAGCTCGTTCGCCCTGGCTGATGGGATCGACGATCAGGGCTGCAATGCCGTGAGTGGCAAAGTTGATACACAGGTCCTGATACAGTTCTATGGCTTTGCCAATGGGGTAGTGCCCGCACATGACCAGTACCGCCGGATAGGGACCGGAACCCGTATCAGGCAGGTAGAAATTAGCTGTCACCCGGTGGTTGGGACTGCTCTGGTACATGAGTCTCTCGATGCGGTACCCATCGCCCTGAAGGGTGTCAATGATTTCTGGATTCAGGGGAGTTTTGTCTGGCAGGGGGCCCAGCATTTCGAGGTAGCTGGCCCTCAGCATCGTCTGACGCTGCTCCTGAAGTGCCTGAGATGCCAATGCTGCCTGCACATCGGCGCGTCGCTGATCCCATATGTCAGCCCCCTCTTCCATGAGATAGGTATGGAAAAGTTCATTTCTTCCGGATTCTGGCAATACGTCCAGATCTTCCTGGGCCATTGCCCAGGGGCTCAGAAGCAAGAGGCCTCCCAAAAGAAGTGGTAGTAGTTTCTGCATGTCAATTTTATTTTAAGTCAAAAACGCAAACCTGATACTTCATTGCTCGTCCAAAACTTTCAATCACGGGGCACTTTTTCCCAAATGAGTACCTGGACCTGATTTCAAAAAGAAAACTGCCCCCACCCGGAGGGTAGAAGGCAGTTTTTATAGGTGACTAACCGAAAAGGCAGGAGCTAATCCAGCTATTTCAGATAGTATACAATTAGTCAACCAGTACTTTGCCAGTTCCTACAGGACGACCGTCCAGACGCAGGTTGAACTGGTAAACGCCAGCAGACATGGTAGCAGGACGAGCGAACTCGATGCGCTGCTGACCTACAGTCATCATGCTGGACTGAGTAGCCACGGTGCGGCCAGTCATATCCACAACTTCCAGGGTAACCTGGCCAGCTTGCTGAAGGTTGAAGCTTACAGCAGCGGTAGAAGTCATAGGGTTAGGCTGGATGTTCATGGAAGAGATAGACTCGGGAACTACGATGCCAGAAGCAGTGTTTTGGCCCAGTACCCAGAGGATAGCACCGTCAACGATGTCATAGAATACATCGGTAGCAACACCTTCAGACAGACCGTTTTCGATGATGCCCCAGATAACAGCACGCTCCTGGAATGGGTTGGTGGCGTCATCGGCATCAGGCTCGATGGCATACAGGGTGTGGCGGTCAGTTTCGCCTTCGATGTCAGCTACAGCGGTAGCAGCAGCCTGAGGAAGAGTCCAGTAAGCTACGGTTGGGTCAAGAGTTGCCTCGTCAGACCACTTCACAACGTCTCCTACGTCAAGACCTGCATAAGCAGTTACAGGGTGGTCAGCGATTACCTCGATGCCATAGTGCTTGGAAGCGTCTGGCTGAACGTCAACGTTGTCAGCGTTCACCTGAGCGAAGTCGTCATCAGTAGCGACCAGTGCCCAGCGGTTGCCACGTACACACCATCCTTCCAGAGATACAACAGGAGAGATGTAACCAGCAGTAGCGTAAGGTACTACGGCGCTTGAGCTAAGAGACTCACCAATTACCAGTACATCAAAAACATAGTCGTCAGCATAGAATTCGCTGAAGGCACCAGCTTCGATGGACTCAACGGTGTAACCCATAGCGGTCAGAGAATCGACGATGTAAGCGTCTCCTCCAACGGCAGGATCGCTGCTGGCAATGTAAAGTACCTTGATGTCAGACTGCTGGGCAAACAGGCCAGTGGCCATCATTGCTACAGCGGCAGTAAGTAATGCGTAGAAAATCCTTCTCATAATTTAGATTGAATTTTGGTTTTGAGTAAAGAAAGTAATAATCAATTTACTTGATAAGCAATTTTATATCAAACACTTTGGGCAGGATGCGCAGAAATCAACTTTGACTATTCTTTTCCTTTAGAAGAAGGGTATCCAGGCTTCTGAGGGTATTTACCTGGAAAATAGTCTGGCTATGATGTTTCCTCTGAAGAATTTTTTGTTGGGTTTTCACTTTTGGGAAAACTGAATACCATTTGGTGAAAACGGCCATTCTGTATAGCTGGTGACTAGCTATTTTGGGTTGAGTAGCCTGAACAACCCCGGCCGTAATGGCCACAATTTATCAGGAGTACACATGATCTTCTAACCAGAAAGAACCAGATGAAAAAACTACTACTTGCCCTTATGGTGGTGACAGCCACGGTGCTCCCTCGCGGAGCTTTTTCCACGCCAGCCAACGCGCTGGATTTTGACATGACTGTGGCTGCAGATGGTAGCGGCGACTACCTGACCGTGCAGGAAGCCATCGACGCCGCGCCCAATGGCAGTAGTGAGGAAACGATCATCTTTATCAAAAATGGCACCTACCAGGAGAAGATCCTGGTTCCGGGAAACAAGACTCATCTCACTTTGCTGGGGGAAGATGTAGACAGCACCATCATCGTCTGGGACGATTATTCAGGCAAGGTGGTGGATGGCACTACCCTGGGCACTTCTACCTCCTATACCTTTCAGGCAGACCCCGATTATTTCAAACTGGAAAACCTCACCATTGAGAATAATGCTGGGGAAGTAGGGCAAGCCGTGGCCCTGCTGGTCAATGGCGATAAAGTTATCCTTCATCATTGCAAACTCATCGGTGACCAGGACACTTACTATACCAAGGGCTATGGCCGCCTCTACATGAAAAACTGCTACATCGAAGGCACCACCGATTACATCTTCGGTCGTTCGGTGGCTGTGTTTGATAGCTGCAAGGTTGTGAGCAAGAAAAGCTCCTACATCACCGCCGCTTCTACCGAAGAGGGCTACAGCTTTGGCTATGTCTTTCTTGATTGCGAATTGACTTATCTTCCAGGTGGACTCGGAACCTTCCTGGGGCGCCCATGGCGCCCATATGCACGCACGGTTTTTCTCCGGACCTACATGGACCGACACATTCAGGGAGCGGGCTGGTCAGAGTGGAGCGGCAATAACAACCACGAGACCTGTTTCTATGCGGAGTATGCCTGCGTAGGCTCGAGAGCAAGACGGACCTATCGGGTTGACTGGAGCCATGAGCTGACGGAGCAGGAAGCGGCCGATTATACCATAGCGAATATCTTTGCCCAGACCACCGCCCCCAATTATTCCGATGACTGGATGCCTCAATTGGACAGTCTGCCTTACGAGCGATTCGTTACGTTCAACGTCGCTGGAATCGAGGACCTCCAGGAACAAATACAGTTGAAGGTGTACCCCAATCCGGCTCAATCCCGCCTGGAGGTTTCCTTTCATCTGGAAGAAGCCTCTGAGGTAACGCTGAGAATCACAGACTTGCAAGGCCGTGTAGTTCAGGAATATCCTTGGGCGTTCGTCACTGCAGGTACCAGGACACTCGCATTTGATCTGCCAGAGTTGGCAGCAGGTCAGTACCAGTATGTACTTCAGGTTGGAGAAAATCAGGTTTCCAATAGCCTGATCATTACAAAATAATGAATACACACATTTTTTCTCATCTCATGGTAGGGAGAGGCGCATAGGATTGCGCCTGTCTCCCTCATGGGGGAGAGGCAGTGTGCAACCGAGGGGATCAACGCGAAACCCGCTGATTCCATTGGATGTATCTCAGACTCCCAACCTTTTGAAATCTCATGATCTCAAACTCTTATCATCTTTTCCCACCCAGGCTTCACCCCAAAATGTTCCCAATGCGACTCACACTTCTGTTTGTTTGTACCCTCTGTTGGACCCTCGCGTCAGCTCAGGTCAGCGAAGGCCCCTGGATCTCTGATCAGGGCGATGGCACCTACCGCAATCCCATCATCTATGCCGATTACTCCGACCCTGACGTCTGCCGCGTAGGAGATGATTACTACATGACGGCTTCCAGCTTTCAGTGTCTCCCTGGCTTGCCAATTCTTCATTCCAAGGACCTGGTCAACTGGCAGCTGATCGGCCATGCGCTGGATCACCTGGAGCCCCGTGAGGTGTACAACAGCCCCGACCACGGCAACGGCGTGTGGGCACCGGCCATTCGCCACCACAATGGCAAGTTCTACATCTACTACGGCGACCCCAACTATGGCATCTTCATGGTCAGCGCCGAAAATCCCGCTGGTCCCTGGACCGAGCCTCACCTCGTGCAGGGCGGACGTGGCTGGATCGATCCCTGCCCTTTCTGGGACGAAGATGGCAACGCTTACCTCGTCCACGCCTGGGCGGGTAGCCGCGCAGGCATCAAGAGCGTCCTGATGATGCGCCACATGACGCCCGATGGCAAAAGCCTCTATGGCAATCCCGTGGTGATCTTTGACGGCCACAAGGACAACGGCACGGTCGAAGGCCCCAAAATGTACAAGGCTAACGGCTGGTACTACGTTTTCGCTCCGGCAGGTGGCGTATCCACCGGTTGGCAGCTCGTGCTGCGGGCCCGCGATCCCTTCGGCCCTTACGAATGGCGCACCGTAATGGCTCAGGGCGACACGGACATCAACGGCCCTCACCAGGGCGGTTGGGTTCAGACGCCTCAGGGCGAAGACTGGTTCATTCACTTTCAGGACAAGGAGGCTTATGGCCGCGTGGTCCACCTCAATCCCATGACCTGGGGCGAAGATGGTTGGCCTGTAATCGGCGTCGATGACGACGGCGATGGGGTAGGGGAGCCCGTTGAGACCTATCAAAAACCCGCCGTGCTAGCTGAGCAGCCAGTGATGGTGCCGCTTACTTCGGACGAATTCAACACGCCGGAACTGGGCCTTCAGTGGCAGTGGCACGCCAATTATCACCCCAAGTGGGGCTATCCCAGCGGCTATCTGGGCTACTTCCGCCTCAATGCGCGCCCCCTGCCAGAGGACATCCCCAACCTGTGGCCGCTGCCCAACATGCTGCTGCAAAAGTTCCCGGCGGAGACCTTTACCGTTACCACCAGGCTCGACTTCCACCCCAATTTCGACGGCGAACGCATCGGCCTGATCGTCATGGGCCGCGACTATGCCTATCTGTCTGTCGGTCAGGAAGACGGCAAACTGGTGTTGCGCCAGCGCAGCTGTGAAGAAGCCGAAGCGGGAACCCCTGAAACCGACGAAGGCCGCGCCCGATACGCAGGCGAGACCATCTACCTGCGGGTAGAAGTGAAGGAAGGGGCCATGTGTACCTTTAGCTACAGCGAGGACGGCGAGGACTTCGAAACCATCGGCGAGTCCTTCAAAGCCCGCGAAGGCAAGTGGATCGGTGCCAAAGTCGGCTTCTTCTGCACACGCGAAGGGGTGATCAACAACTCCGGCTACGCCGACATCGACTGGTTCCGCGTGGAGTGAGGTGAGGAAATTCGTGATTCGTGATTCGTCATTCGTAATTGGAGGAGGAGCACTGAAAAAAAGCTACGCTGGGGGGTAACCTGGCGTAGCTTTTTGGGCTTGTAATTATGCCCGACACGTGGATTGGGCTTTTACTATACCGCTTGGTCTTGCCCCGTCCGCGTTACGTTGGATCAGAACCGGACGGAGTCCGGGCGCGAACGGGAGAAGAAAGAAGCGAGAAGTCAGATCGGCTTATGGCCTGTCAGACTTGTGCTGAGTGGAGTCGAAGTAAGTCAGAGAAGAACCAGTTGCACTTGTCTCGCCTCTGACTTCTCGCAGCGCAGCGGTCTCTTCCTCCCACTGGTGCGGGACTCTGTCTTCACGGTCTCTGATCGGAAGTTCATCGATCTTCGCGGACGGAGCGCGAGCGGCAAGCATTTAAAGCGTGAGTGTTACAAATCTTCAACCAGAACTATTTGAATTTCTTGGATCTGACTCAGTTTTCTGTCATTTGTCAGGAAGGTATCGCAGTCATAATGAAGTGCACAGGCTATTTGAAGGCCATCCATGCCCTTAAGGGAAGGATAAGCAGCTCTAAGCTTTGCGGTTCGTTCCCCAATTGATTGGTCGATTGCATAAAGAGGTGCTAACAGCATTCCCATCAAGCTGTGAAAGTCAGCTATTGGCTGCTCTTTTTTGGTTCGTTCTGGTATTACGCTGAATTCGGATAGCGTTACCACACTTGTGGCAAAGGAGCTTCCATGCCCTGCTTCCCGAAGTAAGTAGGATTGCACTTTGGCACCGAATAGTGGGTGATTTTCGATTAGATAAATAATGGGCGCTGTATCCAGAAAAATGTTTGCCATGCCTACCGATTATCCGCTCGACTTTCATCCACCCATGATTGCGCATCTATGTCCCAAAGTCCTGATCCACTACCCATGATTTTGGGCAGGTTTTCTTCCAGTAGTTTTGTCCGCTTTAGGCGTAGTTGTAACTGCTGCCAGAAATAGCGCAACTCCTCCAACGGAAGGTGATCTATTTGTTCGAGGATTTTATCCGATTGACTCATACCTAAAAATACGAAAAAATCGCCCAAGCGCTGCGTTCACCTCAACCATTGGGGCAGAATATAACCAGAAACTGCCCGACGATCTTCATCACCGGGCAGCGTGTACTTTGGTCTTGTGTCTCGCAGTGTAACGGTCTGACCTCTGACAGCGCAGCGGTCTGACTTCTCTTTTTACGCCACCACACTCCCCGGATCGATCTCCTCCGGACTCATCAACTTAAGGTTGCCGTCGGGGTCTTCGGGGAAGAGGATCATCCCCTGGGACTCCACACCCCGGATCTTGCGAGGCTTCAGGTTCACCAGTACGGGAACCTGCTTACCGACCAGGTCTTCGGGTGCGAAAAACCTGGCCACCCCCGACACAATGGTGCGCACATCCAGGCCGGTATCGACCTTGAATTGCAGCAGCTTGTCTGCCTTGGGGACCTTGGCGGCCTCCAGGATGGTGCCGATGCGGATGTCGAGCTTCATGAAGTCGTCGTACTCGATCTCGCCTTTTGGCTCAGCCAATGGCTTGTTGGTCGTCCGCATCGCGGCCCGCTTGGCGGCTTCAAGCTTTTCCAACTGGGCCTCGACCACGGAGTCTTCGATTTGCTCGAATAGAACCGGCAGCTTCTTGCCCTGCGTGATGGTATGACCGGGAGCCAGGAGGAAGCCATCATTGGCCTTGCCAGCGGCGTGGTCCCAGGTAAATTTCGACCCATCCAGTTGCAGCAGGTCGAAGAGCTTCTCGGAAGTATGCGGCAGGAAGATCTTGGAGACTATGGCCATGGCTCCGATCATCTCCAGACAGGCCCACATCACGGGCTTGACGGCCTCGGGATCGGTCTTGATCTTCTTCCAGGGCTCTTCCTCGGTGAGGAAGCGGTTGCCCACCCGCGCGAGGTTCATGAACTCGCTCTGGGCCTCGCGGAAGCGGAAGTTTTCGATGGCTTCCTCGATTTTGCCCACATATCCCTGAAATTCGGAATAGGCTGCCAGCGCGTTTTTATGCTCGCGGATGCCAACGGGTTCGGGCACGACACCATCGAAGAATTTATTCGTCAGCACCATGATCCGGTTCACGAAGTTCCCCAGGATCGCAGCCAGTTCGTTGTTGTTGCGGGCCTGCCAGTCCTTCCAGGTGAAGTCCGAATCCTTGTTTTCCGGCATGATGGAGGTCAGCGTGTAGCGCAGGACGTCGATCTTGTCGGGGAAGTCCTCGATGTACTCGTGTACCCACACCGCGTGGTTGCGGGAGGTGCTCATCTTGTCGCCTTCGAGGTTGAGGAATTCGTTGGCGGGGACGTTGTCAGGCACGAGGTAGCTGCCCCGCGCATGGAGGATGGACGGGAAGATGATGCAGTGGAAGACGATGTTGTCTTTCCCTATGAAGTGAATCAGTCGGGCATTGTCCTCGGGATTTTCCTGCTCCAGCCAGTAAGGCTCCCACTCCTTGCCGTTGTCCAGCGCCCACTGCTTGGTAGAACTGATGTAGCCAATCGGCGCATCAAGCCAGACGTAGAGCTTTTTGCCCTCGGCATCGTCCAAGGGCACATCCACACCCCAGTCCAGGTCGCGGGTCATGGAGCGGGGCTGCAGGCCTTCCTTGAGCCAGGAACTGCACTGGCCATAGACGTTGTTTTTCCATTGGCCCTTTTTGCCTTCGAGCAGCCACTCCTCCAGCCAGGGTTGGTACTTGTCGAGGGGCAGGTACCAGTGTTTGGTTTCGCGGAGGACGGGTGTCTCGCCACTGAGGGTCGAAACGGGATTTTTCAGTTCGGTGGGGCTGAGCGAAGAGCCGCAGTTCTCGCACTGATCGCCGTAGGCATTTTCGTTGCCGCAGACGGGGCAGGTGCCCTTGATGTAGCGGTCGGCGAGGAACTGATCGTAGGCCTCGTCGTAGTATTGCTCCGACGTCTTTTCGATGAATTCCCCCTTCTCATACAGCGCCGTGAAGAATTCCTGCGAGGTCTCATGGTGCAACTGCTCCGAAGTCCGGTGGTAGAAATCAAAGGCGATCCCAAACTGCTCGAAGGTCTCGCTGATCTGCTTGTGGTAGCGGTCGATGATTTCCTGTGGGCTGATGCCTTCTTTCTTGGCGCGTAGGGTGATGGCCGCACCGTGCTCATCGCTGCCACAAACCCAGACCACGTCGCGGCCCCTCATGCGCAGGTAGCGCACGTAGATGTCGGCAGGCAGATAGGCTCCGGCCAGGTGCCCGATGTGCAGGGGGCCATTGGCGTAGGGCAGAGCGGAGGTGATGGTATAACGGGGGGGGATATTCATGTTCATTGTTCAGTGGTCATCGAACATTGATCGGTAGGGAAAGGGAGCGATTCTTGGTTCATGGTTCCCGGATCAATGATCAGGGTAAAGTTAGCAAGGATGCGGGAAAAAACAGGGGTCGGGGGGATGCATTATGAAGTTAGAGGGTGAACCGCCAAGTTCTGCGGAGCTTTCTATGGCTCAAGCTTTAAAGCTCTCATTGACCACCAGCACATACCCATCGTCATCAAGGGGCAAGTAACCCTGCTCATAGACAAAGTAGTAGGTATCCCCGCGCTGGGTGCGATACTGATGGGTGAAGTAATGGAAATTGAAGCCCTGAGCGCGCAGGTAGTCGCCGCGCACGCGGGTCTTTCCGTTGGGATTAGCAGCGCATAAGATGCGGTAATTTTTGCGCAGGGCGCTATTGATGCGGCGCATTAACTCACTGGGAGCAGCCTTGCGGCGGTTGTGATGGGTACTGCGGCATTGATCAGAGCAAAAACGCTGGTCGATTCGCCCACGCAATACCTCTCCACATTCCTGGCAGTTTCGGGTGGTTGTTTCCATAGTGAAAGGTGAGTTTTCTCACCCCTCACCAGGGTTCTTAGCTCCGCAATCGGATTTTTAATATTCGACGTGTTTGCAAGTGTAATTTCGCTTTCAGCGGGACCTACTTTTTTTTTAGCTCCGCAAATGGATTTTTAATATGTTTCCTCTGAAAGTGTAATGTCGCCTTCAGCGGGACCTACCTTTTTTCAAAAAAAGGTAGGCCAAAAAACTTCGGCATTTCAGGCTTCCCTGCAAGCCGCCCCGAGCGCCAAATGCCGGGCCAGCGCCGCCCCAGGTTTGCTTTATTGTTCTTTTTGAGGGGAGCGATAAAATAGGCTGGGTATTATTCATCAATTTGCTGCCCTACAAAAGAAGTAAGCAAGAAAAGCTCGGCATTTCAGGCTGCCCACAAGCCGCCCCGAGCACCAAATGCCAGGCCAGCGCCGCCAAAAGCGTGCTTTAGACCTTTGCCCAAGTGCCACTGCGAGTATCTCCCTTTGGAGGGAGATGGCCTGTGTGAGAGAGGGAGGAATCAGAAAGTTTAAAGTGCTACTTTCTCCCCTACAAAAAAAGTAGGCAAAAAAAGTTCGGCATTCCATTCTGCCCCACAAGCCGCCCCCGTTCACCGAATGCCGCCCTACGCCGCCCCAGGCTTGCTTTAAAGTTCTTTTGGAAGGGGCTTTGAAAACCGACAGGTTTCTCTCTGCGTCTTTACTCCTACCGCTATGCGGCATCTTCGATCTGCGTGAGAAAAATATGCGGCGTATTATTCTTCCATTTGCTGCCCTCTGAACCCTGGTGAGGGGTAGATCAAGGGAAGATACCCGTGTATCACACGTTTAGTATCCGGGTAAAACGGAAGTTATTCGAAACTACACATTTTTATGACGAATCGCTACCGCTGCTGTGGCTTGTTTGGGAGCATGTTTCACACTAAATCGTTTTGAGTCATGCAACACCTACGTAATTCCATCCAACTTATTGGCCGTCTGGGCCAGGATCCCATTAAGCGGGAATTTGACAGTGGGAGTCAACTGGCGACCTTTTCTCTGGCTACTTCTGAGTCTTATCAAAACGCTCATGGCGAGCGCATTACCGATACCCAGTGGCATCAGGTCGTAGCCTGGGGCAAACTGGCTGGCATCGCCACTCAATACCTGGCCAAAGGCCGCGAGGTAGTGGTGTCGGGCAAACTGGTGTATCGCAGCTACCAGGACAAGCAGGGAAATACCCGTACCAAGGCCGAAATTCATGCGCACAGCTTGTTGTTATTGGGACAAAACCCAGCACAATCATGAAAATCAGCGTTTTTCCCCTTGAATATGAAGGGACCCGTCGCATTGGTATTCGGGCCATGGAGTACGACCCTGCTTTCCCTCACCTGATGAAGCAGATTCCTCGCAGTCGCTGGACACCCGATCTGCGTTGTTGGCATATCCCCTACGAGTCCGCTGCCTACACCACCCTCAAGCGGTTATTTGGGGAATCTCAGTTAGTGATCCGAAAGGAGGCACCTGCTGCCCAGAAACCATCTGCCAGAAGAGCAGCTGTTAAGACCTCGAGGACAGATGTGCCTTTACCGCATCAACATGAATTGTTACGTATGGAACAAAAGATGCGGCTCCAGCGGTACAGCCCAAGCACTGTCAAAACCTACAAGAGTTTTATGGGGCTATTACTGGTCTATTACCCAGATCGGCACCCTGAGTCTCTAGGCAAGGAGGACCTGATGGCCTTTTTGTTACATGGGGTGTCTGAGCGCAATTGGTCTGCCTCTGCCCAAAACCAGGCTGTCAACGCCGTGAAGTACTATTACGAAAAAGTGCTCGGGCAGGAGCGTACCTATTATGAGCTTCGTCCTCGCAAGAGCCAACAATTGCCCAATGTCTTCAGCGAAGACGAGGTCGTGCGTATATTACACGGGGTGACTAATCTCAAGCACCGCACCATCCTGACGCTCATTTACAGTTCAGGACTACGCATAGGCGAGAGTATCAAGATGCGGAAAGTAGATATTTGTATGAGCCGCAAATCAGTATTTGTGAAAGCAGGCAAAGGGAAAAAAGACCGTTATTCGGTGCTTTCAGACAAGATGGCCACACTGTTGACGGAGTATCTGACTGTCTATCGGCCTCAGTATTGGCTCTTTGAAGGACAGGACGGCGGGCAGTATAGCCCACGTAGCATTCAGCAGATTTTCCGGCGGGCAGTCGCCAAGGCCGGGGCCAATCCCTACTCGACGGTTCACACCCTTCGACATTCTTTTGCTACACATTTGCTGGAGCGGGGCATGGATTTGCGATATATCCAAACGTTGTTGGGACATAGTAGCAGCGAAACTACCGAGATTTACACCCACATTACGAAAAAAGCGCGGGCACAATTTTGCAGTCCCTTGGATTTTCTGGATATTTAGCGAGCAACCTACCAATCAGATGTCTCACCTTTACCCTATACAGACCTCCCATTCCCCATCGCTTCTCAGTAGCGGGTTACCCGTAAAAATGTGCCCTGGAAGCAAGTGAGGGCAGGACAATAGGGAATACTCGCAATATGCGGGGTTAGCAAGATGTTCTCTGCAAGCAAAAAAGAAAATCCAACCAACCAATAGGATTATAAAAAGAAAACTCAGATTAGAAAACTTTTTTTGCATATCTTTGTTAGTGAATACTAACTAACACATTTTAAATATCATAAATTATGAATGGAAAAAATAACATTGCAATCGGCTTCATGACTATGGGGCTATTTATGGCTTACGGTTTC
Organism: uncultured Bacteroidia bacterium; assembly: GCA_964343195.1. GTDB lineage: Bacteria > Bacteroidota > Bacteroidia > J057 > J057 > CAYVAP01. Next base: position 2,296 of record CAYFIR010000083.1, on the reverse strand, counting down.
TTGCTTATCTATTTAAGAGACTTTGCTCCCAACGCCAAAGAATGGGCAGAATCTTATAGTATAGGAAAACACTTTGAAGCTCGATTGGCTCACGTGCATGGCAACTTGTTCGCCTTTCTAAACATACTGATAGGCTACTTGCTAATGCACTTTAAAGACAAAATTCAAAATACCAAAACTATCTCTTGGTTGGGACTTACGGGATTGCTTATGCCAATTGGAATCCTTGCGGAGGTATATCTCGGATTGCCGCCTTACTTAGTTTTGTTAGGTGCTGTAGCCATGACTGTATCCGTCGTTTGGATGGGGATTTCTTTCTTAAATTTTAAATCAATAAATCAATAAATCAAAACTAATAATTATGAACACAAACAGAATAGGTCTTGAAAAGGCACAGGCTAAAAAATTAGCGGAGCAACTCAATGTATTGCTTGCCAATTACTCTGTATTTTATCAAAATACAAGAGGCTATCATTGGAATATCAAAGGTGAAAAATTTTTTGAACTGCATCTGAAATTTGAAGAATTGTATGATGACTTACTTCTAAAAATTGATGAAGTAGCGGAGCGAATCCTTACTTTGGGACAAACTCCTGAACATAGTTATAGTCAATATGCCAACTTATCGACAATAAAAGAAAGTGAAAAAGTATCTGATGGCTTAATAGCGGTTGAGCAGATTTTAGAAGCCTTCAAGACAATTATTTTACTGCAAAGAGAAATTCTTAAATTTTCAGCAGAAGCAGATGACGAAGGGACAAATGCTTTAATGAGTGATTATATCCGAATGCAGGAAAAATTGGTTTGGATGTATTCTGCCTTCCTAAACTAAGACCAAATGACCAATACAGATAGACAACTTGAAATCATTGAGGCAGCAGGCAGAATTATGACCGATGAAGGCGTTAGCGGTTTGACCACGAAAAAGCTATCCAAAGAAATGGGTTTTTCAGAAGCTGCTCTTTATAGGCATTTTAACAGTAAAGAAAATATTATTGTTGCTATGCTCGAATATGTGGCTAAAAGAATGGATGAACAATACACCCTTGCTTTGTCAAAGAATGAGAATATAGAGCAAAAATTCATTTCGATTTTTCAGAATCAATTTACCTTTTTTGCTCAAAATCCACATTTTGTAATTGCTGTCTTTTCAGATGGTTTATTAGAGGCAAGCCAATTGATAAATCAAGCGATACTGAAAATAATGGCGGTAAAAGTCAAACACCTCAAACCGATTATATCGGAAGGTCAAAAGAAAGGAGTTTTTACAAATATCATTGAGATAGATGATATACTTCACATTGTTATGGGAAGTGTTAGACTCCTGATGTACAAGTGGCGTGTAGCTAATTTTCAGTTTGATATTTCCCAAAAGGGTGACGAACTAATCAAATCATTATTAAAACTTATAAAATCAGAATTATGAAAATCTATATTATTTCTATTGCCGTGCTTATTGCACTATTGGCTACAAGTTGTGGGAACTCCCACAAAAGCCATAATCAAGAAGCTGTACAAATAGAGTTAAACAACGGGCAAAAATGGAATGTAAATTCTGAAATGACACCGTATATTTTGGATGCAGAGCAAATACTCATGAATTATAATGGCAGCAACCCCAAAGGACTTGCCGAGCAGTTGAATGCAAAGAATAAAGGTTTAATTAAGAGCTGTACCATGAACGGTAAAAGCCATGAAGAACTTCATAAATGGCTACACCCTCATATGCAATTAATAGAAAATTTGGACGATGCGGAAAACACAGAAGAAGCTGACATAATAATTGATGAACTAAAAACGTCTTTTCAAAACTATCATAAATATTTTCAATGAATATAAAGGCATTACATACTATAAATAAAGAGGTTTCAGCAAAACCTCTTTTCAAAGGTGAAATCGGTTCTGCAACTGTAATTCAACTACAAGAAAATGGCATTTTAAAAGAACATATCACTAAAACCCCTGCACTTTTGTTGTGCATTGTTGGAAAAGTAATTTATCAAGATGAAACTGAAAAAATTATTGAATTAGCAGGAGGAGATTATGTGAATATTCAGCCTAATATCAAACATTGGTTAAAGGGACAATCTAATTCTCACTTAATCCTGTTAAAGTGATATTTAAAATAAAACCATTTGGAGCGAATGAAAGCCTGCAGAGAACATTTAAGCATTAAAGGCTGGGGCCGCAGGACGTGCCCCGGCCTTTAATGCGCAGTTTATGCCGAGAATCGGCATTGGACGATGCTCTTCGGGCAGCAAGCCGTGGTTGTCAGGCTATGGGGGAGCAATAGTTG
>CAYFIR010000082.1:0-30604 GCA_964343195.1 uncultured Bacteroidia bacterium | reverse complement strand
TCAGAGGTCAGAGGTCAGAGGTCAGAGGTCAGAGGTCAGAGGTCAGAGGTCAGAGTGGTATCGGCGTAGCCAAAACAAGGTTGCGAAATTCTTGTCTTTTCTTCGTCTGACTTCTGACAGTGAAACGATCTGACCTCTTCCGACTACTTCCTCCGGTAAAGAACAGCCCGATGATAGCCGTTGATTCCAAAGGCCTGGATATTGTCTACCTCTTCGACTTCTTCACCAGTATCTCTCACAGCGTCATAAGGGCCGCTGAAAATCTCAACCCGAACGGAGTCTCCCAGCAGGGTATAGTTAATGATCAGGAGGGCTTTGTCCACCCTGAAGCGGCTGATCATCACATTGTCCATCAAATAACAATCCAGCAGGATGGAGTTTTTCTCGTCGATTACATAATGTGCGGGGTAGTCCGCCTGCCCAATGAGTTCATACTCGCGGCGGTCATTCTTGAGGGCCCCAGTGGTGTCATCTGGCAGGTATGAGATGGTCCAGTTAGCCCGGTGAGCGGAGTCTGTAGGAGTCACCAACAGCTCCATGTTGAGTTGCATGGAAAGGCCAGCGGCGTTGTAAATATTGAGCCTTCCGGCATATTCGCCATACCATTCCTCGGGTACATGGTTTTGAGAAAAGCCAAGGATGGGCAGCAAAATCAGCAGGAGCCAGATCAATTTCTTCATGTGCAAATCAGGATTTTTCTTGAGTAGGGGTTCCATTGGGGGGAGTCGGGGGAGTTAACAACTCCAGGCTGGCAGCATAGCCATGCCGGGCAGCCAGTTGATAGGGGGTATTTCCCTTCTGGTTGACGGCGCCGATTTTGGCTCCGGCAGACAGCAACTGTTTGACCACAGACGGATGGCCCACCGCCAAATGCAGCGGAGTATTTCCTTCTCCATCCCGGGCCTGGCAATCGGCACCGAGGTTGAGTAAAACCGGTACAATGCGATGAGCGCCCAGAGCAGCCGCCTCCAGCAATGAGCGATCCAGTTGCACCTGATCGATGCTCGGCTGATCTCCCATCGTGACGCCCTGGTGCTGCAACCACTGAATCAGCTGCGACAGTTGCACCTTTAATTCGTCATTGGGATCGGGACCATGTCCGTTTAGCACTTCTGCGGTCCCATTGGCAGCGCTTTTAAACAGTCGCTGCACCAGTTCCCGGCCGTGCTGCTCCACATCATCTGCCCGATAGGGGCTATTGAGGACCTGTAGGGTCATATTGAGCATTCTCAACATGCTGCTGGTCAGGGTCGGCAAACTACTGACCAGTCCCCCTGACAGTTCATCCATGGGGAAGAGGGGACGTGGTTTTTCAGATGTCTGTGACTGGGCTGCACTGGTTTCTTCCTGCCGGAATTCAAGACTGCTTTTGCGGAGCATCCTCACTACTCGTGGGCTTTGCACATCGAAGTCCAGCACATTTTTGCCCTGTTTACTCCGAATGTTGGGATCTGCCCCGGCGTTGAGCAGGGCCTTGACTACTCCGATGCGTTCCTGTCGCACGGCGATCATCAGCGGAGTAATGCCATCATTGTTGACGACATCCACTTCCGCTCCGGCTTCGATCAGCTTACGGGTCAGGGTCGTATTCCCTTCCTTCACCGCCTTGAACAACACTGTTTCGCCGTTGATGTCGGTACGCTCAAGGTCAGGTTCCTGCTCCATGAGGTACGCAAAAATGTGCCGATTGCTGCTGCGTATGGAGCACATTAGCGGCGTGGTTCCCTGGCTGTCACTCAGGTCGGGATCAGCTCCGGCCTCCATGAGCATACGGATGGCAGGCAGGTGGTCCTTGTGAACCGCTCGGCAGATGGCAGGGTAGCCGCGTTCGCTTTTGGCATTGGGGGTTATACCGGCTCTGAGCAGGATTTCCAGGCACTCAAGGTTCCCCTCTTCCGCGGCATAGACCAGACCGGATTGATCAAATGAGCCTATCTCACGAAACACTTTCTGCCTTTCCCAGTATTTGCGCAAACTGCGGAACATGGAGGTTATGGTTTGGGTGTGAGCAAATTACCAAAGAAATCCGAGGGGGGAAAGGTTTTCTTTGGGCGAAGCAGGGCAATCGCAAGGTACCACCCTTCCGGGGTCGAATTGGTTGCTGGGTAGTTGCTACATAGGTTATACGGCTACAGCGTTGAGGACCGCGTAGTGGTTCAGGATTTGTAGAATGGGGCCCCAAATGCCTGCCGCCCCAGTAAGGGTCGGACTATTTCTGTTATACTTTCTTGTGATTGCCTTCGCTCCCCATTCCCCTAACCTCAGCCGAAAGCGGACGTTTATAGGCTATAGCTGAAATTCTTCGAAGGCTAAACAGCCGCTAAGCACCTGGACAATAGAAATAAGGTATGAAGGGTATGGGGAAATGAAGGGAAACAGGTCCTACATTCCTTTATACCTCCATTTCCTTTATACCTTTTACTGGTTTACATCTATCCATCTACTTTAGTAAGCTGACAAAAGAAACCGAGCAATGTGAGAATCAACACCTTGTCTCAATATCTACTTAACCAGGCCCCTATGAAACGCATCGACGCCATACAGCAAAAACTCCAGGAGCTGAGAAGCCTGGATAAAGGATTCGCCATCTTTGGTTCCAGTAGGCATGAGTATCGGATGAAGTCCCCTCTGACCGAGGAGAAAATAACCCACATCGAGCAGAAGCACGGCATCACCCTTTCCAGGGAGTACCGGGAGATCCTCATCCACCTGGGTAATGGTGGGGCGGGATGTGGCTATGGCCTCGAATCATTCAGCCTGAAGCACATCGACCCGCCATATGTCGGGACGAAGCACCTCCTGAGAAATTGGGACGACCCGAAGACGATTGACGTTGACATGGTCGATACCGACGAAATCTCAGGCTACGTCAGGCTGTTTAACCACGGATGTGGCATGGAAACCTGCCTGATCGTGAAGGGGGAGGAAGCAGGCGATATGATCTTTTTTGACTGTGATGACCGCTTTGAGAAACTGGAGCAGGCCAGCCTACTAGACATGTATGAAAAATGGCTGGATGACAACCTGGCCACCCTGAGAAGGGTCCAGGGGAAGCTCGATGAGTTGCCGCTACAGGAGGTGGTTGACTCAGAGTGGGAATTGAACAATTTCTCAGTTAAGGAGATGATCCTGAGCCTGATCGGAGGCCAGCCATTGAGAGGTGGCCACTCTGGCCGGCAGCTGAATGTCCATTTGGAAAAAGAGTATCGGAAGTGGAAAGCAAAACCATAGATCGGCAATGTACCTGCCAGGTGTTGACGAAATGAACCATAGCAAGAAGATGGATATCGCAATAGTCGAGACAACAGACAGCACCGAACTGGCCAGGATGAACGAATCGGTTCAGACCTGGCACCACCAAAACTATCCGGCCGAATTCAAGCCCTACCACCACGCCGAGATTGCGGAAGCATTTGAGCGCCTGCTTACGCAGCAGGACTATTTTGCGCTGGTAGCTAAATCAGACGGCGAATCCATTGGATACCTACTCGGTTGCATAAAAAGAAGACCGGAGTCTGCCTTTCAATATGAAAAGGCCATCCTGCATATCGATCAGATTGCAGTGGTCGAAGTGCATCGGAAACAGGGGATTGGCCAGCGCTTGCTTGAGGCTGCCTCTGGGCTTGCCAAAGAACAGAACATATCCGAAATTCAACTGGATCACTGGGCGGGAAATGAGCTGGCCGAACAGTTCTTTTCCCAACATGGATTTGTCTATTTCAACCACCGGATGAGGAGATAACGGATCCCAGCCAAGCTATCACCGATGCTGTCATACTGCGAGTTTCATCTTCGAATTATCTGCCCTTATCCAAACGCACACCAATTAAATAGTCATATGAAGACAAGAGCATTTTTTACATTGGCCTTTTTTACCCTATCCCTTGGACTATTCGCTCAAAGAGGCATTACCTCCCGAAACTATTATGACTATTACTCTACAGGGGGAGGGCTTGAGGGATCAAGACTTGTGACAGCCTGGTTGGATAAAGCTGAAGTCGCGGTAATTCTGGAAGAGGAGATGAGAGAAGCTGGTTTCGAATGGCTAAATACCTTCAAAATTGTCAAAATAGATACAATGAATATGGTAGTAGCGATTTGCTACTCCGCGAAATCCAATTTTGGGTTTGTGTTTGAATCATCTCACAAGGCAATCCCAGAAAGAGGGGATAGGGACCTTGTTAGCTTATATAAGAGCAGCACTGGAAATGATTATTACGAAAAAATTGTGCTCCCAGATGGGGAGTCTGCTTTTCTGAAAATAGAGCAGTTACCAGAAAACCTTTATTTGATTATGGGAAATAATTATTGGTATCAATACACAGATAGCGAAAATGATGACGACAAACTAGTAAGCAAGGAGGACATTATAAAGGTTCTTAGGTCGGACATAAGGAGGATATTAAAAGGTGTGAGCAGGTAGCTCATTTTGGACCTAATAAACCATTCTCCGTTGTAGGGTCACCTGAAAATGCATGATTCGATGTCCTGACACCAACCCGAAATAATTCTGGATCAGGTAATCGTGTTCTGAGATGAGCATGGTTCACGATGTTTAAAGCAAAAGTCTGAGAAACCTAGCTTTGGGAAAGGCTACTTCACCACCTTTTCCAACAACAATTCATCTTTGCTGGAATCTCTGCTAACACTCTCCCCGTACCCATCTCTTGCTTCATGCTCAAAATATATGTCCCGGTAAAACCTGACAATCCTTTGTTTTTGGGGAACAGTCTCAAAAAACCTATCGATGAATATCAGGATTTTTTGCTGCTCTGAGGGATTCTCTTTTCGGTAAATCTTGATGGTCAGAGGATATGTGAATGCTCCCTCCGATATCCAGAATGAGTTCACACCACCTATCGCTGGATATGGGATTTTTTCAAAATGAAAGTGAGCATTTAACTGGTCTTTCAACTCATTTATTACGTCGGCGTCCTGATAGGTCAAGGTATTTTCATAAACGTCAAATGGCATCGGCTCCCCTCTCAATCTGGCCTGTTTAACTTTTACCTCAGCCATACACTCCCAGCAAAGGGGTACCAGACCTAAATGGGAGTACACTTGTTTAAAGGCATCGTACATGTCCTTCAGCTCCTGTTCAGAAGCTTCCTCCTCCATATAATCGTCAGTCAGGTGCTCGAACCTCTTCAACTCAAACTGGTGGTAACAGTTGGTACATACGTTGTAGCCTAAAGCCCCTTTTACCGTAACCATTTCAGGGTAAATACCATCTTTCACATCGCTCACAATGTGTTTACAGACTATTGGCGGAAATTGTCGACCATGTTTAGGGCAGGTAATGGATGCCATAATTTAAGCCTTTGGTTTTCATCATTCAGGTTCTAATAGGCCAGAAAACCGCAGAAAATCCTCCTCACACATCCAGTCCACTTCTGAGCACCTACTAGGGCATTGGCGATGAGTCGGGCAAGTGATGCCGATTACATTTTCGTCGTTCCGGGGCTGACGAACATACACCTCACTGGCTTTGAGATAGCGTGCTCTGGGGTCTGATCCGGAGGTAACATGGGACAAGGACACTCATAACCCCAGTAAAGGTTGGGACTTCAACTTGTGATATTTCAATCCGGTGGCGATGCAGCGCTTGAGTTCTGCTTCAGGCAAAGGCTGATCCAGGGGAAAGACGATGGCGCGGCTGCCTTCAAACTCAAAGGTCTCCTCATAGACCTTGCGAAAAGTCGGCACCAGTTGGGTGCTACACTGGAAGTACATCGCGTACTGATCGGGGGCTTTGGCCTTCCAGTCGATGCGAATGGTGCTCCCGATCTTGCTGCGGTAGCTCGGCTCGCCCCACTTCAGGGATTCTTCCAGTTGGTCGATGCCCTCTGTTTCTTCGGCGGTTTCGAGGATTAGCTGCCGCAGGTGGACCATTTTCGCGCGAACCTCCTCGGGATACTGGTCAAAAACTGTCTGAACTTCGGGTTGGGTGTGAACTTGCATGGGATTGGGGATGCGTTGAGAGCATCTGGATACCTGAAGGGAAGATAGGGATTTTTTTAACCACAAAGCGCACGGAGGAGGCCTCCAAGCGCACGAAGGACTTAAGAGTATTTTTGGCAAGAAAGAAGCTATTCTTAGTTCACATCCTGCGGAATTATCCTTTGATACTCGGCAACTCCTATTGCACTATTTCTATTGGATTGGGTACTATCAAACCTAACCAGCAGAGAGTCGCCCAAGACTATTAAGTCCTGTCCATTAATCTGGTAAGAAAAATCACAATGGGTAAAATGATATTCATTTTTTCCCTGCTGCACGAGAACATCGAAATGTTGGCAGGTAACCTCTTTTACGTCCTGAATGAGTTCATTTCTCACTCGAACAACCTTGCCCGATAATTCTATTAGCCGAGAAGGTTTCTCTTGGGAGGTTTTATTCTGTCTTACCTCATCGCACCTACCAAATGTGAGGATGATGAAAGCGGATATGATGGCTCGATAGATCAAATCACTTTATTCTAATTGTGATGCGATGATTTAGTCGAATCCGAAGTCAACCGAGACCTCTTCCTGTCTCAATGCAACATGAAAGTCATCGAGGGTTAACCTGGTCTGGTTTTCATCATAACAGTCAATGTCCAAACTGGTACAGTAATACCGAAATTTGCCCTTGAATGTCCGAATTTCTACGAAGTTTTTACCAAGCGAACCAAATAACCACACAATGGAAAGCCATCGACTTTGAGCGATCTGGACACTTAGCACACTAGAGAGCGGGTACGATCTGACTTTTCGAAATGGGAAGTTGGGGTTTATCACCAATAATTCCCCCTCTGCTATGGCAAAACTATTGTGGAGATAGGCGGCTACCAAATAAGCGCAGCATAAGTATAGGAGCAGATACTCCCAAGAACTTTCCCAAATGATAGGGATTGCCTCAACCAAAATAGGAAGCAAAAGCACCAGGAACATCACCAGAAAGAAAAGCCAAGCGCTGATTGGAGTGTAGAATATCGTGCTATTGGGATACTCATTCTTGCTGAGCATCCTGTCCACCCTTCTGTCCTTGAATTCTGATGAGAAACCTATTAGCATGGTTAATTGCTACTTGGGGAAGGAAGATACAGATTTCCTGGCCACGGCGGTAATCGTGAGAAGGGCTATATGGCCAGGACACGACCATATTCCCCCTATAAACCCAACCTTATCGCCCATTGAGGGCCTCACCGATCATGAAATCCCCTGCCTTCCAGAATCTTCGGAATGTACTTTTCCAACCGGGAAGCGCGGGTTTTGGACTGTTTGGCTCCGGCAAAATACAGCAGGTAGCCCTTCTGCCGTCCGGGGGTGAGGTTCTCAAAAGCTGCTTTTAACACAGGGTCTTCGTCCATCCTTTGCTGAAATTCCTCAGGGATGTCGTATTCAGATGCGGGCTTGAACTGCACCTTTAGCCCGGCTTTTTCTACCTCGATGGCCTCGAAAATATAGGCTTTCAGGATGGCGGCCTTTTCAGTGATTTGTGCCACGTCGGTAAAGCGAAAGAGGCGGGTAGCATGGCTGTTTTCGCCGGGTTTTTCCAGCAATTGGTGAGGATCCTGAAGCAACGAACCCTTGAAGAAGCTCAGCGCAGCGAAGTGCTTGAAGGCGCTGATGTTCAGCACGTTTTTACCTTCGAAGGTGTAGCAGGGTACCCCCCACTTACGCTCTTCTGTGAGGCCACAATCCAGCACGATGGCCCGCAACTGCTCCAGTTCTCGAGGCCAGGTGTGGACCTTGCACTCAGGGGTACCCCCAAGGGGGCAACGGCCACAGCCTTCGGCGAGATATGCGTCTATTTCGGGGTTCATGGGGATATTGACTTTTGCTAGGTTAGATAGGCCCTGTCCTTTTTGAACTCATTCTTCATCCACCTCATTTAACACATGGTGAAAAAGCTCTTCTGAAATCCTGAACCCAATTTCACTTCGAAGTTTTTCAAGTGGCGTTTTAACCTGGGTAATTATTCCCTGCTTTTTGGAGAGAATGAGAATGCCGAGTAAGCCGATGATGGGAATCCTGTATTGCTTTGCCAACTTCCTGCCTTTCATTTCATCGATGATGAGATAATCAGCATCGAGCTCCAGAGAGAGGATAATTGCTTCGGCTTCCCCCCTGTCCAGGACAGACATCAGCCTCTTTAATTCGTCAGAGTCGGTTACTTCTACAACTTCGATCCACTCTGACAAGTCGAGAAATTGCTTGTGGTCTTCGAACCTAGCAAGTTCATCATACACCGCTCCAGGAATCAAAATCTTTTTATACAACTGAGGTAAGGTATAAAGCAAATCTACCTGAATGAGATTGGTGATGGTTGTTGTATCACTGATTACCACCATACCCATCAGGATTTTTTAGAGTAAGATTTAACAGCCTCCAGGTCATCCATCAAGTCTTCGACCTCATACTTGATGTTTACATTTCGCTTGGCGAGTTCTTGTTGGAAGGTAACCTGATCGATGTTGGCAAATTTTCGGGCCTGCCCCATGGTCATCTTGCCAATGTCATAAAAATGTACCGCCATCTCAATCAGGAAATCCTGAGAGCTCATGTTCAAGTACTTCAACATATCTGATGTGATCAGCAGTCCCATGATGCCTTACTTTGAATGAATAAATAGCCTGAAAAAGCATCCTTCAATATAATCCTTATACCCCATCTCTCCCAAATTGGATACTAGTGCTCTGTCAAATCCCCAATGATGGGTGATCGCTGCATCTTTTTCCGCATCTCTGCGTTGAAAAATCGCTCGCCTAGTTCACTAGGCTCGAATTTTCCGCCTTGATCTGCGAAAAAATCTGCGACCGCTTACCCATCATTTTTAACTTGACAAAGCACTAGAGAAACCTCCTATCGCGACCAAGGTGGATTTTTCTTTCTCACCACAAAAAAGCACACCAAGAAGTATCCATGGGTACAATGACGGGGTAGGTAGGGCTTCATAGGAACACCGATATTCCCCTTATACACCCTATAAACCCTATTCCCCCTATACACCCCGTAAGCCCAGCCTTTGTGCCCTGCTTAATCAAAAGCCCCTCAAAACCGATTCACCAACCCCACATGAATCCTGCCCCGCGCAGGCTGAAACGGAATATCCGCCGTGCGGCCCACGGCGTACACCACCGACAGGATACCCGCCCGGGTGCCGTAGTTCATGCCGATGCCTGTCCCGATGGGGTACTGATCACTTTCTCGCACGCGGTCGCGGAGGTAGGCCGCATCAAAGAAGCCAAACAGGTAGGAATCCCGCTCTAGCTGGAAGCGATATTCCAGCGTGAAGAAGCTCATCAGGTCGGTGAAAAACTGGTTTTCGTTGAAGCCGCGGATGCTGCGCGCGCCGCCGACCTGCTGCTGATCGTTGCGCAGGTACTGGTCCAGGCCCAGCCAATAGCTGCGATTGGCGAGGTGCAGCACCTGCCGCTGGGCAAGGGGAATGTAGCCCTTGATCGAAAGTTTTGCCTCCTGCACCGGCTGCTCCAGGTCGAGCCCTTCGTAGATTTGCTCGTCGAGACGGGCATTTTGTCGGATGCGCCGCTGCCCGATCCCCAATTCAACCGAGGCGTCGAGTCCCCGGCTCGGATTGAAGCGATAGTCGAGCCGCTCATAGTGCAGGCCTACGCCCACAAGTTGACGGCCTCCATCCAGTTGGTCGGGGGTGAGGTTGGCGGTGTCCTGTAGCGTCGAGTCCAGGATGCGGCTGGATCGTCCGTTGAGGTGAAAGCTCGCCGTCAGGTTGGGCGAAAAGCCATATTCCAGCGCGGCACGGTACTCCAGGTTGAGGAAATCTTCCTCCTGCTTGAGCAGGGAAAACTGCCCTTCGGCCCGCACAGGTGTGCGTAACAGGTAGGGCAGTTGCAACTCCAGGTTCATGCGCTGAGAGGTTGAGGGCAGGCGGTTGTACTCCAATAGCAGCACTTCCCCCATCCGCAGGGGGCTGACCAGCAGGATGTCCACCACTCCGGTGAATTGCAGCCGCTGGGATTCATCAGCAGGCGGCAGGATGCCCAACAGCAGATTGAAGCGCCCCGCCTGGGTCTTGTTCAGGCTCACTTCGACCTGCGCCCCGTCGTAGGGCAGGAAGGTCACTTGTGGCTCGGCGACTCGCTCGTAGTAGATCGAATTGTTGAGCACGCGGGGCAGATCGGCGATGAGTTGGTGCTGATACGGATCTCCCGGTCGAAGGCGAGTGAGGTTGAAAATAAAGGAAGGCCGCTCGCGGGGATTTCCCTTGAAAATGATGGTGTCGATGAGGGTGTAAGGTCCCGCGTCAAACTCATAGCTGACCCGCACGCCCACGCTGTCAGAGCTTTCGCCTGGCTGATAGATCACCCGCTGTCCGCTGAAGCTGGCAAACGGATAGCCGATGTTCTGATAGTCTTCGAGTACCACGGTCAACTGCTCGTGTAGCTCATTCCAGGCCACGGGAGCCTGTTCCCGTGCCAATTGATCGAACTGATATTTACTGCGGTATTGCTCGGGCAGGCCGGTGAGTTCCAGGGCGGAATAATGGTAAACCGGTCCTTGCCAGAGGTTCAACACGAGGGTATCGCCCCTCGGCTGAAACTGGAGGAGCTGCGCCTCGGCGTGGCCGGCTTCTTTTTGCTGCACCACCCAGCGATCGAGCAGGGAGCGTCCATCGCCGGGATTGCGGGTGCGGCGCAACTTGCGGAGCAGGGTTTCGGATTCTTTCGGGAGGCTTCCTTCCCAAATGACCTGCTCCGGCGGCCATGTGACTTCTCCCTCCTGACCAAATAGTCCGGTCAGCAGCAACAACATTCCCCCAAAAAGAGCAACACGGCGCATGGTGAAAGTTAACGTCAGTTCTGAGTTCGAAGTTAACAAAGACGAATGGTGTATGGATGCGCTGCCCAAAAATGACAATTGGTGTCTTGCTTAATGGGCCTTGATTGAAGCCTGGGCCAGCATTTTTTATCTTTCAGAAAATCCCACCCACCATGACGAAAATTGAAACCGACAAAATCCTCACCCTGCACCCTCAGGGAAAAGCCGGAGTCAACATCCTCCGCCGCCGCTACGAGACGATCCGCACTTTCATCCTCGACACACTTCGCGAGGCGGGTGACATGACCTATCAAGAACTCAATGACCGGGCGGTCGAGGAGCTACAGCCAACCTTTGATGGCAAAGTCCCCTGGTACCTCGTTACCGTCAAACTGGACCTGGAGGCCCGGGGCGAGATTGAGCGGGTGCCTAAGACCAGTCCGCATAAGGTGCGGTTGGCGGAGGGAGTCTAAAATTCGTGATTCGGGATAGGATGAACCTTGACTGAGGGGCCAGGATAAACCTTTCCAGTAGTCCGCTTTAAATTTTGTAGCGGTTAATCCCCGTCCTTTCAACTCCCCCCCATTCCCCGTAACTTGCAGGACACTGAACGGGGATCAGGGAACAGCGATCCGTATCCCAGACTTGCTGTTCAATGACCCATGATCAATGAACAATGAAAAATAAGCTCTTCCTACTCGACGCCATGGCGCTGCTGTACCGCGCCCATTTTGCCTTCATCCGCGCCCCGCGCGTTACCTCCAGCGGGCTCAATACCTCGGCCATCTTTGGCTTTACCAATTCCCTGCTGGAACTGATCAACAAGGAAGACCCCAGCCACCTCGCCGTGGTATGGGATACATCGGCCCCGACCTTCAGACACGTAGAGTACCCCGAGTACAAGGCCAATCGCGAGGCCATGCCCGAGGACATGAAGATCGCACGGCCCTATGTGCACAAGATGATGGAGATCCTCAAGGTGTCAGAGTTTGCGCTGGATGGCTTTGAGGCCGACGACCTGATCGGAACCATCAGTGCCCAGGTCGATCCGGATAAGTACGAGGTGTACATGGTCACTCCGGACAAGGACTACGCACAGCTCGTCAAGGAGAATGTCTTCCTTTACCGCCCCAATTCACGCGGAGGGGGCTTCACCTGCCTGGATGTGGAAGGAGTCGTGCAAAAATTTGGGGTAAAGCCCGATCAGATCATCGACTACCTGGGCCTCAAGGGCGACTCAGTAGACAACCTGCCCGGTGTACCCAAAATCGGCGAAAAGACCGCCGTTCAACTGCTTTCAGATTATAGCTCCATTGAGGAGATGATCGAGAAAGTGGACGAAATCAGCAAGAAGAGCATTCAAAAGACGCTAAAGGAAAACGGCGAACAGGGCCTGCTGACGAAGCATTTGGCTACTATCAAAACCGATGTCGAATTTGACTGGTCGCCTGAAGACCTCAAAATGGGCCACTGCGACCTGGAGGCGCTCATGGAGCTGATGCACGAACTGGAGTTCCGAACGACGGCCCAGCGCATCCTCAACAGCAAACTCAACCCCATGCGCCCGGATCAGCAGAAGGATCTCTTTGGCGCAGCGGTAGGAGAGCGCCCTGAAGTACAGGTCAGTGACATCCCCGGTGGCGTCAAAACGCTGGATGACAGCAAGGCGGAGTACAAGCTGGTACAGACTGACGACGAAATCGCCGCCCTGATCAAAACGCTGGAAGAAGCGGAAGAATATTGCTTTGATACCGAAACTACCAGCCTCAACGCCATGGACGTGGAACTGGTCGGCGTAGCATTTTCTACCAAACCCAAAGAAGGCTATTTTCTCTACTTCCCGCCAGCGCAATCGAAGGAGGAGGTAAAGGCTACCCTGGCGAAATTTGCCCATATCTTCACCAGCAAGGAGAAGGTCAAGATCGGACAAAACCTCAAATATGACCTGTTGGTGCTGAAGAACTACGATGTGGACTTCGCCACGCCATTTTTCGATACGATGATCGCCCATTATGTGCTGGAGCCGGAGGGACAGCACGGCATGGACTACCTCGCGGAGCATTTGCTGGGGTACCAGCCCGTGAAGATCGAGGAGTTGATTGGCAAAAAGGGCAAGAAGCAGCTTACCATGCGCGATGTCGAGGTGGAGAAAATCGTCCCTTACGCCTGCGAAGACGCCGACATTACCCTGCAACTCAAGCACAAGCTCGCTCCCCAGATCGAGGGCAACCGGATTTATGAGGAAATAGAACTTCCCCTGATGCCCGTCCTCACCGAGGTCGAATTCAACGGGATCAAAGTCGATGCACAGGTATTGGCCGACTACTCGGAGGAACTGGATCAGCGACTGGTTACCCTGGAAAAGGAGATCTACGCCATGGCGGGCGAGGAATTCAACATCAACTCGCCCAAGCAACTGGGAGAGATCCTCTTTGATAAGCTGGAATTGGGCAAAGGCAAAAAGCAGAAGAAGACCAAAACCGGTCAGTACCAGACCAACGAGCAGGTACTCTCCGACCTGGCCATCAGTCACGAGCTTCCCGGTCAAATCCTGGCTTTTCGTGGCATCAAAAAACTCAAATCGACCTACGTCGACGCCCTGCCCGAACTGATTAACCCGCACACAGGCCGCGTCCACACAACCTTCCGGCAGACGGTGGCCGTAACGGGACGGCTCAGTTCTGAGAAGCCCAATCTCCAAAACATCCCCATCCGCACGGATGACGGGCGCGAGGTGCGCAAGGGCTTTGTGGCCCGTGACAGCGACCACGTGCTGCTCTCGGCTGACTACTCGCAGGTAGAGCTGCGCATCATGGCCTCCATGAGCCAGGACGAAAACCTGATGGCGGCCTTCAAAAACAAGGAAGATGTCCACCGCGCTACCGCTGCACGGGTATTTGGGGTCGAACCAGATGAGGTCAGCAGCGAGCAGCGTTCCCGTGCCAAAACCGTTAACTTTGGCATCATCTACGGCATCTCGGCCTTTGGCCTGAGTCAGCGCATGGGCATCCCGCGCAGCGAGGCCGCCGACATCATCGAGCTGTACTTCGAGCAGTATCCCGCCGTCAAGGAATACATGGACGCCTGCATCAACAAGGCCCGTGAGAAGGGCTACGTCGAAACGGCCTTTGGGCGTCGCCGCACACTCGCCAACATCAACAGCCGCAACGCCACGCAGCGCGGCTTCGACGAGCGCAACGCGATCAATTCGCCCATCCAGGGGACTGCCGCCGACATCATCAAGGTCGCGATGATCCGCATCCTCCCCGCCATGCAGGAAGCGGGCCTCAAGTCCAAAATGATCCTGCAGGTGCACGATGAATTGCTCTTCGACGCCCACCGCGACGAGGTCGATCAGCTCAAGGAAATCGTCGAGCGGGAGATGATGGCGGCCTCACCGCTGGATGTGCCGCTGGAAGTGGAGATGGGGACTGGAGAGAACTGGCTGGAGGCGCATTAGGTAGGAGCAAAGTTTCCTGCTTCGCGGGATTCCGATTTGAAAGTCTCAAAGACTGCGCTGGGACCTGGTGGTTGAGCCTATCTATGTTATAATCTGACGCACACCCGGATGGAATGTGAGCCATCTTCCTTGTCGTCTTTTACGTATTAATGAAAAACCGCAATATGTCCTCACTATCATTCACCCTTACCCAACCTAAGCTGATTGAGGCGCTACGGCACTATGCTGAGGCAAATCATTTGGATGCAGATGCTGCGGCTCAGAAAATTCTTGCAGCCCATCTGTTGCAGGCTGACTCTTTGCCTACAACCTATCCTATTCGTGATCCTGAGAAAAATGTACAAGTCCTCCAGTTCGATACAGCTGAAGGGGAAACCAATGCTCCTCTTTTTGCCGAGGTAAAAGATGTATCAGCATTTGTTCGCCAGCTAAGAGAAGATGCATGGCAATGACACTTTTGGATACTACCATCATAATTGACTGGTTGAGAGGTAATGCTACGGCTGCCAACTTTGTCAATCAGGAGGGTAAAAACGCTCTAGCGCTCAACTCTGTAGTGGTAATGGAGTTGCTGAAAGGGGCACGCAACAAACAGGAACTTGTCTCAATCAAAAAACAAATCAGCGGTTTTCAATTGCTAGATGTTGACCAGTCGATTTTGAATCTATCGACACAATTGATCGATATCTATGGGCTGTCGCACGGAATCAGCATTCCCGACGCCATCATTGCTGCTACTGCGCTCGTTTACCAAGTCGAGCTCTTCAGCTTAAATCGCAAAGATTTTCAAATGATACCTGGGCTATTGTTGCGCTCTCAATACTGAACCAGGATCGATTTGTCGTACATGGAGGCAATGGCTTCTCGGGGCAGGAAAGCTGCAACTATACATTCTTGGCCTTGTGAGCCTGCTCATTTTGGGCGCAGGCAAATATTCCGTTGATGCCTGGCTGTCGAGCAAGAAGAAGGCCTGAGATAGGTGGGAAATGCCGGATTTACTGCTGTACAGGCTCCTCCCGCCAGCGCGGGATCTCCAGATCCAGCCCGAAAAGATCCAGCGCCCGTGATACGGAGTGTGTGACCATTTCATCGATGGACTTGGGATTCATGTAAAAGGCCGGGACGGGAGGCATGACGATCCCGCCCATGTTGGTGACAGTCGCCATGCTCTGGATGTGCCCTGCATGTAGCGGCGTCTCGCGAAACATCAGCACCAGCCTGCGGCGTTCCTTCAGCACGACATCTGCCGCTCTGGATAGCAGCGTATTGGTCACGCCCGTTGCAATCTCCGACATCGTCTTAACCGAGCAAGGGGCGATCAGCATCCCCACCGTCTTGAACGAACCACTCGATATCGCCGCCCCCATGTCGTTGGGCGAATAACTGGCGTCCGCCAGATCGACCAGATCCTGATGGGTGACAGGGGTCTCCAGCGTACGCACCAGCGAAGCGCCCTTGCTGACAACCAGATGGGTTTCCAGATTCGTGTCTTTGAGAAGTTCCAGGGCCTTCAGGCCATATTCTACTCCGCTTGCTCCACTGATGCCGATGATGATTCGCTGTTTGTTGCTCATAGTTTTGGTTGATCCTGGCCTGATTCGTCTCCGTGCCAGCGCATTCTCTCTAACCAACTAAACAGGAAGGTGTTGCAACAAAGTTACGGGAATTGGGGGATCGGAGTCCCCAAGACCAGGCAGGATCGACGTTCAGGAGACGTCGATCAACCTGCCCATCTTGTTGCGCAGGGACTCCGATCCCGGTGCAGTCTGGTTTTTACGTCTCAGCACGGGCTTTTCACTTGCGTAAAATTGCCCCATTGGCTAGCTTGAATTAGCACTCAAAAATCCCACGACCATGCCACCTAAGCCACGCACCTCAAGTTGGTTTTTTCAATATTTTCCGGTGATCGCTTTGTTTATTTGGCTGGGGTATGTCATTTGGCAAGGCCCGGGAAAATGGAGAGGCTCATTTACCTCAAGTCCCGATATGGTCGTAGGGCTCGTACTGCTAATCCTTGCGTTTCTAAGCTCCCTATACTTTGATTCGCAGAGATATAGAATGGCTAATTTAGCCCTGAAAGGAATTCATCAGCAATACCAACTCCATCAGAAAAGATTTGCAGGTATTTCCATGTTTTCCGTTTTGGCAACTATCTATGCCGTTTTATGGCTGGGACCATGGGAGGGAACAAATGACAAGCTAAGAATGGAGCCAACGGGAATTGTTTGGGCATTGGTGGCTATCGGGCATCTGATCAAGGATATATGGAAATATGCGATAGGCTGGCCCCGCCTCTGGCTCAATGAAGAGGGCATTGGAACGACAGAGCCATGGCGTGCCTTCCACTGGGAAGATATTCGTGAGCTAAGCTGCGACGGGGTATTCAGGATCCTCTATCTAAAAGGAGAAAAAACGATTAGCGTTCCCCTCAGGCGATTAAAAGAAGGCCAGGAAGAAAAGCTCTTAGCAGAAATTCAGTCCCACTTGCTCCAGTCCGGGCAGCAGGTGAAGGTATCGAGCGGTCTGCATGAAGACTTTCCTGAGCTGGTGGGGGAGCGGAGTCCCAAAAACTAGACTGGATCGACGTTCGGGAGACGTCGATCAACCAACCACCCTGTTGCGCCGGGACTCCGATCCCGGTGCAATCCTAATTTTTCCGTCTTTGGACGGGCGACTGCTAAACTTCGAACTCCGAACTCCGTTGAGCGCAGCGAAATCCCGCAGAGCGGGAAACTCCAAACGCCCTCCTACTTCACCTGCGCCAGTAAAAACAGCACGGCCATCCTGACCGCTACGCCATTCTGTACCTGATCGAGGATGATCGACTGGGGCGAATCGGCCACCTCACTGGTGATCTCGACGCCGCGGTTGATGGGGCCGGGGTGCATGATGACCAACTCCTTGTCGAGGGACTGAAGGGTGGGCAGGTCTAGCCCGTAGAGCAGCGTATATTCCCGGATGCTGGGAAAATAGCGGATGTCCTGCCGCTCCAACTGGATGCGGAGCATGTTGGCCGCGTCGGCCCAGTTTAGGGTGTCGCGGAGGTCGTGGCTGACCTCGATGCCGAGGTCTCCGATGTGCTTGGGAATCAGCGTGGGAGGCCCACAGACACGCACATTGGCGCCGAGTAATTTCAGCGCGAATATATTGGACAGGGCCACCCGGCTGTGGGTGATGTCGCCTACGATGGCGATGTTTTTGCCCTCCAGTGAACCGAATTTCTCCCGCAGCGAAAAGCAGTCCAGCAGCGCCTGGGTCGGGTGCTCGTGGGTACCGTCGCCTGCGTTGACGATCTGGGCGGGGATGTGCTTGCTCAGAAACACGTGCGCTCCCGGCAGGGGGTGGCGCATCACCACCATATCGACCTTCATCGCCAGGATGTTGTTGACGGTGTCGAGCAGGGTCTCCCCCTTTTTGACCGAACTGGAAGAGGCACTGAAGTTTACGGTATCAGCCGAAAGTCGCTTTTCCGCCAACTCGAAAGAGATGCGGGTACGGGTGGAATTTTCGAAGAAAAGGTTGGCGATGGTGATGTCCCGCAGAGACGGCACCTTTTTGATGGGTCGGTTGATGACCTCCTTGAAATTGTCTGCCGTTTCAAAAATCAACTCAATGTCCTCGCGGGTGATGTATTTGATGCCGAGAAGATGCCGAGTGCTGAGTGCCATAGCGAGGAGTGAGTTAAAGTCTTGAGTAATTATGTTGGTGCTTGGGGGACATCTTAGCTTTTAAACCCAAAACAGGAATGAGAGCCTGCCCATAAGCACATTCAATTTCGAATGACGAATCACAAATTTCTTATTCCTGAGAAACCAGCAGCACTTTGTCTTCTCCGCCTGACTCCTTCAGTTGAACCAGCACACGCTGGGTCTCGATCGTGTCTACCAGGATGCCCACGTAGGTGGGTTCGATGGGCAATTCCCGTTCGTGCTGACGGTCCACCAGTGCCAATAATTCTACCGACCTGGGCCGCCCATAGGCCAGCATCGCGTCCATGGCCGCCCGGATGGTACGACCGGTATAGAGCACATCATCGACAAGGATCACGCGCTTGTCTTCAATCAAAAAGTCAACCTGAGTCCGATTGGCCTCCAGTGGCGTATCCCGCTTGCGAAAGTCATCCCGAAAAAAGGTCACGTCCAGCTCTCCGTAGGGAATATTCGCCTCAGGAACCAGATCCTTCAGCATTTCCTGGATACGACGGGCCACATAAATGCCCCTTGGCTGGAGCCCAAGCATCACCGTCTGGTCAAAACTCCCATACTGCTCAATCAACTGGTGACAGAGCCGCAACAGGGTTATTCTGAGCTTTCCATCGGGAAACAGGTCGAGTTGCTCTGGCTGGTTCATGGCCGCAAATTGCAAATATTTGGATCAGTGAGCAAGATTCTTGAAGCCGAGATAGGAAAAGGCATAGAGGAAATAAGGGGGGAGAGACCTGAGCCAAATTGCTACATTGATGTCCGCTGGTGGAAATAGGAAAACCCCCTGATTCTGCTAATTTTGAAGCCATGCGAAAGGCCTTTCGGTATGACACCCTATTGCTCGTAGGGGGCTATGTGTGGCTGCTGCTGCACCACCTGCTTGGCTTTGCCGGGCACAATGGCTTCGACGACATGCTCTATGCTGAGCTGGCTCACGGCTGGTTGGCGGGTAACTTCGTTCCCGAAAGCCATTTTTCCTACCGCTGGGGGCTGCTGGCCCCGACAACTGTGAGTTACGCACTGTTCGGAATAAGGGATTTCAGTTCTATTCTTCCTGCTCTGATAGCTACCGGGTTGACCCTGACAATGGTTTGGCGACAGATCAGAAATGTCGGGAGGTGGGGGCTAACCATTGGGGTGGCGCTATTTGTGTTTGAGCGCTGGACCCTGGCCTATAGCCAGGTGCTCATGGCCGATGCAATCGTGGCGCTGAGCGTCATGCTGGCCTTGCATGCCTACGCCCAATACCTCTATCACGATCCACAGCCTAAAACTTTTCGTCAGGCGCTGATCTTTTCCGGCGCTCTGATGCTGGGCCTGCTGACCAAAGGCTCCATCATACTGGTTTTACCGTTGGTAGTCTTTTTGCTGGCTTATGGGCTCATCGTTCGGAGGGAATACCGGTTCTGGCTGACCACTATCGGGATCGGGGTCCTGCTGATGGCGATTTACCTGGGGATACTCACCGGGCTGACAGGAAATCCCATGAGCCGGGTGTCGGCGATTTTTGCCAATAGCTATCAAAATGCCTGCTCCTATCACCTACAGCCAAAATCCGTCCTGATGGACCGGATCACCTATGCCTGGTGGCTGGATTTGTTGCGGCAGGGAACGCTGCTAACGCCCTTACTGGCCCTGGCGGGCTGGCCCAAGGGACAGGCACGTCGGCACTCTCCGGCGGCTTTCTGGTGGCTGAGTACTCTGGGGCTGCTGCTCTGCGGCAACTTCATGACCCTGTCACTGGATCACTACCAACCCCTTTGCCTCGATGTGCGACATTACCTCTTCATTGTTCCGGTAGCAGCCGTTACGGTTGGCTGGGCCTGGAAAGATGAGCCCCCAGGAGGCAGGGTGTTCTGGCGAATGGCAATTCTGGTGCTCGTGGCCGGTGTCATCGCTTTTTCGCAGGGGTATCCTTCGGCAGAATGGCTGTACTTCCCGGTCGGCGCTGTCCTCGCACTGGGAGCGGCATTGCGTAGTTACAAGCCCTATACGCGCAATCTTTCCGAAATCGGTGGTGCCCGGTTGCTGTTACTGGGATTTGTCATCTCCCTTGCTCTATGGCCTGTCCAGGGGATTCGCGAGGCCCAGGAGTATGACTTTGCAGGACGCAGAGATGCTTTCCTGGAGTTCGCAGAAAAAAAACAGGGAGATGTTCCCATTTTCACCGATCGCATCTGGATGAACCTCGGGCCCTACTACCAACGATTCGAACCCGGAACCAGGGAACTATACCACGATTTTACCGAGGCCGATTCACGAAATTTGCTGGACAAGCCATTTTACCTATTACTGGATGGCCATACACAGTATCAGGCGGGCGTCGCCTACGAAGACTGGCCCTATTGGGCACAGCGCCTACCTGCTGGAACTGACACCCTACATTTTGAAGAAGGTGGGCTGCAGGTCTTTTACCTGCCAGGCCTGCAGGAGTTGACCATTGCAAAAACCTTCGCCTGGGATAAAGCTGATTTTTCGGAAGAATTTGCCCTTACCCTTTCTCTTGATTTACCCGAAGCCATTGCTGACGCTCCTACTCAGCCCTGGGTAATACAGTTAGAAGCAGAAGTCTGGCATGAAGCGGATGTCCCTTTGACCCTGGTCGCTACGGTAGAAGACTCCGCAGAAAATACGCTCAAATGGCATGGGAAGCCTTTCCAGCAGCAAATGAAGGCACTGACAACCTGGTGGCCCGTCAGAGTCGATCTCCCACTGGAATCTGCTGCATTGGGATCCGGATCTGTCCTGAAGGTTTATCTGTGGAACCCGGAGAAAAGGAGGCATCAAGTTCGCAAAGGCAAACTTTCCATCGGGCATCATTAGTTTAGGGCTAAAACCTAAAATTTGGTACCTTTAATTCCCACAATTTAGACTAAAGACCTAACCTCTTGCGTCTTTTGTCGTGTGTTAATAGACAGGTAGCCGAAAACCAGATTTCCTCCCGCCTCACCACCTATGCGAAACATCATCCAACTTCTTCCTGATGCCATTGCCAACCAGATTGCCGCTGGTGAAGTCGTCCAACGTCCGGCTTCGGTGGTCAAGGAGTTGCTGGAAAATGCCATTGATGCGGGTGCTGACCGGGTGGACCTGATGATCAAGAATGCCGGAAAGAACCTCATCATGGTCACCGACAACGGGGCCGGCATGTCTGCATCTGATGCCCGGATGGCTTTTGAGCGACATGCCACTTCCAAGATTCGGGAGCAGGATGACCTTTTTCGCATACAGACACTGGGATTCAGGGGAGAAGCGCTCGCATCTATCGCGGCGGTAGCGCAGGTAAAACTGCGAACACGCCTTCCGGAGGCAGAATTGGGCATCGAACTGGAAGTAGAAGCCAGTAAAGTTAAACGACACGAAGCCTGGGCCGGGCCATCTGGTAGCACCTTCATGGTGCGCAACCTGTTTTACAATGTTCCTGCCCGGCGAAACTTCCTCAAAAGCAACCCGGTAGAGACCCGCCACATCATCAACGAATTTATTCGGGTGGCACTCGCCCACCCTGAGGTATATTTTTCCTTACTCAACAACGATACACCGGTTTACGAGCTTCCCATCCAATCCCTGGAGGATCGGATTGTGGCGCTTGTCAATCAGGATCTGAAGGGAGAATTGATCGAAGTGGAAGAATCCGCGGGCTACGCGACCTTCCACGGGTTTATTGGCAGCCCGGCATTTCACCGCAAGTCCCGGGGGGACCAGTACTTCTTCGTTAACGGCCGCTACATTCGCAGCAACTACCTCAACCACGCCATTACACAGGCTTTTTCCGAATATATCCCGGAGGATAGCCATCCGTTTTATTGCATTTTCCTGGGAATTGATCCCGTTCACGTTGACATCAACATTCACCCCACCAAAACCGAGGTGAAGTTTGACGATGAGCGAACCCTGTATCAACTGCTCCAGAGCGTAATCAAAAAGGGGCTGGCAGATTACCATCAAACCCCGGAATTTGACTTTGAGGATCCGGGACTAAAGGAGGCCATTTACGGAAAGCCTCAGCAGCCCCCTTCCGCTCCTGCTACGGTAGGTTCTTCTTCACGCAGCAGTCGCCCCCAGAACTTTCAGCCTCGCGAAAAAGTCAGCCGTAAGGACTGGGAAAACCTGTACCGCCCTCAATCTGAACCAGATACTCCTTCTTCTCCACGGTCAGTTCCGGATCGGGAAAAGCAGCTTTCACTGGTGGAACCCAACAAGTCTCTGCCAACATTCCGGGAGGACACCTTCGTGGCCCAGTTTCAAAAGCGCTACATCCTGTCACAGTTTGGGGATGACATGATCATTGTCGAGCAGCAGCAGGCCCATCAGCGGGTCTTGTTTGAGCGAATGCTGGCAAGCCAGGAAGGCAGGCAGGTAGCTTCACAGCAGCTGTTATTTCCCCAGACCCTGGAGTTTGCTCCTGCTGACTATGTGCTGCTTCAGGAAATTGACGACAGCCTGCAGCAGATGGGCTTTGAGGTTAAGGAGTTTGGCAAAAACACCCTGATCGTGTATGGTGCTCCGACCGAGGTGGCGACTACCCGTATCAGGGATATTTTCGAACAACTGCTGAAGGAACTAGACCAAACCGGAGGGGTAGAGGGACGAGTTGGAAGAGGAAGGGCCATTGCCAAAGCTGTAGCCCAACGCTGCGCCATCAGCCCGGGCACCCCCATGTCACAGACAGAGATGCGTCAGCTATTGACGGACCTGTTTCGTTGTCAGGCGCCCCATCAGGGGCCAGGAGGTCGCCCCATTATCAAAAAGATAACAGAAATAGAGCTTGAAGAGTATTTTAAGTAAGGCTATCAGAGGATTGGGTTACAACCTGAATCCATCCTGAGGCTCCTTACCGATAGATCCAGATCATTATGATGAATCGCATAACACCCATAGTACGCCACTTACTGATCATTAACGTGGTCATATGGGTCGGCATGATGTTGCTTTCCCAGGCGGGTGGGGGCTTTGTTTACGACGAATACTTCTCGCTCCATAAGCCCAATGTGCTAGGGCTTCAAAACGAAGTGATTGTAGATCATGAAGGGTACCTGCTGCCTAACCGGCTGGAACTGGCGAGTGGAGAGGTGATTACTGGCAATGAAATACAGGAGTACGTCAGTGCTTCTTCGAGGCTTAGTAGTCAGGTCAAACAGTATTTCCCCAAAGCCGACATGTTCCAACCCTTGCAGATAGTGACTTACTTTTTCAGCCACTCCCTGACTTCCTTCACCCACATTCTCTTCAACATGCTGGCCCTGTTTTTCCTGGGGCCTATTCTGGAGATGGTACTTGGGCAAAAGCGGTTTTTGCGCTTTTACCTCTTCTGTGGGGTTTTCGCTGGCATCATGTTGGCACTGTTTGATCCCAGTCCGGCTCCTGTAGTTGGGGCCTCTACCGCGGTTTCGGGGGTACTGGTAGCCTTTGCGATGATGTTCCCCAAGCAAAAGCTCTACCTGATATTTCTTCCATTTGGATTTGAGGCGCGGTGGTTTGCGCTGGGAATGGCCGGGATTTCGTTGATCTTTAGCGTCATGGCCTACTTTGACCCTACTGCTGGGGGAGGTATTTCGCACTTTGGTCACCTTGCGGGCATGTTGGGCGCAGTAGTATATTTCTATGTAGAGAGGTTTTTGCCCAACCCGAGTTGAGAACTTTCGGGTAAAAACCGGTAAGGTGTTACAAAGGGGGATAAATTGTTATTTTTGGTTCCCAATACAGATACATCTGCCCTCCTAAAGGGCATATTAAACATACATACCGATTTCAAATCGCAATAAGGATGGACATCCGGCTCCGTATAAAAGAATTTCTACAACAATACCAGACAACTGGCTGGTTGCTGGCCCTTATGATAGGGGGGTTGCTCCTTCAGGGAGTCCTGTATCTGATTCTCTCCATATTTGGTCAGACGGAGCTGTATACTGTCATCATTGATGGTCTGGTAATTCCTCCTACTTTCAAGGAATTTATCTGGCACCCCTGGAGCCTGGTCACCTATCCTTTCTTTTCGGTCAGGTTTGACCTCTTTCAGTTGCTATTCAATGGCCTGATTATCTGGACTTTCGGGCGTGTGCACCAACAACTGCTGGGGGAGCAGCGCACCAGACGATTGGTTATTCTGGGGATACCCCTGATCGGACTGCTGACCCTGATCATTACTTCCATCGCCGGGTTTTACTATTCTCCCGCTACTGGCAGTGGAGACTTTCGCACACAACCACAAACAACACAGGTGGCTCCTGAAGAGGGGACACTTGAAGATTCGACAACTGACACCGCCACCCTGACCGAGGATTCCGAAGAAGAAGTCCGCGGATTTCCCATGCGGAACAAAAGCCTCGCCTATCTCTCAGGGCTGGGGGCCATCATTTTTATTCTGGTCATCTCCTGCATTACCCTGGTGCCCGATTATCCGGTCCAGCTATTCCTGTTTGGGCAGGTGAAGATCGTCTGGGTCGGAGTGGTATTGTTCCTGTTAGCCTGGGGACTTTGGGCTAGCTTTTTTACCCCGATGGGAATTGCAATCCTCCTGGGGGGGATGCTGGGGTTTGCCCACGTGTACCTGCTTCGCAATGGGACAGACATCACCGAGACGGTTTGGGGATTTTACTCGGATGGAAGCAACAAGCCCCGGATGAAGGTCAAGTATGGCTCAAAAACTCCAGGCTCCAAGCCACAGCCCAGTAGCCGGAAAAAGAATGACGGAAGTGACATTTCACAGGATGTGATTGATGACATTCTTGACAAAATTTCAGACAAAGGCTACGACAGTCTGAGTCGGGAAGAGAAGGAATTACTCTTCAAAGCATCCACTCAAAAAGGAGATGGGAAGGATTAAGAAGCTGGTATTTGGCATAATGGTATTGCTGTTCATAGCGTTGCTGCTGGTAAGTCTGGCTGCAATATTGACCCCATACATCCCGGTGACCTGGATGCCCGGAATTCAGATACTCCCGATGATCATGCCGATCCTAACCGGACTCGTCCTGATTTTTACGGTGTATTTCCTCCGCCAAAAACAGGTCAAGTGGCTAGTCACAGGCATTATCGCCCTGATAGGATGTGGGTGGGTTCTCAGTAAGGAAATTCGTCCGCTTCCAGTCGAAGAACTAGAGGAGCCCAACCTCCACGTGATTTCCTACAACGTAGCCACATTTCGGTTTGATGCCAGTAATGCCCAGCGCATCGCAAACTACCTCCGGTCCCGAAATCCTGATGTAATCGCGCTACAGGAGTTCCGGAATCAGGACATGGGCAACGGCCAACGTGCCTTGAAATTCCTGGCCCGTGCACTGGATATGCCCTATTACAGGTTTGAACACCGTCGGGAAAACATCCACGGAGTGGTCATTTTTTCAAAATTTCCCATCGAAAAGGTGGACATCCTGTACATGCCGGCCGGAGAAATCAACAGCGGGGTGATCGCAACCCTTCAAACCCCTAAAGGTCCCCTCGGAGTAGGAAGTGTTCATCTTTCCTCCTATCGGCTAAGCAGCCTGATTCGTCCTGACATTGTGTACAACAAGCGGGAGTTTGCACGGGACTTTTATGATCGCACAGAGGAAGTGCTGCCCATGCAACAGGAAAAAATGGACCTCATCCTGGCCGGAGCGGAAGCCTATCCTCATCCGCTGATTATCGCCGGAGACTTCAACGCCATCCCCAACAGTCGGATCATTCATCAGATTGCCAGCCAGTATCAGGACAGCTTCATGAAAGTCGGAAGTGGCCTGGGCTGGACCTATCCGCTACTCGGCCCACTTGGCATCCGAATCGATTATCAGTTTTCCACGGAAGAAATCACTCCCATTACCCACCGGGTGCTTCGGACTGAGTATTCAGACCATTTTCCCATCGAGGTAGGCTATAAGTGGTGAGGAGAAACCGCTGAGAGAAGAGAGACCGCTTTGCTGTCAGAAGTCAGATCGCTGCGCTGCCAGATCGGCTATCGCCTGTCAGAGGTCAGATAGGAGGAAAAAGAATAGATTTTTTGTAACCCTGTTTTGGCTACGCCAGTACCACTCTGACTTCTGACTTCTGACTTCTGACTTCTGACTTCTGACTTCTGACTTCTGACTTCTATTCTTTCATGATCACGCTGGCGTAGTTTTCCCAGCTCATGCGCTCGGCGGCTTTGCCTACATTTTCCCGCTTGATGGGCTCGTCGATGAAACGCAGCATCTGTTCGGCCATCGAATCGATGTCCTCAGGCTCAGCGAGGTAGCCATTGAAACCCGGATTAACTGTCTCCGGGAAGTGGCCTACCCGGGTAGCCAAAACGGGCATTTCGAAATTATAGGCAAGGGATTCTACCCCTGAGGGCGTTGCCGTGAGGTAATAAGTCAGAATTGCATCACTCACCTGGAAATATCGGTGCACTTCTTCGTTGGGCACAAATTCATTGACCAGGACAGTATCCTCCTTCAAGCCGAGTTCATCGACCAGGGCCAGGGGATTGTAGTCCTGCTCATTGTCACTTTTTCGCAGCAGAATTTTCTTGGCAGTGCCAAAAAGTGCACTCTTGATCCGTGTGGAGAGCTTTTTCCTGTCAAGCGTATTCCAGAATGATTCCCCTACGATCAGCAGCGATACGTCATCCCGTTGCGCGCGCACCTTCGCGAAAGCCGGAATCACATTGTGCAGCCCTTTGTACTTGCGGATAAAGCCGAAGAAGAGGAATACGTGCTTTCTCAGCCCCAGTTTCTCCTTCTCCGCTGCGATGTCAAAATTGGGATCGGGCTGAAACAGGTTATAAACCGGATGATACAGCTTAAGAATGGTCCTGTCATTGCCGGTGGCCCGTTCTCCGGTTTCGTTGACGGAGAAATTCAGCTTGGGAAAAGTCGCTTGAAGCTCATTGGCGGTGGTGTATGCATGCACGATGTAGCTGTCAGCACTTCCCAACCCGTATCGGGTGAAAAACCTGTCCAGCACACTTGCCTCTTTCTGCACAAGAACGTGCACATCAAACAGGACCTCGATTTCTGGTGCATGCTTTTTGAGCCAACGGGCGATGCGGCCCATCGGCAATCCCTGTAAAGCAATCGCCCACTGAAAAATGACTTTTTGGGGCTTCAAATCCCGAATTTTTCTCGCCGTGGCCCGCCAGGTTCCGGGTCGGTTGTAGTTGGTGAGATAGGTCACTTCAATGGAAGTCCCCTCCAGAAAAGTCTTCTTGCTGCTACGGTCGACAAAGTCCCGTGGAATGATCGCAGGATACTGCTGGGTCCAGGATACGATGTGAACTTCGGTATCAGGTCTGGCATCCAGTGCTTTGGCCAGGGCGGTGTTGTAGTTGGCAATACCTCCTTTGAACATCGGCCCGGGGCCGAAACAAACGATCCGATTCATGCAGCTTTCTTTGAATTTTCGGTCAAACTTAATCAATTCTATGAACTTTCCGGTTTCATTACTAATTAGAAATTGGTGCCACACGCACCACTACCAAATGAATCATTAGTATGTTGAACCATCTACTACGTGCCTTCCTGTTCGGAACATGGGCACTGCTTTCTCTTACAAATGGAATCGCCCAGGTTGATACACTGGAAGTTGCCCTCCCACTCTTTGACCTCCAATACAGTCAGAGTGAGCGAGACTCACTGCGAGCAGGCATTTCGAGCCTACGTAGCGACTACCAGACCCTGCACAGCCTGGAGTTGGACAATAGCATCCCGCCAGCACTGATGTTCAACCCCATTCCGGTAGGGATGGAGCTGGAAGAGCGGCAGGATCCCATCATCTGGTCCCTACCTGAGGCCC
Organism: uncultured Bacteroidia bacterium; assembly: GCA_964343195.1. GTDB lineage: Bacteria > Bacteroidota > Bacteroidia > J057 > J057 > CAYVAP01. Next base: position 2,909 of record CAYFIR010000082.1, on the reverse strand, counting down.
AGCTTCCCCCAAACCTTTCGGAACTGGCGTTTTACAGCGTAGGAGAGCTGGCCTTCCTGCTTCGCTCACGAAAAATCACCTCAACCCAGCTCACCAAACTCTACCTGGAGCGGCTGAAAACCTATGGGGATACCTTGCATTGTGCCATTACCTTGCTGGAGGACATTGCACTGGAGCAGGCTGCCCAGGCCGACCGGGAGCTAGCCATGGGGCGCTGGCGTGGCCCTCTACACGGGATTCCCTACGGTGTGAAAGACCTTTTTGCCTATCCTGGCTACCCCACCACCTGGGGCGCAGCCCCCTATCGCGAGCAGACTCGTGACGAAAAGGCAACCGTAATCGCCAAACTGGAGGAGGCTGGTGCCGTATTAGTTGCCAAGCTTACCCTGGGAGCACTGGCCATGGGCGATGTCTGGTACGGCGGCACCACCCGCAACCCCTGGAACCTTGAGCAGGGCAGCAGTGGTTCTTCAGCGGGTTCCGCTTCTGCGACTGTAGCCGGACTGGTCGGCTTTGCCATCGGAACCGAAACCTGGGGATCGATTGTCTCGCCATCTACCCGTTGTGGAGCCACTGGCCTACGCCCCACCTATGGGCGGGTCAGCCGCCATGGAGCCATGGCCCTTAGTTGGAGCATGGACAAGGTAGGTCCGATTTGCCGTACAGCAGAGGGCTGTGCCATGGTGTTTCAGGCAATCATTGGGACAGATGAAAAGGATCAGACGCTCATCGATGTTCCCTTTAATTACAGCCAGATCGTGGATCTGAGCCAGCTAAAAATTGGCTACGCCTCCAACCTGATGGATCGCAACTATTACAACAGTTCGCGGGACTCCGCAGTGCTGGAGACTCTGCAAGGACTTGGAGCCGAGCTGATTCCACTGGAATGGGAACCTTCCATTCCGGTTGATGCGCTGAGTATAATCCTCACTGCGGAAGCTGCAGCGGCGTTTGATCAGTTGACCCGCAGCGGTCGTGACGACTTACTGGTGCGACAGGGAAAAAATGCCTGGCCCAATATCTTCCGTCAGGGGCAGATGATCTCAGCCGTGGCTTATATCCAGGCCAATCGACACCGATACCAGCTTATTCAGGAGATGCATGCCTTCATGCAGCAGGTAGATGTGCTGGTGGTCCCCAGCTTTGGGAGCAATCAGTTGCTGACCACTAATCTGACCAGCCATCCGGCAGTCGTCATGCCCAATGGCTTCCTGCCCAATGGCAGCCCTACGAGCATCACCTTCCTGGGGAACCTCTATGAGGAAGGAACGATACTGGCCGTAGCGCGAGCTTATCAGGCCGCTTCGAAATTTGAGGACATGCACCCGCCGATGTTTATGAAGTAAGATGAAAATCTCCTGGAGCAATACCTAGTGCTTCGCATTCGAAATTTGTAATCAGTAATTCGTAATCGAAAGCATTGCTGGCGAGCACTTTATACGAATTACGGATGAGTAATTACTTAACTCCGTAGGCACTAGCCTGTATATCAGGATGAAACCTGCCCATAGTGGTGCCCTACAAAAAACGCGGACGAGACATGATCAAGCAAATTGCTTCATGCCTCGTCCGCCCTGGGTTAAATGAATTCGCAAAAAATTATGGCTTGTACACGACAAACATAAAGTCTCCTTGCACAGCAGCGTTACTGGCATCCCGTAGGTAAACCAGCATGTTACCACTACCACTACTAACCCGGAAGTTTTCTACCACTGCAGCCCCGCCTGGAGTAACGACTGTAACATACTGGTTGTAGAAATAGGATTCTCCTGCAATGGTAATTTCATATCTGCCAGACCCCGAATCATATGTAGAGGCAGTGATATTCCCAGAGCTTACCGAAACAGAACCATCTGAGTTGATGAATCCGTAGGCCAATGGCTCAATTCCCGCAGCAGGAGCTGCGGGTACCCATTGACTGCCATCCCAGGTAAGCACATCATCTGTGGCAGGGGCGGTAGCGCTCACATCGGTAAGTTCTCCGAGCTTGACATCCGTAACCTTGATTGCGGTCTTGGCATAGGGAACGGCTTCCAGATCGGTCGTTCCCATATCTGCAAAACCTGTCCCAGGGTCAATCTCGACCTGCAAAGAGGTGGCCGGAGCCCAATCTACAGCATTAAAAGAAGTAAAATCCTCGCTTCCAATCACAGCGGTAAAAAGTCCATACTCATTGGTCGTTACGGTTTGCACCTCCTGGTATACGTTGCTTCCCCCTTGGAGCAGGGTGAATCTTACGATAAGGACTTCATTGGCCAATAGTCCATCATTGGCATCACGAGCTACAGCCTGGTAGCTCATGCCACGGTCCTGGGCCTGTAATTCCACGGAAAAGATCATAGCCAGGGCCATGATGGTAGAAAATAGGATACTTTTTCTCATGTCGACAGCATTTAATTGGGTTTAAGAGTTCTTTATAAGATGCACCCAGAACGATCCTAATGCAACATAAAAATTCAATATACGAAATACTGATTCCTTCAAGACTATATCCGTACGACCTTTAAAATCGTGTGCAGCCCACCATTAAAATACATCCAGGGGATGTAGGGAAGCAGATTGAAGAATAATACGCCGCAAATTATTCTCACGCAGATCGAAGATGCCGAAAAGCGGTAGGCGCAAGGACACAGAGAGAAACCTGCCGGTTTTCAAATTCCCTTCAAAAAGAGCCATAACGCGAGCTTGTGGCGGCGTTGGGGGACATTCGGTGAACCGGGGCGGCCTGCGGGGCTGAATGGAATGCCCTCCCGACTCGTCGGGATGCCCTACCTTTTTTATAGGAGAGCAAATGGAAGAATAATACGCCGCTATTTTTCTCACGCAGATCGAAGATGCCGCATAGCGGTAGGCACAGAGACGCAGAGAGAAACCTGCCGGTTTTCAAAGCCCCTTCCAAAAGAACTATA
>CAYFIR010000081.1:0-30955 GCA_964343195.1 uncultured Bacteroidia bacterium | reverse complement strand
TGCGAAAAAATCTGCGACCGCTTACCCATCATTTTTCACTTGACAAAGCACTAGGTATTGCTCCGATATATTGAAGGGCTGGGTAGATTGGCGAGGAGTGCTGGCACTCCGCACAGCGCACATACATGCCCAGGCAGTCAATGAAGTCTGTGAGCATGTGCAGCGTCAGTCCCAGGCCGATCAGGCGAAGAGTGGGGTAGGGCAGTGCCCAAAGCAACAGATACACCGGAAAGAGATAAGGGGAGTGGAGCGGATGGAACCCGATGCTGCAGCGATCCACCTGAAATATCGGCTCCGCTAGCAGGTGATCCAGGTCCACCAGCATGGTGGCCAGCAGAATCAGGTAAGCCTGTTTCCAATTCTTACGGAAAAATACCCAGGCGATGAGCAAGGGCAAGCCAAGGTGGAGGAAGTAGTGGAGGAAGGTCATTCAAAGCCAACATTGGATTTGTGAAGTCTGAGACTTGAAGACATTGGGTGTCGACTCAGAGAGTCTCACCAGCGCCATCCTGGGGATGGCCATGACCTTAGGCCCTGCTTCAGCAGTGCTGCTACCGATACTACTACCGGCCTTACTCCTCCAAATACCCATACAGCACATCCGCGATCTTGCGGTCGTTGCTCAAACGGGGGAATTTATTCTGTCCCCCGAGCTTGCCGACGGACTTCATGTACTCGCGTGAAGCGCCAGGCTTAATGGGACGAATCTGCGCGGGTTTGAGGATGTTGCCAGCCCGGAGGTCGAGGTAGTAAGGGTTTCGCTGTTGCAGGGTCTCATCCAGGATACGGGTAAACCGCTCCATATCGTCAGGACGCTGGGTGAATTCGATCAGCCATTCGTGTGCCGATTCTCCTTTCTGATCCTTGATGAGGGGAGCAACCGTAAACTCCTGGAAGCTGGCACCAGTGGCTTCCGTTGCGGCCATGATGGCAGCATTTACCTCTTCGCTGATCACGTGCTCCCCAAAGGCGCTGATGAAGTGCTTGATCCGCCCCGAAACGCGGAGCTTCCAGGGATTGACCGAGGTAAATTTGACCGTATCCCCGATGTCATAGGCCCATAGACCGGCGTTGGTGCTGAGGATCATGGCATATTGTTCACCCACCTCCACATCTTTGAGGGTGAGCCGTTTAGGCTTCTCCTTGTGGATTTCGCTAAGTGGGATGAATTCGTAGAAAATGCCGTTGTTGGGTTGAATCAGCAGACCTGGATCTTCGGGATCATTCTGGAAGGCAAAGAATCCTTCCGAGGCGGGGAACAACTCTACTGTGTCCACTTTGTCTCCAAAGTATTTGTCAAAAATCGGCTGATAGGGAGAAAAATCCACTCCACCCTGTACGAACAGGGAAAGGTTGGGCCAGACCTCCATGGGCTGTTTGCCAGTCTGGGCTTCCAACTCTTCAAAGAGCATCTGCACCCAGGGGGGGATGCCAGATATGAGCCGCAGGTCTACGTCCTTGATCTCCTCCACAATGGTTTTGACCTTGGTCTCCCAGTCCTCGATGATGTTGGCTTCATAACTGGGCACCCGATTGGCGAGCAGATAGCTGGGGACGAAGTGATTGGAAATGCCGCTGAGGCGTCCCACCCGGAGGCCGTGCTTGTTTTCCTCGATCTCCGGACTGCCGGAGAGGAACATCATCTTTCCATCGAGGAAGGAAGCTTTTCCCGTAGCAGCGATGTAACTCATCAGGGTATCGCGTGCTCCCAGCACCTGCTTTTGCATGGAGACCTTGGTGATGGGGATATATTTGGCACCAGAAGTGGTGCCGGAGGTTTTGGCCAGATACAGCGGCTTGCCGGGCCAGCATACATTGGCTTCCCCTCCCGCAATGCGGTCAAACCACTCCTTACGACCTTCATAGTCACTGACAGGAACCCGCTCCTGAAAATCCCTGATGGAATCTATGCTGTCAAAATCATGGGCTTTGCCAAAGGCGGTTTTTCGCCCTTCATGGATCAATTGGTAGAAGGTGCGTTCCTGTAACTCCAGGGCATAGGTAGCCTGAAGCTTGATGGTGCGGGCCCGGGATTTGGACCATGCCTTGGCAATGAAGGTCTTTAAACTCATAGCGGGCAAATTACAAAAAATCAAAACTGAGGAGTAAAAAGTTATCTCCGAATTTTCAATCGTCTTAAAATAGAACACTGTTAGGAGGCTGGGTTTCCTTTTGTATAAATTATAACACTGTTATAGGGTCGTTATCTGATCTTTGCTCCGTCTACAATTCAGCTTTTCTCCGTAAATTCATTTAACCTTATCTAATCTCGCCATGAACCACAAACCCCGCCTGCTTGTCCTGACCGCCTATCGGATTTTCCGTGTGTTGATGTTGATAGCACTCGGAGGCTACTTCTGGTATTTTGGACATTATGCTCCGATCAAAGGAGTCCCATGGACTGCGTTGGTTATTCCCTTTGTCCCGGTCTGGGTCCCGTTTATTTACCGACTGATATTTCGGGAAGAGGAGCCCCGCCATCTATGGCTTTATGTAGCCTCTTTGGCCATTTTTCTCATGATCGAGGGAGTGCTTTATTGGCCTTACACGGTCTTCGGACTTTTTGCCATCGCGGCCAGCCTGACAGTTAGCTTTTTGACTGCTGCACCGATTGTGCAATTTCACTACCGACGACACGGGGCCCATACCGTAGAGGTAGAGGTCGAACGGGAACCTGCCCACAACAGAATTGGTGGTAGAGTAGGGGAGTGGGAATAGTTGGAGGTGCTCGATGTGAGACATGCGGAATGCGGTATGTTTGAACACCGCATTCCGCATTCACAAGTGTTTTCAGAATGAAGTAATGAGCCAATCCTAAGCCAGGCATTTCCCTGATCAGCAGCACGTTAAACTGCGAACTGCTGATCAGGTTGAGTACGGCGAGATCCCGCGAAACTTCGAACTTATCCCACCAACATCTACTACCTTGGGACTCTAATATGCTGTCCCAGAAATATGGCATTCAGGAATAGGCGATTGGTGCCATACCAGGAGCCTCTGAAGTTGGGGTTGTCTGCAAAAAGGATAACCCTGCCTCTGCCTAATGGACTGACCATCAGCGAGACAGATGGCTTTAGGAAAGTTTCCAGGTTGTGATCTGTTATATAGCCGTCAATATGGGGATCATCGGTATAAACAGCCACGTTGGAGTAATCATTGCTGCTGGGCTTGAGCCAAACCTCACTGTTGCGGTAAACGGGGATTTCCTCCCGCTGATACCCAAAGGCCAGTGGATGAGTCAAATCCAGATTTGCCTCGAATATGGCTCCTCCGACTTCTTCGCGACCGAGGATTTCCGGTGCCTGAACGTAAGGTAAGCGTTCGGAAGTAGTATCCTTTGGGGCTTCGATCAGTTTTTCCTTTACCAGACCCTGTTTGATCACCCATTCCGATGCATGTCGAATGGTGATCAGGGTATTGCCTGCCTTTACCCAATCAGAAATACGCTTTTTATCTGCATCATCTAGCTGACTATAACTCCCGGAAACCATGATTATCACCTGATAGTCATGAAGATCTACCCGGCCAAACATGGTCATTCGTAGTTTGGTAATGGGCATATGGACCCGCTGATCGAGCAGATGCCACACTTCTCCCGCTTCATAGGAGGAAACGCCCTCTCCCACGAGCAACAGGGCTTTCTGCTTCTCCAGCGGCTCAAAGTAGCGACTGCCCAGGTCTATTCCTGCAACGCTATATCCTCCCGCAACCGGGTATACTTCCACCTGAAACCGCTTTACTCCGGCCTGAATCAGTTCGTAGAGTGAGTCAGATGAAATCCGCTGTCTGCTTACGGGAACCATAAGGGTTCCATAATCAAAGTCCTGGGATGCTTCTCCCACTTTCGCACTAAACGGTTTGAATGCAGAAAGCACATTGGCCCCACCTTGCTGCAGGTGGTAGAGTAGGGCAGGGGCGTTGTAATTGTACCAGTTAATCAGGTAGGCGTACCGGGCCTCTTCAGGAGTTGAAACAGCAACTAATTCTGTTTCCATCGTGATCTGTTCTCCTTTTTCGAAGCTCCCTTTTACTTCCTCGTAGGGCATATTATAGAAATTGGCCAGCGACCAGGCGGAAGCATCGTAATAGACACTGTCTGCATATTCTTCGTAGGTTTCAAAGAATGTCTGTACCATCCGATACTGAGGCTGACGGGTAGGCACAATGAATGCCTCTCCGGCTTTGAATTTGCCCATATTCTCTTTCAGTCGGTATACTTCAACCTGGTGGAGGAGAAGCTTATCCATAAATGCCTTTACCCGATTGGGATCATTGCTGTCTCCAAATACATATGCTTTGATCGGCGAGGCATCTGCCAGTGAAAGCGCCGAGGTGAAAAAATCACGCATATAGCTGTGCATCAACTCTTTGTGGTTAACTGCTGCCCTGACGGTTGCGATGCTGGACGTGAATTGATTGCGGATGGTAAACTGAAAAGTGATGTCACCGGTCGGGGTCTCCTGTACGTGCCCACGGGAAGAAGCCTGCTCAAACAGGAGTCCCAATCCCCCCTGAAGATCAGGATAGGAAGACCCATAACCAGGATAGGTACCATCAAACACTTCCTTGGTGAAATAAAATGACCCGATCTCATCCAGTGCCTCTGAGAAATACGCTGCAAAGGTGTCGTTCAGCGTGGTGTAGTTCTCTTTGGGCATAATGGGATCAAGGGAGCCGATGGCCTTCATGGGTTCAAAGAAATAGGTGGAGTTGGTTCCCATTTCGTGAAAGTCGGTCACCACATTGGGATACCACTGATGATACCAGTGGAGCTTTCCGCGGCTTTCGGGGTGAATGCCCAGAATCCAGTCGCGGTTCAGGTCAAACCAGTAGTGATTGGTGCGACCTCGTGGCCAGGCCTCATTGTGTTCCGCATCGAGTGGATCGCTAACCAGGGGATTGGCCTGGAACATATTGGCCCAGTGGGTGTGGCGGTCGCGGCCATCTGGATTGATGGTGGGATCGATGAAAAAGACCGCTTGATCCCGGAACTTTCTGATCTCGGGATGTTGAGAAGCCAGCAGGGTATAGGCGGCAAGCATCGCCGCCTCGGAACTGGAAGGTTCATTGCCATGTACATTGTACCCCAGATTCACAAAGACAGGCAAGCTCTCTGTCTCGGGCATTTCCGCCTCCGGATCCACAATTGGAGCTGGGTTTGCTGGTAGGCCCCGAGGTTGGCCAGGTTTTCAACGGTACTAACGGTCAGCATGACGAGCGGACGCCGTTCGTATGTATGACCATAGGTTTCGATGGTGGCGCGTGGAGAAATCTCGGCCAGGTGCTCGAAATAGGCAACGATTCGGTCATGCCGGGTATGCTGAGCACCTACAGGGTAGCCCAGAAATTCTTCTGGTGAAGGGATTTCGGAATCAAAGGGGCCATATTTACCGAAATAATATTCCTGTGCCCAGGAGGGTAGGGTAGTGAGGAGGAGAAAAAGGAAGGGAATTAATCGCTTCATTTGGCTTTTGGTTAGGTAGGTTAGTACCAAAAGTTACAACAAGTGCTGGAATTACTATCTTGCCTATGAATGCGCTAACCTGCAACCCCCTACGAACTATGGCAACCAAACTGGATTTTAGCCTTCGTTCAGACGAAGAAGAGTTGATGGACGACCTGGAACTCGGTGGTCCCACGATGAACCAGACTCTGGACCAGCTTTCAGTTGTGAACCGGTTTTTGGGAGGGGGGCATGCCGTTGCTGGCCTTCGGCAAATGTGGAAAGCGAATGGCAAAGAGGGGGAATTTTCGCTGGCCGATCTGGGCTGTGGGGGAGGAGAGGATTTGCGGAGGATGGCGATCTGGGCGAGAAAGAAGGGGATTAAAGTCAGGCTTTGGGGATTTGATGCGAATCCCCATGTGGTTGAATATGCCCGCCTCAAGTCCCAGGATTTTCCAGAAATCCAATTTGAAGTGGCAAACGTCCTGGACCCGGCTTTTTACAAGCGGCGATTTGATTACGTGAGTTGTAGCCTCTTCTTACACCATTTCTCCGAGGAGCAGATTGATCTGATGATGCCCGGACTGGCTAACATGGTCCACAAAGGAATCATCATTTCGGATCTTCAGCGACACTGGCTTCCCTGGGTCCTTTTTGGCCTGGTCTGTCGGGTTTGCGGTGCTTCGTACATGATCCGGCACGATGGTCAGCTGAGCATCCGCAAAGCGTTTACCCAACGGGAACTTCAGGCATTGGCACACAGGAATCACCTCGATGCCAGCATCAGTTGGCAGTGGGCATTTCGATACCGCGTGCTGTTAACCCCTGATAAACAGGTAGTTCCAGAATAATCTGACCAATCGCTTTTTTTAGGAGAGCATTACCCCTAATTTCAGGGAAGAAAATACACTCATGCACCCAAAAATCCTGGCTGTAGCCAAGGCACTGCCTCCCTTTACCAAGTCAACTGAGGAGATTTTGCCTCGTGTAGAAGAATGGCTGGCTCCTCTTCCCGAGAGGGACCAACGAAAAATCCTGCGGATCTTCAAGTATGCCCAGGTGGATCGACGCTATTCCATCATGGACATGGAGAATGTCTTCAAGGAAACTTCCTGGGAGGACAAAAATGCCTTCTTCTGCGAAAAAGCGGTCGAACTGGGTCAACAGGCCCTGGAAAATGCCCTGGCCAAAACAGATCTCACCCCGCAGGACATAGATTTCATCATCACCGTCAGTTGTACAGGGTTCATGATCCCAAGCATGGATGCCGAGATCATCAATCGGCTCAACATGCGGCAGGACATCGTGCGACTACCCGTTACGGAGATGGGCTGCGCTGCTGGTACTTCGGCCCTTATCTATGCCAATGAATTTCTCAAGGCCAATCCCACCAAGCGGGCAGCGATCATCTCGGTCGAGTCGCCCACCAGTACCTTCCAGCATCAGGACTGGCGCATGACCAACATGGTCAGTGCGGCAATCTTTGGGGATGGAGCTGCCTGTGCGATCCTCGGCCCGACAGAGGAGGTGCGGCCACAGATCCTGGATACCCATATGTATCACTACTATGAGGCGCTGCACTTCATGGGCTACAATGTCCGTAACACAGGCTTCGAGATGGTGTTGGACATATCCGTCCCGGAGGAAATCGAAAAGCGCTTCCCGGACATACTGTATCCTTTCCTGGAGAAAAATGGTCTGAGTGTAGATCAGGTTGATCACTTCATCTTTCACCCCGGCGGTAAAAAAATCGTCCAGATGGTAGAGGGACTGCTGCACGGCCTCGGCAAAAACGTTGACGACTCCAAGACCGTCCTCCGCGAATACGGCAACATGAGTAGTGCCACTGTGCTGTATGTGCTGGAGCGATTCATGGATCGCAACCTGCCTGCTGGGGATAAAGGACTGATGCTGGCCTTTGGGCCGGGCTTTAGTGCCCAGCGACTGCTGTTGGAATGGGGATAGGGGGTTGGAGAGGTAGTTCGAGTAATGGGAGCTCTTTTGGAGTCGGTAAATGTTTTGGCTACTTTTGCATTAGTTATTTAAAATTTGTTATCTCGTATCCAAAAGAAACAGCCGTTTTGAGTTTAAAACTCGTTTCTATCCAACGCAATTCACGTCAGGAATCCCGCTTTCATCCTGAGATGGGGCACCTGATCGTTCAGGTCACCAGAATTCAAAAAACCATCCTGGGGATTCCCTTTCAAACCCTTCACAAATACCGGGAAACCTATTTTGGAAAGGTGAAAGATTGTAGCGCATGCAAGGTCTCCAGAATGGAGCCGGCGTTTTAAAAAACAAACACCTCAAAGGTCCTGAACCTTCGAGGTGTTTTCCTTTTAGAAACCATCGATCAGGTTCCCACCGATTTACAAATATAGGTTGGCTTGATTCCTAGTGACTCAATTTGATACTTGGTTCTATGGGAAAGGGTATTCCCGGTCAGGGTAAGACAGGTATCTATCCCAAACTTGTTTCCTCCCAGGATGTCTGTGGTCAGGGTATCTCCCACCATCAGGATGGAATCGCGGTTTACGGCAAGATCTTTTTGTACATGCTCAAGTGCGAAATGAAAGATCTGTGCATCTGGTTTCCCAAAGCGCATAAATCGCTTACCGACTATCTGTTCCAGCATATTGGCTAGCCCCCCAATGGCAATGGCCACCTCATCTTTTGAAACAGGGTATGTGAGGTCTGTATTGGCGACCACCACAGGTATATTTCGCTGACGCAGGAGATTTACCGCTTTGTTGATATCTGTTTCCCAGTTAAATCCTTCATCATCAAGCAATACCAAAGCCGAAATGCTGTCCGCATCTGCCAGGTTGAGGTCGCGAATGGACACGGTTTCAAGCCCTACAGATTCAACATAATGCGCAGAAATCTCCGTACCCAGGTAGGCGATGGTCCCTTTGGTCACCTTGTTTACCAGAAACTCCCTTGCCAGCATCCCGGATGAGATGATTTTGTCGCCGGTAATCTGATGTACCCCCTGTTGATGATAACTCATCGCCAGGCGCTCCGGCCCGCGAGAAGCATCATTGGTGATTACATAGTAGGTGATAGACTGCTCATCCAGAAAGTCCAGCAACTCATGTACGCCAGGAATAATCCCTCGACTGTTTTTGAGAACACCATACGCGTCAAAAAATATGGCTTTGTAACGGGTAGCTATTTCCCTGAAGGAATTTACTTGCATGCTGTTAGCAATTTTTCGGTATCAAACTCGGATTCGAGTTTGGGTAAATGAATTTCAAAGGTCTCCTTGAGTAGTCGAGTAGCGTAGATACTATGAAAGAAAAATCGGCCGAAATCTACTACGTAATGAAGTAGAAAAAAACGATAGGCCTCTCTGATAAGATGGATTTCAGCCTCAGAAAGGGGAAATTCAGCGTGATAGGCCTTCAGAAAGACCAAAAATCGCTCTTCCATGAGCGGATTGAGGAAGTAGCTGAATTTGGATTGATCGCCTATATCAGAGACTACCCGACTCATGAAGTAGAAGTCCATGACCCTGGAGCTCATCCTGAACCAATCGTAATCCCATCGGGAATACAGGCGATTGGCAGCATTAAGTGAGAAGTTTCCAATGTTCCAATCCACGAAAACGGGGATTACAGGAAAGCTATCTGCCTGTAATTTTTCGCTATTCAGAAAAAACTGGTCGATGTGGTACTCAATCTTTGGCCTGTGGGCCCCATATTCAAAATCTCCCAGTTCCGTGGCCAAGTGGGCCTTGAGTGTCTCCAAATCATAGGCAGTCGTTTTGGAGGAGGTCGGAAGCAGGGGAAGGATATCCGTACAGGCGCGGTGAAAACGGGCCATTTCCCGTCCCAGATTCTCCACCTGATCGAGGTTCAGCCGCTTCGGTAGCGGTTGTCCAATATGTACCGGTCTGTAAAATACCACCCAAACATCCTGATCGATTTGTCGATACCGATAGGTAAATACCTTCCCATCCCGTGTCAGCGACCTGGCCAGAAATTGGTCATACGGCCAGGGGAGATTCTCAGAGAGTCGATTGATGATCTCATGGTCTTCCACGAAGTGCTCATATTTTCCGAAATAGGACAACTTTCCTATGAGAAAATCAAAATCGTCGAATTCCAGTTTGTAAACATGGTTGGTCGAGACCCTGACACTGATATCAGTTACCTTTTTGAGCGGTATGTCTGGCTGAAAGGTTGACCATGCTTCATTCACTATGGTCTGAAAATCCAGAAATCGCATATTTTCAATTACTAGTTAACGGTCCAATCAGAGTGTAACTACCGAGCCGGTTCACTCATGTCCAGATTTGGCTGAAAGTATAGTTCCATGGTATCCATATCAAATGCGCAAAGGCTACCCTGACCTGGTACCTCAATTTTAAAACAACCATTATCAATGCCAATGATGGGATGTTGTTCAGCCACAGATTGCCTGATAATGGGTTTCTCTTTGCGGATATGCCCGTGCAGTATTCGTCGGTCTCCGAGCCATTCCCTATTGAGCCTGGATTCCCATCCTCTGATCCATCTCATGGATAACTCATCCTGTAGCGGGTCCCGATACTCAAAATTAAGGCCAGCATGAACCAATAGATATCCTTCAACCTCCAGATAGCTAGGTAAACCCTGGACATAATTACGGTACTTATCCTCGACCTGCCTAAGTCCCCTGTCACATGCATCCAGGAACATCTCATCATGATTTCCCATCAAAGCCTGGACCTTTACCCCTCTCGCTTCCAGTTCCCATATAAAATCAAAAATTCCAAATTCGTCAGGGCCACGGTGGAAAAAGTCTCCCAACAAAAACAGTTGGTCGCCTGGCTTGATCTGTACCACCTGGTCCACGAGAGTTTTAAAGGTAAGGCTACAGCCATGTATGTCAGAGATGGCGATTCTGCGCATAAAACAAAGCTAATCAGGTTTTTAATGAGCTACCCCTTCGAAATTAAACAAAATCATATCAGGATTACCCCGAATAAGTTGTCACTTATGGCACCCGGCCCTAATAGCTAAAGTCATCTGCTGAGTGTAAAGGAGTGCGAAAACGTTGGCCTGAGGGAAGCATATGGCAATGCGTAGGCATTTGTTAAGTCACTTGGTCCCGAAGCCTATGTCTTAAGTCGTGGAAGGGGTATTGTGCAAATTACCCTCATTGAAAGGTCTGTTTCGTATCGCAGGTCAATCCCTTTTGTTAAACAATCCAGCAAAAATGCAAAACAAGTCCACACCCAAGGCCGCCAACATCGCTGTTCTTGTAATGGGCTTACCAGGCACTGGTAAAACCACCCTAGCCCGGGACATAGCGGTTGCATTGGATGGGTGGCACCTTAGCAGTGACCGGCTGAGGATTCAGCTAGAGAGTCGGGGAAAATATTCTGCAGGAGATAAGGACAGGGTCTATGCCTTTCTGATAGAGCAAATGGAGGAATTCCTGACCCGAGGGGAGAATCTGGTCGTGGATGCTACCTTCTCCAATCCCGATCATCGCAGACGGGCCTGCGAATTGGTAATTCAGCAATCCCGGCCCTTGTACATCATAGAAACCTGGGCCCCGGAAAAAGAGATCAAAAAACGCCTCAAAAAGCAGAGACCTGAAAGTGAAGCAGATTTTGAGGTATTTAAATTAGTACAGGCCCAGTATCCTCCTATTCTTATCCCTCATCTCAGGCTGGACACTCACTCACACTCTCTCAAGCAGAATATAATCAATGCCCTAAAATATATCGAACATGGACGCCCTATCCTTACATCGGTATCTTGAGCAACAGGCTCCTGAACTCGAACCACAGCTGTTCGAGACTCATATTTCCTGGGTGCTCCTGGTGGGCAATCAGGCATATAAAATTAAAAAGCCGGTAGAATATGATTTCATAAATACACTAGACCTTGAGACCAGAAAGAAGCTGTGTGAAAAGGAGGTGAAGCTCAACCGGAGGACAGCCAAGTGCCTGTACCGCGGTGTTACCCCAATTTTTCGGCTGGACAATGGGGACCTCTCCTTTGGAGACGGTTCCGGGGAGCCGATCGACTACGCTGTCGAAATGAAGCGAGTAGATACATCGCTCCAGTTGGATCACCAGTTACGGAAAGGAGGCACAGTTTCAGTGGGGCAAATGGAATCATTAGCCCGGAGGCTGGCGCGGTTTCACGCCAGGGCCCCCATTGTGTCTCAACAATTTAACCTGGAAGAGCTGGAAGAAGAGTTTGCGGACGTCCTATTTGTAGAATCCATCGTGGAATCTGCCCTTGGTAAGGACTATGCCAAAACCCTGCGCACCATAGTCGAGCATGCCATTGAACACCTATGGACTCATGCTGCCATTTTTACAGAAAGGGTGAAGAAAGGCTTTGTGAGAGATGTGCATGGAGACCTGCATGCCGGAAACATATTCATGACCGCCCCTCCCCTGATTTTTGATTGTATTGAATTTGATGACAGCCTTAGGAGAATTGACCTGCTAAGTGAACTGGCTTTTCTCTGGCTCAGCCTCGATTTTTATAAGGTTGATAACCTCAAAGGAGCCCTTTGGGACGCCTATCAGGCTGAAATGCCATGCATGGATTCCTACGAACTGCCTGTTTGGGACTTTTATCTGATGCTAAGGGCCAATATCAAGCTAAAGGTAAATGCACTCAAACTGGAACAGGCGAATGGGGAACAGGCGAAGGCCTATTATCGGGACCGTTGTGCCAGATATTTCCAGCTACTCAAAACCTATCATTTGAGAATTTGCAAATGGCCGGAAAAGCTGATTAATTAAAGGAAATATCCAAACACTAACCCACGTGAACGATGAATAAATACCTGGAAGACTTTGACCGTGAACTTGATAACCTGAAGGTTAAATTCTCAATGGGCCTTGATGAAATGAACGCTGCCTTTGAAAAGCAGCGCGAAAGCTTCAAATCCTATCTGGGCGATGCTGCTGCAAAAATTGATGAATATGAGAGCGAGCATGCGCCTAACCTCAAGGCAAAGCTGGAAGAGCTACAGGTGCAACTAGCCCTGGGCAAGGCAGAAACCAAAGAGGCGTTCGAAGAGCAGCAAAAGAAACTGGATCATGCGTTGGAGGAAGCAAAGATGGAGTATCAGAAGGTGCAGTCTGAGGGCAAGGAGACGGTATCTGAATGGGAAAAGGCTTTCAAGCACCGCACTGAACTATTCCGAGCTCACCTGGACGCCATGAGGGTGCAGATGCATCTGGGAGGAGAAGAGGCAAAAGAAGAATATTCTGAAGCCCGCCGGGAAGTAGAAGAGAAGATCCAGGAGACCAAAAACTTCTGGGAAGAACGCAGCAAAGAGGGAGAAAAGCGCTGGGAAGAATTCTCTGATGAGATGATGGAAGCCTACTCCCATGTAAAATCGGCCATGATGAAGTTCTTCAAGTAAGAGTCTGTTTGGATTTTTCCTTATCGGCCCAAACTGGTCTTTTTGCGCCCTGTCTGCGTCAATTTTCCTCAAAATAGCTCGCTATTTGTCGGAAAATTTCCTTGTCAGATCCCAAAAATCCTGCGTTTGGCCTCGAAACACCAAAACCTAAACAGCCTCTAGGCTGATACCAATCCATTCTGGCATACAGCCATGGTGCCCACGTCGCATGAATTGCAACGTGGGCATACTTTTTTCTGCCCAAATGGTCTGGATTTGCTATGTTTGGAGCTTATTCGCCTACAATCATCACACCTACACCACCTATGTTCATTAATGCCATAGCACACTATTATCCTGAGCAGGTCATCACCAATGCATACTTTCAAAATATTAACGGCCTGACGGAGGAGTGGATGGAAAGCAGAACCGGGATCAAAGAACGCCGCAAAGCCGGGCCTGGCGAGAATACCCAAACCATGGCCAACGACGCCGTCAGGTTGGCCATGCAGAAAATTTCTTTTCCAATCGAGGAACTAGGGCTCATCGTCGCTGCTACCTACTCCCCACACGATACCGTAGCAACCCTGGGGCATGCCGTTCAGCATGAACTGCCAGTCGGAGAAGTGCCTGTGGTCACCATCTCGTCCGCCTGCTCCAGCTTGCTCAATGCCATCGAAATCGTACAGGGATATTTTGCCATGGGCAAGGCTAAAACCGCTCTGGTAGTGGTCTCGGACCACAACACCCGCTTTGCCAATGAAGAAGACACCAAAGCCGGGCACCTGTGGGGCGATGGGGCTGCGGCGATGGTGATCACCAGGGAAAAGCTGCGTGATGAAGACTTTGAAATTCTGGACATATTGACTGGCGGAGCAGGTCGAGTAGGAAAGAACCTTGAAGGGGTAAAGCTAATCCCCGATGGTCCCGGAATTGTCATGCCAAACGGCCGGGATGTCTTCATCCATGCGACGCAGTACATGAGTCGCATCAGCCAGGACATTCTCCTGCGCAATGGGAAGCATCTCGACGATCTCAACTGGTTGATTCCTCATCAGGCCAATTTCCGCATCAGCAAAAAAGTCGCTGCGGATCTGAAGCTACCACTGGAAAAGGTGGTCTCCAATATTCAGTATCTGGGAAATACTGGGTGCGCGGGGTGTGGCATCGCCCTTTCCGAGCATCAGGACAATATCAAGCCTGGCGAACTGGCTGTACTTTGTGTATTTGGGGGTGGGTACTCCTACGGAGCGGCCTTGCTACAGCGGTAGGGAGTTAGCGGGAATGCCGGAATAGGGTATATGGAATAAGGAAATACGATATAAGGCGTAGCCTTTGATACGGGGTTTCGAATCACCTCATACCTCATAACTCATACCGCCTCACTGGATATACTTTAGCTTCAGATTACTCCAACTACTATCCTCAGCAAGTTGAATGTCTGTCCAGCGGTGAATTTCCCACTCGTTGAAGGAATTGCGCTTAATGGTGAGTTGAATCTGTCCCTTGAACAGGGTGGTCAGACTGGTGTCGGTGTGGTTAATCCGTAAGGTGTAGCCACCTACATACCGTAGGGAGTCAGGAGTCACATCCTGGAGGTCCTGCTCTTCAAGGAGTAAGGACTGTCCGCTGTTGACACTTAGATCTGCAAATGCATTTTCGAGATAGGTTTGCTCATCTTGTAGCGCCCAGTTGGCCCAGATGGACTCATTGTTGTTGTAGAGCGCTGCAACTGGCTGATAGACAAAGGAATCCCGATTAAAGCATCTCAGGTAGTTTTGTACGTTGGTCTGGCTGATAGCAGTCCGGAGGTTCTGAAGCAGTATTTCATAATCAGTAGGGCTGACCCAGTCAGAATTAACCTGATTGGGGGGCTCCACGTCACGTACCGTGAAGCAGGCGCTCAACAGTAATGTCCCCAGGAGGATCCAAAACAGGGTAAGTCCCTTCATGTAATTTTCATTTACTCTGCGGCCAGGAGCACCAGTTCGTGCCGAATATCGATGAGTTTGCCCCCGAGGTCAGTTGGCAGGTTAGTGCCATAGTTATACGTCACGGTCAGGATGGTATTGTTGTGGGGAAAATAGTTAACTGTGGCAGAATATCCGATGTCGCCGCCAGCATGTCCATAGGCATGTACATCACCCGGCAGATTTTCGAGGACAGGCCGAAATTCATCGTGAATGGCTCCATAGCTCCCTCGCCAGCTTTGCCCTTCTTTGCCTCGGAATCCACTGAAAATTAACTCCAGGTTTTCTGGAGTGGTCAATGTCTTTTCTCGCAATAGGGCATTGACAAATCGGTACAAATCCCCCACGGTCGAATACACACCTGTGAACCCATAATTGCCGGGATTCAGGGGAGAAATGTTTTGAATGCTCTTGCCATCGTTGTGAAAGTCAAGATACCCCTGCGCTACGTTTTCTCGTGGAAAAGGAGCGGAATAATCGTACCGAAAGGTATTTTCCATTCCCAGCGGAGTAAACAGTCGCTCCTGAAGGAGGTCTCCATGTGGCTTCCCGGAAATTGCTTCCAGAATCAGGGCCAGCAAAAAGGTATGGCTATTCGAGTAGCTGATATCCTGCCCTGGCTCGTGTACAGCATCCTTTTCGCCTATAATGTCCAGCAACATTTCTTTGGTCCATACCTGATCCATGTCGTTGATGACGGCAAGGTTGAGATTCAGGTCTCGGGCGAAGTCATACACTCCAGCCGTATGGTTGAGTAACATCCCAACCGTGATGACGTCCCCATTGGTTACTCGGGCGGCAGCATCCGGGATGTGTTCCGCAATCGGGTCATCCAGGCTAAGTTTTCCTTCCTGAATGAACTGCCAGGCAAGGGTTCCCATCATCATCTTGGCTACGGACCCAAGCTTGTTGATGTGGCAGGGCTGCATGGGAATCTGATTTTCCAGGTCGGCATACCCGGCGCTGCCCATCCAGAGACCCTCTTCATCATCGATTAGCACCGAGATGCCAGGCAATCCATTGGAAGTGTATCGATCCATAATCGCCTGTGCCACAGCAGATTTGGGGTGGTCGGCATTGATAGCCAGGGTGTTATCGCCTGTGCAGACTTCCGATGGGCCAATGAGGGCCGACTGACAGGAGACCAGTATCAAAACGGGAAAAAGATATACTAAGGGACGCATGTTCTATTGCTCAATATGAAATTACAACTAAAGGGGCAGCCCAACCCGAATCCAGAGGGGGGCATAAGCTACAATGGGTACGGTGGACTGGACAAAGATACCCTGTACCTGTATACGGTAGTTCAGGTTGACACTCAATCCCTTACCATCGCGTACATCAGGCAAAAAATAGCCCACTTCGGGGCCAAGGCTGATCATCCAGTTGTGCCGGACTGGAAAGGCCTTCTCTCGATAGTTTCCATTTTCATCAGCAACCAGAGCGGTGAGATCCGATATGCCCATCACATACCCGCCCCCGATCATCAGCGGAGTGAACTGCAACCCATTGTCGAGTTGAAAGCGGTAGCCGCCTTCTGTATAAATCTGAATGGCGTGTTGCAGGTTGCGGTGGTAGAAATAATTCAGGGTCAGCTCCTGCACCATGCGGTGCTTGGGGTTTTGCCCCCAGTATTTCCATGCAGATACCCCCAATCCGGGATGAATAGCCGAAAAGCGGGGGACAGCCAGTGAGGCCGGAAATTGACCTATATGCAGGGAGACTTCCTGAAAAATGGGGGATTCTGACTGGGCCCAAAGATGGGGCATACCGATCCCCAGCAGGATCGTCAAAAAAATTCTCTTCATCGTCGCGGTGTAGTAGTAGTTTCGTTCTAAAAATATAGGAAATTATCTTTAGGGATTCACCCTCCCATGATTGAATTAGATTAGCCCCATGCCCACCATCCGCCCCTACATTCTCGCCGAAACCAACTGGAAAGCCCTCAAGGATGCCGACTTTGACCTGGCGGTCCTGCCCTGGGGAGCCACCGAAGCCCACAATTACCATTTGCCATACGCTACGGATGTCTTCGAAGCCGATGCTGTTGCCGCCGAGTCGGCTCGAATTGCCTGGGAGAAAGGCGGCAAGGTCATTGTGCTGCCGACGATTCCATTCGGAGTAAATACCGGCCAGACCGACATTTTCCTTGACATCAACCTGAACCCCACCACCCAGTTGGCGATTCTCAAGGATGTCTGCACCGTCCTGAACCGACAGGGCATCCACAAGCTCATGATCCTCAACAGCCACGGGGGCAACAACTTCAAGCCATTGGTGAGGGAACTGGGGCTACACTTCCCCGAGATGTTCGTCTGCTTCACCAACTGGTTTCAGGCCATGGACAAGTCCCAGTATTTTGACCATGAAGGCGACCATGCCGATGAAATGGAAACGAGTCTGATCCTTCACCTAAAACCGGAACTGGTTCTTCCCAGAGAAGAGTGGGGGAGTGGAACTGGGAAAAAGCACCGGATCAAGGCATTCCGGGAAGGATGGGCCTGGACAGAGCGGAAATGGTCTGCTGTAAGTGAAGACACTGGGATCGGGGATCCCCGACAGGCCTCTGCCGAAAAAGGCAAACGCTTCCTTAAAGACGTAACTCAAAAAATGGGGGAGTTGATGTACGAGATTGCCATCACAGAGGAGGGAAACTGGTATGAATAATGGACGAACATTCTCCGACAAAAACCAACACCATGACCTACCAATACGAGGAAACCTATCAAAATCTGAAATGGGCTGATTCTCCCCTCGAAGCAGGTGACTATGAGGCATGCTCCTTCCGCAACTGCGATTTCTCCGAAGCAGAAATCAACGAGCTCAACTTTATCGAGTGCGAATTCTCAGACTGTAACTTGAGCAATGCGGAGTTGGATGACACGACTTTTCAGGAAGTTAGCTTCAAAGACTGCAAACTACTCGGAGTTCAGTTCGAGCATGCCAAGTCTTTTGGATTTGCGGTGAGGTTTGAGCAGTGCCAGTTGAATCATGCTTCATTTTTTAAGGTAAAATTGTCTCAAAGTTCCTTCCTACACTGCCAGTTGCAGGAAGTTGACTTTACTGAAGCCGACATGAGGCAGACCGTTGTATCATACTGCGACCTGGCTGATGCCATTTTTGAAAACACCCAACTAGGCAGGGCCGATTTTCGGCATTCCAGGAATTATATCATCGACCCCGACCTCAATCCCATCAAAGGGGCCAAATTTTCAATGCCCGAAGTCGTAGGGCTGTTGAAAAAATACAAGCTCGTCATTGAATAATGGAATGGGCCGGTTTGGTAGGAACGCAAGGCAAATAGCATAACTTATTTTGGGAGCGTTACTTACTTCCATTGCACCCTAATCCCCTCCATTACTGCTGAGGCCCCACCATTGTACTGCACACCAAATCCTCCATCCGCTCTCGGCTCTACCTCTGCTTCCAGGTTCACCTGGCTCACGATGTCGGGACGGTCTGAGGTCTGGAAGTCCGGATCATCCGTTTTGGCGTGGGCGATGAGTCGATTGCCCTCTACCTTCACCGTGATGGTACACAGGGTTCGGTAGCAGGAAGTCGTAACGGCTTCAGAGATCTTGGTGATGGTACCATGGTCGTATTTGACCAGCATCGCGTCCACAGCATTGCCATATTTTGTGGTGCGGATAAAGCGAATGCCATAGCCTGATTCGGTTCGGGCATCGTACTTGATGAGCACATCCATGTACAGGTCCGCGATGCTGAAGCCCTGACCAGCAGACTTAAACGGAGCGACTTCCAGTGTCAGGCTCATGTCGCCATAGGCTTTTTCCAGGGAGGGAGTATAGCCCAGATTAGCGCTACGTCCCTGGAGTAGCCCCACATGCTCGTAAGCACCATTTCGCCCCTCACCATACAACCAGGCGTCCTGCTCAGTGGTATCAGCGGGGTCAAAGTGCCGCAATGTCCAGAATCCAGGGATCACCTCCGGCTGGTTGGAGGTGGGAAAATTGAGAAAATCGGTTTCGAGGCGATTGTGAGGTGCCTTCACATCAGCCGCTACAATCGGCTGGAGCATGGTGTAGAAAACCGCCTCGCCAGGCTCGCAACGGATGTGATCTGGCTCTACCGAAACTTTCAGATAGTATCCGATGTCATCTACAGAAAGGGGATAGCTCAGAATGGGGGCCAGCCCTCGGGAAACGGCAACGGGGATAGGGTTCCTGCCTCCCGCATCGGTGCAGCGGTACCAGGTAACGAGCGATTGGTCCTCATAGTCGGTCCTCAATCTGTAACCGACCTTGACGGAGCCATTTTGTGGACTGAGAATTCGGGGGTAAGCGGAAAACTTCGGAGCAGGCAACATCGCTGGGGCAATAACTAATTCGACAGCCGCTTCCAGCCCTGATGCCGTAGTGGCTTTGACAATGACCGTCCTGGTAGAGTCGGTGGCATTGGTGGGGATCACGCCACAAACCGGCCCATTTTCGGGATACCTCAGCTTTACGAATGATGAGTGTTCAGGAGCAATTGACCAGCGGACTGGAACCCCTGTCTGGGGATAATTGCCAAAGCGCATGACCCTGGGGACAAGGATTGCCGAGTCCTGGCCAGTTTCGAGTATGGTTTTGGTGGCTCGAATGCTGAGTTGCACAGGCAGGTCGGTGAGGGGTTTGCTCAACTGCTGCTCAGCGGCCTGTACAAGCTCTTTCTGATTCATCGGATCCCAGTCGTCGTCCCCTCGGAGGAGGTTATAGACATTGTACACCACCTCACCTTCGTGCACGAACCGATAGGCATCGAGCACAGGCTTGCCGTCCATTTCAACGGTGTTAGCTACATCTGCCTCGCTGATGATCACTGGATTTTCATTTTTCTGCACCTGAAACTGATAGTTGCGCATCGCCGCCGGGGGAATGTCCCGCCAGCCGATGTAGGTGCCTTCATCTATATCAAAGCGGGTATCCACCACGGCGACCTGCCCATTGGCTTTGGTGAAGTACTGCCTTCCCCTGGTGAAGGATTTGATGTCGCAATTGAGAAAAACCGCCCCTGTGCCTCGGGTGTGGTAAAAAGGCTTGGAGCTGTAAAACTCCAGCGTGCTGTTGAGGTAAACGCCAGTACCGCATAGGGCATCGTCGGTGGATTCGAAGTGGCAATTGTCGAACAATACGCGCTTTCCACCTACAAATGGGCAGAGGTTGAGGCGGCTAAGGAAATGGGTGTTTCGTGCGACGATCTTGTCGCCGTTACAATGGATGAGCTGCGCCTGCACAATGGCTGAGGCGCGTTTTTCTCGATTCAATTCCGGCTTGAGGGGGAACACCAGGTCCAGGTTGCAATAGTTGCCAAAGGTGACATTCTCCGAACTGGTGCCATCACCGCTAAAACGAAAAAGGGTAAAGTTGCCCTTTGCCCCGATGGTCTGACCTCGGTTAGCCGCCAGGACGACGTTTTCGGGCTTCTGCGTCAAGCCATAAAAACGCAGCCATTCGCACTCCACCTCCAGGGCATAAGGCGTCGAGCTGCCTTCCTTTGGAACCCGAATCTCCGGATCGTCCGGATCATCGAGCCAATAGACATAAGGCGCGAGGTAGAGCGTCATGGGGACTTCCTCGGTCCCGTCTGTCAGGTGCTTCACGGCTTCGTTTACCGAATGGTACACGAAGGGGTAACTGTCCGCTTCTTCCTCAGAAAACTGCCCGTCGATAAAAAAAGCTTTGGGCCCCAGTAGGATGGTGTCTCCCTGATAGACGATGTGATCGCACCCAAACCCGATCGGATCATGGGGATCGAGGGACTCATATTGCTCGGATGGTTGAGCCACCGAAACGCCTGTCAGGGAGAACAAAATCCAGAAAAGCAACTGTCTGTTCATAACATCGATATCATGGGACTCCCCTGAAACAACAACTTAGTCCCATGAAAGAAAAGCAGAAAGCCGATTAATTCGGTCGTTTACCCCCTGAAGCCTGCTGGCTACCACAAAAAATTGAAGAACATCGAGATCGTTCGTTATTTCGAATCAACAAAGACGGAAGCTTTTTACGGAAGAGGGTCTTTGGAAAATGAACGCTTGATACGGAACTTTCACTTGCATGGATTCCGGTGCTGTTCATTGCCAGAGAGCTAATTACTTGTAGCAGTATAGAAACAAGCTTTTTTTGACAGGGGTTTTTGTTTTTAAAAAGTGGGGCAGAGGGGTCTGCCCCACTTTTTTGTGTTGCGTAAAGTGGTTGCAGTGCCGGGTAAGCCGCAACTACCTGCCATTTAATTTAAATCCCAATATGGCTCCGCCTCGAATTTCACGTATCGGATCAGTAGAACTGACCGTGTTGGGGGTTGGGTCTAGCTGGGCACCTGGCACGATGTGAAGCTGAGCGAAGAGTCGATTTCGCCTGGATTGCCAGCGATAGCCCAAAACGACCCCCAGGTGCAGGTAGGTATCAGATACCCGGGTGTCAAAAAATCGGTAGGGATCTGGTGTATTTATCCTTAGGGTTCCCGATAGTCCTGCAACCGGATGATGCTCACCGCTCAGGAAATTTACCTGGGTAACAATCGGGAGGTAAAGGTTCATCTGGCTCAGTCCTGCTCCCGCTCTGGCCGTCCACGTGAAACTGGAGTTTGCCACCACGGACTGCTCGTATGAGAGCGCCCAGCCTACCGCAGAGCCTCCGCCTTCCAGGACGATTCCCTGTCGATAGGTATTACGCTGTGCCAGGAGGCCTGTACATAGCAGGACAAGCAAGAGAAAAAAGGGGATGATTCGGAGGGGTTCCATGACGCAGAGGAGTATTGTTTTGGCAACTGCGTCAAATACGGTGCCTGAATCTCAGATTCTCAAATCCTCGGCAGCCACATGCCCATCGTTACGGCAAATATTCCCACAGCAGTAGCAAGCGTTGCAATTGCGATCACAGCGGTTGCGACGTAGCGGCCAGGCAGGCTCCCTTTTTCTTTCGCCCAAAAGAATAACTGTAGGATGGCCAGAGGCAGGAGATACTGAGCGAAGTTCATGGCGGTCAGGAAGGGACCGGTGAAAGTGTTGGGGTCAAAGCCGACCGGGGCCTGATGGATCAGTAGCCACAACATCACTCCGAGGCGGAAAAACCACACCCCGCTCATGACCATGAAGAGACGTAATGCCCACTTACGATGCTGGGTGAGCTGTCTTTTTCGGGCGAAGCGGATGGTCAGGGCAGCAAAGGCCATGATCAAGAGCGCATTGATCGTGATGGAAATGTGGTCAGCCATTACACCCACCGAGCCGCGCACCCAAACCAGGTAGATGCCCGACAGGCTGATGAGAAAGCCCGCTATGATATAGGCTCGCCCCGTCCAGCGATGAAATCGGGGCCAGCGGCGACGTACTTGTGGGATGATCTGCAAAGGCCCGCCGATGTTCACCAAAGCCGCCAATAGCAGGTGTACCATGATGCTGAGGTTTCCGGTCAGGTCGCCGTCAACGTAGCCGTGGGGCATGACAGTGTTCCAGCGGGTGAAATCTCCCTGAACGGCAGAGACACCGTACAGCCCGATGATGTAAACGGTGAAGAAAATTTGGCCGATGAAGGCCACGACAAACCAGCTTTTGCCGGACAAGATGAGGGCCTGGAGACTGCGTTGCTTCGTCAAAGGATTGACTCCCAGAGAAGGGGTGGCGATTTTTTCGCTGAGGTTCATAGAAGGTGGTTTGATTAGGGATGCTCCAATTTCGGAGAGGCCCCGCTCAATCCACTTGATCTATGTTAGGAAATCAGCTTGCGCCGAATGCGGCTCAGGCTTTCGGGCTTGATGCCGAGGTAGGAGGCGATGTACTGCAAGGGGACATGTTGCAAAATAGCAGAATGCTCCTCCACGAATTTCAGGTAGCGCTGCTCAGCCGATAGCGTCGTTCGGTCATGCAGTCGCTGCTTTTCTTCCTCCCAGGACTGCTGCATCACCATCATGGAAAACTCCCTGATGACGTGTCCCCCCACCTTCATCAGCGCTTCTACTCCCTGATGGCTGATGCGCAACAGTTCGCAGTCCGTGATACAGACGATATTCTCAGGCGCCGGGGTCTGGTCGAGGAAGTACTGGTACGAAGTGAAAAAGCGAGGCCCATCGTTCAGGTCGGTGGTTACCTCCTCCCCCTTCTCATTCATGAAATAATTCCTCATAAACCCGGAAACCACAAAGTTATGATACTCCGGCACCGTCCCGGCTTCCTGCAAGAGAGTTCCCTTTGGAAAGGCCGCTTCGAAGAACCACTCCCGGCACTGCTGTCGATTTTCTTCCGGCATGGGAAGGAAGGTCTCTATGTAGTCAAAGAAGGTTTGGAACATAACGGTCATAAATCAGAACCTTTGGGAGAAGATAGTTGCTTTTCACTTCCGCTTCAACAAAAGAGAAAATCCTAACCAGGTTTTACCAACCTTACCGATAAAACCTGTTAGGATTGAAGTGCTGCTAAAACAACAAGCGATACTGCACCACCGGGAAAAACCCCTGCTGATAAGTCGTCACCGCATCATCCTGTAGCACTGAGAAGTTCTGCGTAAAAGCATTCTGGCGGCCCGTCACGTTTTGTAGGTCCACAGACCACTCCTGGGTCACACGCTTACCATTCATCCGGAAGGTGGTCTTGACATCCGCGCGGAAGTAGTCCGGGAATTGCTCGGAAAATGGCTCGTCCTGCTGGTACACCGACATGCCGATTTCGCGCGAAGCCTCCACGTCTATCGGGGTATATCGCCGGCCTCCGGCATAGGTACCTTTCAGGCTGATGGCCAGGGTATGTGGCCCGAGTGGAAATTCCTTCCCACCCAGCAGGTTGACGATGTAGTTGCTGTTGAAGGCGGTATTGCGTTTAACGCCATCGCTGCCGGTGTATTTTGAGTCGAAAAGAGACGTCGTCAGCAGGAAATAATAATTGTCACTGAAAAACTTCTCCAGGGTCAACTCAATGCCGTAGTTCTGCCCGGTGCCTTCGTTAACGAGGCTATCTACGGTGGGGAAGGCAAAGGTCGCCCCGGCATTCACCATCGAAAAGGCCGATGGCACCATCTCAACCGGAATGTCGGTGAGGTACTGGTAGTATAGTTCGCTTTTGAGGCGCATGTTGGGCGTCAGGTTGACGTCATAGCCCAATACCGCCTGATAGCTACGGGTAAAGTCCAGCTCATGATTCGTTTGTTGTATTTCGTTGCTCACCCGAGTCTCGACAAAGTACACCTGCAAGGGCTGCAATTGGCTGTGCATGCCTGCACCGATGCTGATGCGCTGATTCGAAGCGAGCCGAAACTGAAGCCCCAAACGTGGCTCGAAAGCGTAACTGCCATTGAGGGGGAAGTACTGTGTATGCAGGCCTGTGTTCAGGGTTATGGCATCCGAAAACCTATGCTGCCATTGGGCATAGCCCCGCACGAGACTGGTCTGTCCATTAAAGTCGCGGATAATGCGGTAAGTGCTGGGGGGATTGGTGAGCACGCTATCCAGCAGTGAAACCTGGTAGTAGTCATAGATGCCTCCCACGCGCAGGTGGTTACGTGCGTTGAATTTCTTATTTAGCTGATAATGAGCAGAATGCTTGATCTGTCGATTGGATTCTGCAAACCAGCGGACCGGGCTGAAATCTTCGGCCCCTATCGAGTCGATGAGGGTTTTCTCCTGTTGCAGGGTGGTCCCAAGCGTCAGTTTCCCGTAGGTCGTCTCGTTGAATAGATAGGTATGCGAAAGTCCCACTACGCCAGATGCCGCGCTATTTCTCAGGTCTTCAGCCTGTCCTGTAGCGAATAGCTCCTCGTCTTCCAGTCGGCTATCGAGAAACTCTATGCTGCTGTTTCCGCCTATGCCAAACAGGACAAAGCGTCCCGCTTTCTCCGTAGGAACATTCACCTTAAAAGTCAGGTCCTGATAGGCTGGCACCGCGAAATTAGCCCCAAAGTCAACGCCAATGGCATCCATCACATCCAGCAGGGAATAGCGGTAATTGGCGATAAAAGAAGCCCGGCTGTTTTTGGAGAAAGGCCCTTCGACCCCGGCTTCCAGGCCATTGAAGCCCGATTGTAGCATGAATTCGTACTGCTCATTGTTGCCGTTACGCAGGCCCATGTCAAAGACTCCCGCGACTGCATTTCCATATTCTGCCGGAAAGGCCGAAGTCAGAAAATCCGCGTCGCTGAGGTTGTTGTTATTCAGCATCGAGACCGGACCACCTGTCGTGCCAAATGCCCCGAAGTGGTTGGGGTTGGGGACGTCGAGTCCTTCCAGCCGCCACAGCACACCCGTTGGAGAATTGCCGCGAATGATGAGGTCATTTCGTTCGTCGTTGACTCCGCTGACACCGGCGAAGTTCTGTGCCATGCGAGCAGGGTCGTTGCGGCTACCTGCATAGCGCAGGGCTTCCTCGACAGAGAATGTCCTGGCACTTACGGAGGTCAATTCATTGATGGAGGCCGATTTGTCGATTTCAGCCTCAATGACCAGGGTTTGGATGGTTTCAACCTGTTCTTCCATTTGGATGGTCAGCACCAGTTCCTGGGCACTGTTGAGAACGAGGTTGTTTCGAATTTCATATCGGTAGCCATAATAGCTGATGGAGATCGCCTGCCGTCCGACGGGTACATTTTCGATGCGAAATTCTCCCTGTTCATCGCTGATCGCACCACGCACCGGATCGCTGTCCAGCAGCATAATGCTGGCTCCAACCAGCGGTTGAAGGGTTTGCTGATCGATGATGGTGCCCCGGATGGTTTGTTGCCCGAAGGCGATGTTTGTCAATACGAGTAAGAAAGGGAGGAAGAGAGTAGAGATAAGTCTCATGTGGGTTTTTGATTGGGATTAGGTTGAATTATACTACCAACCAGAGCCTCTTGAGTAGGTGAAAGTTGCTTGGCTTGCCTCATAATGACCAAGCGTGTCATTTACCGTTCCCTTCGCGACAGAGTACAAAAAATGGCGAAGGATCATGTGAGATCCCTCGCCGTTTGGTATGGATGCTGTATGTTACTCCTACAGGGTTAGACCACCTGTTTCTGTAGCGCCTTCTCTATTGCGGGCTTTACCTCTGTTGCAAAGAGTTCGATGGAGCGCATAAGTTGCTTATGCGGAATGCTGCCCACGCTCATTTGCAGCAGGAACCGCTCATGCCCAAAGATTTCATGCTGGTAGAGAATCTTGTCTACGATCTCCTGCGGGCTGCCGACGAAATTGGCTCCTCGTAGGGTAGTGGACGCCTCAAACTGCTGGCGAGACATGGGCGGCCACCCTCGCTCACGCCCGATTTTGTCCATAATGGTCTTGAAGGCTGGGAAGGCAATGTCACGTGCCTGCTTGCCGTCCTCGGCGATGAAGCCGTGGGAATTGATGCTCAGCGCAGCAGGTTGCCGCCCAGCTTCGCGAGCACCCTGTCGGTGTATTTCTGCCATCCTGCGGAAACGCGCGGGTTCTCCTCCGATGATGGCCAATGCCATCGGAAGCCCCAGATATCCGGCCCGATAGGCCGATTGAGGGGTGCCACCAACCGCAATCCAGACAGGTAAGGGTTCCTGAACCGCGCGTGGATACACAGGCAGGTTATTGATCGACGGGCGATGCTTGCCCTGCCAGTCGACGATTTCATTTTCCCGGATATTCAGCAGCAGGTCCAGTTTTTCGGTGAACAAGTCATGGTAATCGTCCAGGTTGTAACCAAATAGCGGGAATGATTCGATGAAGGAGCCTCGTCCCAACATGATTTCTGCCCGGCCTTTGGACAGCAGGTCTACTGTGGCGTACTGCTGATACACCCGCACAGGGTCTTCGGAACTCAGCACCGTTACCGCACTGCTAAGGCGAATCTGCTCGGTAACAGCGGCCGCTGCGGCCAGAATGGTTGAGGGAGTTGAGGAAACATATTCCTCGCGGTGGTGCTCTCCAATGCCAAAAACATTCAGACCAGCCTGATCGGCCAGTTTGATCTCTTCGAGGAGGTTTTGTATGCGCTGTTCGGGAGAGAGCTTTTCCCCGTTGGCATCGAGGGTATTTTCAACGAAAGTATATATGCCTAATTCCATTCGATCACAATCAATGTTAAAACACTGATTAAAAATACGGAAAGATTTGGAAGAAGTTCAACCTTACTGATACGCTTCAAACAGCGGCCTGAGGTTTTTATCAAAACGACTCCCACCTCCCTGCTTTTTCAGCACGTCCAGGGGGGTGCTGCCTACGGGGTAACGATACTTCGTTTTGGCAGCTTCTCCACTTAGTCCTTCTGTATCCCTGATGATCTCTTTAACTCCGTGGGTAGTGGTCGCGTGGATGTCAGCTCCGAGCTTCAAAAGAGCCTCGGCAGCCTCATAATTTTGTCCCAGCGCCGCAAAGTGAAGGGGGGTCCATCCGTTGATGTCCTGGATATCAGGGTTCATGCCATGCTCAGCAATCAGCAGGTCGATGGGTTCCGCAGCAGGGCAGTGCTCTGCCAGTTCATGCAAAATGGTTTTGCCCGTTTCATCTGGCTGCATATCAGGTTCATACCCATGCCTAAGCATTAATCCCATGGCAATGGCTCCCTGATCGGACAGGTCAAAGGGTGTTTCGTCCAAAATAAATTCCCAAACATCCAGGCCCTTCTGATTTTCAATGGATGGGTCGGCTCCCGCTTCCAGGAGGATCCGAATGCGGTTGGCGTTTTTTACACGAATAACTTCTGCGGCTTCATGTAGAGGCGTTTGCCCATCGCTACTCTGGGCGTTCACATCGGCCCCCTGTTCTATGAGGTATTCGACCACCTCGGGTTTGGCGTAGCGAGCTGCTACATGCAGGGGTGTCAGTCCTTTTATCTCGGTTTGCTGAGCAAGCAGCGTTGGGTCCTGCTTGAGCATGATTTGCACAGAGTCCATCTGACTCCGCCTAATTGCCTTCAGGAAGGGGGTATCTTCAGTAGGATCTTGGGGGCCACAGCCAAAGAGAATCAGGAGCAGCAGGACCAAATAGGGTAGGGGATTGGAGTGGAGATGCATAGGCAATTAATCGGTGAGAGGTTGCCAATTGGTAGCATTTCTGCAGGTAAATGTAACCTGTGGCGGGAATCTGGCATTTGCTCAGAGTCTCACCTGAAAATCCCTCAGCTCGTAGCCCTTTACCAGTTCGTTCCAGGTAAGATCGGGCGCTTTGACCATTGTCAGACCTTCCAAACTGAATAGCTTGCGCAGGAAGATATCCGTCTCCTGTATCGCAATGTATGCCCCGGGACAGCGGTGGTTGCCATCGCCAAAGCTCATCACAGAATCGCTCACCCCTCTGGGCAGTTCACGTGCAGGACAAGTCGTGTCCGGAGCTTCGCCCACTACCTGCTCATCGGCGTTGTGGGCATAGACATGGAGGACTATGCGTTCCCCCTTTTTGATGTGGTACTGGGCTCCTCCTGCCTCTATTTGCAGATCTTCGGTCGCCCTCCGGTAGAGGTGACCCACCACGGGTTCCAGCCGCAAGAGCTCATGCAGGATCTTGTATCGGTCTTTCTGGTCTGCGTTCATGTACTGGTCACGAAGCGCTGGCTGTTCAAACAGGTGCCAGGAACAGAGGCTGATAAATTCACGGGTGGTGATCATGCCCGCCGCAGCAAAGGTGATGCACTCGATCAGGATTTCGAGACTGGTGTATTCCTCCGAAATCAGGTGGCTGATGAGGTCTTCTTTGGGCTCCTTTTTTCGGGCGTTGATGGCTGGCTGCACATCCGCGAAGAAGAATTTCGCGGTGGACACCTGACTCTGAACGAACTTCCTGAGGTTGCCAAACCAATCTCCTTCCGTCTTGCCACTCATGGCGAAGAAGGCCTCCAATCTGCGGGCCATGCCCTTGATCCGAGAGTTGTTGAGGCCTACTACCTGTGCCGCAACCTCAACTGCCAGTTTGAGGCTAAGCTGGCTCAGGTCGGCCTGCCTGTTTCGTTGCAATTCTGCCAGGGCATTGTCTGCGAAGGCATTCATAAAGGCCCGATAGTTCTTATCGGTCACGCTGGGGGTAAAGAATCTGGCGGTCTTGGTACGTTGATCGCGGTGTACCTTCCCCTCCTGAAACAGGATGGGGTCGCGCATGGCGCTGGGCAACTTTTCCATTTCATCTGCCTGAAAACCAGCCTGCTTGACTCCACCTGACCTTAGGACCGTTTTTGCCGCCTCGTAGGAGTATACGTGCCAATTGCCCTCAGCATCCTGTTCCAGGGCAGGCTTGGAGTGGTAGGACTCACGCGCTGTTTTCTGCGTGCCGAACTTACTGTGGTCTATCGGGCATCCCTGATGAGGGGCCGCGCTTTTCAAGGAAGAATTGGACATGGGGTGAAATTCAATTGAAGGATAGGGGCGTAGGCCAGGTTGAATGAGTATAAACCTGAACTACTTGTCCCAATATATGTTCGAAAATCGGGAATCAAGGAGGAGGTTTTGTTGAAAATAAAGCAGACTCGAATTTCCGGGGTATATTGTTTTCAAGTCACCAACAGCGTCTGAGAAGGGGGGCTCTCCAATCACAAGTAAGGGCTACCCTCTGCCACTGAAAATCTCACAGATCAAATCACCGATCCAAATGAAAAGATACTTCCTCGGATTAATTGTCCTGCTCTTCGCAGCATCTTTTGCCCAGGCTCAGACCCTGGATGAGGTCCTCGACGCCCACCACGAAGCTATGGGCCTGGAATCTGCCAAAGCCATCAACACCCTCGTCATGCGGGGCATGGCCATGCAAATGGGTATGGAGTTTCCCATGACCATCTACCAAAAGCGCACTGCAGATGGCGTGAAGATGAGAACCCAGATAGAATTTCAGGGACGGGTATTGGTTCCCTCTGCTTTTAATGGCGAAACAGGTTGGAAACGTATGCTGGGAATGGAAGGTGGAATGGAAGTGCAAGACTTGTCTCCGGAAGAACTTGCCCAAATGAAAAATACCCGCATCGAAGGAGAATTCTATCAGTGGCAGAAAAAGGGCCGTTCGCTGGAGCTACTGGGTGAAGAAGAGTTTGAAGGTTCCCTCTGCTATGCGATCAAATCTACCCAGGAGGATGGCAGCGTGAGTACCTATTATCTCGATCAGGAATCCTACATCATGGTTGGGCAAACTTCCCAGGGCAACATGAACGGTCAGGATGTCACCGTTACCCAATCCATGGGAGACTATGACATATTTGACGGAGTCGCCATGCCCATGAGCATGGAAACCAGCGCCGGAGGGCAAACGATCATTTTAATCTCCATCGAGGAGATTGTGGTCAATGAACCCATTTCGGACGATCTTTTTGAGCGGCCAGAGTGATGTGGGTCGATACAGACTCCGGCGCGAGCAGACAGGGTAAATTAATTGACAGCGGAGCGTCCCCCTGGTTCTGCTGGCGCGGGACTCCGTCCCGTGTCTAGAAAACCCAGTCTCCGACCGCTGGAAAATGATAAGGGGGGAGGTATATTGGATAGCAACGGCAACACCGGACAGAGTCCGAAAAAGCCCCACACCGGAGAGACTCCGGCGCGAGCAGTGAGATCTGGTACGAGCAGCGAGGGTAAATTGACTTCCAGCGTAGCGCCCCCATGGTTCTGCTGGCGCGGGACTCCGTCCCGTGTCTAGAAAACCCGGTCTCTGACCGCTGGAAAATGACAAAGGGGGTAAGTTCAACGGGTGGGAATGCTATTTCCTTGAATACATCAAAATGCCAGTGTCTATAAGGCGGTCGTTTGGAGACAAAATATTGGTTTTCTGGGTCAAACGCAGTCGTAGTAGCATAAGATACATCCTGAAGCCTAAAAATCGGAGCCTCTCCCCTTTCCATCCCCCCCTAACAATCGTTAGCTTCGCGATAACAAGCTATCACTCGCGATGAAGCTCGAAAGCCCCTAGTGGTCGTTTTTTACGGAAGTTAGCCTAGCCCCTCAACCAGTGCCAAAAACTCAGCCGTCCGAATCACTTCAACGGGAGGAAATCCTATTTCCTTGAGTACATTAAAATGTTTATCATCCGTAACAAGGAAATTTGCCCGTCCATTTAAAGCACAGTCCACAAACTTATTGTCATCTGCATCCTGCTCAATGACGGACCATTTGAAATGGATTTCAACTTCCTCTACATCAGGAGATTCCAATAGCAGGCTGGATATGTTCTCTGCAACAATAGCATTGGTGCGTTGTTCAATGAACTCCACGTATTCACTAAGAGGCTGTTTGGATTTCTCCTTTACGGCTCAAAACTTGTCTTTTTCACCTCT
>CAYFIR010000080.1:0-31201 GCA_964343195.1 uncultured Bacteroidia bacterium | reverse complement strand
TTAATTGAAAACGGCATGGTCAATAACATTGGAACTTTGGACCGCGAAACAAATGCCTAGTGCCTGTGGAATTAAGTAATTACCCATTCGTAATTCGTATAAAGTGCTCGTCAGCAATGCTTTCAATTACGAATTACTGATTACAAATTTCGAATGCGAAGCACTAGATCGGCTCCACAGGCCTGTCCGGTTTGGGGTAGCGCAAGCGAGCGATCCGCTCCGTACGGTGGTAACTGTCCAGCCCACTTACCGTAAGGCTTCCGGTAGTTTCTAAATCGATGAA
This sequence comes from uncultured Bacteroidia bacterium, assembly GCA_964343195.1. Lineage (GTDB taxonomy): Bacteria > Bacteroidota > Bacteroidia > J057 > J057 > CAYVAP01. The sequence continues at coordinate 30,918 of CAYFIR010000080.1, read as the reverse complement.
TCCGTCCTCCCCGATGGCCTGATCCGGAAGCATGATCTCGATGATTTCCCCCACGATGAAAATGGTCATATTGCTGATTAACTGGTGACGCTCCTTGAGCTGAAGCCCAATTTTAACGTGGGATTCTGCAACATAAGGGACCTTTTGTAACAGATCTGAGTAGGTGGGAGTGAGGCCGACGGCATCAAACTCCGAGACTTCTTCGGGATAACTAGCGCTTGTCTGATGGGCCTTTTGGTAAATATCCTCCCGGACATGATTGAGGGTAAAAAGCCGGGTGGCTTCGATGTTGGCCAGGGTATGTCTTGGGACGGTATTGGGACGAAACAGCACTCCCATCAGCGGTGGATTGGCTCCGACATGAATAACCTGAGAAAGAAGGGTCAGATTGGTCTGGCCCTGATAGTCACAGGTGCCACACAGACACAGACTCTTGAATCCTGTAAGGGAGTTGATAAGATTCCGGCGAATGGGTTTGTCCATTTCCAGAATGTCACCTTGGCTGAAGTATCGTATGTCCTGGTTCATGTGTGCAAATTATGGTAATTTTACTCACTTAATTTGCCTCCAACCGGTGAAATCACCAAACCTAAAAAACGTGCATGAATGTGCCTGATCCTGCCGAGCTCCCTGCTTTGGCCCGAGACAAACGTAAAGAGAACCGACAGTTTTTTACCCGACTTCGAAAGAAAGCCCCAAAGGACCTGGACCAGCAGGTGGCAGACCTGCATGAAGAAGTGTTTGAAGAGGTAGATTGCCTGAACTGTGCCAATTGCTGCAAGACCATCAGCCCGGTATTCACAGACCGTGACATTGATCGGATCGCCAAACATATGCGCATGCGCCCGGCAGATTTTACGGAGCAGTACCTGCACATCGATGAGGATCAGGACTATGTTTTGAATGAGGCGCCCTGTCCGTTCCTGGGGCTGGATAACTATTGCAGCATCTATGATGTCCGTCCCAAGGCCTGCCGGGAATATCCCCATACTGATCGTCCCGGCTTTCGCAAAAAGCTCAACCTCACCCTGAAAAATACGGAGGTTTGCCCCGCTGCCTACCTGATCGTCGAGCGGATGAAGGAGGGACTTTGAAGCGAGAGCGGAGAAGTCAGGGGTACTGAAATCTCTTCATCTTTTCTCTCGTCTGACTGCTGACAGTGAAACGGGCTGACAGCCTGGCGGTCTGACTTTCTGTTTATTGCGAAAAAATCCGCTTTCCCCGCTCATAATCCTGTCGGTGGCCTATGTCCAGCCAAAACTCATTGATGTGGTAAGCATGAACGGCTTCGTCGGCCTTGAGCAAATCCTCAAAGACACTGGTCATATCCTTGGGTTTGCCAGGCTCGATGAATTCCAGGGCTCGGCGGTTCAGGACGTAAATCCCAGCGTTGATGTAGTGCTGCTGATAGGGCTTTTCATGCAGGGAAAGCACCGATGAGTTACGGGTGTGAACTACTCCAAAGGGGAGTTGATAGTTGTATTCGGCCAGACACATAGTGGCGGTGGCTTCCTTTTCCAGGTGAAAGTCCATCAGGCTTTCGAAGTTGAGGCTGGTAATCAGGTCGCCATTCATGACAAGGACCGGCTCTGTCATCGGTTCCTCAATTAACCCCAGGGCTCCAGCGGTCCCCAGCGGTTCATCCTCTTCGACGTAGCGGATGTTGATGCCGAGGCCTTCCCCACTGCCAAAATACTCCTTGATCACTTCTGCCCGGTAGTTGACGCAAAGGAAAAAGTCCACGAATCCATATTCTGCGAGGCTTTCCAAAATAAAATGTAGCACAGGCTGATGCCCCAGCGGCAGCATGGGTTTTGGCAAGTTTTCTGTCAATTCTCCCAGCCGTTTTCCCAATCCCCCCGCCATGATGACCACTGGCTGAGGACGTGTATAGAGTTGGTTGGGAGCTAGTTCCAGAACGGATTCTACCTGATTTTTTTCATTTACAATAGGCACAAATTTCCTGCGGCTTTTGGGGAATTTCGCCATTCCACTGTCCAGGGCCTGTGGCGTCAACACGGGAGCCTGGGTATGTAAGATTTCGTCAAAGTTTGCCTTACCGTTCAGGAGGGCCCGATGTAAGTCACGCTGGGTGATGACTCCAAGGAAACGGTTTTGATCATCTACGACGATCAGCATTCCTGATCTGGTAGCCTTTAACCGTTCCATAACAGCAGGAATGCTCAGGTGGGAGTCTTTTATAAGTAAAGGGTGCGAGGTGTGAGGCATGTGCTAAGTAAGGGTAGTGTTTTGAGTTCTCTAAGAGGCTGTTTGTATTTTTCCTTATCGGCCCAAACAGGTCTTTTTAGGCCCTGTCTGCGTCAATTTTCCTCAAAATAGCTCGCTATTTCTCGAAAAATTTCCTTGTCAGACCCCAAAAATCCTGCGTTTGGCCTCGAAACACCAAAACCTAAACAGCCTCTAAACCTACTGGTTTTTGAATCAACCCATATATCACGTGGACAAATTTAGCTGATGTCTGTCAGAACCGGGCGTAAGATCTGGAAAAGAATTGCGCGAGTATATTTGTACCTTTGCGACCTAATCGCACCAGATGAACGCTACGGAGGAAAAGATTATTGAAATTGAGCAGTTGCTGCCGAAACTGGCAATAGCCAGGGCCAATGGTCAGCGGATAGTCTTTACCAACGGATGTTTTGACCTCATGCACCTGGGGCACGTCACCTACCTCGAGGCTGCCCGCAATCAAGGCGACCTGTTGGTAATCGGGCTCAATACCGATGCCTCCGTCAGCCGATTAAAGGGCCCCCAGCGACCCATTATTTCGGAGCAGGCCCGTGCCCGGGTCATGGCCGCCCTGGAAGTGGTAAGCTATGTCGTGCTGTTTGACGAAGACACTCCCCTGAATCTGATTCGTTCGGTAAAACCTGATATTCTGGTCAAAGGAGCTGATTATCAGGTGTCCGAGATCGTCGGGGCAGATTTTGTCATGGCTTCTGGGGGAAAAGTCGAACGTATCCCCTTCGTTGAAGGATACTCTACCTCCAGCCTGATCGAGCGCATCCAAAACCTGGGAGCATGAAAATCACCGTTGTTGGGGGAGGTGCAGCTGGATATTTTGCGGCCATAACAGCGGCAGAAGCCAATCCCGCTGCCGAAGTCCTCATCCTGGAACAAAGCCCACAGGTACTGGGTAAAGTAAAAATTTCCGGTGGCGGGCGTTGCAACGTCACCCACGCCTGCTTTGAGCCCCGCGAATTGGTAAAGTTTTATCCCCGTGGCGGTAAGGCCCTGCTCGGCCCATTTCACCGCTTCATGACCGGCGATACCATGGGATGGTTTGGGGACCGGGGAGTGGAACTGAAAATCGAAGAAGACGGTCGCGTCTTCCCCGTTTCGGATGATTCGCAGACCATCATCGATTGTTTTCTCAAAGCTGCCAAACAAGCAGGAATCGAGCTCCGCACCCGTAGCAAAGTGCTGGCCATCCATCCACCGGATGAGGGGCAGGCTCAGTGGCAGATTCGGCTAAAAAATGAAACTCTGCTGACCGACAAGGTGTTGGTGGCCTCGGGCAGCAATCCCGCCACCTGGCAATGGCTATCGGATTTGGGACACGGCATAGTAGAGCCGGTGCCCTCGCTTTTCACCTTTAACCTGCAGGACGATCGCATCAAGCCATTGCCGGGAGTTTCTGTTCCGGAAGCAGAAATACAGCTAGTCGGTCATCGAACACTAAAAAGCCAGGGGCCACTGCTCGTAACTCACTGGGGAATGAGCGGGCCGGGAGTGCTGCGGCTATCGGCCTGGGGGGCACGTACATTCGCGGAGCAGCAGTACGACTTTGAGCTTCAGGTCAACTGGCAGGCGGGAAAAAGCCAGGAGCATTGGGAAAACCTCTGGCAAACCCTGCGGCAACAGCAACCCAAAAAGATGATTGCGTCGAATCCTCAGGGAGAAATACCTGCTCGATTGTGGCAGCAGTTAACGGAAAAGGCCGGCATCGGACCCGAGCAGCGATGGGCAGAGCTAACCAAGGCCCAGGCGCAGGCCCTGGCATCAGAACTGGCGGACGGACGCTATCATGTCCAGGGAAAAAGCACTTTTAAGGAAGAGTTCGTGACCTGTGGTGGGGTTGAGCTCAATGAGGTGAATTTTAAGACCATGGAGAGCAAATTGCATCCTGGACTGCATTTCGCTGGAGAAGTGCTCGACATCGACGCTGTTACGGGTGGATTCAACTTTCAGGCGGCCTGGACCACGGGTTGGATCGCTGGATTAGGGATGGCGATCAGGAATTCAGAATAATACATTCTTCTCCTTCGCAGCGAAAAAAGGTCAAGGGGCGAATCTCCTCACCGGTCCATTCAATTAGAGTAGAGTGAAGGATCAAGAGCTGATCTTCCCGCCAGATGAGGTCCTGTGGGGCCGGTACATCAGTCAAAATGGTGGACAGCACACCACTTTGCAGGTCAAATACCCTGACTGCCTGATTATAGGTGTCTGCTATCCAGAGCTTGCCGTTGTGATAGGTCAACCCCTGAGGATGCTGCAACTGAGCATTTGGATAGCTGCCATCTTCAAATCCAAAGGCGAATAGCCCGGTTCCCACCAGTGTTTCGACCTGCTTACCATTCCATCGACGTAAGGCAGATGCCTCGGTATCCAGCCAGTAGAGATTTGTCCCATCGCTGGTTATGGCAAATGGCTGGGCAAGCAGGGCCTGTGCTGGAACTCCATCTACCAGATTTTCCTCGCCCGTTCCCAAAATGACTTCTGCCTCTTCCCTGTTTGGATCATAGCTCCATAGCTGATGGCTTCCCGCACAGGCTATGGAGAGCTTTTCCTGGTGAAAGGTCAGATCCCAGGGGGCATTTAGTTGTGCCTCAGCCCCTTTCCAGCCGGGGGGATAGCCTTTCCCCTGAATCCCATCTCCCAGGAGGGTGGTGACTGTATCGTGTTCGAGATTCCAGCACCGAAGGGCGTGGTTGCCGCTATCCGCGAAATACAAACACCGCTTTTGGACATCATATGTCACTCCCTGTGGCTGAAATAGTTGTGCCGAATCTCCATGCCCATCGACAAAGCCTTTTTCTCCCGATCCTACCTGGGCTACCAGTTCTCCGTCGTGGCCAAAGGCAAGTATTCGGTGATGCCCTGTGTCTGCCACATAGAGCATTTCCGTCTGGGGATCAAGGGTCAGTTTACCCGGACAGTCAAATAGTCCTGCCGAACTTTTGGGGGCCGCAGGTCGAACCTGGGAAACCTGGTGTCCCTGATCCATCTCCTGTAGGGCCGCTGCGAACTCCTGTTTACGGCCTTCACCTGACAGTTGCAGCGCGATCTTGCCATTGGGAGCAATCAGGATCAGTGTCGGCCATGCCCGCACGGTATAAAGCTCACGAAGTTTTCCATCATGGTCGTTAACCACTGGATGGGTGATTCCGAAGCGTGCGATAGCGGCTGCCACGGCTTCATTCGTTGCCTCATGGCTGAACTTTGGGGTGTGAACCCCGATCACCGTCAGGGAGGGAAACATCCGGGCCAGCTCTTCAATTTCCCGACTGGCATGTAAACAGTTGATGCACCCCCCGGTCCAAAAGTCCAGGAGCACGGGATGTCCCTGTTGGCCCATAAGTGAAACAGGCTTTCCCTGAACCCATAGAGCAGGATCCTGGGGGAGGGCAGGGGCTCTTACTCCCCCCTTTCGATCCAAACGCCCATAAGTTCCATTCGGCTTCATTTGTTTCCCATTTAACGTATAATTTACTCAAATATCCTTCACGGGTTTGGCTTCGGTCTGGCATTTGGAGTAATTGTGTCAGTCTGGATGGAGACGCAAACAGTCATGTGCATCTCGTGACTTTTCTCATATCTGGTGTGGTTCTTTTAACTTAGTAACGCGAGAAAAATAACCTCCTCCTTTTGCGCCGAGATCTCGTTCGCAGACAAGGAAGAAAAACCGAGTTTGGCGGGCCAAACAAGGCTTTTTCTGACGCAATATGCGGGCGAGAGATCAAGCCAAAAGCGGAATTTATTTTTTGTGCGTTACTTACCTCTGTTTCACATTCAATCACCATCTCCAAACAATATCCATGGGAAAGAATACCCTTACCCGTATTTGGGAACTCATAGGCCTACGTTACAAGTCTCACCCCTGGCATGGGGTTCAGATCGGGCCAGAAGCTCCGGAAGTTGTTACTTCCTTTATCGAAGTCGTCCCCAGTGACACTGTAAAGTATGAAGTGGACAAGCGCACGGGGTACCTCAAGGTGGACCGTCCACAAAAATTCTCCAATATCGTTCCAGCCCTTTATGGCTTTGTGCCTCAGACTTACTGCATGGATCAGGTAGCTGAGTACTGCATGGAAAAAACCGGAAAGGAGAACATCATCGGTGATGGGGACCCACTCGATATATGTGTGCTGACTGAGCGTGACATTACCCACGGTGACATCCTCGTACCTGCGATCCCTATTGGAGGGTTTCGTATGATCGACGGGGGAGAGGCCGATGACAAAATCATCGCCGTGCTGAAAGGAGATCAGGTGTATGAGCAGTGGGAAGATATTTCTGATGTTCCCAGTGCCATTGTCAGCCGTCTCAAGCATTATTTCCTGACTTATAAGGAGATGCCAGGTTCCAATGAGAAGCGATGCGAAATCACCCACACCTATGGCCGAGAGGAGGCCCTGGAGGTGGTACGCCGCAGCATGAAGGATTACCGTAAGAAGTACGGTAAGCTGGAAAACAAGCTGTCTATGGCTACGCTGCAGATGATCAACTTTGGCCAGAGCTGGCAGGCGGCAATTGAGGAAGCCAATGACCTCAATTACAACGGAGAAGATTGATATCAGGCATGCTGCCTCATAAAAATCCCTGTTCTGGCTACCACCGGGACAGGGATTTGTATTTTGGGAGAATGATTAATTGCTGCCTTCGGGTAGGAGGAAACCCTTACCTCATCCTTTAACTGGCAACGGCAACCATCTGATACTCAGCTACCCAGCGAAACAGCGAAATAGCAGTAGCCTCACGGACTGTCTGACGGTTTCCTTCAAAGTAATACTGGCGTATCTGTGTGCAGGCACCTTGCCGTGCCATGGCCAGAAAAACGGTTCCAACAGGTTTGTAGTCTGATCCGCCAGTTGGGCCAGCAACGCCGGTGGCCGCAAGCCCCATGGTGCTACCTGTAGCCTGACGAATCCCCTCGGCCATGGCTCTGACTGTAGGGCCACTAACCGCTCCGTACTGATCCAAAGTCATGGGCGGAACCCCAAGCAGTGAGGACTTCAATGCATTGTCGTAAGCGACAACAGCTCCTTTGAACATAGCAGAAGTTCCGGGGATGGCACTTAGACTGGCACCGATCAATCCGCCTGTACAGGATTCAGCGAGAGAAAGGTCCCAGCCCTCCTCTATGGCGCGGTCGCGGCAGGCAGTAGCCCAGTAAGCAAGTTGTTCGGAAAGGGAATTTTGCAGTACCATGTTGGAATTCTTACAAAAATTCAGCCAGACTTATATGCGAAAATCTACAGGTTGGCGTTAATAGCCAAGTGGTTCTTACCTCGATTGGAATGTAGATTGCATGGATTAAAGCAGGAACGGCCCTGAGGCAATAGGGAGTTCGGACTCACACTAAATGTGTGGAAATCAGTAAAATATCACTTGTTCTCAATTTCGAATTTTACTACAATTGCAATTGCCATTAGTTCTTATTCCAAGATGAAACTTTCCCTCCCACTTCTGTTCATCCTGCTCAACTTTAACCCTTTCCTTTCTTCCGCTCAGGTAGATTGCCAGACACCTTATTCTCAGGTTGTTATGACCGACGGTGAGAATGACCCTCCCGTTCAGCCGGATCCCAAACCGCAACAGGGAGAACAACCCAAGAAGAAGCCCGCCGGTGGCTCCTCAACCGGAAACAATTAGTATTTCTTTACTGATCTACTCCCAGATCCCATTTGTTATTCAAGTATTATTTTAGGCCGATTCCGGTGGCATGTTAACATCGGAGTTGGCCTAACTGCATATTTTTCCGTAAGTATTGGTCGGTGTGGGTTAGGGCTTTTGTACCCATGTGAAATTTAATCATGGAACCGCGGTCCATGAACCCTGCGCTTAGAAAACTGAACAATACCTATGAAACTATTCCCCCGAATTATCCTGAGTCTTGGAGTGTTTTTCCTTTTTATGGCCAACTCTGCCCAGGCCCAGCGGCCACTGGAAGAGGTGGAGGAAGAACTGAAAGGTATGGCCCGGGACATTCTGTTTCACGAAGATTTTGAATACAAATTTGAGCAGAACAAGGCCTTTGCGGCTTTGCTGAGTGAAACCCTGCGTCGCCCGGAAAGCTATGATTATCCATTTGACTCACTGGAAACCATTGGAATGCTGACCGCAGAGGACAATTCTTTCCGGGTCTTCACCTGGCAGATCATGGATCAGCAGGACCCCAATCTTCGGTATGGCCCTGCTATCCATTATTACTTTGGCTTCATCCAGCGAAAATTCAGGACGGCTCAGGGGGAAACCGAATACATTGTCATTCCTCTGATTGAAATGGAGGAAATCCCACCAGGAATCGAAAACATGGTGCTGGATAACACCCAGTGGCTGGGAGGCATCTACTATCCCGCCAAGTACCATGGCGATGAAATTCCCCGCTATACCTTCAAGTATTACGATCCCAAGGTCCGCAAGCGAAACGGTTCCATTCGTCGCGTCAAACAGGATATGTATGTCCTGATGGGCTGGAATGGATTGGACAATCGTAGTAACCTCAAGTTCGTGGAGGTGCTTTCCTTCGATCCCAGAGACAGTACCCGCGCACTTTTTGGAGCGAATGTATTCTATTTTGACAAACTCGTAGCGAAACACCGCGCAATCTTCCGCTATTCAGAGTACGCCCCCTTCACGCTTAATTTTGCCTATATCGAAGGGGGATTTTTTCCCTGGAGCAAAAAGGAGGTCATTGCCTACGACCACCTGGGGAGCCCCGGAACGGGAGACCAGCATCTGGTAGATATTTGGGAAATGGGGCCTGATGGCTCTTATGATGCGCTGGAGTTTGTCCGTGGTGGGCGATTTGAATGGGTGAAGAATGTGGAGATCGTTAGCCAACTGACCAATAAGGAAGTGCGAGAAGCAGCCGATAACCAGGAGCAGATCTTTCGGGCCCGACTTGCCTATCTGAAGCAGATGGCGAAAGCTGCCGGAGATAATGATACTGTAGAGAAAATTGAGCGAATGGAACAAAGTGGAGACTTTGGTCGACGTGCTGCTCGCTTTATCCGTCGAAAAGAGGAACTTCTACTTGAAAGACAGCAACAAATGGAGGCAGAGGAGCGAAAGCGTCTGGAAGAACTGGGAATTGATCTATCTGACGGATAATCGCAGGAATCTTCGCTTTTCATTAAAAATGACTGGTTTAAGCCCGAAAATCACCCGGGATTAGCGCCATGTAAGAAAAAATAAATATTTACTTAACCTGATACCCGTTTGAGTGTTTGTCAATAATTTATATTTTTGACCATCACGAGAATAAAGTTCCTAGTATTAACCAACTAGATATGCACGGGAGAGATCGAGAAAGAGACAGAGAGCGAGACCGCGACGAAGTGTATTCAGAAAAAATCAGAGCTGGAAAGCGTACTTATTTTTTCGATGTAAGGTCAACACGCTCCAATGACTTTTACATCACCATTACCGAAAGCAAGCGCCGATTCAATCGCCCAGGCTACGACAAGCACAAAATTTTCCTTTACAAGGAAGATTTCAACAAGTTCCTGGCTTCCCTGAACAATACAGTTGAGCATGTGAAGACTGAACTGATGCCTGATTACGATTTCGATGAATTTGATCGCAACCGGGCTGAGTATGAGGAGTCTGAGTCGAATGCACCAGTATCTGAAAGTGAAGCACTTGGGGCTCAACTGGAAGACACGCTTTCTACAAGATGGGATGACTAGTTGACAGCTGGTTAAAATGATAATATCAAGGCTCTACCTGTTTCAGGTAGGGCCTTTTTTTTTCATGGCGCTGATAATCCCCAAATCGTCATCGTCGCGCATCCCGGCTGATCTGCAAACAGGTAAACGGGATTCACGTAGCGGTCATGGGCCTTCCAGAGCCATTTTCGTCCCATCCAGTGGCCGTCACGCAACTGGGCTTCATCATCGGGGTTGATGGTGCCCAGTCCTTCATCATCAGGTCCTAAAGCCGCCAACAACTGGTTGATCAGGACCCGAAGTTCCTGTACCAGCAAGGTGGACATGATGGTTTGTTCCATCACCAGATTGAAGGAGCCATCCGGCACCCGGTAGGCACGAGCACGATTGAACAGCCCCCACTCAGCGAGGCTTAGGGTTTCATCGAGTACCCATCCCGTCTCCTTTGGCTCCGCCTGACGCAGCAGTCGGTTAACGTCCAGTTTCAGCAAATGTAGCAGGCTGGCCTCTCCACGTTGATGTCCCCTTGGGTTATAAATCGGTCGCGTAGGATCTGGTTGTTCCCTTAGCAGTACGGGCTCAAGGCTAAGAGCGTGCACCGAAATGGATTCATCAGGCTCCAGGTCTTCCTCATGTTGAGTAGCCTGAAAGCGCAGCACCTGCCGGATCTTCTGTTCCCGGGTTAAATATATCTGCACCTGAGGATCCGGGAGGGAACTGAGCCAGCTGGCTGGAATCTGGTGACGGGCAATTCCTTCCAGATAAAGCCCTTTCAGGTTTTTGAGTTGTGGGAGAAAAAATGGAGGCTGCGAAATAGCACTGCCCGGGAGATAAAGACGGCTGATTTCGATAACCTGCTGAGGACGAATGGCCTGAATGGGAGCCCGCTCAAGGCTCCTTGCCGTACGATAAAACCATGGATCTCCTTCAAACTCTTCCTGAACTTCCTGCCAAACCAGAGATTGATAAAAAAAGGCTCCCCTTGGCAAGCTACGCCATATTTGTTCATCCGTAAGGCTTTCTGCCCTGCGGATGGATTCGGCACGGAAAAACGAAAGCAGGCATCCGTGCACGAATCGGTATCGCCCCACGCGATCGAGCCACAGAAAGTTTTGGGTAAGGGCCTGAGTAGTCCAGGTATCAGCGTAGCGTTCTCTCAGCTCCTCTAGCTGGAAGGCTTTGACCGTGAGGCCCATTCCCTGCCTTGCCCTGAGTTGCATGGCCTCTGCAATCTGCCACCAAAACTGTCTCGCTGCCGATTCCGGCAACCTGGGCTCTCCATTTTCCTGTGTGCTGGCCATTCCTCTACTCAATACCTCGCTGGCAAGATGGGGCGACTGGGCCACTGCGAGATTGCGGATAATGGCATGCAGGGTTTCTGGTGCTTTAAACTGCTGTGGAAGTGGAAGCTCAGCAATGCCAAAAAGCTGCGAAGTTTCCTGGCCAGTAAACCGAAGAGAAGTGCCATCAGCAGCAGGATTCCATCCACCTGGCCAGGCGGCAGCAGAACAGGATATGACCACCCTGCCAAACCCCTGGGTGGCCTTCATGATTTCATCGAGGCGCTGCACGGGATTTTCCACAAGCATAGGGTCATCATCCAGGCCGTCTAGGATGAGAATGATGTTCTTTCGCTGGGGCATCCTGGTAATGCGCAGAAGAGCGTCAGGAGATCCCAGGGCCAGCAACTCCATGCGCCAACGGGGGCGTAATCGATGTCGGTTTTGATGAAAAAAGCGGGTCAGTACTGTGGTCTTGCCAGCCCCATCAGGCCCTGACAGGATCCAGTGAGAATAGACCGGGCTGGGCTCTGTGAGGACTTCTTTTAACCATTGCGTTGCCTCAAGTGACTTTCCTGGCAGCATGACGGGCATGTAGGAGTGCTGGGCCCGAAAAATGGTCTGCGGAGCTATGTCCCCCGCCAGTTCCCGTATGATTCTTCTTCGCCTTAAGTACCCAACCATCCAGAAAGAAAACCCTGTGAGTAGCATGATCAGGAGCAGGCCGCCTCCGATTAGCACAGGTAATCGGATGACAGTTTGTAATATGATTGCTATGATACTGGCCAGACTCAATGGATAGATGTTGCAGAAATTAATGCAGGCGGGTTATGTTTTCGGTATATGGCAAAATAGCTGCCAGCCTATCATGGCTCCTGCGATGGCAGCATTTAAAGATTCGGCTCCACCCCGTCCGGGTATGTGTAGTTTCTTTAATCCTGCCAGTTGCCGAAGCTCCACAGACAGCCCGTTGGCTTCATTTCCCAATACAATATAATCCTTAGCTCCGAAAGAAGCTTGATCCAGTCGCTGACCGTCCATATCTGCGGCCCAGCAGTGGTCCAGGTGGTTCGACAGGTGCCCGGGCAGGTCTGAAAAGTAATAAACAGGCACTCTGAAAAAACTCCCCATGGTACTACGCAAAACCTTGGGATTAAGTACATCCACGGAGCCTTTGGAGCAGATAATGGATTGAAAACCCAGCCAGTCGGCTGTCCGGATCAGCGTGCCCAGGTTGCCAGGGTCCTGCATGTCCTCCAGGATGAAGCCTGGCCCAGGAGGGAGGGCCGCGATGCAGTCAGGGGGCCAGGTGGGGGTTTCCGGAAAAGGAAGCACTGCCAGGATCCCTTCTGGCTGTGGCTGTTGTGATATTTGGCGAAAAGTCGATTCCTCCGTGAGATATACGGTGTGAGGAGCAAAATCTTCAGCTTCCTCCGCCCGTTCCTGTATTAGAATGATCGCCTCTATGTCCCAACCAGAGGAAATGGCTTCTTTCACCATTTTATTCCCTTCTATCAAAAACTGTTGTGTTCGATATCGGTACTTTTTCAGGGAAAGGGCTGAATATTGTTTTAATTTGGCCTTGGATAGGTTTTGGACTCGCATGTGGGCTAAAATAAACAAATACTCCTTTCTGGTAATATACTGTGCTGCAACCCTGATACTGATGGGCTGCAACGCTACCCGTTTTGTTCGTACCCCAGACGTACTCCTGAAAAACGATCCCTCGATCGAATACAAAGGCGAATTGGACGAGGGGCTCCTGTACCAGGCGGTCCGGACCGAGGCCAACCGTAGGATGCTGCTTCCCAAGACGGCTCTGCACATTCACAACGTGGGCGTGGGAATGGAGCGGGTTTTTCTCCCTAAAAAGCAGCCGATCGCCGATGATGATTCGGTAAAAGGCGTGGTCTCCAGGACCATCAGGTTTATCAAATACCGGATGGGAGAGCCTCCGGTCCTGTTGGATACCGTGTCACTTAACGAGGATTTGGCCAATCTGCGCAGGGCGATGTTTGCAAGAGGCTATTTTTACCCGACCATTGGCTACAGCATCGATACTTCTCACAAATTTCTTCGCAGAAGGCAGCAGAAGGCCAAGGTTACCTTTCAGGTAGAAGGCGGGCCAGTATTTCGGATTCGTGAGGTTGATGTCAAGCCTTTGGAGCAAAATGAACATACCGGATTCTTTACCTTTCAATACAGCAATCCCTCTTTTCCTACTCTCCTGCAACCCGGAGACCGATATGACCACCGGACCTTTGATGCCGAGCGAACCCGTGGTACCAGTGCCCTGCGAAATTCTGGCTTTCTCTATTTTTCTCCGTCAATGATCAACTTCGTGCTGGACACGATGCTTTCGGTCAACAAGCCTGATTCCCTGGGAAATTTTCCTGATGAACGGTGGATGGATGTGACGATCGAACTGCTGGAGACACCACAGTTGTACAGAATACGAGACGTTTTGGTCAATATCATCGGCCCCCCGCGGGAAGGAGCCTCAGGTCAGACCATTTCCCTGTCAGCCTCAGAGCTTGATTCTCTCGGGCGCGACAGCCTGGGGATTACCTCCAAGGTCTTTGCCAGTACACTGCCGTATAGCTTCAATGTCTCCCCGACAGATTTGCACCGGATCAACTACAACTTCCTGTCCAATCGCATCTATATCGGCGACAACACCGAGCGCCTGTTCCTGCAACGGGAGCTTGACCAAACGCAGCGAAGGCTACAGGAACTCAACATGGTGCAGTACCTGCTCATCAATACACAGCCAGTCAGTTCGGATGAAGTACAGGCTGTGATTAACCTGAATCTCGCGCCACGGTATCGGGTCAAGTTCGGGGCAGAGGCCTTCACACGGGATATTACCGCTCAGAATGCGACCTTTCTTCCCAGCCTGGGTGCCAACCTTGGTCTCCGAAATCGCAATGCATTCGGGAAGTCGGAACTCTTTGAGGTATCATTTTCTGGAAGCGTGGGCCTGCTGGCCAATCAGTCTGACAACACCGATTCCGAAGGCAATACCCCACGCAGTAGTAACTCTCTGTTTTATGAGGTGGGGGGTAGCGCCAGTTTGAATATCCCCCGTTTCCTGGGTACAGCCATCCTGGAGCGGGTGCTTTCCGAGCGACGAAAAAGAAACATCAACAGCTATAACCCCAACACGGTCCTGGAAACAGGGTTCAACCTGGAGAACTATGGGGATCTGACCCAGTTGGCACCCAGTGTACAGCTGACCTATCAGTGGCGAAATCACCGGAGCGAATATGTGGATGTAGACAAAAAAACGGTGGAGTTTACCCGATTCACTCCCTTTTCCTTTAGTTTGATTACTCCTTCCCTTCGCCTGGATCTGGATGAATTTGAGAATGATGTAACGCCTGGACAGATCATAGATGTATCCTCAGACACGCTGCTATCCACGCTGGAGCGTGAGGTGGTCAGTCTCCCACCAGGGTTGTATCAGGACTTTTTGCCCAGGTTTAGCAGCTCCATGCAACTGACCTTTACCCACCAGAATTACCGTGCTTATCGGGATCGGCCTACCTACTACTTTCAGGTAGGAATCGAATGGGGAGGCAATGCGCTGGCCCTGCTGGAGCAGGTGGTGGAAGAGGATGTCAATATCGACGACGGAAAGTTTCTCAACCGTTTCTACGGGCAATATGCCAGGGGCTCTCTCGAGGGAAAAGTGTTCATTCCCACGGGTTCCTCTTCCGAGCTGGTATTCCGAGGGGCCGTCGGCGGAGCCAGAGCACTGGGCGGGACTCCCATCGTACCCCGTCAGGCGCGTTTCTTTACCGGGGGGATCAATGGCATGCGGGGTTGGCAGTCCAATACCCTGGGGCCCGGTCGCGTCCGTTATAGCCAGGACCTTGGGGGGCAGCGCTTGATCGAAGATGCCAGTCAGCCCGAAGTGGTGACTGACAGCATCACCCTATCCAGCCTTTCTGCCCCGGGCGGAGAGTACCTGTTCGAGCTAAATGCTGAATACCGCATCGATGCGATTCCCTACCTCTACCTGGAACTGGCCTTCTTTACCGATGTGGGGAATGTCTGGCTCAATCGCTCGACCACTCGCTGGCTGGCAGGCTATGATCAGACCTCCGTCCCGGATGATTTTTCCAGCCCGGCCACCCTGTCAGCCGATAACCTGAGCCTTGGTTGGGATGTGGGCATGGGCTTCCGTTTTGATGCCAGCTTCCTGATCATCCGGATCGACCTGGGACAGCAGTTGTATAGTCCTGCACTGGGAGGATGGGTGATCAAGCTGGACGAACCCTTTTTACGGCAGATTCGACCCAATCCGAGTTTGGCTATCGGCTATCCCTTCTGATCAGATCTGGACCAGACAATTTTTACTGTAGAGAGTGCTTCGGTTTCGAATCGCTCCCCAGGAATCACTTTAAATCCCATCCGCAGGTAAAAGGGGAGGGGAGAAGAATAGGCGGAGCCATCTGCTTTCTGGTAGCCTGCTACATCGACTGCCCATCCGTTGAGGTGGGGTTCCCTTTTCATGGCCTCCTCCAGTAGTTGCCTTCCCAGGCCCTTGCCCTGCTGTTCCCGCCTGACCATCATCCCAAACCAGCGATCTTCCTCCCGGTCAAAGGTAAACAGCCATCCACAAATCACTCCATTTTCTAACAATAGAATATGCTCAGGATGGGGCAGGGTATGAAGGTAAGATTTAAGGCTGAGTGGGTCCCTATGTTGAAGCTGGGCAGGGTATTCCTGATTCCAAAGTTCGGTGAGTTGGGAGAGTTGCTGGGAGCTAAGCCGCGTGTAAAGCTTTTGTTGCATGAAAAAATGGAGGGTTAAGGTGTTGGAAGGCGGAAGCCAATGATCACCAGATTTTTGCAGCTAAGATCAAATGGTGAACAGATGATGTAAGAATTTTAGTACGAATTTCGAAAATATTGCATATTTTGAGTAAATGTACGTTAATTACAACATCCGAATTTGTGAGTTTGGGGATTCTCAAAGTGTTTTAGGAGTAACAGTCAGTCCTCTTCCTATTACATCGCTGACCCCCAAATCCTCCTGTGATCCATGTTTAATGCAAAATCTGTAAATAAAAAATACACTCCCTACTTCCGTTCTTTTATCGAAGGCAACACGATACCCACCTTGGAATTATACTAACACATCTTCGAAATTTATCATGAAGCAACTTTTATCCACGTCAATACTTGCACTGACAATTCTCCTTTTTCAAACTCCTTTGTTTGCTCAGACATTAAACGAGACTCTCGGTTCGGGAGCGGGAGCCTCACTTTCTACAGGAGATTACAACACCTTTATTGGAGACTCTGCCGGGAGGAGCAATTCCTCTGGCTCCAACAATGTATTTTTGGGAGAGCAGGCTGGTTTTAGCAATTCCTCAGCCTCAGATAACACCTTCCTCGGACAGGATGCGGGTCGTTCCAATACCACTGGAACGGATAACACTTTTGTCGGAACCCGAGCCGGACGCGCCAATACCGCAACCGATAACACCTTCATCGGGGTAGACGCAGGGCTGAATAATACCAGTGGAGTCGACAATACCTTTGTCGGTGAGACTGCGGGGTACCTAAATACCACAGGTCGCGACAATACCTTCATAGGGGAGGATGCGGGATACAACAATACTGACGGGGACGATAATACCTTCGTAGGTAGCACCGCAGGCAGAACCAACACTCTAGGCTATCGGAACACCTTTGTCGGAAACGAAGCCGGGTACGACAACAGCAATGGGCACCATAACACCTCAATTGGTGACTCTTCTCTAATAGATTGTGGGGCGGGTATCTACAATACTGCCCTGGGTGCCGCTGCAGGTGCCGCGACTGAGCATGCAGACTACAATACCTTTGTAGGGGCATATGCCGGGTGGGATAACAACCGTACCAATGCTACCGGTAACGCTAACCGGAACACTTACGTAGGAGCCGCAGCCGGATTTAGGAACCGTGTGGGGGAGGATAATGTCGGCATGGGAGCCTACGCTGATTTCAATAGTACCAACCGTTCACGTTGTACCTTCATAGGAGCTGGTGGGGCTACTACCGGAATTATGGGAGGTACAACCATGGTCCGTGGTGATGATGCCACTACACTTGGATACTCTACAGAATCTCAGGTAAGGGCTATTTCAATTGGTTCAGATGCGCATGCCTCCTCAGATGGAGCTATATCTGTAGGGTATATTGGTCGTGTCACAGGCAACAACTCCATCGGGATAGGCCGACAAATAGTTATAAATGGAACCGAGAGCATTGGATTGGGGCGTGCAGTCAGTCTCACGGGCAATAACTCCATTGTCATCGGATCTCAGCAAACCCTGACCGCGGACAATGAAGTGTACCTGGGCAATGCTACCACTGCTTCTATTGGTGGGACGGTTAACTGGACTGCGACCTCCGATGGCCGTTTCAAGACCAATGTCACCGAAAATGTACCGGGGCTGGACTTCATTGAGTCCCTGCGTCCAGTGACGTATAACTTTGACATCGATGCGCTTCAATCCTTTACTAATGGGGCGGAGTTACCTGAAGAATTACAGGAGGCGGGAGCAGAAAAAGCTACCGTTCAATATTCCGGCTTTATCGCCCAGGAAGTAGAGCGCGCCGCACAAAACCTGGGGTATGACTTCAGCGGAGTGAAGATCCCCGAGAATCCTGAGACCCAGGCTTATGGCCTGCGCTATGCAGAGTTTGTGGTACCACTGGTCAAGTCGGTACAGGAACTGAACAACCTGGTAGAATCACAGGCAGAAGAGTTGGCCTCTCAACAAACGATTAATGAGGAATATGAAGCCAGAATTTCTGAACTGGAAGCTCAAAACCAGGCGATAAATCAGCAATATGAAGCCAGGGTGATGGAAATGGAGCAGCGCATGCAGCAGTTGGAAGCTCTGTTTATGCAACGTGAGCAACTGAATGCTTCCGTAGACAAGTCCGATCAATAAAAGTATCTACCTGGCTTTTTAAGAGAAGAAAATGAGAAAAATGAAATTTTGGTTAGGGATGGCCTTCTGGGCCCTCCTTCTTAGTCCCGCATATGCCCAACTTTCAAGTTCAGGTGTTGAGTCGGGCCTGAATACCACTACCGCCAATGCCCAGAAAAACCCAGCCATCAGCATGACCGCGTCCGGTCGGTATATAACCGCATGGCAATCTCAGCTTGGAGACGGGAGTGCAAATGGAATTATCGCCAAGGTTTTCAACAGTGCAGGTACAGTTGTACTGGCTGATTTCGTAGTAAACTCTACTACCTCCAATGACCAGCGAAACCCTGCCGTGGCTTTATTGGACAATGGCAATTACGTGGTAGCCTGGCAGAGCCTGAATCAGGATGGCAGCGGATGGGGCGTTTATTTTACCCTCCGAAACGTAGGTACAGGGGTGATTGTAGGAGAATCACTCCTGCATTTTTCTACGCTGGGAAATCAAACCACCCCTCAGGTAGCGATGCGTAGTACCGGTGATTTTTACATCACCTGGGAAAGTGAAGGAGAAATCTTCATGAAAGCATTTAATTCATCAGGAACAGCCATTACAGGTGACGTACTGGTGAATAATACCCCTGTCAATCGTCAGATGAACCCTGATATCGCAGTGGACGAAGGTACAGGAGAAGTCGTGGTGACCTGGCAGAGCCTGGGACAGGATGGCAGCGGGTATGGCATTTATGCCCGACGATTTACGGGAGCAGGTGTAGCCATCGGGGCTGAGTTTGGGGTAAATACCACTACTGCGGGTCACCAGTTGGAGCCAACTGTTGCGATGGATGGCGGTGGTGCCTTCCTTATTTCCTGGGCCAGTTATGGGCAGGATGGTGATGATTACGGGATTTATGCTCGGGTATATGACTATCTGGGAGTTGCTACGAGCCCGGAGGTACGGGTTAATTCTACGACTGCCGGAACGCAGCAGCATGTAGATGCGAGCCCTACCAGTAGTGGGTTTTATGTGTTGGCATGGACCAGTTTTGATCAGGATGGAGATGCTGGCGGCATCTATACCGCTGTCATGAAGAACCCCGGCATCATTGTCGAGAGCGAGACCCTGGTGAATACTACCACAGCTGAAAATCAGATGAATCCAGCCGTAGCCTCCAATCCGCTGGTTATGGGAGATGCACAGTATATCTGGCAGGGAGGAACACATGAGGCTCTCGGTACAACAGAAGGAGATGGTTACGGGATTTTCTCACAAGCTTTTGACACCGATTTCCCTTTTCCAGTTACCCTGTTGAGTTTTGACGCTATTCGTCTCGACCCTGCCAATGTGCAACTAGACTGGATCACCACACAGGAGGTGAACAATAAAGGCTTTGAGGTAGAGTATAGTTTTGACGCTGTAGAATTCCAGACCATCGGGTTTGTACCAGGAGCCGGAGACTCGGAAACCTTAAAGGACTACCGATTTGAGCACATCAACAGGGAGGGAGCCTATTACCGACTTCGTCAGATTGACCTGGATGGAGCGTTTGCCTACAGTTCCATCAAGTATGTAGCAGCGGGGGAAGAAATGCGGGAGTTGACCGTTTATCCCAATCCATCCAAAGGAGATGTAACCCTGGATCTGAATGGCTATTCGGAAGGTGTAACCGCGATTTTATGGTCTCAGGAAGGAAAAAGAGTCTGGATGCAGGATGGCCCGCTGCAATCCGTAAACCTGGACCTGAACCAGCAACTCTCACAACTACCGGCTGGAGCTTATCAACTGATCCTGACCACTGGTCAGCAAGAGGTGTATGGCAAGACCATTGTTAA
Source organism: uncultured Bacteroidia bacterium (assembly GCA_964343195.1). Classification (GTDB taxonomy): domain Bacteria; phylum Bacteroidota; class Bacteroidia; order J057; family J057; genus CAYVAP01. Next base: position 10,966 of record CAYFIR010000080.1, on the reverse strand, counting down.
GCAATAGGTCCAATTTCGATAAATTACCGCCACTGCCTTCCCCGGAAGGCAGTGGTTATTCTATTTTCTGTCTCAATATCTACCTGAAGAAAGGTTCCGTGTAATTTCTCAATTCTAAAAAAGCCCTATTTTTAGGCCCATTAGGATCCCCCAATGACTGCTAGATCATCCACTGGATTGAATTTTCCGACTCGTGTCTCCCTGACATTCCTGCTGTTTGTTCCCTACCTGGCTTCAATAGGGATGCCGGAAGAATTTTGGGGGACGCATCACTGGGTGTTTTTGCCCAAGCCTGGGCAGTGGCTCTGGGCAGGGATAGGGATGCTGTTGGCCGTTATGGCCTGGATCCCCCGGGATAAGAACCCGCTTGAAAGAATCCGCATTGGATTTCCTTCGACTCAGAAGGTGTTTCCGTGGATTGTTGGCCTGCTATATCTACTCATCATCAATGCATTTCCCATGGTGATAGACTCCTTTGGGGATGCACGGTTCAACCGCACAGACATGGCGGTAGGGTTGATCGGCTGGGACTCCCGGATTTGGGAGAATCTTTTCTACCTGAATTTTTTCGATCCCAAAATTGGCTCCAACACCATTATTGGCATTTCTCAGGTCGTGGCAATATTGGGAGAGAGCAGTGTGCTAAAGGCGTTTCTGTGGGTGAATACGGCTGCGGGAGCAGCTTTTGTCGGACTTTGGACCTGGTGGATCGGGAAAGAGGTGAAGTCAAATGGCCTGGCCTGGAGCCTTTGGGTCATGGGATTGGCTGCCCCCTTTACCCAGGTGTTTTACCGCCATGCCGAGTTTTACCCGCTCAGTTTTCTCGTACTACTTGGGTATGGAATTGTACTCGTAAATGCCTGGCATTCCGGGAAAAAGAGTAACCTGATTTGGGTGTGGGGGATGACCTTGCTGGCTGCCAAACTACATATTACCTCGCTACTGCTTATTCTGCCTGGCATTCTGATCACCCTTTACAAACTATTGCCGGCAAGCAGGGAGTTCCTCAAGCCAGGAAAATTCCTCCTGCAACTGCTGCTGCCAATCGGCATTGCCGGAATACTACTACTTGCGCTGGTCGTATATCCAGGGTATAGTGGGCGGACCTATACCTCGGATACCCTCGAGGAGGCGCTGGTCATTCCGGTGGTGACATCAGAGCCCGCTCCATTGGATCAGTACACCCTGTTTTCGCTGGCACATATATGGGATTATCTGATGCTTCTGTTTATCTGGTCTGCTCCTGCATGGCTGTGGATTTTGATGGGGGGGCTCCAGAAATTAACCGATCCCTCCCCCCGTTTTGACTTACTCCGGTTGCTTGGCCTGGTGCTACTGACGTATATGGGAGCATTTTTCGTCCTGAACCCACTTCTCTCCATGCAGATTGACTGGGACCTGTTCTCGCTTCCAGCGGTTTGGGTACTGATTCTGGCGGTCCAGTTGGCCAAACTCTGGGAGAAGAACTCCGATCAGGGGTACTTTGGAAAATGGATGACACTGGCAATTGTATGGATGGGAGCAGCTGTATTTTGGGTAAATGCCCATCATCAGTCTATGGCCAATCGCCTGGAATCCGAAGCGAGACGAGAATTTAAAACCTATTGGATTGGAGCCAGCACCATCTTTGAGGACTCCTTTAGCCTGTATCCCTCTGCGGACTCCAGCCAGCAAAGACGGCTTAAGGCGATTAAGGATCTGCGACCATTCGCCACCCCAACGGAAGACCTCCAGTATGCAGATCTGATCATGGACGCTGGCATATACGTTTTAAACACGACCCATGATCCCGGTCTTGCTTTGCCATATTTTCAGGAAGCCTATTCCTACATGCCGACTCTCAGCCGCAATGTCTATCATCTGGTGGTGGCACATTTCATGCTGGGACAATATGCAGAAGCCCATCAGTACAGCAAGCTATTGATAGGGGTACGGTATCCCACCTACGAAAAAGCCTACCGCATGGCCATTCATGTGGCACTGGAGGCAGAGGCCTACCAGGATGCCGAGGAGTTTGTGGGATATTTTCTTGAACTATGGCCAGAAGATGGATTTATGGCTCGCCTCTACCGGGATCTTCAAACAGGGGAAAATCTGGATCAGCTAAAAAAACGTTTTCAGCAGGGAAACTGATCAGTTTCTCAATCCTTCAACTACCTGGATGCGGGCTGCCTGTATGGCTGGGTAGATGGAAGCAATTCCAGCCAGAACGACAACTGTCACCAGTACCAGGACAAAGTCCCATAGTTGCAGCTCGATCGGGAAGGCCTTTACCCTGAACGACTCTCCTCCCTGAAGCGAGACAAAGCCCAGGTATTTTTGCCCAAGTCCAAGAAGAAGTGCCAATATAGCCCCCAGGCCGCCTCCGATGGCTCCCACCAACAGCCCCAGGTTTTCAAAAACCCTACGGACGAGTCTTGAAGTCGCTCCCATGGACTTGAGCACGGCGATGTCTCGGGTTTTTTCCATGACAATCATGGAGAGTCCCCCAACTATGTTGATCGCCAGGATGCTGAGCATCAGCACCAAAATCAGGTAACTGATGAATTTTTCATTTTTCATGACCCGGTAAAGCGCCGCATGCTGCTCATACCATGTTTGTACCTCGAAATCGGGTCCAAGAAGTGCCTGTAAATCCTCCTGAACGGCTTCGGCACGTTTAATATCGGTGAGGCGCAGTTCGTAAGCGGAGAGGTGGTTTTCAAGCTCAAAGAATTTCTGGACGAAGTTCAGGCTGGTGAAAACGTATTTTTCGTCGTATTCCTTCTGGATACTGAAATAGCCTGCCGGAAATATCTGTTCCACCCGCGCATCTGCCCGGAGGTCTCGACCCCTGGAATTTTGGGGGAGGTAATACACCCTGATGGGGTTGTTTTCGTCCTCGACGTTGGCGCTAAGCTGATGTGCGATGATGTTGCCCAAAACTGCCTGCGTGACCCCGCTACGAGGTGCGAAGGTATAGGAACCTCCAAACACGTTTTCTTCCAGGGTATTGACCTGGCCAAAATTGTCTTCGACTCCCTTCAGCGAAGCAAATGTCTGCCGATCCTGGTACTCCATCCAGATTCTCCCTTCCAGGGTACGGGTTAGGGATACCACGTCCGGATGTGCCAGCAGGCTGTCTGCCATTCCAGGTTGCTCTTCAAAGGTCTTCCCCAGGGTCGCCACAATCTTGATCTCAGGATCCACCGAGGCAAAAAGCCCTTCGATAAAATCTGTCAGCCCGTTGAATACCGACAGCACCAGGATCAGCGCAGCGGTACCGATGCCGATGCCAATCATCGACACCCATGTGATCAGGTTGATGGCGTTGCTGGACTTCCGGGAGAAGAGGTACCTGCGGGCAAAATCTAGTTTGATATTGGGCACGGGACTGGGAGGAGGTTAAGGGGTGAAGGGATGGAGGGATGGAGGGATGGAGGGATGGAGGTATGAAGGTATGGAGGTATGAAGGGGGATAGGGTGTATAGGGGGAATATGGGCGGAAAACGGTATGCGGAATTTGGTATAAGGTTAAGTTGTTGTAACCCAATGATAGTCAGGTCAGTATCCAGCTACGAACTACTCCTCATCTTCCCTATACCGTTCCCGCAGTTGGACTGGGGCAACTTCCTCCTTCTTTCGTAGCCGTCCATTCAGGGTTTCTACTCCAAAGGAAAATGCCATTGCGAAGTAAAGATACCCTTTCTCCACATGCTGTTCAAAGCCTTCTGCAATCAGCATAAATCCGATTAGCAGAAGGAAGGACAAGGCGAGCATTTTCATGGTGGGGCGGCTGTTAATGAAGTCGGAAATGGGCTTGGCGGCCACCAGCATGATGACCAAAGCGATTACCACAGCAGCAATCATGATCAACACTTCATCCACCAGGCCCACCGCCGTCAGAATGCTATCAAAGGAAAAGACTACGTCAAGGGCTGCTATCTGGGCGATGACACCACCAAAGGTAGAAACCTTGAGCTTCTTTTCTCCCGATTCGTCTTCCCCCTCCAGCTTGTGGTGCATTTCCGAAATGGTCTTTCCCATCAGGAAAATTCCTCCGGCAATCAGGATCAGGTCCCGCCAGCTCAGGTTAAAGTTTTCCAGAAACTCCGGACTCAGTCCCATGTCTAGCCAACTGATGGGATTAAAGACCGTGTAGGTAAGTGATACGATCCAGCTAATGGACAACAGCAGGGCGATCCGAAAAATGAGTGCGAGCATAAGGCCAAGTGTCCGTGCACGCCCCTGCTGGTCTTCCGGTAGCTTGCCCGCTACAATTGAAATAAAAACGATGTTGTCGATACCCAGGATGATCTCCATCATCGTCAGCGTGATCATGCTGACTAGTCCCTGGGTGGTTAACAGTACTCCAAAATCCATGGCGCAAATATAGGGTTACCTCTTTGATGTCTAAACAGTCTTCCTCAGCTTTCTTGTAACAAGCGTGGCAAGGACGGAAGTTTGGACGCAGAAGTTTAAAGTTGGCAACAAAAAATACCCGACTTCGGATGAAGCCGGGTAAAATAAACCTATATCATACCGGATTAGCGGATGAACTTCACAATAAACTCCTGACGGAACTTGGCCAGCATGTCCTCAGTGGCGAGCTCTATGCGCATGCCACTGGTGTCCTTTGCCTTGTCGATGGCCTCCTGGATAGGAACGTTGTATTCCTCGACGAAGGAAGAAAGGGTGTAAAGTACCTCGTCTTCATAGTGGAAGAAGATCCAGTTATAGCCACTGGCGTCCAGTTCCAGCAGGATGGTCACGCGGTCCGGCTGCTTCTCGTAATCAGAGGAGATGGTACCGAACTGGTAGACAATTTTGGATTCTACCGTCTTGTTAATTGCGGCATCGCCCAGCCCTACAAATCCTACCTTGGAGTCGCAGAACAGTGCCCGATAATCTTCATTGAACTGGAAATTTACCCCGGAGAGTGTCAGGTCAAAGCCCAACTGTTCGGATAGCTTGATACCAGAACTTACCATCTCGGTACGTACCTGCTCCACGAATTCCTGGGTTTGCCGTTCGCTACTTCGATCTTCGTCTAGCAGTTCCGACGCAGCCTCCTGAAGGGACCGCTGACTCATATCGATGTCTCGGGCGGCAGCCATGACATATGGAGCCTTGCTCATAAAGCCTTCTATGGCATCCTTGTCAATCAGGCCCCCAAAGTCAAAGCCAATCAACAGGTCGGTACTCAGGTCGTTACGGCCTACGGTTTCCTTCCAGCTACCCGATGCCCGCATGCCAATGGTCTTGTCTTCAAAGTCCGTCGGGAAATTGAGTAGCCCCTGAGAGGTAATGGTATTCGCGGAGTCGTTGAAAGCCACGGTGGCTCCACGATATACGCGGCGCAGCAGTTTGTCCTCCGAGCCAATCCGGAACTCCTTCCTCTGGCGGTCAAACGTCAAGCCGCCGGAAGCTGTCAGAACCTCGCGGTCATCCGGATCTTCTTTGGCCTGCAGGAAGTTGGAGTAGAATAGTCGGGCTTCTGGCACGAAGGCAAGGCCCACAATCAGATCTTCGCCCATCTCGTTGGTGAGGTCATCCGCAATCGGAATAAACACCGAGTCGGGATTTACAATGGACTCTTCAAATGTGAACCAGGCTCCCTTGAAGACAGGATTTTCAGACTCGATTTTTACCTCCCCTTCAAAGGTCAGGAAGCGGTTGGTCGCATCAAGTTCTGTTCGTCCCTTGAAGAGAATGCGTTCGGTCAGGTAGAAGTTGTCTTCCTCTGCGATCATGCCCGAGGCGGTAGTGACCGTATCGCTGTTGATGCGGATGTTATCAAACTGAATGTATTGAGGACGTCCGTTTACTTCGATGTAGTCGTATTTACCTGAGCCCTCGTAGTCGTTTCGGGAAAGAATCTGCACATCGGCTTCGTAGATGCGGTGCATTCTGGTTTCCTGATCGGCTTCCACTACCGCTTTCTTGAGGTCCTGAAGCCTGCCGTCGTTCTCGATCACGACCTTTTGGCTGTCAGGGGTGATGATGGCGTCAGCGACGTAGATATTGGGTACACCGGAGATTCGCACCTGCTGACTGTCCAGGTCAAAGTAGGCATCTTCTCCAAAGAACTTCAGGTTGTCCATCTGTGGATCGGTCGAGATGAAGTAATCTCGTCCACCGGAACCTTCCAGGTCCAGCTGGTTCTTGGATCGATCAAAGCTACCCGAAGCAAATGTGGTGGCATACTGCTGCTTGGGAAATTCTCCCAATCCTCCACTATCCACCTGAGCAAAGGTAGAGGTATGCTCAGCGATGTTGTATTCGATATCCACATTCTCGGCAATGAACAGTACGCTGTCTGTGCCTCCTACTTCATCCATGACGATGAAATCTCCTCGGGGAGCGGTGACAACATCTTCCCCATAGATATTCCGGTCAAAAAATATGCTGTCACTGTGAATTTTGATCTGCCCCATGGTCAGATCACCACTTCCAACCATCCCCCTTTTGGAAATGGACAGAATGCCGTTAAAGGTCCCCTGGCCATCGAACATGGATAGTTCTTCGTAACTGGTGCTTTGCAATGAGAGGGCATCTTCCTGGGTGTACCAGGTATAATAGGCCGAGTTGGCTTCTACCGAAGGAAAATACACCCCGCCCTGATACCCACGTTTCAGGCTGAAATAGCTGACGTTGGCGGTTACAGAGTCAAAATAAAAGTTGAAACTATCGCTTTGGGCTACAGTACCCAGGTATTCGATGCGGCCGTCTCCCTTCAAGCCGGCATGGTCCAGGGTGACTTCGCTGAAAAATCTCCCTTTGCCCTCATAGATGCGTATGCCATCTGGCGGAGTTTCTTTTGAAAAACCGAGGGTATTGTCATCCATCACCTGGAGATTCTGGTCAAACTCTGGGAAGATCCCCTTGGAGACAAATTTGCCCCCGAAATTCAACCGGGCCTCATCAAAGTTTTCCAGGCTGTCCAGCACAAATGGCGATATGGCAAAGTACATGCTGGATCGGTCATACACCCCTCCCTGGATGCTGGGGTCATCCCAGTAGAGATAGGACTGCGAATAGCTGTCAAAAACAGGGAATTGAGCGTAGTAGGCTTCTTCGGCCTCATTGCGGCTGTTAAGTCCACCTTTTTCTCCTGATTTATTGCGGGGATCATCGATGTGAATTACCCCGGTTACCCCTTCAAATACCGTATTACTCAGGGCCTTTTCCAGCGGTGTTAATGAGTCAGTCCTGCTGGCACCACGGGTCAATACAAATCGCATGGAATCGACCGAGTCACAGTAGATCTGATAGGTGTCGTAATAGAAAGTAAAGCTGGGATGATCTTCATTACTGGAATAGAAATTTACCCGTCCTACGGCCATATCCCCTCCGAACTGAAGGTTACGACCTTCCTGGACGAGGACTCTTCCTTCGGAGGGCCGCACTCTGAGGAAAACAGAGTCGCTGAGGCTGAAGAAAGGCACTCCGCGGAGTTCCATGTCCATGGTTTCCATGTTCAGGATCGCGTTTGCACCCGTATCTACCTGGGATATCAGCTGGATGGCATCAAAGTCTTTGGCCTTTCTGGCTGCGCGAGCCCAGTTGTCAAGCTTCTCGGTAGGAGTAATTTCGTAGGTGTCCCGATCATAGGACAGGAATCCAGAACCTTCGAGTGAGGGGAGTATCCGCCGAAACATATCAGTAGTCTCATCACTCTCCAATCGGTAAGATTGAAGGATGTCCTCGGGAAACATGGTGGGGGACTTTTCAACCACCTTGTAGCGGTAAATGGCTCCGACGGGGTTAAATGGCAGGATGCCCTGCAGTCGACGGTAGCGCTCCATGGTGAAATAGTCAAACGACTCTATGGTCGAAATTTTATTCTCCCGGTCGATGAGTGAAGTAAAGCGTAACTCCTGTTCGGTCAGGTCCCACACGATGGTCTCAAAGAACAGGAAGAACTCATGGTAGGAACTGATAAAGGGAATCGCCCGGGAGTTACCGCGACCAGAGCGCTTGAGGCGCAAAACCGTGTCAACCCCAGTATAGGCCAGGTCCATTCCGGGGTGGTAGATGCTGTCCTGCTGATCGGAACCCTGGTAGATGACGGCCATGAGGTTGCGGCCGATCATTTTCTCCTCATCCAGCACGAATGCTTCCCCAGTCAGTTTGATGACAGTCGTATCCGCTCGCTTGATCTCCAGTTTGGCGGGAACATGGCGTAGGGCCATCCCGTACAGACCGCCCATTTCAGATCCGGCAGGAGGCAGGGCGAATGGATCCATTCCGGTATATTCTTCTGACTCAAAGTCAGTGTCACTGCTCCCAAAGGTCGAGAATTCATCCTCGGCACTTTCCCAGTCCGAATCGCCCCAGTCGCTGCTCGAGCTTGCTCCCGTTCCAAACGGATCGAATGGATCGTCATAAATGATGCCTGTACCGGATTCTCCTTCCTCAGGTGTCTCAGGAGCTTCATAGACATCGTATGCTGAACCGATTTTGCGTGTGCCCCTCAGGGAAAATCCTCCTTCATAAACTACTCCAGGGACGAGGTTTTCGATCACGATTCCTCCTTCATAGCTCTGGAAATAGGGGTAGTTGGCCTTGGAAATATTCTCATACCCGATGTTCCGGTCTTCAAATCTTCCGCGGATGGATTCTGAGAGCAGCCCTTCATAGTAGAAAGTAGCGGTATCGGCTTTCACCAGGCCTACGTTGAAGTTCAGGTTATAATCTTCCAGGTCGCAGTAAACCTGGGCCGGGTCCAGCCCCATTTTAGCCCAGGTAACCCGGCCTCCACTCGCTTCGAAGCTTTTGGTAACGGGAAAGTACTTGCCAGAAACTCCCGTGATCAGCGTAGAGTCATTAAATCGGGAGGTCTGATAGCGGAGGTTGGTTTCCGGGAAAGTGAGCACTGGAGCGCTCTTGGGGCCATCCAGTGTTTCCCTTGTTTCGAAAGAAAGCACAGGGTTTGGGGAAGTAATCTCCCAGTGGTAACGGGCCTTGGATACCGGGCGACCCGATGGGAGGTATAAAAACAGAGACTGGAGGTAGCTTTCGCAGCTTTTGGGGTCCAGGTTGGCAATGCACTGCCCCGTTACTTCCAGGAAGGCATCGACCGGGATCTTTACCTTGGTCTGGTCGTTTTTCAGTTGATAGAGGAGCAGGGTCAACTGGCTCATGGCAGGATCTGCATCCAGGCGGTTGCGCACCATCTGGTTAGCCAGTTGGATGAAAATTTCCTGCTCGGGAGCAGTCAGTTGTCCGCCATTCCACATCAGCAGCAGTTTTTCAGCTGCTTCGCTGGCCCGTGTATTTCGCTCCTGCTTGAGGAAGCTGGTGAATTTGGGCAGGAACTCCTCGGGTTCTGTCGGGAAAAAATCTACTTGAGCCCTACTCAGATGGCTGCTTAACAGAAATCCCAGGGTAAGGGTAATAAGAACGATTCTACGCATAGTAAGGTGTTTTGGAAAAATGGGTCTGAATAGGGGAATACTGCGATAGATGATTAATGGTTTTTTCGAAAATGGTTACACCAGGGTTGGCTAGGCCATAGGCTTCTGCCAACGTGCGGCACACCATTCTCCTTCTGTTTTTTGTGTAATAAACTCCAGACCAAATGGAGCCAGTCGCTCCTCAAGTGCGGGGAGGTCGCCTGGGAAAAATCCACTCATAACCAGTAGGCCACCAGGCTTCAATGCTTTTACGTAAGCCGGAATGTCAGCCAGGAGGACGTTTCGGTTGATATTGGCGAGGATGAAGTCGAATGGCTCGGCTGGAATATGGCTTTGGTCTCCCTGAAGCCAGGTAAAGCCATCCAACTGGTTGTGGTCCGCGTTTTCTGCGGCATTTTCAGCGCTCCAGCGGTCGATGTCTATGCCGACCACTTCACTGGCTCCTAGCTTTCGGGTGAGGATGCCCAACACCCCCGTTCCACAGCCCATATCAAGGATCCTGGCGTCGGTGAGGTCCAGTTCCCGAATGTGGCGGATCATGAGGCGAGTCGTAGGGTGGTGTCCGGTCCCAAATGACATTTGAGGGGTGATCCACAGGGTATGCTCAAACCCGGGCTGGGCTTCATGGAAAATCGCCAGTATCTGAGCATAATCGTCTACATAGATGGGATCGTAGGCCCTTTCCCAGACTTCGTTCCAGTTGGTGTCAGGAACGATGCCTTCTTCTGCAAGGCTGACGTCTGGTATCTGATCAACGATGGCTTCGGTAGCTTCACGGTCAAAGTTTGAAACCGGAATATAGGCCCTTAGCCGATCATCATATTCCTCAAAACCCTCAAACCCCAGGTCAGCCAGCAGGGCGATGAGGATCTCCTGTTTTTCGGTGTCAGCCTCAAAAACAAGAGAGATATAGTCGGTATGTAAGGTGTTTGGATCGATCATTAGTTGTTGCAGCCAGCAGCGGATTGAAATGGGGTATAGGCAATGGTAAAGTCTGCGAAAGCTTCGACATCCTCGATATAGATGCTGAAATCTGCGAAGCTTTTGACGTCGGTGATGTACCAGTGTCCTGGTTTATCTGCAAAGATTTCGCCCTGTTCCTTATATACAACCAAGTCGGCAAATGCCTCCACATCCTGTACAAATACCCGAAAATCCGCAAACGAAGCCGTTTGTTCGATGTAAACCGATCCTTTGAGCTTGCAGATATCAGGAGGAGTAGAGGGGGCTGGCATTGCTCCCAGTAGAAATAGGCTGACAAGGCTCAGCCACGTAACTGCCTTCATATTTTGATATTTATCAATGGGGTGGCAATATATCCAAACTCACCCATTCAACGCACATATTCTACCAATCAGTCTTACCAGGCCGCAATTGGTGCATTTTTTCCTAAATGGTAAGGAAGAATGTGCGGAATAGGACATAGGAGAATGTGGAATACGGGATACGGAATAAGTTGTAACCCTTGAGTAGCGGCTCTCGAATCCCCCTGCATACCCCATACCCCATACCCCATACCCCATACCCCATACCCCATACCCCATACCCCATACCCCATACCCCATACC